>CAZCNH010000013.1:0-58078 GCA_964500065.1 uncultured Acidobacteriaceae bacterium
TCAGCTTGATGCCGAAGCGCGCGGCCTTCTGTTCGTAGCAGCAGCGGCCGCCGGGGTGTTCCTGGTCGGTGAGCAACACTTCGTCGCCCGGCTTCAAATCCAGCCCGTTGCACACCACGTTGTTGGCTTCGGTGGCGTTGCGGACAATGGCCAGTTCATCGCGATTGCAATGCAGGAACGCGGCCAGCCCATCGCGCAAATCGCGCAGCCGGGTGTTTTCTTCATAGCCGAACCATGGGTAGGGCCCTTCGCGGTAAGTCTCCGCGTCCAGAATGTGGTCAATCATCGCATGCACCACCGGCAGGGGCGAGCAACCCACCGAGCCACAATTGAGATTCACGCGGTCTGCCGCCAGCAGCCACTGGCCGCGCAATTCGGCCCAGTACCGGTCGGGATCCGATTCAAGCAAGGATTTGTTGGGCATGGCCGGAGTATCGTGGCCGAATGCCGCCTCGGCTTTTGCAAAGGGCAAGCCCAGCAGGGCGGCGCCAATCGCGCTGCGCTGCAAAAACTCACGACGTTGTACGGGCATGCGCCACCTCCGGGCCGGTCTGTGGTGGCGAAGTTTATCAAAAAATAGAGGAAGCGCGGCAAACCGCTGCGGCGGGGAGCCTTGTCAACAGTCCCCAGCCCGGTCATTCATACCGTAGCGCCACGAGCGGATCAATCCGCGCGGCGCGGCGCGCAGGGAGCAGGCAAGCGCCCAGGGCAACGGCAAGGAGTAAGGCAGGGATCAGGGCGAAGGTGAGCGGGTCGGTGCCGGTCACGCCGTAAAGCCATGTGGTGAGCAAACGCTGCGCCGTGAGCGCGCCAGCCAAGCCCAGCACCAAGCCCACGGTAGCGACACGCATGCCTTGCCGCAGCACCATGCGGAGCACGCTGGCCGGTTGCGCGCCCAGCGCCATGCGCACGCCGATTTCGCGGGTGCGTTGCGCTACGGCGTAACTCATCACGCCATAGAGGCCGATCACGGCGAGCACCAGGGCGACGCCGCCAAAGAAAGTGGAGAGCCAGGCAAAGCGTCTCTCATCTTCCATGGCCCGCTCAATGGTTTCCTGCTGGGTGCGCATCGCATACACCGGCAGATTCGGATGAACGGCGCGTACCGCATCCCGGATGGACGTGGCCAGGGAATTCGCGTCGGCGCCGGTGCGCAAAGCAAACGTGGCTGCCTGCAGCGAACTCAAGCGCTGCCGAAAGGGGATATACGCCACCGGCACCGCCGCGCCGCGCAGTCTCGCATACTTCGCATCACTGACCACGCCGATGATTTCCCGCAATGCGCGGCCGATCTCCACCTGCCGGCCCACGGGTTGCTCGCCTGGCAAGTAGGCTTTCACAAAGCTTTCATTCACCAGCACCACGCGGCGGCTGGATTCATTGTCGCCGGGAGTTGTGGCGCGGCCCAGGCGCAGCGGAATCTGCATGGTTTCCTGATATCGCCCGCCGACATGGACCACAAACACGTATTGCAGATCTCCGCTGAAATCCCTGCCGTCCACGCGAATCAATGTGTTGGACATGTTGCCGCTCAGCAACGCGCGGTCGGAAAGAGCCACCGATTCGACACCCGGCGCCAATTCCAGTCGCTGCCGCAAATCGTCGTACATGCGCGCAGCACGTTCAGGGTCTTTGGTTTCGCGCATCGCGTTCACGGTAAAGAGGACCAGGTTGCGGGGATTGAATCCGAGCGGAACCCGTTCCACCGCATCCAGCGTGCGCAAGAACAGGCCCGCGCCCACCAGCACGATGACCGAAAGGCCGACCTGCACCGCCACCAGGCTGCGGCTCAGCAGGCTGCGCCGCCCAGTCTGTTGCCGGGTGCCGTCGCGCAAGGCGGAAATCACCTGCACGCGCGCGGTTTGCAGCGCGGGAAAAAGCCCAAACACCAGAGTGGTGAAGGCGCACACCGCCAGGGCAAACCCGGCCACTCGCCAATCCACGGGCATAGCCATTTCTGCGGGCACGTTGGAAAGTGGGATCCAGTTGCGCAGCAGGTCCTTGCACCACACGGCCAGCACCATGCCGAGCAGGCCCGCGGCAACGGCCACCAGCGCGCTTTCCGTGAGCAACTGGCGCACCAGGCGAGCGCGGCTCGAGCCGATTGCCAGCCGCACGGCCACTTCACGTTGCCGGGACTCCGCGCGGGCCATCAGCAGATTCGCTGCGTTGGCGCAGGCAATCAGCAGCACCAGGGCCGCCGCGCCCAGAAAAACCTGGAGGCTGCGCGCGTTGCGCCGGCGAAACTCGAACTGTCCCTGCGCGCCCGGGAGCAATCTCAGCCGCGGGATATTGCGCGCCTCGATTTTTTCCGTCACGTCGGCGATGGCCTGGCGGAACTGCACGTCGAGCGCGGCGCGCGCCTGTTCGATACTCACGCCTGGTCGCAGGCGGCCCATCACGCCCATCCACCATGTCTCATCGTTGCTATCTTTGCGCGGCCGGTCTTCGACGACGGACTGGTGGGCGATGGGAATAAACACATCAGGCGAAGCGGCGTAATCAACCGTGCCGTGGAAACCGCGCGGTGCCACTCCGGCGATGGTGAAGGATTGGCCGTTGAGCGTGACCATCTTTCCAATGGCGCTGGTTTGTGCGCCAAAGCGCCTCTCCCAAAGACGTTCGCTAACCACCAGCGCCCGCGGAGCGCCGATACGATCGTCTTCGGGTGCCAACAGGCGTCCGGCCACGGGGCGCATACCGAGTCCGGAAAAATATTCGCCGGAGACCAACTGGGCGGGAAGTGATTCGGGAAGATCGTCGGCGACAAAGTTGCAGCTTCCCAGGTTGTAGAAAGCGAAGATGCGGGAAAGGGCGGTGTTTTCTCCTCGTAAGCGGTCGAACACCGGCTTGGAAAAGGAAGCGCTGTAGGATTCCTTGGTCACGTCGTTGCGCATTCGGTAGCCGCTGACGCTGACGCGAAAATCCGGCGAGGTCCAGTTCATTACCACCAGTTGCTCGGGTTGGACCACGGGCAGCGAGCGCAACAGCACGGCGTCCAAGATGGCGAAAATGGCCGTGGTCGAGCCAATCCCCAGCGCCAGGGAAAGAACCGAAATCGCGGCGAGCCCCGGACTCTTGGACATGATGCGGAACCCGTAGCGCAAATCCTGTCTCAAGTCTTCCCACATGAACACACCTCTGACTCGGCAGATGAGACTGGGACGATGGTTTTGCGGCAAAGGTCAGGGGGTTCCCGGAAAAAGTGGGTCAGTCTTTGCTTTTCAACGAGCGCAGGTCAATGCCGAGTTGCTGGCATTTTTTGTAGAGGTGGGAACGTTCGAGGCCGAGGGCGCGGGCGGTGTTGGTCATGTGGTGCTTGTGGCGCTCGAGTTCGGCGAGGATCGTAGAGCGTTCAAATTCTTCAACCCGCGCTTGCAGAGGTCGGTCTTCTGATCGGCCCGCGCCGGCGGGACTTATGGCAGCGGCCTGTGCGGCGCGGGCGGGCAAGGCCAAGGCAACCGTATCTGCATCCACCCGGTCTCCACTCGCCAGCAGCAGGAGCCGCTCGACCACATTGCGCAACTCGCGCACGTTGCCCGGCCAGGAGTGCCGTTGCAGCGCGTCCATCGCTTCCGGAACGAATGCTTTGCCGCGCCAGCCGTTTTGCTCGGTCACTTGCGCCGCGAAATGTTCCACCAGCGCGGGGATATCTTCTGCGCGTTCGCGCAGTGGCGGCAGCGGCAACGGAAAGACATAAATGCGGTGGAACAAATCCTGGCGGAATTGACCGGCCCTCACCTGGTCTTCCAGGTTGCGGTGTGTGGCCACCACCACGCGCACGTCCACTTTCACCGGTTTATCGCCGCCGACGCGTTCCACTTCGCCTTCTTCGAGCACGCGCAGCAGCTTGGCCTGCATAGCCAGCGGCATGTCGCCGATTTCGTCGAGAAACAGGGTGCCGCCGCCCGCTTGCTCGAATTTTCCCACGTGTCGCGCGCCAGCGCCGGTGAACGCGCCTTTTTCATGGCCAAACAATTCCGACTCGATCAGTTCGGCGGGAACGGCGGCGCAATTCAGCGTGACGAACGGACCATCGCTGCGGTTGCTTTTGGCGTGCAGCGTGCGCGCCACCAGTTCCTTGCCGGTGCCGGTTTCCCCCAGGATGCAAACGCGGGTTTCGC
The DNA here is from genome assembly GCA_964500065.1 of uncultured Acidobacteriaceae bacterium. Classification (GTDB taxonomy): domain Bacteria; phylum Acidobacteriota; class Terriglobia; order Acidiferrales; family UBA7541; genus CAZCNH01. Next base: position 4,125 of record CAZCNH010000013.1, read on the forward strand.
TGGCGGCCACGCGCTCAATCTGCGACATCAGCTTCTGCATCGTGGCGCCAGACCAAACCAGGGTGTGCTTGCCGAGCCGCTGGCGAAGCTGCTTATTTTCTTCTTCGAGTCGCGTCAGCTTCAGCACGTTGGCCACGGTGAGCAGCAGCTTGTCGGTGGAAAGCGGCTTCTCGAGAAAATCAACCGCGCCCAGCCGCGTGGCGCGAACCGCCATTTCGATATTGCCCTGTCCGCTGACCATCACCACAGGAGTTGCCAGTCCCTGCATGCGGAAATCTTCCAGCAGTGTCAGGCCGTCTTTCCCGGGCATCACCACGTCGGAAAAAATCAGATCGAAGCGCTGCTCTTTCACCAGATCGAGAGCGCGCGTGGCGGAATCACACACGGTCGCTTCGTGCCCAGCCATGCGAAATGCTCGCGACACGCTGGCCAGCGTATTCGCGTCGTCGTCAATAATGAGCAGTTGCGCCATTTTGAAAACCTCTGGAACCCCAGATGGACACTAGCAAGCACAGACGAAGAACGAAAGCCAGGACGCGCCGGACCATAGCCCAGCTTTTGCTTTGCGCGGCTTATTCATCTGTGTTTATCTGTGTTCACTTGTGATTTCAACGCCCTTCGGCCGCGCAGGCAGGTCAATCAGGAACGTGGTGCCGGCGCCTTCCTCGCTTTGGACGCTGATTTTTCCGTGGTGATCGCTCACCACCGATTGCACGATGGCGAGGCCCAATCCCGTGCCGTACTGCTTGGTCGTATAGTATGGGGTGAAAAGGCGCTCGCATTCTTCGCGCGTCAAACCCTGGCCGGTGTCGCTGATTCCAATGCGGATTCCCGCGCCGGTTACTTTGGTGCGCAGCGTCAGCGTGCCACCGGCGGGCATGGCGTCGAGCGCGTTCAAGATCAAGTTTTGCAGGGCGCGGTGCAGCAAGTCGCGGTCGGCTGAAATTTCCGGCAGTTCCGGTTCCAGATACAGATTCGTTTCGATTTGCGGCCTCCCCGCGCCGCTGAACTGGCTTTCGAACAGCTTCATCGCGTTCAGGATCAGGTCGTTCACCTGAACCGGCGTGAGTTGCGGGGCAGGCATGCGAGCGAAATCGCTAAAGCGCCCGACGATGGTCTTCAGATTATCGAGTTCGGCAAGCAAGGTGTGCGTGGATTCGCGGAACACTTCATCGAACTGCTCCGGTTTTTGCAGGCGCGCGCGCTGCAAATTTTCGATGGTGATCTGCAGCGGGTAAAGGGGATTCTTCAGCTCGTGCGCCAGCCGCCGCGCCAGTTCGCGCCAGGCGGCCACGCGTTCCGCCTGCACCAGGCGGCCGCGCTGCTCGAGCAACTGCTGGGTCATTTGATTGAAGGCCGCGGCCAGCGTGCCGATTTCGTCTTTCGAGCCAACGAAAACACGCGCGCCCCAATCGCCAGCGGCCACTTGGCCGGCGGCGGCGGCCAGCCGCTCGACCGGCTGGGTAACGCGCATCGCCGCCCACCCACTGAAGACCAGTGCCACCAACACGCCCAGCGCGCCCGCCAGCAGAGCCATACGCTGGATGAACGATTGCATCTCCACCAGTTCGCGCCGCGAACTACCTACGATCAGGATGCCCAGCAGTTCATTCGCGCGGCCCATCAAGGGAATGGCGTGAAAGGTTTCCGCGCTTTCCGCCTGCGAAGTCCACTGCACCACGGCGGAAGTTTCCTTGAGCGACTGGCGCACCTGCTCGATGAGCGGGGCCAGTTTTTCCGGCTGGTCCACTGCGCCGGCCGGGCTGGCCAGCAGGGCGGGGTTGAACCTGTCTTCCAAGTTGCGGTAGAAGAGCGCGCGCATGCCTTCAGGCAGCGCGAGGCGCTTCAGAAATTCGTCATCGAGCGTTTGCGCCCCGATTACAAAGATCTTTCTTTCCCCGACGCCGGTGCGCGCAATTGCGGCCAGCACGACTTCGCTGCGCGTGGTATCCGGCTGAATAGAACCGTCGCGGTTTTCGATGGGAAATTCTTCGCGTTTCAGGAAGGTGCCATCCGCGGTCCAGTCCACCGCGGGATCGGCCCAGGGGGCTTGCGTGCCAAAACGCGTGGGCCAGTGCGAAGAGGAGAAAACCGAACCGCTGGCATCGGCAAACTCCACAAACGCCAACTGGTGCGAGCGGGAAAGCCCTTTGGCGTCGTGCACGTACAGGGAAACGTCGGGATTCTGCCCGGCCATATCAATGGCCATGCGCACGGTGGCTTCGGCCTCGGCAATCGCCTTCACCGTGCGCGCCACAATCTCCTTGCGCGTGGTGAATTCGCCCTGGAACTGCGAGAGCAGCGCTTTATTGCGCTGGGTTTCGAGCTGCTCGAAGCGCGTGCTGATGCGCCCCGATACCGTCCAGGCCACCATGCCGGTGGAAAGAATCACCGTCGCCAGCAGAACGATCAGCAGTTTGGAGCGCAGGGTCACGTCGGGTTGGCGCGAAACCAATTGCGCCGGAAAGAATCCTAGCATACCGGCCGAAGGATCGAACCGGAACGAAGCCAGCCAGAGATCCACGGGGAGTTGGTTATTCATGAAGGAGACCGAAAAGCGGCAGCCGGAGCGCAGGGCGGCGGGCCCGCTGCTCCGGCTGCATTCCTGTGGCCTGCCGGGTCGGCTCCGGGTCGGGCCCTCGGCTTCCCGACAGGCGCTTCAGGGACCTGGGGAGGGTGTGCTCCGCAGGGCAAGGGAAAATCAGAAGCGGCCCTCCTTACTGCGGCGGTCGCACGGGACTAACATCTTTCGGCTCATCGGCCACCACGGTCATGGCGCTTCGCAAAACGTCGTTGAGGAAGAAATTCTTCGCATCGCCGGGCACCATCATGATTTGCAGCTTGTCAGACAGGCGCTCGGCGATGATTTTCTGGATCAGCAGCGGATTCTGCTTGAGCACCAGCGCTTCCAGCTTCATGCGCTCGGCGTCAGCGGTGGCGGTCACGCGAATCCGGTTAGCGTCGGCTTCGGCCAAATACTTGCGGCGTTCGAGTTCGGCCTTGCTGTCAATCACTTTGGCTTCAGCGGCCGCTTCGGCATTCTTCAAGGTCGCTTCTTTGCGGGCTTGCGCTTCCAAGCGCGATTGCTCGATTTGCTTCTGCTTGAGTGGCAGGGTGTGCTGCATGGCGTCGGCTTCTCCTTTGGCTTGCAGCACGCGGACGCCAGCTTCCGCTTCGGCGCGCTTCAGGTCGCGGGTCTTCTGCGCCTCGGCTTCCAGTTCGGCGGTGCGCACCTGCTTCTGCTTGATTTCGATTTCGTAGTCGAGCCGGGCATTTTCCTGCTCCTTGAGCAGCAACCCTTCCAGGCCCTTGGCGTATTCAGCGGGCAAATCAATATCGCGCAACATCACTTCTTTCACTATCACCGCGTCGGATTCGAGCCGGGTAGCAATGGCTTGCGCAGCCTTCAAGCGCACTTCCTCGCGCTTGGTGGCGAAGATTTCTCGCACCGTGTACAGGGGAGCAAACTGCCGGAAGACGCTGGCCACAATCGGCGGGACCAGCTCCCTTTCCACTGGCTGGGGCAGGCTGGCGTGGATGTAGTCCAGCTTCTTGCTGTCGAAGGAGTACCGTACGGTCACGCCGAGTCCAATGCTCAAGCCTTCCTTGGATTGCACATAGAGCAGCGCCTCTTCCGTCGGTTGTTCTTTGCCGGCGGGAACAGGCTTGCTGCCGTCGGTGCCGGTGGCGAAGATGTGGTCGCGCGTGTCATATAGCGCCACGGTTTCCAACAGCGGCTTCACGAAATGCACGCCGGGATTCAGCGTGCCCGGACGGGTGCCCGAAAACTGACTCACACGGACGCCGGCCATACCGCTCGGCACTACAACGATGCTCAATGCCAGCAGAACCAGCATAAAACCCGAGCCAGCCAACTGGCCCACAATCGTCCAAGGCACTCGCGGCGGCGCGCTTCTGGTGCGCGCCGTTTCCGGCACGCCGATCGTCGTCTGCAGCTGCGACCACCACTGAAACAAATCGAACAGGACGACCAGCCCCCCAGCCGTCAGCAGTCCGTATCCACTTGCGTAGAACAGATACTTCAGGAACAACATGCCCCCTCCTTTTCCTTACGGCCCGCCTCGTCAGAGACGAGAATCCCCTTTTGCCGCCGGCGGCGCCAAGTAGATCCGCCGGGTCCGCATCACGGCCACTTGCGCTACGGTTACCCTGCGGCGTCCCGGCAACGCGTGGAACAGCGCATGCAGCGTCAGCCATTGCAGGAACAATCCCACCCCGAATGAAGCCAGCAGCGTAACCAGCAGCGTCATCAATCCTTGGAATGCGCCCATGTTCGGTCTCCTTCGCTGCGCGAGCATTCTTGCCGCGCGAAATTCGTGCCAGCCATGCTTATGGCATCGCGACGGGGCCCGCGGTTGCCGCGGCGATCACCGTCTTACCCGCCGGGACTTGCGGCACGCCGAACACGGCCGCCACTTCCGCGGTGCGCTGCCCTTCCAAAACCACCACGTCGCCGATGCGGACGATTTCAAACAACTCTTCGAGGTCTGCCTGCGCCATACGAATGCAACCGTGTGAGGCGCGCTTGCCGATGCTCCTCGGTACGTTAGTGCCGTGGATGCCATACCCCTTCTTGTTCAGTCCCATCCAGCGGGTGCCCAGCGGATTGTCCGGTCCTGCAGGCACAGGCTTCTTGCCGCCATACCAGGTGGGGTCTGTGATTCGGTTGATGATCTGAAATTCGCCTTCCGGTGTCGGAGTTCCAGGGGCGCCGACCGCGATGCGGTAGACCTTCACTACTTGCCCGTCTTCGATCAGGGCCAGTTTGCGGTCGGGAATACTGATCAGGATTCTGCGCGCGGCGGTAAACCCAAAGACGCGCGGTTCAGGGTTGGTGGTCACGGGCACCGGCGTGGCTTGAGCCTGCGCCAGTTGGTGTCCCGCAAGAAACAGAGCCCCTGCCAGGAGCCACTGTATCTTTGCTGTGAGGTTTGTTGCCTTTGTTTGCCGCCGCATGGCCCCGCCTCCCGCCGTTCCTACCTAGGCCAACGAGGGATGCATACGGCCAGCCAACCGTAATTCACAGATAACAGACAGCTTAGTTTGGACATGCTTGTGTTCGCGTTGACACAGCGTGTAGCCGCAGTTACGTTCAAATGGAGTTGGCAGACTTCGGATAGGACGCCGTTGTGGACTTCTGGGTTCGCTGGAGCGGTATCAGAGCCACCGTTCCGCGTAGGGTTCTCGAGTCATTACGTCGAGGAAATGGGCAAAGCCGCTTATAATTAGAGCATGCCGCTCGAGAAGAAGGACTCGCCGGGATTACGCATCGGAAAACTCTTCGGGATTCCGATCTACCTGCACCCAAGCTGGTTCATTGTCTTTGGGCTGATCACCGTTTCGCTCTCAACGCAGTACGCGGGGGCGCATCCGCAATGGAACGTGGCGCAGCACTGGCTGGCCGGCGCTCTGACCAGCGGCCTGTTTTTTGCCTCGGTGATTTTCCACGAGCTGGCGCACAGCGTGGTGGCGCAGGGGTACAAGATTCCGGTGCAATCCATCACGCTATTTGTGTTTGGCGGGCTGGCGCGGCTGGGCCGTGAGCCGGAAAAGCCCATGCAGGAATTCAACATTGCGGTAGCGGGACCCCTTTCCAGCTACTTTCTTGCGGCGGTGTTTTTCGGATTGTCCCGGGTCTTCCCTGAATCTACGCTGCCGGGGGCTCTGGGCGGATGGCTGTGGATCGTGAATTTCTGGCTGGCGACCTTCAACCTGATTCCGGGCTTTCCGCTGGACGGCGGGCGCATCCTGCGCGCTGTGGTGTGGGGCGGGACGAAGGACTTCGCCAAGGCCACGCGGGTTGCTGCCGCATCCGGCCAGATGATCGCATACGGCATGATTCTCTATGGCGCGTGGAACATCCTGAACGGAAACCTGGGCGGCCTGTGGATCGCGTTCATCGGGTGGTTTGTGCTGACCGCGGCGCAGGAAAGCTACGCGCAGGTCGCGGTTCAGAACTACCTGCGCGGCTTGCGGGCTTCCGATGTGATGACCGAAGAACTGCCCAGTGTTTCGCGCGATATTTCCGTGGAGGACTACGTGCAGGAACTGCTGCGCACGGGACGCCGCTGCCATCTGGTGACCGGCGGCGGAAAGCTGGTAGGCCTGGTGAGCGCGCATAATCTGAAGGGAATCCCGCGCGAAGAATGGTCCAATACCCCGATCCAGGGCGCCATGCTGCCGCGCGAGCAGATTCACTGGACCGCGCCCGGGGAATCGCTGCTCAGCATCCTGGAACGCATGCAGGAGCACGACATCAACCAGATGCCGGTGGTGCAGGACGACTCCGTAGTCGGCCTGGTGACCCGTGATTCGATTTTGCGCGTGATTCAAACGCGTCTTGAATTGGGCGTCGAAGAAAAATAGTTCATTCCCCAGACAACACAGGAGCCGGAAATGCCGGAAAGCTGGATACCGTGGGTGACGTTCAACGTGTTTGTGCTGGCCATGCTGGCGCTGGACCTGGGCGTGTTCCACCGCCAGGCCCACGAAGTGCGAATGAAAGAAGCGCTCGCCTGGAGCGCGGTGTGGATCGCGCTGGCCCTGGCCTTCAATGCCTGGGTCTTTACTGCGCGCGGGCCGCAGGCGGGCCTGGAGTTTTTCACCGGCTACTTGATCGAAAAATCGCTCAGCGTGGATAACGTGTTCGTGTTTCTGCTGCTGTTCACGTACTTTCGCGTGCCCGCGCTCTATCAGCACCGCGTGCTGTTCTGGGGCATCCTGGGCGCGCTGATTTTTCGCGCGATCTTCATCGCCGCGGGAGTGGTGCTGATCCAGAAGTTCCACTGGGTGATTTACGTCTTCGGCGTGTTCCTGCTGCTCACTGGAATCAAGATGTGGTTCCAGAAAGACAAAGAGATTCATCCGGAAAAGAATCCGGTGCTGAAGCTGTTCCGCAGGCTGGTGCCGGTGACGGAAAACTACGAAGGGCAGAAGTTTTTCGTCAAGAGGGAGAAACGCTGGTGGGCCACGCCGCTGTTCGTTACGCTGCTGCTGGTGGAGACGACGGACATCATCTTCGCGGTGGACTCGATTCCGGCGATTCTGGCCATCACCAAGGATCCGTACATCGTGTACACCTCGAACGTGTTCGCGATTCTCGGCTTGCGTGCTTTGTATTTTGCGCTCGCGGGGATCATGCAGTTGTTCCATCACCTGCACTACGGGCTATCGGCCATTCTCGTGTTTGTCGGCGGCAAAATGTTGCTCACCGATGTGTACAAGGTGCCCATCGGCATTTCCCTGGGCGTTATCGCCGCGTTCATCGCGTTGTCGGTAGTGGCCTCGCTGAAATGGCCCAAAGCGGAAAACGTGTAGGGTGGCCGCGTCAACCAGGCGCTTCGCCGATCTGTTGACGAGGATTTCTTGCAATCGGGGCTTGGAGCCACAGCCGGCCATCGCTTCTTCCCCCTTGGATCATTCTGAGACCGGGTGACGAGGTTCATTGGGGAGATGTGCAACAGGCTAGCGGTCGGCGGCAACGATCGTAGAGCGTTTCGTTGCGTCACTGGATGCGGGCTTCTCGACGCGCTTGGGTTCGGCGTAGGCCGGGCGCGGCGGCTCCTTGGCTTGTTCCAGCGGCGTGGATTCTTCTTTCTTTTCCTCGTGGTAATCGGCTTCGGTGTTGATGGCCCACAGGTCGTTTGCTTCCCCGAGTGCGATATTCCGCGCGGCGCACATGGCGGTCATCATCGAGTGGTCCTGGTTGTTGTACTTGTGCATGCCGTTGCGGCCCACCAGTTGTAGATTGGGCAGGTGGGTCTGCAACCAGCGGCGGATTGAATCCACCTGGTCGAACCACCCTGAGTCGTACATCGGATAGGCCTTGGGCATGCGCACCACGGTGCCATCTTCAATCTCTTCGGGCTTGGCGAGGCCGAGATGCGCGAGTTCGCGCTTGCCCATTTCGATCAGTTTCGAATCCTCGCTCACCCACAGCTCGTCGCCTTCAAAGACGAAATACTCCATCCCCAGGCAAGTCTTATTGGGGTCGGGCACCATCTTCGGCGACCAGTTCTTGAAGTTCTGGATGCGCCCCACTTTCACACCCGGTTCATGGATGTAAATCCAGTTGTCGGGCGCGAGGTCTTTGCGGTTCACCACCACGCTGACAATCAGGAAATCGCGGTAGCGCAGGTTATTCGCAGCCTTGACGATTTCCGGCGGCGGGGGCGGATCGAGCGCCCAGATCAGTTCGCGAATGGGCATCGAGCTGATGAAGTCGGTGCCTTCGTGCTTTTCTTCGCCGTGCGTGCCCTGGGTGACCAGGTGGGTCACGCGACTACCGTTGTGGCATATCTTGGTGACCGGGCGCTCCATCAGCACCGGGTAGCCCTTGTCACGCAGCATGTCGGTCATGGTTTCCCACATCTGGCCGGGGCCGCGTTCGGGATAATGAAACTTGTCAATCAGCGTTTTTACTTTCGGCCGCTTCTGGCCGAAGAGCGCGTTTCTCACCGCAGTGGTGAGGGAAAGGCCTTTGATGCGTTGCGCCGCCCATTCCGCCTGAATTTCCGTGCAGGGTACTCCCCACACTTTTTCCGTATAGGTCTTGAAGAAGATTTCGTAAAGCCGCTTGCCGAAGCGGTTGCTCACCCACTGCTCGAGATTTTCTTCCACCGGGTACGGCGCCACGCGCGACTTGATATAGCTCAACAGGATGCGGATGGCTTCGAAAATGCCGAGGCCGAACAGCGCGTTGGCCGGCTTCAACGGGTAATAAAAAAATTTCTTCTGGTAGTAAATCCGGGAAAGGCGCGGGCGTTCCAGGAATTGCCCGCCCAGAACTTCATCCCAAACCTTCTGCACCTCGTCCCACTTGGTGAAGAAGCGGTGGCCCCCGATATCAAACATGTAGCCCTTGTACTTGACCGTGCGGGAAATACCCCCGACCACGTTGTCGCCTTCCAGAACCACGGCGGGCACGTTGTGGCGGGCCAGTTCATAGGCGGCAGTAAGCCCGGCGGGCCCCCCACCGATGATGACAACCTTGAGACTGGACTTTGAAGGGACCAAGAATCTCCTCAGTCAACGGCTACTGCAAGGGAACACTACCCCATAACCGTTGTGCAAATCATTTTCCACCCTTCCCTCCCCTAAGTCTATGGGAAGGTAGTACTTAGATGGAAACTCTGGCAGTACCAGTACCTTTTTCTAAGCCAAAGTGTGCAAAGGATTTCCCAGCCGAGAAGGAGGGAAAGCCCGCACCGAAGCTGCGCGTCAACCCCGCGAGATGTACCCTTCGGGCTGGCGTCGGATGCGACGCACCACCCGCCGGGCCGCGATGTACGTCAGAAAGCGGCGGGTAAACAGGCTGCGGAACCACGAAGGGTTGCGCACGTAGTGGGCGTCCACTCGGGGCATGGAATAGGCGTCGGAGTTGAACTCCAGCATTCCGGCCGCGGTCGAGCAGGCACCCGCGTAATGTTGTTTCACCACCCGGCGCACCGAATCATTCCATTTGCCGTAGGGGTAGCAGAACAGGCGCGCCGGTTTGCCGGTACGCGATTCAATCTCTGTCTTGCACTGGGCAATTTCCCGATCCGCTTGCTCGGTTGGAATATCAGTGAGCGAGGGATGCGTGGCGCTATGCCCGCCGAATTCAACCCCTTGCCGGCTGAGTTCGGCAATGGCGGGCCAATCCATCAACGGTTCAGGTTTCACCCACGCGGGCTGGCCGGGCCACGCATTATTCTTCCCGCACCAGGCAGTCGGCAGAAAAACCGTGGCGGGCAATCCGAGCTTCAGCAGCACAGGGGCAGCGTCGGTGTAAAAGTCCTGAAAGCCATCATCGAAAGTAAGCGCAACGACGCGCTCAGGGAACGATTTTCGCGTAGCGAGCAATTCCACCAGCGTCGCCAGAGGCAGAATCTGCGCGTGGCCTTTGAGCCACTGCATCTGTTCGGCGAATACGCGAGGAGGAATGCACAGGGGCGAGTCGGCGTCATGAATCGAGTGATAAGTAAGAATCGCAGGTCTTAAAGCGGGATTCATGATTCCAGCTTGCCGGACGGCGGATACCCGTCGGGATTCTTCAAGCGCCACTGCCAGGCGCTCCCCAGCACATCCTCCAGCGTGCGCTTCGGCTTCCATCCAACTTCGGCATGCATCCGGTCAAAGCTGGCCACCAGGCGCGCCGGGTCGCCCAGCCGCGGCGGCTGTTCCTTTGCTGCAATTTTCTTTCCCACAATTTTTTCCGCGCTTTGCAGAACTTCGCGCACGGAATGGCCGTTGCTGGTGCCCAGGTTGTAGATGCCGCCATTCTTGGCGGCCGCGTCCAGTGCCAAAATGTGGGCGTCAGCCAAGTCCACCACGTGGATGTAGTCGCGGATGCAGGTGCCGTCGGGAGTGTCGTAGTCGGTGCCGTACACTTCTACGTGCGAGCGTTTGCCTTCGGCCACTTCAAAAACGCGCGGGATCAGGTGCGTTTCTGGAGTGTGCCATTCGCCGCAGCGCTCGGTGGCGCCGGCCACGTTGAAATAACGCAGTGAGACCCATTTGACGCCGTGCGCGGCACTGGCATCGGCCAGCACCTGCTCGCACATCAGTTTGCTCCAGCCATACGGGTTGATGGGGCGCATCGGCGCTTTTTCCGTGATGGGCACAGCGTCGGGGATGCCATAGACCGCCGCCGTCGAAGAGAAAACAATCGTATTCACGCTCGCCCCGCGCATGGCCAGCAGCAGATTGATCAGCCCCCCAACGTTTTGCAGATAGTATTTTAGCGGCTGGCGTACTGAATCGCTCACCACGGAAACGGCGGCCATGTGGATTACCGCTTCGATCTGGTGTTTGGCAAAAACTTCCTCGACAGCGTGGCGGTCCTGCAAATCCGCGACCACTATATCCGTGCCCGGCATCAGTGCTTCCAGATGTCCCTGCGAAAGATTATCCAGGACGATAGGGTAGAAGCCGCGCGCGTGCAGCGTTTCGGTGATGACGCTGCCGATGTAGCCTGCTCCGCCAGTAACGAGGATCTTTTTCAAGGGAACCGGTCAGACTTTAGCTACTTTGTTGTAGACCACGCCAATCACCGCGCCCATCAGAAATCCGACCGCGAAGGCGTACGCGAATCCGATGAGGCTGCCGGGAAACGTGATGGCGTATCCCGGGAAGAACTGCGACAGCAATCCCAGGTGCTCACCGGGGTTCGGCCCGCCCTTGATCACCAGAATGATCGTGGCGGCAAACAAGCCAAACCCCATGAGCAATCCCAGCACAAGACCAAGGAATTTGGCATTGAGCCGGATGACTGCCCGTTGGATCAGTTCTTCTTCTCGTTGCATCATTGTCACCCGTTCACATGTGATCCAGAAAATCGCCGTACGTTTCCATTTCGGCTTTGGAACGAACCACGAGCAGCCAGATCCAAATCAGAAAATTGTGCAGAAAGGCGAAGGCACCGCCCAGAACCAGACCGGTCAGGAACCCCCAGAAAAACCCCACAAACGCGCCGGCGAAGGTCACGGTATAGCCGGGGAAATATTGGCTCAACAAACTCAAGTTCGGTCCTACCGGATAGCCGCCCTTCAGGACCAGCGCCATGGTGACCAGCCAAACGCCCAAGCCAACGGCAGCGCCCACCCCGGCGCCCAAGCCGCGCTTGTGCAGCCGCGCAAAGGCTATCGCAACCGGTTCCGGCAATTCTTGCTTAGTTTCTTCCGCCATGGACATTTCACGCACTGCGCCGACAATGACGCGGTGAAGAAGTAATTCTAACCTTGTTTACGCTTCCAGTTCCATTGCCACGGCTTGGCTTGCGTCCTTTGTTTCAACCAGTGAACCGCAGACTGCCCCGGCCTTGCTGCTGCCAGGGCACCTGCCCGAATTTCTTCCGCGCCGTATCGTCCACCAGTTTCAGGTACATCTCCAGATGCGCGTCCTCGTTCCACCGCCGCAGGTAGGCCTGGTAGCCGCGCTCGCCCATTTCGCTGCGGAGCTTGCCGTCGGTGCGAATACGCTCCATTGCCGCCACCAATTCTGCGGGATTCTTGTAGGCAAAGCCGCCCTGGCTTTCTTCCACCACTTCTTTCAACCCGCCCAGGTCATGGACAATCACCGGCGTGCGCTGCATATACGCTTCCAGGATAATGATGCCGAACACTTCGTAGCAGATGGATGGCACCAGCAGGGCAACGGCGTGCCGGTAGAGCGCTCGTAGTTGCGCTTGTTGCAGCGACCCCAGGAAATAGATGTTTTTCATTCCCGCCGCTTGCGCTTTCAGCTCCGCCTCATAGTTTCCTGTGCCTGCGATCAACAAATCCGCATGGGGATAGTGGCGAAACACGGGGAACAGGTTCTGCACGCCTTTAATATTTTCCAGCCGGCCCACGAACAGGAAAAAAGGGCGCGGGTGCGGTGTTGCGTCGGTGGCCGCGTGCGCCGCTTCGGTCTGCGGGACGAAGTACGGCACGTGCTCAATATGCGGGACAAACCCGCGGGTGTGCAGCATGTCGCGGGTAAAGCGGCTGGGCGAAATAAACTCGTCCACTGACTTTGCGCAGCGTTCGATCAGGTTCGTACGCCGCCACCATTGCGGCGGCCGGCGGAACTTCAGCGTGCAGGGCAGGCAATCGGGCTTGTCGCAAAGCTGCGCGTTGTTCTTCCACAGCACATGCATCGGGCACACCAGCCAGTGCTCGTGCGTGGTCATCAGCTTGATGAAATTACAATAATCCGGCGCGAGCTCGAGAACCGCCGGGCCGAACAGGGAGATGTTGTGGTAATGAATCACGTCGAAGTGTTTCCCGAGGAAAACTTCGCGGATGCGTTTGGTTTTTAGCCACGTCTGCCCGGTTTGTTGCGCGAGGAACGGGGAAAGCGCGCCCCAGCGGCTGCGCAGCGTGTGCACTGAAACATTCGGATGATTCGGGAAGTTTTGCGCCGGCGTGCGCGGCTCCAGGACGTGGTAGGAATCCGCGCAATGAATCACATCTACTTCGTGACCGCGCCGCGCCAATGCGTTCACCAGGCGGTACAGATACATGGCGTCGCCGCCGAAACTATATGGCGGATAGAAAATCGAAAGATGGCAGAACCTAAGCGGCCGCGGCACGGTTGTTGGCCACCTCGTCGAAAATTTGCAGCAGTTGCTGCGCGGAATTATCCCAGGAAAGCTTGGCAGTGGCGGCAAGCGCGGCGCGGCTCATGCCCTGGCTGCGCTGCGCATCGCGCAATACCGCACGCAGTGCTTCCCGCCATCCGGACCGATCCGCCGGATCAAGCGAAATCACCCCTTCCCCCAGCAGGCCTTCGAGCGGGCTTTGCTTAGTGGCCAGCACCGGCGCCCCACACGCCGCTGCTTCTACTGCGGGCAGGCCGAAGCCTTCGCAGAAGGAAGGTAGCAGCACTGCGGACGCGTGATTGAACAGCAGCAGCAAATCCGCATCCTGGATGTAGCCGGTGAAGATGACCCGACTTTCCAGACCGGCGGCCTTGACTTGCGCCATCAGGTCTTTGTAACAGGAAAAAAACACGTCGCTTTGATAATCGCCAGCAAACACCAGATACAAATCTGGAAACTCCTGGTGAATCTCGCGGAAGATATCCACCAAAAGGGGCAGGTTCTTGTGCGGGCTGAAACCGCCGACGTACACGGCAAAGCGGGAGCCTTCCGGCACATTCCATTTCTGCCACAGCGCGCGCGGGCTGCTGCCTTCCAGTCTCTTGAACGCCGGGTCGCTGGCTTCATTCACCACGCGCAGGCGCGCTGCCGGGATGCGCAAGGTTTCCTGCAGGCACTGCCGCGAATATTCGGAAATGGTGACCACGAATTTCGCCTGTGTTACCGCCAGCGTGACCTTGGCTTTCCAGAAGAGTTTCGAGCGCAAATTGGGAAAAACCAGCTCGGGAAAGCGCTCCGGGATCACGTCGTGAATGGTGACCAGTTGCGGCACCGAACTGATGAGGGGCACATAGCTATAGACCGAAGGAAAGAAAAACACGTCGAGCGGCCGCGCGCTGATGGCCCGGCTCAACGCCCACATGTCGCGCAACGAGCGGCTGCCCTGCGCGCCCGCGGCCCGAATCGTGGGCACGCCGCCAGTGACGCGCACGACTTCCACGCCCGCCGGCATGGGAAATTCGTCTTCGGCCAGGTCGGTGAAGAAGATGTACTGATTGTTCTTGTCCAGTGGCGCCGCGGTATTCAGTAACGCGCGCGTGAAGCGCCCGTAGCCGCGCCGGTTCGACCAGCAAGTTGCATCCACGCCAATCCGCACTCGTCAGCTCCGCGCCGGCGCCGGTTTGCGCGCGCCGCCCTGCAAGCGAAATTCCAGCCAGCAGAATACAAACACGCATCCGGAATAGAAATAGTACGACCAGTGAGCCAAAACCGCTCCGGCCGTGAAGGTCCAGCCGCGCTTTTTGGCAAACCATTCATAGACATGCCAATTCAGCGCCAGCAACATCGCCGCGATTGCGCCCAGCCCCATAGCCACGCGCGACGTCCCCAGCCAGGGGGAAACGCGGCCCAGCTCGAGCAGCGCGCCCAATGGCAGGTACAGCAGTCCGGCCAGCAGCAATCCCACCAGGCCCGCGCTTGCTTGCGAGGCGTACGTCAGGTTCAAGTCTTTCGGCAGGTTCTTCGTTTCCAAGATCAGGCGCGTCCACGGAATGGCACGGTAATGGATGTCCGCTTTCCAGAGGCCGCGCACGGTCCACTTCTTCAAGTGCTTCACCTGAATGCGCTTGTCCAGAAAAATACGGCGGCCAGCCATCGAAAGGCGGTAGCCGAGTTCGATGTCTTCAATGGACGGGTTCGGATACTTGTCGGTATCGAATCCGCCAAATTCGTTGAACACCGATTTGCGGATGGCGCCACAACCGGCCCAGAACGTTACCGCGTTCTCGCTGGAAATCTGGTGGACGTAGTGGTGCATCAAGTTCTTGTATTGCGAAAGAAAATCGGGCCAGGCGGGCGTATCGTCGTACGACCCGAACAAACAGACCACATCGGGCATGGCACGAAAATCTTCGGCAATCAGCCCCAGCGTTTCCGGCTTCACCACGACGTCGGCATCCACAAACACGATGATCTCGCCCCGCGCGTGTTGCACGCCCAGGTTGCGCCCGCCCCCGGGCCCCATGTTGCGCGAAGTGCGCAGGTAGCGCGCGCCGGATCGCTCGATAATCTCGCGGGTGTTGTCGGTCGAACAGTCGTCCACGCAAATCACTTCGAAATCTTCGAACCGGGATTCGCGCAAGGCATCCAGGCACCGCGGCAACTGCAACCGCCCGTTGTGTACCGGAACGATCACGCTCAGATACGGCGCGGGTCGGGCATTTTGCGTTGAGACCATTGGCATCAGTCGTGGGACAAGCCCGGCATTCTTGCGGCCATCTCGATTATGGCCGAAGCACCATCTTTTTCAACCGCTTACCGGGACCTTTGCTGCGTATCGAAGAATAGCGAACGAGCCAATCCTGCAAGAATTTGCACACTCAATCGTGGGAGCCAGCTGCGCGAGCGGCTTTGGGCGCCGGCGGCAATTCGATGGCGAAGACGCCTTCGCTGGCCGAGGCGGCGAAGATCACGCGGTCGCCGGTGGGCGTGGTAACCACGGGGAATTGACCTTCGGCAAGAGTGCCCTCAATGCGCGACCAGCTTCGCGCGCCATCGTGCGAGATGAACAGGCCGCCCGTCTCCATCGCCGCGAGCACCACTTCGCCGGAGATGGCCAAGTCGCGCAGTGGAGCATCAGGCAAGCCTGCAGCCACAAGCTGCCACGTATTCCCCGCGTCGCGTGAGATGTAAAGGCCTTTGCGCGCGATGGCCAGCAGGGTTCTTCCCTCGGGATCGGCCAGGTCCAGGCGCATCGCACCGCCCGCTGCGAAGGGCAAATCGTGCCACTTCCATGTCGTTCCGGAGTCCTGGGAAAAGACCATGCCGCGCAGGGAAACAATCCACAATTGCTTGCCGTCGCGGGACACGCGCACCGAGCTGACCGGGAGGGATACCGGCCCGAGCGCGAGAGTTTTCCAGGTGGCGCCATCGTCGCGCGAAACAAACAGTCCGTCAGGCGAGGCGGCATACCAGGCCCCTTCGCCAAAAGCCAGATCGGTGACCATGGACTGAAACGCGCGTGTGTTTTTCTTCTCCGCATCCACGGCAATTCCCACGCGCTTCCATTCGCCCGTTTTTTCGACGTAGCGCATCAAGCCGCCGCGTTCGAGCGACGCGATCCACGCATCGGGCGCGGCATACACGCGCAGCAGCTTTTCCGTGTCGAGCCCCGGCCCCAGCGGCGACCACACGATTCCGCCGTCGTCGGTGGCCAGCGCCGCATCCGGAGCGTTGGCCAGCACGGCCAATACACGACCGGGTCGGTCGCGATCCAGCGCGAGCGCCAGGACTTGCCGGTGGCTGAAGCCATCATTGGCCGCGCGGAAGGTTTTCCCGGAGTCTTCGCTCACCATCACGCCCATGCGCTCGGTGCCGATCACCAAACGGCCGGGCTCGTTCGCGGGAATCACCAGGGCATTAATCACCCAATCTTTGGGCGTGGCGCGCTCCCAGGTGGAGCCGGCATCTTTGGTTTTCCAGAGGCCTTCGGTGGTGCCCGCGTACACAACCGCTGGTTCGAGCGGGTGCTGCACGATCACATGCGTGCGCCGGGCAGAGTACGGTATGCCCTGCACCTTGGCCCACAGCTTGCCGCCATTTTCGCTGCGGTAGATGCCGGAGCAAGCGCTGGCGTAGAGGCGGCTGGCATCCATGCGGTCCACCACGATGCTCATCACGTCGGAATCGTCAATCATGCCCTGCGCGATGGGATTCCAAGTGCGGCCGCCGTTGGTCGTTTTCCAGGGCAAGTGAAACGTGCCGGCGTAAATCACGTCCGGGTCGAGCGGGTCAATGGCGATGGAATCAAGATTGCGAATTTCCTCGTGGCCTTCGGGTGAAATACGCTCCCAGGATTTCCCGCCGTTGCGCGTGCGGAACACGCCGGTCAGAGTTCCCGCAGTGATGACGTTGGAATCGGAATCAGCCTGAGCGATGGCACGCACTGCTTCGCCTTCCAAACCCAGCACGTCCCACGTCTTGCCGCCGTCTTCGCTGCGGTAAATGCCGCCCCCGGCCTGCGGGTCCAGGGTCCACAAGCTGGCATAGAGCCGGCGAGAGGAACGCGGGTCCACCAGAATGCCGGTGATGACGCCATCCAGGCGCGGGCCGGCGCGGCCCAGGAGTTCCCAACTCTCGCCGCCGTTGCGCGATCCGAAGATGTGCCCATCGGTGGTGCCCAGGTATATCTTCGCCGGGTCACGCGGATCCGCAGCCAGCGCGCGCACGTCGCCGCCGCGCGGGCCCAGGCTGCGCCACGTCTGCGCTTGCGCAACACTCGCCAGCGTGCCCGCCAAGAACCAAATGAAAAATATCCTTCGCATCGCCAGCTTTCTATTCTAGAGCCGCAGGAAGGATGAAAACAAAATTTCGATCTTGCGGTTGCCTCCCGGGGAACAGTTTGCACGGTTGAACACGTTGAGAACTCCGGGGGCGATCTTTAAACCTAGAAGCAAATGAGACCAAATAGCTTGAATGCCCGGCGGGAACCTCTGTTACACTGGCGGAGAATCAGCAGCCCTGTGGATTGAGCCGGGGTGACCCCTTGATGCAAGCCGTGGGTAAGTTTTACAGGGTGTTGTCGATGGATGCGGCAGGCTAAGTCATTTAAAACACAAGTTTTGAACCGAAGGAAAAATGGAATTCGGCGTGCCCTCTTTACGGGCGTGGAGGTAAGTGAAATGAACAAATCCCAGTCGAAGACTCTGCTTACTTTGGCGTTGACGGCGGCTTTTGCGGTTGCAGCGTGTGGGGGGTCCACCCCTGCTCCCAATGCGGCAGATGCAGGCAAGGCAGATGCGTCCAAGCCTGCGTCAGGTGGCGGTGGGCTGCTCAGCGCCTTCACTGTGAAAACGGAACTGGTTGAAGTTCCCTCGGGAGCTTCCATCAAGGTCACGCTCGGCACCGCGCTGAATAGCGATACCAACAAGAGCGGCGATGAATTTGATGCCACGGTGGCCGAAGCCGTAGTGGTGAATGGAAAAACTGCGATTCCCAAGGGCGCCACGGCCAAGGGTACCATCGTCGAGGCCGTTGAATCCGGCCGCTTGAAGGGCCGCGCGCTGCTCCGCTTGACGCTGAACAGCGTGGAGGTGGACGGCAAGAACTACGACTTGAAGACCGGAAACTGGTCGCGGCAGGGTCCGGCGCACACCAAGCGCAATACGGCAATGATCGGCGGCGGCGCAGGCGCGGGTGCTTTGATTGGCGGCCTGGCGGGCGGCGGCAAAGGAGCGGCGATTGGCGCGGGCATCGGGGCGGGCGCAGGCACGGCGGGCGCGGCCGCTACGGGAAAACAAGACGTGAAGTTGCCAGTGGAATCGTCCCTCATGTTCACGCTGAGCGACCCCGTCACCATTCAAGTCAAGACCAAGTAGATTCTTGGTCCGGCGGAAATATCAAGGCGCGCGGAAAGGTTTTTCCGCGCGCCTTTTTCCTTTGCGACTGCCACAGGTCTAGGCCAGATCTTCCGGATTGACCGGCAGCCTGCGCAGCCGCTTCCCGGTTGCCGCAAAAACCGCGTTGAGCACCGCGGGCGTTACCGAAGGAATACCCGGTTCGCCAATGCCGCCGGGGACTTCTGTGCTCTGAATGATGTGGACATCCACCGCCGGCATCTCATGAATGCGCAGCATCCTGAAGTTGTGAAAATTAGATTGCTCTACGCGTCCGCCGCTGATGGTGATGGCGTGCTTCAACGTGGAAAGCGCGAAGGCCACGCTGCCCTGCATTTGCGCCTCGATGATTCCGGGATTCACAGTGATGCCGCAATCCACCGCGCAGGTAACGCGATGGACCTTGATCACCCCGTCTTCCACGCTGACTTCCGCCACGTGAGCCGCATAACTTCCGAAGGCCGCATAGCAGGCGATTCCACGCGCGTGGCCCTTGGCCAGCGCCGTGCCCCATTTCGCCTCGGTGGCGGCGCGTTCAAGCACGCCGCGCAAACGCGCTACCCGGAAGGAGGAGGAGCCGGATTTTTCCGTGCGGTCGCCAGCCAGCGCCGCCCGGCGGAATTCGAATGGATCTTTGCCGGCGGCGTGCGCCAGTTCGTCTATGAAACACTCCGTCGCGCATCCGCAATGCGAGGTGTACACCGAGCGCCACCAGCCCACGGGAATCGCGGTGTTGGACATCGTGTACTCGAGCCGCACATTGGGACTCGCATACAGGCACGGCGTCTGGGCCACCACAACCGGATCCAGCCCGTCTTTCGCGCCACCCCAGTTCTGGTTCAGGATGGAAGGCGTCACTACTTTGTGCCCGAATGCGGCCAGTGCGCCGCTGGCATCCACGGCCCCGCTCATGGCGTGGTAGCTGGCAGGCCGGTAGTAGTCGTGCTGCATATCATCTTCGCGCGTCCACACCACTTTCACCGGAACCTTCAGCGCCTTGGAAATCTGCGTGGCTTCCACCGCGTAATCTTCGAATAATCTGCGCCCGAAACCGCCGCCCAGGTAGGTAAAGTGAACGTGCACGCCGGCATCCGGTACTCCGGCGGCTTTGGCGACGGCGGCTTGAATATCGTTGGGGATTTGCGTCGGCACCCAAACTTCCACGCCCTCGCCCTTTACGTGAACGGTGCAATTCTGTGGCTCCATGGTGGCGTGCGCCAGGAAAGGAAAATCATATTCTGCGGTGAGCTTTTTCGCTGCCGCTGCCATCGCCTGATCCAGATTGCCGTCGTTGCGAAACGGTTTCGCTCCCGTTTTCGCCCCTTCCACGAACTGACGGCGGATGGCCGCGCTATCCATCTGCGCGCTGGGCGCCGCCTGCCAGCGGGTGCCCAGCGCGTCCCGACCCTTGTAAGCGGCCCAGGAGTTATCCGCAATCACCGCAACGGTTTCATCCAGCTTGATCACGTCGCGGACGCCAGCGATCGCCCTGGCCTTCTTTTCATCAAAGCGGTCGAGTTTGCTCCCAAAAACCGGGGGACGCGCGATCGCCGCATAGACCATTCCGGGTATCTTCACATCGATCCCAAATTGCGCGCTGCCGTCCACTTTGGCGTCGAGATCTACGCGCGGCACGCGGGTGCCCAGCAATTGAAACGAGGCCGGATCTTTCAGCTTCGGATTGTCCGGCACGGGAAGTTTTCCGGCGGCCGTTGCCAGTTCTCCGTAGCTTGCCGCCCGGGTGCTCGGCGGATGCGTGACGACGCTTTGCCGAGTGCGGCATTCCCCCGGGGCAACGCCCCACTGCGCCGCGGCCGCAGCCACCAGCATTTCGCGCGCGACTGCTCCGGCCTTGCGTAGCGTCTCAAAGGACGATTGCACGCTTTCGCTTCCGCCCACCGCCTGATCGCCGAATCGTTTCCCGTCGGTGATACCGCTTTCAATGCGCACGCGCGACCAATCCGCGTCGAGTTCTTCCGCGACGATCATCGGCAACGCAGTGCGCACGCCCTGGCCCATTTCCGGACGCGCCGCAATAATCGTGACCGTTCCATCCGGAGCGATCTTCAGCCACGCGTTCGGCTCGAACGCGTCAGACGGCGCGCCTTCAGCCAGCGCCGGCCAGTACGCAGCAATCACCAGCCCCGCGCCCGCCGCGGGAACACTCTTCAAGAAAGCCCGGCGCGAAAAATCCGCGCGGTCCGTTGCCAGATGAAGTTTCAATGCGCTCATTCCGCACCTCCCTTCCCGCTGCGCGGCGCAGGCGCGGAGCGGCCCCCGGGAGAAGCCGCGGCGCGGTGAATGGCCTTGCGGATGCGCTCATAGGTGCCGCAGCGGCAAATGTGCCCGCTGAGGGCGATGTTAATTTCCTGATCAGTGGGATTCGACTTCTTGGCCAGCAACGCAGACGACGTCATGATCATTCCCACCTGGCAGTAGCCACATTGCGGAACTTCTTCGGCAATCCACGCTTGCTGGATGGGA
The DNA here is from genome assembly GCA_964500065.1 of uncultured Acidobacteriaceae bacterium. Taxonomy (GTDB): domain Bacteria; phylum Acidobacteriota; class Terriglobia; order Acidiferrales; family UBA7541; genus CAZCNH01. The sequence goes on from CAZCNH010000013.1 coordinate 25,086, forward strand.
TGGCTGCGGTCGGCGGTGAGCCCTTCAATGGTGGTCACCTTGCGCGCGCCCACAGCGGAAACAGCGGTGATGCAGGAACGGATCGCATCTCCATCGAGGTGCACCGTGCACGAACCGCATTGCGCCATACCGCAACCGTATTTCGTGCCGGTCATGCCGAGCACGTCGCGCAGCACCCACAGCAGCGGCATTGCGGGATCCACATCCACTTTTTGTGTTTTTCCGTTGATGTTCAGATTGAAGACGGCCATAGTGGACCTCCCCAAGAAGAAATCTGATTCTAGCACCAGGACGAATGGCATGGCGTAGTTCGTTGGCGATGACAGATTCGGGCGGCCGGGATTATTGTTGTGCGGAAAGAAGCTCCGCGTTGAGGAAGAACTGCATCACGCCCAGGGCGCGTTTTTCATCGAGCGACTTGCTGACAATGACGAACTTGCGATGGCCACCAGCGAACGCATAGGACTTCTGATAAGGACAGTCCACCTTGCGCGTGGGAATTCCGCCGACCACCGAATCATAAGAATATTCCTGGCCGAACCGGAACTCCACTTCGCTGGGGCCGACGAATACACTGAACGCCTCGCCCGCGCCGGAATAGACCAATTGCACAACCCGCTGCCCCTGGTAATCCTGAAAACGTGTCTGGTGCAGTTCGAAGCCTTCCAGCGGCGAGACCCGCTCGAGCACGTGCGCCAATCCCAGCGCGAGTAGCGTTTTCTTTTCGCAAGCCTGGAACCGCGGTGGAGCGCTGGTCACCACGTCGTAGCTTTCCGTGCGGGGAGCCGCCTGAATGGGCGTCAAGTATGCGCCCAGATCAAAAATCACGGGCATCACGGAGGCTTCATTAACTCTGGCTGCGCGGTTCTCCACTGTCCGCGTCACCGCCGGGCGCAATACGCGCGCCCCCAGCCAGATGCCGAACACGAGGGTGGCACAGGCTGCCGCCAGCGTTGCCCAGGAAGGCGCCAGGTCCAACCAGCCCCACCAGTTGCGACCTTCCGTTTTGGCCTTTACCAGTTGCCGGGGATCGTCCAGCGCCGCTTCAATCTGTTTCCACAAGCCCTCGGGCGCCTGTACCTTCACCAGATGCTCACCGCAGTGCACGGCAAAGCGCATCTCGTCGTATTCCACGCAGCACTGGGAGCAGTGGCGCAGGTGATGCGCAACTTTGCAGGATTCTTCCGGCCCCAATTCTCCATGGCAATAGGCCGTCAGATAGTTTGTGACGTGGTCTTGCATAAACTCGCTTTCGTGCGCGGCTACAGGCTGGGGTCCACCAAACCCCGCATGTGCGCCAACTTCTTGGCCAGCATCTTGTGCCCGCGGTTCAGCCGCGAGGCAATCGTGCCGGCCGAACAGCCCAGGACGTCGCCAATCTCCTGGTAGCTTAAACCTTCCACATAGCGCATCACAAGCGGCACGCGCAACGACGGTTTCAAGGTTTGCAGCGCGCCCTGCACCGCATCGGTAATCTCGCGGCGGAAGAAGCCTTTTTCCTGCGGCTTGGGCGCCACATGGCGACTCAGGTCCAACTCGGGTTCAAGCGCCACCAGCCGGCGCACCTTGCGCTGCTGGTCTACGCAGGCATTGGCCACCATGCGATAGAGCCAGGTGGAAAAATTCGCGTCGCCGCGAAACTGTCCGATGCGCGTGAACAGTTTCAAGAAGACCTCTTGTGTGACGTCGCGCGCTGTCGCTTCGTTGCCGCTGAAGTACAGCGCGGTGGAAAACACCTTGTCCTTGTACTTCTCGAACAGGTGATGGAACGCTTCGCGGTCGCCGCGCTGGCATGCGGCGAGCACGTTGCGGTCCAGGTCAGGCGCGCTTGCCGTAGACACGGGCATCTCCTTATAGACGCACTTCCCCTTGGGTTTCTTCCATTTGATGTAGATTTGGACGCCGGGTTGCCTGCCTGGTTAGCAGGCCCAGGCTGGCCCAACAACCCTTTGACGGCAAGAGACCATGCCAAGTTCTCTTCAGTTGCCTGCCATGAAAGCGCGAAGAATAACAGCCATGCGTTCAGGGCGCACGGCTTTCCCCACGATCAGAATACGAAATCCGTCGAAGGGAAGAACATAGGCGGTATAGCCCGGGTTCGCGATTTGCCGCACGGACATCCCGCCCAGATTCACGGGAACGATCTGATACGGCCCCACACCCATGGGCACCTGCGGGGGCGCAAGAAACACGCTGAGTACTTCGGTCTGGCTGCGAATCACCATCTGCTCGATGGACACGCCGTTGACCATGCGATGCCGCGCGCGCAGCAATTGAAAACCCGGCGGCGCATCCTCCGGATCAAGTTCGCCATCCACGAAACCGGGCGGCGGGGCTATGATTTCGCGCGCGCCATCCGCGCTGGCAGCAATCGCATCCAAGTAGCCGTTCAAATCCACCGTGCCCGGAACTTCGGTCGGACTGGGTCGGGGCGGCGCGGGGGATTGCGGAACCGGAGCGCTCGTGGCAGGCGCAGGGGTCACGGGAGCGGGAGCGGTCGCCGATGGCTGTGGTTCGGCTTGGGGCGACACGGTCGCGGCAGACTGGCTGGGCGCAGTGGAACTTTGGCCGGGACTCGCGCTGGCAGTCATTCGCGAGGACTGCGGCTGCAGGTTGGGAACGCGTTCAGTTGTCGGGGGTAACTGTGAGGCGGGCTCCGGCGCAGTCGCTGGTAACGGCGCGGGCGTCGCCGGTTGTGTTTCTTGCGGACGCACGGCAAGAAAGATCGCGACCGCGGAAATAAGAATGACTGCGCCCAGCGAGGCCGCAATCTTGGCGAGGAACGAGCGCGTTCTCGAATGCTCCCTCGCATCTTGTGCACCGGAAACTTGCGCGGGGAGCAGGCTCGAGGGCGCGGCGCTGGAACCCGCTGGTTGCGGGCTGGCGAGGGGGTCTGCCCGGGACGGTGAAACACCGGGCGGCGGCGTTGCTGCATGGGGAATCGGCGTGCGCGGCTGCGTCACCCGGGGCACGGAGAGGCCGGGCGATGCCATCGTGGCCATGCCTGCTGTGGACTCTCCGGAAATCGCATCGAGCGCGACCTGCATTTCCACGGCTGTGGCAAAGCGGCCGACCGGATCTTTTTCGAGAGCGCGCAGGATTACGGCACTGAGTGGAGCAGGAATATCGGCGCGTAGATCGCGCGGGTCCGGTGGCTGCGCTTGCAAATGCGCCACAAGCAGGCTGGCCGGTGTCTCTTCCTGAAACGGCAGTTGCCCGGTGAGAATTTCAAACAGCACGATACCCAGCGAATACAAATCTGAGCGGCCGTCGAGCTTATCGCCGCGCACCCCCTGCGCCTGCTCCGGCGACATGTAAGCGGGCGTGCCCACCAGAAAGCCGGTGCGCGTCAAGGAAACACCTTGGTGAAGCTCGCTGGTGTCTTTCACTTTAGCGATGCCAAAATCAAACACCTTTGCAATTTCGCCGCCCGGTGAATGCGCTACCAGGATGTTCGAGGGTTTGATGTCGCGGTGCACGATGCCCAGGCGATGCGCGGCGTCAAGCGCGCTGCACGCCTGGGCAACGATGCGACACGCCCGCGCCACGGGCAGCCGGCCCTCTTCGCGCACCAGCTTATCCAGGCTGCGCCCCTCAAAATACTCCATCACGATAAAGGGCCTGCCGTCCTCGGTTTCGTCAATATCGTGAACGCGGAGCGCGTGAGGATGTTCGAGCCGGCGCATCAGCACCGCCTCAGCGTGAAAGCGGCGGAGAAATTCCTCGTCAGCGGCCAGATGCGTGGAGACCAGCTTTAGCGCGCAGATTTCGTCGAAGCGGATGTGTCGCGCTTTGTACACCACGCCCATGCCGCCCTCGCCGATGCGGCTGAGGATCTGATATTTCCCGCGCAGAATAGCGCCTTCCACTAGTTCACTGGAGAAACGCAACGGCGTGGCATCCTGCGGGCACACTGAGAAATTCGAGGGGAAAGTGCCGCTGCATTTGGGACAAGTCTTCACGGAACGTCACGCAACGCCTGGTCAAAAAGCGAGTCTAGCACGAGGGGAAAAATAAGGTTGAAGAGACTGCGGCAATGCAAGGAGCATGCCCAGGTCGGCCTGGCTGCTAGTGTGCTTCTGCGCCGAATTTCTTAAGGTATTTCATGCCGGTGTCGCACAAGATGGTGACGATGGTCGAGCCCGGCGGCAATTGCTGGGCCAGGCGTAACGCGGCGACTACGTTACCTCCGGTGGAGGTTCCCGCGAAAAGACCTTCTTCGCGGGCCAGACGCAGGGCCATGGCGGAGGATTCTTCGGTCGAGACCCGTTCGATGTGATCGGCGAGGTCCTTCTTCCAGAGCGGCACAACAAAACCTGCGCCTACACCATCAATCTTGTGCGCGCCCGGCTTGCCGCCCGAAAGCACCGGCGATTCCGCTGGCTCCACGGCCACGGTCTTGATTCTCGCGTCACGGCGGCGCAAGGCTTCGCTGGTGCCGCGAAAAGATCCGGACGTGCCTACGGACTGGACGAAGCCGTCCACTTTCCCTGAAGTCTGGCGCCAGATCTCGTCGGCCAGTTTTTGATAGGCGCGGAGCTGATCAGCATTGTTCAATTGGTCGGTCCAGAAGCCTCCCGTCTTCTCCCGGAGGACACGGGCAACCTCGACCATATCGCGCGTGAGCTTCTCGGTCATGCCTCCGCCGTCGCTGCGGACGATTTCGAGTTGAGCACCCAGAATTCTCATGTGGTCAAGTTTTTCCTGGGCGAAGGCATCGGAACTGACGATGTGCAGGGGGTGGCCCTTCACCGCGCAAACCAGTGCGAGGGATACCCCGGTACTGCCACCAGTGTATTCGACCACGGCGCCCCCCGCGGGCAGGCGTCCATCGGCTTCGGCAGCTTCGATCATGGCCAGGGCCATACGGTCCTTGATGCTGCCCGTGGGGTTTTCGCTTTCGAGTTTCAGCAGGATGCGGGCGCCATTGGCCGGCACGATCTTGCGCAAAGCCACAAGTGAAGTGTTGCCGATGCATTCCAAGATGTCACGCCGCAATTCGTTCATGGTGAATTCACCCCGATACTGAAATTGAGCTTAGGCAGCGGCCCATACGTTTTACCACAGCCAATTTGGAAGAATCCCGCGCGGGCGGGAGCGGGAAGTGCGTCAGTCCAGGTCGAAATCACGGAGGGGCTTTTGGCCGGCGGGGGCTTCCTTGGCTTTCTTCAGGTTTTCTTCGAAGAGGCGGTCGAACAAATCTTCCTTGTTCTTCTCGGCTTCAACAGACTTGCGGAATTTGTCTTCGCGCAGAGCTTCCTGCTCGCGCAGCATGCGCGCCGTATCGTCCAAATCCACACCTGGTGGAGCCTTGGGCGGCGGCTCGTGCGAAATCACCGCGCTCAGCTGGGCATCAATCTTGAGCGCGGCCTGGCAGCACGGGCACTTCACTTCGACAAGCGGAGCCTTCTTCGTCATGTTCGTATTCTACGCCGCACATGCAAAGAGGCAAAGGCTCTGGCAGGGGTGCAATTTATGTAAAAGGGCGAACCGAAGCTCGCCCTTTGATTCTCTGGATTTCCAGAATCCGCCGTCATCCCTTGCCGAAGCCCGGCGCGGGACGCAGTTCCGGGCGCGGCTCGGGACGGTTAACGCCGGTGGCAGGCGCCGTAGGCGTGGGGGACGTTGGCGGCTGCGGCTTCACGCGTTCCGGCAGCGGGCGGCCGTCGATCAAGGCCTGCATTTCGGCGGCGTCAATCGCTTCGCGTTCGAGTAGCGCTGCCGCGATGCGTTCCATGATGGAGCGGTTGGTTTCCAGGATGTTGCGCGCCTTGCCGTACGCGCCAGTGACGATTTTCTTCACTTCCTGGTCAATGCGGATGGCGGTGTCTTCCGAATAGTCGCGGTGCTGAGCGATTTCCCGGCCCAGGAAAATCGCTTCGTCCTTCTTGCCGAAGGAGAGCGGACCCAGTTCGCTCATGCCCCAATCGCAGACCATTTGGCGCGCGATCTCGGTGGCGCGTTCGATATCGTTGCCTGCGCCGGTGGTGATGTGGCCGAGGAAAATTTCTTCAGCGGCGCGCCCGCCCATCAGCACGGCGAGTTGCGATTCGAGAAAGCTCTTGGTATAGGTGTGCTTATCGTCAATCGGAAGCTGCATGGTGACGCCCAGGGCCATGCCGCGGGGAATAATGGTGACCTTGTGAATCGGGTCGGCGCCAGGGGTGAGCGCTGCGACCAGCGCGTGGCCCGCTTCGTGGAAAGCGGTGTTGCGCTTTTCGTCGTCGGAGAGAATCATCGAGCGGCGCTCGACACCCATCAGCACTTTGTCCTTGGACGTCTCGAAGTCGGCCATCACCACAAACTTGCGGCTCTGACGCGCGGCCCACAGCGCGGCCTCGTTCACCAGGTTGGAAAGATCGGCGCCGCTGAAGCCGGGCGTGCCGCGTGCAATCACGGACAACTCGACGTCGTCACCCAGGGGCACTTTGCGGGTGTGCACGCGCAGGATTTCTTCGCGGCCCTTGACGTCGGGCCGGGGCACCACCACGCGGCGGTCAAAGCGGCCGGGCCGCAGCAGCGCCGGGTCGAGCACGTCGGGGCGGTTGGTGGCGGCAATCAGGATGACGCCTTCGTTGGACTCGAAACCATCCATTTCCACCAGCAGCGCGTTCAAGGTCTGCTCGCGCTCGTCGTGGCCGCCGCCGAGGCCGGCGCCGCGATGCCGGCCCACTGCGTCAATTTCGTCAATAAAAATGATGCACGGCGCGTTCTTCTTGCCCTGCTCGAACAGATCGCGGACGCGGCTGGCGCCCACACCGACAAACATCTCAACAAAGTCGGAACCGGAGATCGAGAAGAAGGGCACGTTGGCTTCACCGGCGATGGCGCGAGCCATCAAGGTCTTGCCCGTGCCCGGAGGGCCGACCAGCAAAACACCCTTGGGGATGCGTCCGCCCAGTTTCTGGAATTTTTGCGGATCTTTCAGGAATTCGATGATTTCCTGCAATTCCTCTTTGGCTTCTTCCACGCCCGCCACATCTTTGAAGGTGACTTTCTTCTGCTGCGAACTAAGCAGCCGGGCGCGCGACCGGCCAAAGCTGAGGGCCTTGTTTCCGCCAGCCTGCATCTGCCGGATCATGAACACCCACAGCAACGCGATCAGAATCAGCGGGCCGACGGTCAGGGCGATATTCAGCCATTCCCCGCGGGTCACTTCGATGATGTTGACGCGCGCGCCTTTTTCACGCAAGACCTTGATCAAATCATTGATCGATTCCTTGGCCATCACCACATTGCGGAATTTCTCTTCCGGCTCGCGGAACTGTCCTTTGAGTTCGGCACTGTTCTGCGAAATCTGGATGGTCACTTCGCTGACGTTGCCTTTCTCGACTTCAGCCAGGAAGCGCGTGTAATTGCCGTTCAGATCCTGTTCGCGCGCAGAGGGGCCTCCGGCCGACGCCATCCTCCACAACACCCCGGCAATCGCAATCATAAAGACCCAAAACAGTACGGTTCTTACGGTCGAGTTCATCCCTTTGCCTTCCTTTTACCTTTCGCGGAACGGCGCGCCCCGGTGGCGCGGCGCCCATTCATTGATCCCAAGTAGGGCAGGTTCCGGTACAGTCCATCCGGACCGGAGAGCCCATACCCCACTACGTAGTTAGACGCCACTTCAAAGCCTTTGTAGTCCGGCTCCAGCGCCACGCGGCGCGAGCCCGGGCGATCCAGCAGCACGGCGACGCGCAGGCTGCGCGGCTTCGATTCCAGCAGCCGGCGGGAAAGGAAATCGAGGGTAATGCCGGTATCCAGCATGGCGTCTACCAACAGCACGTCTTTCCCCTTCAGGTTGGGCTGGTGGCTGAAAAAGATCTCTTTGCGCGCATGCCCGCCCATCACCACTTCGTGCGCCTGCGCGCGGACAAAGTGGCAAACCACCGGCGGCTGGATATGCCGGATCAGGTCGGAAGCAAAGATCATGGCGTCTTCCAAAATTGCCACTACGTGCACCGTGCGGCCGGCAAAATCCTTTGAGATGGCGCGTCCCATTTTTTGCGCCGCGCCGGCAATTCGTCCCGCCGAAATCAAAGAGGAGACAGCCTTTCTCAAATTGGTTCCTCGACAATCAAAACGCCAGTACGCGTTTTCCTGCCTGCCGCGAAATCCGCCGCTGCGCCAAACTGCCGCACCCAGGCAATCGCGTCGCCGCACACCACCACGGGCCAGCCCATCCGCTCTTCCTGGGGGATGCGGCTTTCCCCGAATAGGTGCTTTAGCTTATGCCGCCTCAAGCGCCCCTGCGGCCGATACAAGTCCCCCGGCCTCCAATTCCGCAGAACCAGTGGCCCGGAAAGCAGATCGCGATCCAGCGCTTCCGCTCTATCTTTAGTGTCTCTCCCCTGTCCAGCGCAGTCAAATAGTTTGAACTTCACCGAACCGCCGGTCTCGCGGATGGCGACCGACGACTCCCCCTGAGCCGGCAATTCCACCTGATAGCAGTACGAAAACACAGCCGCTGCGGTTTCGCTACCATCCACTCGGAAGGTCAGGCGGTGGCGGAGGTCTCGTGAGACGCGTAGCCCAGGCAAGTGTGTTTCTGCTCTTCCCTTCTCCGCTTCCAGCAGAGCCAGAACCTGTTCCACATGGCGCACGGAGATACCCTGAAGGCTCCCGCGCGCCTTTTCGATCAAACACCGGATCACCTTCTTCTGCAGGGCAACCGAAGCGGCCGGGACAGGCAATGACTCGTCGCCATAAGCAGCGCTTTGCCTGACGGGCGCTGGGCGTTCGGTACGGAACGGAAATTGAATGTCGGAGATTTGAATCCAGCATCCTTCGCGGATGGTCTGGACTTTGTTTCTTAGAATTGTTAGCACCACTTCATTCGACAGCGCTGTTTCTTCCCGCGCAATCCGCGCCAGCGAGTTCAGGCGATCCACAGCGGAAGGGGCAAAATCGCGGATCAGAATGGGAAGCAACTGGCTTCGGATGCGGGCACGCAGACGGGAGGGATCCTGGTTGGTGGCATCTTCGCGCCAGGATTGGCTGCGCTCTTGCAAATAATGGCGCAGTTCGGCGCGGCGCACAGCAAGCAACGGACGGATCACGGGACCAACGGCGGGATAAATCCCGGAAAGGCCCGCGATACCCGTACCGCGCAGCAAATGCATGAGAACCGTTTCGGCCTGATCGTCCGCGGTGTGAGCGGTGACGACGCAGTCCGCAAGCTTGTCATCAATGCACCCCTGAAAAAACTGTTGCCGCAGGCGGCGGGCAGCGTCTTCCAGGTTCCACCCTTGTTGCTCGGCAACGTCACGGACGTTCGCGCTTTCGATGACGCACTCCAGCCCGAGACGCCGGCTTAATTCCTGCACAAAAGCCTGATCCGCGTCTGCCTCAGCGCCGCGCAATTGATGGTTGAAGTGCAGGATGCGAAGCATGACCCCAAGTTCTTCCTGCATCTCATGCAGGAGAAAAAGCAGGGCTACTGAGTCGGCGCCGCCGGAGACGGCCACCCCCACGCGGCTGCCCGCGCAGATCACCACATCGTGGCGAAAGAACTGCAGCAGGCGGCGATGTAACGAGCTTCTCATGTTCCAACAACCATGAGTCTAGCAAGCGGGGCCAGTCAGGTACACAGCCGTAACCGCGCGGGAAACGGGTTCAATCCAGAGGACAGATGGATGCAGTTGAAACAACTCGCGGGGCTAGGAGAGCTGGCCCTGAGTCAGGGCGCGATTGTGGGCGATGCGGCGATCGAGAGCGACCGCCACAAAGTAGCTGCAACTCTTCTGATCCCGTTCAATCCAATGGGACGTGCCCAGGATCTTTCGGAAAGCCGACAGAAGCGAAAAATAAGCTCTTACCGCTCCGAGTTGCAGGCGATCGGTTCCCGGCCCGGGGCATAGGTGGAGCAGCTCCATCATACGGCGGAAATCAGAACCGTGGATGTGGTGGTCATCAATGCCCGTGACTTGGTGGGCCTGCTCGGAAAGCTCGAGGCAGTAAGCCTGGGTGATCAAAGAACGGCAATATGCGATGAAGAACTGGATGAGCAGTCCCGCCGAGGTAGCGAAAATAAGCGCAGCGATCAGCATTGCATTCCCTCGTCAAAACCCTGTTGGGCCATCTTGCAACCTCGCACCCACTCAGGGACTGCAAATGGCAAACCCTACTTACCTTCTGCCCCCGCCGAGGCAATCCGCGCGGTGGCCAGCCGGGCACCTTCGGGCACCATCAAGATCGTGTACGTCCAGGCCCCGGCCAGAAACACGCTGGCAAGTTGCGGGATCCACCGCAAAAAAGACCGGGAAGCGGGAAACAGATTTCCCAGCGCATAGGTTGCCGCCAGCATGCTGAAGTAGATTCCCAGGGAAAATACAAACTGCAGGACGCGCAAGCGGGTTTCCCGCAACTGCATCACCGCACCCCACAGAAGGTAGGTCATCACCACACCGACAAAATAGAGGTTCTGCCCAATTTCGCCGACCAATTTCAATTCGGCCATCTGGCTGGATTTGCTCTGCACGGAAACAAAAGAGAATAGGGAGGTGAGCAAGATCAGCAGCACGGCCCCGCCGCGGACATAGCGGCTGGCCGTCAGTTCCTGCAAAACCTGTTCGCAAAGCGAAATAATGGCAATGAAAAGGATCACCACGAGAAGGCAGTCGGTGAGGTTATAGAAGTATTTGTATTCGACCGACTTCAAACCGTACTTCTGAAGAACGAAATAGGCGCCGACGCTGTGCGCCACGGTCGCCAGCATGTAGACCGCTAGAGCAAAGTGCTTCCTCGAGTCGCGCCGCACGATGCTTGACACCACCACGGCGGCCTGAAGCACCGTGCTCAATAGCCAAAGGAAGTACTGTAGCGGATCAGGCATAGGCGTAACACTCTATCCCAGCCGGCCCGCCATTTTCAACCGCTATGGAAGGACGGCTCTTACTGCTTCCAAGGCACCGGCGGGCCGTTTTTCCACGGAACCGGCGGTCCATTCTTCCACGGTACCGGGGGTCCGTTCTTGGATGGCTGAACCGAATCACCATCCTGCGGCGCTGGCGCGCTGGCCACCAGAGTCACCGGGCCATTCGCCGAAACGACCGTATTCTTCAGAACCAGCGCACTGAAAAGCACCAGCACTGCAACAACGGCCACCACCATCCAACGGTTGTTCATTTTCATGTCTCCAAGTGGCATGGTTACCACTTGGGCATAATAATGAACCCTTTAAAGGTGGCAGGTCAAGCAAATGTATAAGAAGTTCAGGAGCAACCCCTGAACTCGCCTGCACCACGGAGGGTAACTCAGACCCCATATAGCGTCAACGGTACTCTGGTACTGTCGCGCTCCGGCTTGGAACACACGGTCGGCCCGTTTGACAAGGACTTGGGCCCCTCTCTATGATGGGGCCTACTCCTTCGGGCCGGCGTAGCTCAGTGGTAGAGCGAGGGTCTCATAATCCCTAGGCCGTGGGTTCGATTCCCCCCGCCGGCACCATTTTCTCTGATTATTTTCAACGGGTTACGGGACTCAGGTTGTTCCCAGAAGCCCTGAAATATCTCGCCGGTCAGCCAGGAAAAAGCGATAATGTCGACTCATCCAACGAGTCTAAGGATTTGCAGATTGTTCTTAGGCCGTCGATTTCGCGCCGGTGTGTTCGACTACAGGCTAAGGGGAAACCGTGAAATACATGTTGTTGATCTACGTGGACGAGAAAGCCTGGAACGAAGGTGAAATGCAGGCCTGCTACGGGGAATCCACCCGCCTGGCGCAACAACTTAGCGCCGAGGGCAAGTACCTGGGCGCAAACCCGCTGCAATCCGTGTCCACCGCGACGAGCCTGCAAATTCGAAATGGAAAACGGTTGGTGACCGACGGCCCTTTCGCGGAAACTCGGGAACAACTCGGCGGATATTTCCTGGTGGATGCAAAAGATCTGGATGAAGCGATAGCGATTGCTGCGCGGCTACCAGGCGCGCGCAAAGGCACCGTCGAAATCCGCCCACTGGTGGAACTTCCCGATTTGCCCGCAGGGAGCTAAGAATTTACGAGATAAAAAACCAGCGATGGGCGATTCTGCATCAGGCTGAATGGGACGGGGAACAGGAGAATGACTGTGAACAACAGGAAGCTGTGGGGTGGAAGAATCATGGGTGGATTACCCGCTATCCTTCTGCTGGCGGACGGCGTAGCCAAACTCATCAAGCCTGCGCCGGTGGTCGAGGCAACCGTGAAACTGGGATATGCGGAAAATGTGATCGTGCCGCTGGGAATCGTCTTGACCTTGTCGACGATCGCGTATCTCATCCCGCGCACAAGCGTTCTGGGAGCGATTCTTTTGACGGGATACCTCGGGGGCGCGGTAAACACCCATGTCCGCGCCGGAGATGGCTGGTTCGAGATTCTCTTGCCTGTCGTTTTCGGTATCTTTCTCTGGGGCGGCATTTGTTTGCGCGACGAGCGGCTGCAAAAGCTGGTTCCTCTGGCCGAGTAGCAAAATGAGCGGACCAGAATCATCCAGCCCGGCGCCTTGCAATGACACGCCAGAGGTTTTGGACGAGATCTACCGCACCGAGTCGCGGCGCATTCTAGCCACGCTGTTGCGCTTGCTGGGCGATTTCGATCTAGCGGAAGAAGCCTTGCACGAAGCCTTCACTTACGCCCTGCAACAGTGGCCAACGCAAGGCATTCCTGAAAATCCGCGGGCGTGGCTGGTTTCCACCGGGCGATTCAAAGCCATTGACCAGTTGCGGCGGCGCGCGCGGTTCGACGCGGCTTCGAAAATGCTGGCGCGCGAATTGGAAACCCGCGAAAGCCAAACATCGGGCCCTGCTGATGATTTCTTGGAGGATGACCGGCTGCGTTTGATCTTCACCTGTTGCCACCCTGCGCTACCGCCGGAAGCGCGCGTGGCGCTCACCTTGCGCGAGGTGTGCGGGTTGACTACGGAAGAGATCGCGCGGGCGTTTCTCACTTCGGCGCCCGCGCTGGCCCAACGAATCGTCCGCGCAAAATCCAAAATTCGCGACGCGCGCATTCCCTATCAATTACCTTCGCCGGAAGAACTACCGGAACGGCTGGACACGGTCTTGCAGGTCGTCTACCTGGTTTTCAACGAAGGTTATTCGGCATCGTCGGGTCAGTCAATGACGCGCGCCGACCTTTCCGCTGAAGCTATCCGCCTGGGCAAGCTCCTTGTGGACCTGCTTCCGGAGCCGGAGGCTTTGGGCTTGCTCGGATTGATGCTCCTGCAGGAATCGCGCCGGACGGCTCGCAGCACTCCGCAGGGCGACCTGATTCTGCTGGAAGAGCAAGACCGCTCCCAATGGAATCGCGAGCAAATTTCACAGGGGCTGGCGCTGGTCGAAAGGGCATTCGCATCGCGCCGGATTGGCCCGTTTGCCCTGCAGGCTGCGATTGCAGCCGTCCACGCCGAAGCGGCCACGGCCAGCGCAACGGATTGGGCGCACGTCGCAGCCCTGTACGCGGTGCTGGAGCGGATCGAACCTTCGCCCGTGATTGCCCTGAATCGCGCCGTGGCTATCGCTATGCGCGATGGACCCGCAGCGGGACTGGAAATCATTGAAGGCATACTGGGTCGAGGCGAACTGACCGGATACCACCTGGCTCACGCCGCGCGGGCCGACTTGTGCCGGCGCCTTGGTCGCAAGGATGACGCGCGCGCTTCCTACCAGCGAGCTTTGGAACTGACCCGTCAGGAGGCCGAACGGCGATTCCTTGAGCGCCGACTGAGGGAATTGGCATAGAAATTCTCGCACCGAGTTGTCGAAGCTGGGCAGTTCAAGACGACTAAGGATGGAAGGTCAGATCAAAGACGAAGGCCAACAATGAGATTCATGGTGATAGTCAAAGCATCGAAGGACTCCGAGGCGGGCATTCTGCCGAGCCGGCATCTGTTGGAAGAGATGGGTAAGTTCAACGAAGAGCTTGCACGGGCGGGAGTTCTGCTGGCCGGTGAGGGTTTGCAGGCAAGTTCCAAGGGCGCCCGGGTGAAGTTTTCGGGGAGCCGGCTCCGGGAGGAAACCATGAAGTATATTTGCTTGGGATACATGGAGGAGAATGTCTGGGAAAAAATGGCTGAAGACGAGCGGCATTCCATGATGAAAGCATGCTTTGCCTACGATGAAATACTGAAGCGGAAAGGCCACATGGTGGGTGGGGAAGCTCTGCAAAGCGTCCGCAATGCCACAACGGTGCGCTGGCGCAATGGCCGTGCCGCCGTTACCGACGGCCCGTTCGCGGAAACCAAGGAACAACTGGGTGGACTGATGATCCTCGAAGCAAGGGATTTGAATGAAGCCATCCAACTAATGTCGCAGCACCCGGGCATCCGCTTCGGAGGATGCTTCGAAATCCGGCCGACCGAACAACTGCCGCCGGCCTACGGTCCGGCCCAGTAGATCGCAAATCAAACCTCGCGAAGGAGAAGTTCGATGAACTATGTAGATGGTTTCGTCCTGGCAGTACCCAAGAAAAAACTGGCCGCCTACAAGCGGCTCGCGCAGTTGGGCTGCAAAGTCTGGCTGGAGCACGGTGCGCTCGAATACCGCGAATGCACCGGCGATGATTTGAACGTGAAATGGGGTATGACGTTTCCTCGCGCACTCAAATTGAAGAAGAGCGAAACGGCGGTTTTTTCCTGGATTGTTTACAAGTCGCGCGCCGACCGGGACCGCATCAATGCCAGGGTGATGAAAGATCCGCGCATGGCGAGCCTGGGCAAAGAGATGCCCTTCGACATGAAGCGCATGCTCTATGGCGGATTCAAGGTCTTGGTTTCGAGTTAGGTTAGGTCACCCCTCGCGCAGCGCGGAGATGGGGTCCACTTTCGTCGCACGTCGGGCCGGAATGTAGATGGCCAGAAACGCAACCCCTAGGAACAAAAGCGGCACAGCCACAAATACCGGTCCATCGAGAGGGCGCACCCCGTACAGCAACACGGAAATCATTGGGGCCGTGGCCGCGGCGAGAATCATTCCAATTCCAATCCCCGTGCTGGCCAGCAAGAATCCGCGGCTCAGCATGAGGCGGAAGATGTCGCGCGAGTGAGCGCCCAGGGCCATGCGGATTCCAATTTCCCGGTAACGCTGGCCCACCATATAAGCCAGCAGACCGTAAACACCAATAGAAGAGAGCAGCAGAGCCACGGCTCCGAAGGCTCCCACCAGCGCGGCGGAGAAGCGCCGTGATGCCAGCGAAATCTCCATAATGTCTTCGAGCGATCGGACATTGAATACCGGCAGCTCCGGGTCCACCGCTTGGATCGCCTCGCGAATCTGCCTTTCAGGCAGTTGCCTGAGCGCAGACATCCGAACCACGACACTCAACGACCTTCCAGCTTGCTGATAAAGCGGCCGGAAGACATGCGGAACACCGTCGGAATCCAATCCATCTTGCTTGATGTCTTTGACGATTCCGACGATGGTGAGCCAGGGCGCGGCGGGGTTACGTCCCAAGCGAATGCGCCTGTCCAGCGGGTCCAAACCCGGCCAGTAACGGCTCGCCGTTGTTTCGTCAATCAGCGCGACTTCCTGTTTGCCTGCCTCATCATTTTCTGCAAAGAAACGGCCGCGCACCAGCGACGTTTGCAAAAGTTCAAAATAACCAGGGCTGACGCGGATGACTTCGGCGGTCAAATCCTGCGAAGTTTCCCGGGGCAGATCCTCGATTGCCAGAGGAGCGGTGGTTGCCGGCCGCGAACCGGGAAGATCTGAGGTCATGGCCGCGATTTGCGCTCCGGGGACGGCGGCCGCCCGTCGCAAGACTTCGCGGACAAACGAGGCGCGGTTTGCCAGGTTGGCATAGACATCCGTTTTGGGATCGTTGGGCACGGGCAGCCACACGCTGGCCGTAACCACTCCGGAGGCGCGGAAGCCGGGGTCGGTCTGCAGCAATCCCCAGAAGGTACGCAACAACAGGCCCGCGCCAACCATTAACACGACTGCGAGGGCCAGCTCAGAAACGATCAGCAGGCTCCTTGCGCGGTAGGTCTTAGCACTGGATCCCGATCCGCGCGCCCCTTCCCGCATCGCGCCAACGATGTCCGCCCGGCTGGCCTGAACCGCGGGAACAAGCCCAAACAAAATGCCGGTGAGCAGAGAGATGAATAGAGCGAATGCCAGCACCGTCCCATCCAGTTGCACCTCAGACAGGCGCGGAATGGATGCAGGCACGAACGGAAGCAGAGCCCGCAATGCGACTCCTGCCGTGAGGATTCCCGCCAGACCACCTAGCAACGAGAGCACAAGCGACTCGGTCAGCATTTGGCCTATCATGCGGCCGCGGCTGGCGCCCAATGCCAGGCGAACAGCCATTTCTTGTTGCCGGCCCGATGCGCGTGCCAGCAAAAGATTGGCGATATTCACGGAAGCAATCAGGATGATCAAAATGACCGCAGCCATCAGGATGAGCAATTGCGGCCGCACTGAACCGACCAGCGAGTCCTGCAATGGCTGGGCTTCAATGGACCATTTGCCCTCTGGCGGATATTCGCCGGGAAAATCGCTGCGGATTTCCTGGGACATGGCGGCCAGGCGCGCTTGCGCCTGCGCTGGAGTAATCCCAGGCTTCAGCCGTCCCATGGCCCCGGGCAAACCGCGCGCGGTGCGCACGGGTTTGGGGAAAGGATCCGCAGAAAAGCCGGCCGTAGCCCAGACTTCAACGTCCCGCGCCACCGTGCGTCCCGGATGACGAAACCCCGGCGGGAGGACGCCAACAATGGTATACGGGTCATTGTCCAACTTGAGGCGCTTCCCCAGAATGTTCGGATCGGCGCCGTACGAGCGCCGCCACAAGCCATCACTGATCACCGCAGCTTCGGCGAAACCCGGAGCGACATCCTGCATGCCAAACAGCCGCCCGATCTGCGGCGTTGCTCCCAGCATGGAAAAATAGTTGGGGCTTACGCCCAGCAACTCCAGACGCTCGGGTTGCTTGCCGCCGGTCAGATTGACGCTCACCGGCCAGACCACGGTCACTTCTTCAAAGATCCCCGCACGGGTGCGCAGGTCTTCCAGTTCCGGCACAGAGAACGGAATATCAGCCAGCCGCAACCCCGGCAGATTAAAGGTGATTCTCACCAGGCGGTCGGGGGACTGAAACGGCAGTGGTCGCAACAAGACTCCATTCACGATGCTGAAGATGGACGTGTTTGCGCCTATCCCCAGGGCCAGCGTGAGAACGATTACCAGAGTAAAACCCGGCTTCTTGAAAAGGGCACGCAGGGAATAGCGAATATCCTGGAGAATGATTTTCATCGCTTCACGCCTCCGCATCCAGCGCGATTGCGCTGGGCGCACTACAATTAATTTCTTCCCAACTTCAAACGGCTACTTGGCTTCGACGAGCGCGGCAGGTTTTTTCGTGCGGAGAATGGCACCTGTGCGACAACGTGGAAATGGCCAATTTGGTTTGCAGCCAGATTGGCTCTTCGTCCTGGATTCGCTCGCGGAAGGATGTGTTTGCGGATGCGGAGGGAAAATCTTGGAGACTCCAGTGATCCGATGCAAAAGCTCGCCAGCCCCCAGCCACGGCGACCAAGTCAATCTGGAGTTGTAGGAGGATGGCCTGCGACAGATTCGCTTACCCGCGCACGGTAAGCACGGGACAGCGCGACTGGCAAACCACTTTGTAGGCGGTTGCGGGCGGCAGGTGTCCGGAGAAATTTCCGGAGCGGCGAATGCCCAGCACCAGCAGGTCGGCTTCCTCTTTGAGGGCGCTCGCAAGGATGGCCTCCGACGGGTCGCCGAATTCCACGCGGATTTCCGGGTGGCACCACAACTCCACTCCTTGCGGGATCATATTGGCCAGCCGCCGGGCAAAAAATTCTTTTAGCACGGCGTGGTTGCGCTCCGACAATTCGTGCGCATCTTTCACCACGTGCAATAGGGTGACATGCGCCTCATGCTCCTGCGCCAGGGAGATGGCATACGACGTGGCGCGTTCCGATTGCATGGAAAAATCCGTAGCCAGCAGCAGGCGGCGGATGCGCGCTTTAGGTGGCGGCGAGCCGCTCACGTGCGGGCCCACGGTCAGCACCGGACAAGGGGATAGCCGGAAAATTTCCTCCGCCGCGGAGCCCAGCAGCAGTTTGCGCGCGCCGGTTCGCCCGTGCGTGCCCACCACCACCAGATCCACTTGATGTTCCTGAATCAGTCCGAGCGTGACCGGCCACAGCGGGCCTTCGCCGATCAGCACCCGATGCGGGACGTCGCGCAGGCGGCCGGAAACCAGCAGCGCCGCCATTTGTTCTTCCGCGTGCCTGCGCGTGCTTTGTTGTAAGGCAGCAGCTTCTTCGGGCGGCACTAGTTGGAACAGATCGGGACGGATGACGTGCGCTACGTAGAGTTGTGAATCATAAGCGCGCGCCACGGAAAGCGCGTATGGCAGGGCCGCTTCGGATGAAGAAGAAAAATCCGTCGCAAAAAGGACCCGTTGCAGAGAGACGCGCGTTTCCGGGTTCACGAGCGTCATGGTCATTGCCCCTCCCTCAGCGCAGCCCTGCCAGTTCTTGCAAACGTCGCCAGTTGTCGAGCCGGTCTTGCTGGGCGCGGAGCAGGTATTCATCCGGATTCCCAGCGGCATCGAAGTGGCGCGCGAAGCGACCTTCGGTGCGGGCAAAGGTGACAAAATCGAGCGGCTGTTTCGTCTTGGGATCGGTAAACCAATCCTCTTTCAGCGCCGGGTTGCCTTGCAAGCTGAGGCACTCACGGATGCGTTCGCCCTTGCGCGGATCGTAGGTGATCAGCGGGAAGGTGCGGGATTCCACAGCAAGCTTGGCCTGAGCTACCGAACGATCGTCGCCCACGCCGTGTTCGGGCTGGCAGGTGGCATAGCAAATCACGATCGCCGGGCCGGGATATTCGTTTGCCGCCAGCACCGATTTGTAAAAGTGATTCAAGTGCCCGGCCGTGGTCTGCGCGACAAACACGCCCGGGTGCATCATGGCGATTTGCGCAATTTCCTTGCGTTGCTCACGCTTGCCGTGTTCGGATTTTCCGAAGCTGGCCATCTTGGCGTCCTGGCTGGTGAAGGTGGCCGTCGAGGTCTGCCCGCCGGTGTTCGAGTACACCTGGGTATCCAGCACCAGGACTTTGATGTCGAGTCCGCTCATCAGCATGCGCGAGAGCGATTGGAAGCCGATGTCGTACATCGCGCCATCACCGCCCAGCACCCACAAGCGCCGGCTGGTAAAACCCATTTGATCCCAGCGCAGACGGATGCCCATGGCATCTGCTGGAGCGTTTTCGAAAAGCGAATTGGTCCAGGGAACCGCGTAGGGGTTGTACGGATAGGTGGAGCCAAACACGGTGTTGCAACCCGTGGCGGCCACGATGCCCATGGACTCCTTGCCGTACACGAAGCCGGTCGCGGAAAGCAGCAGACGCACGGCGGTGGCTTCGCCGCATCCCATGCAGGAACCCGCGCCGCCGGCAAACAACAGCGAGCGGCCGGCCAGCATCATGTCGCCCAGAGCTTTTTCGTTGAGGAACGCCGCGGGCGTTTCCGGTAGGTCGTTGTAGAAGCGCATGCCCGTGTCGTAATCGCTCATTCTGACCGTATGCTTGTCCGCCATCTTGAGCGCGTTGTGCGAACCGCAAGCCGTGATGCACTCGCCGCAGCCTTTGCACTTATCGGGATCAATGAAGATGCTGAAGAGCCCCCCGGTGTTTCCCTTTTTCTCGAACAGGTCGAAATACTTGTTGGTCTTGATGAAGGTGCCGCGCAAGCCGTCGCGCAGCGTGGGGTCATCCAAGCCGGCGAGCGCCGTATCCAGGGCCGCGGGTTCGGCTACTTTGGCGAGAATCGCCGTATCCGGGCACTCGTTCACGCATTCCATGCAGCCTACGCAGGCCGAGGGCAGAAACACGGGAATTTCCGGGGCCAGGTTGCGGAAGCTGCGCAGGGCCGCGCTGGAAGGCGGCATCAGGCTGCGCGCCACGAACTCGTCCGCTTCCAGTTCTACGTCGCGGCCGCGCGCGTAGGTGGGGACCACGCGGTCGCAGAAGTCGCGAGGCACCACGCCGCGGTCACCCAGGCAGGCGCCCGCCGGCTGCTGCGCCATCGGAAGAACATCGAGCACCGCTTCGGTGGCCGGCGGGATCACTTCCGCTACTTCGTTGTAACCGCGCCGCGCGGCGGCCAGATTATCGGCCACCACCTGCTGGCCGCGCTTGCCGAAATATTTCTCGAGCGTCTTTTCCAGCGCCGCGAACAGCGCGTCTTCGTTGAGATTGGCGCGCTGGGCAAACGGCGTAAGCCGTAGGAAGGCTCCCAGCAGAACGATGCCCTGCATGCGCACCTGCAAGTCGGCGCGGCTCGCGGATTGCTTCGCGATGCCGGCCGCATCCAGAGTGAACAGCCGCAGCTTGCCTTCGCGGATGCGATTGCGGGCAGCCGGAGGCAGTTCGCCCCAAAATTGCCGCGGAGAAAGCGCGGATTGCATATACACCGTGCCGCCATCTACCAGCCCATCCAGCGGATTGCCGGAAAGGAACGCATTGCCATCCTGAATGGCGACGAAGTCCACAAGGTTCAGTTCGGCGTGCAAGCGGACTTGTTCAGGAGCGAGTGTCAGGTAATAGTTCGTAGGCAGGCCTTTTTTCTCGGAGCCATATTTCGGGAAGGCTTGCGCATACAGGCCGAACAACTCGGAAGCCACCGAGGCGATTACTTTGTTGGTGGTCACCGAACCATAACCACCGATGGAATGGCCGCGCATGGAAAATGCGCCCTCGGGGCGGACATCGGGGTCTTCGCTCACTTCCAGCGCGTCCTTGTGTTTCACACCCAGAACGAAGAAACGCTTGTAGCTCTCGTGCCGCATTTCCTCGAGAGCCGCAACGAAGTGACCGGGCCGCACGTCTCGCCCGCCCAACCCGGCGACGCCGGAGTAGATCGTGGGAAAGCATTCCAGTTCTTCGCCGTGAGTGCCCATCAGCGCATCGGCCAGCGCCGCCTTCACTTCCGAGGTCAGCGGATTCGATTCGGCCAGGGGAACATCTGCTCGTTCGATGACGGCTGCGGCCCGGCAATTGCGCAGGGTTTCGGCGAGTTCGCGCGCAGGAAATGGCCGGAAGCTGGTTAGGCTGACCGCTCCTGCGGCGACGCCGCGCTTGCGCAGCGCATCCACGGTGGCTTCGGCGGTTTCCATCATCGAGCCCATGCCGATGATTGCGTACTCCGCATCTTCCATGCGGTATTTGCGGATCAAGCCGTACTGTCGCCCCGTGAGTTCGCGGTATTCCTGGAAGGCGCGAATCAAGGCTGGAGTCACGCGGTCATAGAAGTAGCGCTGCGCGATCTTCCCTTTCATGTAGCTATCCTGATTCTGCACCACGCCGCTCATCACAGGGTTGGCTGGATCAAATAGACTGCGGCCCTTCCAGGAGGATTCCTGCGGCGAGCGCACAAACTCGCGCATCAAGTCCGGCTCGGGCAGGAGCACCGTTTCCAGCGTATGCGTGGTCAGGAAGCCATCCTGAGCGCAGAAGAATGGCGTTTCGGAATCTTCCGCAACGCGGCGGCAGATCAGCGCCAGGTCAGCGCACTCTTGCGCGTTGCGCGCGAAGAGAATACCCCAGCCGCAATCGGCGATGCCCATCACATCGTCGTGCCCACAGTGCACGTTGAGAGAATGCGAGGTCAACGCGCGGGCGCCAATGTGAAAGACGATTGGCAGGCGCTTCCCTGAAATGACGTAGAGAACTTCCTTCATAAGGATCAAGCCCTGGCCGGAGGTGAAGTTGGTGACGCGTCCGCCGGCCAGAGCGAAGCCTTCGCAGGCGGAGGCGGAGCTATGTTCAGATTCGGGTTCGAGGAATCGGACCGGCTCTCCCCACAGGTTCTTCTTGCCGTTGGCATACTCCATGGCAAACCCATCGCCCATAGGGGTGGAGGGGGTGATCGGGTAGGCGCAGGCGGCTTGGGAAATGTTGGATTCAACCCAGACCACTGCCCCGGATCCGTCCACGGTGGAGCGGATTCCTGGGTACCGCGGCGCAGGGTTACTGCCTCCGGGCTGAGTTGCGGGCTTTACGTCGGCGGCATTAGACAATTCTATCCTCCTTGAGGAACAACGAGACTTATCCGTTGGTGACAGTTGCACCCCGCATTCCTCACCGCCAAATGTTACTAATTACAAGAAAAAAAACGGCTTGCGTGCGAAATTACAACAGCATGGAGTCGCCGGTTTGCGAAGTATGCCCCTGTGCCTGAGTGAGCACACCCATCTGGCAAGTTCCCTGACTACTGCAGTTGTCCCATTTGTAATGTAAGTTCCTTTCTTTCAGTAACTAACGCGCATTCTCTCCCTATCTGAGGTTGGCAAGGCTGGTGCTTTCTCCTTACTAGGACACCCGACGTCAGGGCTAATTTCTTACGAGGGGGAAAAATGGCGATCCTGACCAAAACCTTTCACCGGGAATCTGAAAGAGTTCACCACGAACACTACCAAATGAACGAGGAGTTACATGCCCTGGGGATTGCCTTGGACCATCTGCATGAAGATTTCAACGACCCTGCGAACTTGGTGACGGCCAAGGAGATCCAGATACTGGCCAAGAATATGGCCGAAGAGCTGCCAACGCACTTCCAGCGGGAAGAAAAACAGGTCCTTTCCACGGTTTCCGAGGTTAGCCCGGAACTGGACTCCTTCGCGCGGGAGATGCGCCGCCAGCATGCGGACTTGAGCGAACGCATGACACGGTTTTGCCATGCAATTGATCAGATGGGGAATCCGAACGGCCTCGCAGAGGCGGTGGAAGCCGTCCGCAAGGAAGGCAGGGAATTCGCCCAGGCCTTGACCTCCCACATTGCAATCGAGGAGCAGGAGCTGAAGGGATTCCTATGACCCCTGGACCGGAACAAGCAATGCAGTTGGCGCGCTATACCCGCGAAATGCGCGCCCAACTGGAATTGTTCTACGACGCGTTCCAGCCCAAGGGGTCGGCGCTGGGCTTGCCCCCGCTCGCTCCGGAAGCGGTCCGCGAGTGGCTCGATTCCATCCAGGCTTATCCCGGGTTCGTGATGCGCTTGGGAGAACGCATTGTGGGGCACGCGCTGCTATGCCCGGAAACCTACACGGGCGAGGTCGCGGTGTTTGTGGATCAGGAATTTCGCGGTCGCGGCATCGGCAAGCGCCTCTTGCTGGCCCTAATCGCTGAAGCGGTGGATATGGATTTGCGCCGTATCTGGGGAATCACCGAACCGGATAATGTGCCAATGCTGCGCCTGGCGCATGCCTGCGGTTTCCTGCCTGAAAAGAACCTCGGTGAGTTTTCTCTGGACCTCACGAAAGCGCACGAAATGGTGCCCCGGTTGAATCTGGACTGGAAGAAATAGACGCGAGCACATCGCCTAGACTCGCAGCCCGCTCCGCAAGGGGCGGGCTTTTCTTTGCCCCGGACGAAAGGTTCCGTGTGAAGTTAGAGGCTGAAGGCTACGGCAAGCAATGTCGCGAACAGCACCGCTTGTCCCACCTCGATCCAGCCCAGTTGTTTGATTGGGAAGCGTCTCCCCAGGTAGAAAAGCAAGCTGGCCGCCCGCAGGATTCCGGGAGCGAACGCCGCCAGGACCATGGAGGAAATCGAATTTGCTGCGATCAGGACCACAAGGAAGACCGGCAGCAGCGCGTGGTAGGCCAGCACGGGCCAGGCGAATTCGGCGCGCTCGCGAAGTGTCTGAAAAGGGCGATGCGCCAGCAGCCCGCGCACCCGGTACTTTACGTACAAAACCCCGCCGGCAAAGAAGAGAACGTTCAGCAACCACAGTTTGGCGCCTTCCGCATTGAGGGCGCCGCGCTGCGAAATCCAGGCAGCCGGCGCCGTCAGCGTAAGCAGGCCCACCCCCGCCAGCTCTGCCTGCAAGCTTCGTTTTTCCGTGCCCTGCTTCTGGTGCAGCTTCAGCAGCCAATGATGAATCACGAACAGAACCGAACCAAGCGCGCCAACCAGCAAGAGCTGCGTACGCTGGTAGGAAAACAGCAGAGCCGCTCCGGCAGCCAGCGTAACTAGCGCAAGAAGGATGTGATCTGCGGTGAACATCTCACGCGCATGCGCCAATTGATCATAGGAGCCGCGTAATACAAAAATACCCAGAGAACAGACTATGAGCAGCAGAAACGGCAGCAGCACCTCTCCGCGGGCGACGGCTGCGCTGGAAAGCAGAGGCACAAGCAAGATTCCCCACGCGCCGTGTTCGGCGGGCATACGAATGGCCATGATTGATTTCTCCGAGGGAGAGCACGGTTCTGACTCATCCGGGGCCTGCTAGCGTTGGATCGCCGCGCCCGTTTTTGTATCCACGCCAGTGGCCCCGGATGATGTCAAACGCAACTCGCAAGACCGGTAAGGCTATACGGGGGGTATGGTCTCTGCGAGATGCAAACTCGTAGTGCTGCCGCCGCTCAAGAGCTGGTCTGAGGATGGTACAGCGGTTGTAATCGCGCTCAGGGTTTTGGGCTTAGGCAGGCTGTCCTTCGCTGGCCCTGGAGCGGCGGCACACTTCATAAAATTCATACG
This sequence comes from uncultured Acidobacteriaceae bacterium, assembly GCA_964500065.1. Classification (GTDB taxonomy): domain Bacteria; phylum Acidobacteriota; class Terriglobia; order Acidiferrales; family UBA7541; genus CAZCNH01. The sequence goes on from CAZCNH010000013.1 coordinate 49,565, forward strand.
ACCGAAAACCCGTTCAGTCAGGCAGTGGCCGTCGCTCTGATCCCACCGGTCGTGGGTATCGGCTGTGAGGGGAGCGGAGGCGTCCGTCCTTTTGCCCTCGTACGGCCACTGCCAAAAACAGGGGAGTTGGTCACGGCGGTAGGTGGCGCCGGTGATCGGAAGCTTGGCTTGCAGCCGATTGCTCCAGGACGACTTATTCTGTCCTGCTTTCCGAGTACTGCCGGCTTGGCGTTCCACGTTAGCCACAGTTGAGTCAACTCCCCAAACTCTATGATTTGCACAAGTTGTAGTGGCACGTATGGTTCCAGCACAACAAGAGTTGGGTGAATTACTTCAAGTCATTATTTATGAACAGTTTAAAAAGAAACAATCCGGCCTAAAGAGTGCCGCCGAAGCTGCCCGGCTGCGCCTTTTGGCCCAAACTGGAAGACTCCGCGCATAACCACCCACCCGAAAGCCATGCAAAACGTGGGGTAAGTGGTGGTGGCAAATGCCACGTGCAAAGGGGGATATGCCACAAGAATGTAGACAGTCAGGCTTTGCCTCTGACCCTGCGCGGTGGTTAACTTGTTTATTTTAAAGCGATTGCAATGCAATCCGGAAAGCGTACCGATGGCATTTGGGGTGCCCTTTGTTGCCTAGGAATCATCAAGGTATTGGGAGCCAAGTTTTGGAACCTGCTCTACTACTCATTGGCCTGAATCACCGGTCGGCGCCGGTGGAAGTTAGGGAGAGATTCTGGTTCAACGAAGACCGAGCCTACAAGGCACTCGAATCGCTCGTGGGAACTCCCGGCGTGGAAGAAGTCGTTTTGATTTCGACCTGCAACCGGACAGAATTCGCCTTCTGGGCCAGCCACCCCGCAAAAGCGGCTGAATCACTGCAAGCGCTCCTGTCTGATCAGTTCGGTCTCTCCCGGGACGAATGGACCCAATTCTACCAGCATGTCGGTGAAGCCGCAGCCGCGCACCTTTTCCGGGTGACCAGCGGACTGGACTCGATGGTGGTGGGCGAGCCCGAAATTACCGGACAAGTAAAGGACGCGTGGAATCGAGCGCAGCGCAGCGGAGCCAGTGGGCGAATGCTGGATGCGGTCTTCCAGAAAGCCCTGAACGTGTGTAAGCGGACGCGAACGGAGACGGCGATTGGGAATCTGGCGGTTTCAGTCCCGTACGCCGCCGTGGAACTGGCCAAGCAGATTTTTGGCTCCCTCGAAGGGCGCAGCGTTCTGGTGATGGGCGCGGGAAAAATGAGCGAGCTTTCCGCGCGTTATCTGGCGGCCAGCGGGGCTCGCGATCTCCACGTGACCAACCGCACCTTCGCCAACGCGCAACTTCTGGCTAATTCCCTGGGCGGCCAGGCCGTTCCCTACGAGGATCGCTGGAAATGCCTGGCGCATGACGATATCGTGATCAGTTCCACCGGCTGCCCGCATTTCGTTTTTTCCCGGGAAGATGCGGAGCGCGTGCGCGAAGAACGCAAGGGCCGCCCTATTTTCTTGATTGACATCGCGGTGCCCCGTGACATGGATCCAGCGGTACGCGATTTGCCGGGCATCTTCCTGTACGATATTGACGACTTGGAGCGCGTGGTGGCGCGCAATCTGGCTGAGCGCCAGACCGCCGCGGCGGAAGCGAATCAGATTGTCGCGCGCGAGGCTCATGCCTTCCACTCTCGGCTGGACGCCGAGCGCGTAGTGCCCACGATCATCGCTCTGCGCGCGATGCTGGAAGAAATTCGCCAGGAGGAACTGGAAAACTGCCGAGACGGTTTCGGCGCGCTGAGCGATTCGCAGGAAAGGGCCATCTCGGAAATGACCGCGCGGATTACCCAGCGCGTGGCCAACCGCCTGGCGCGTGAATTGAAGCAAGTCGAGAAAAGCCCGGAGCGCGACCAGTTGGCCGCTGCCGTGCGCAAGCTGTTCCGGCTCGGCCCCGCGTGTCCCGAACCCGCGCGAGAATTTCACGCCATCGCCAAGATTTGATCCGCTGGAAAGGAGAACGTTTCGTGCCTCACAAAGACCTGCGTTCAAACCCCATTATGGTAACGCCCCCGGATCCCGATCGCGGGATGTGGAGCCCGCGGGAGGCCTACCTTCTTGCGCTGGTGTGCCTGCTTTCAGGATTGGTGATGGGCTACCTGTTCCACGGGTCGTCCCCGGTAGCGGTGCCTCCACCCACCAGCGCTTCCTCGACAGGCCCCTCCGGGTCTCCGGCTGGAGCGGTCATGCCCACCGCCCAAGACCTGGGCCCACTCAGCGCACCTTTGCTGGCGGCGCTCAAAGTGGATCCGAAAAATGCGGGGACGCTCGTCCAACTCGGCAATCTTTATTACGATCACCAACTCTATTCCGAGTCCATCCAGTACTACACCCGCGCGCTGGAGGTCGAGCCGAAGAATGTGAATGTGCGCACCGATCTGGGCACGGCATATTGGTATTCCGGCTTTCCGGATAAGGCCGTGGCGGAGTACGAGAAATCCCTGGCCGTGGATCCGACTCACGTAAATACGGTTTTCAATATGGGCGTGGTGCGCCTGGAAGGCCTGAAAGATCCGCAAGGGGCGGCAAAGTACCTGGAAAAAGTGCTGGCCTTGAATGCTTCCCCGCAGCAAAGGGAGAAAGCGCAAGAGTTGCTGGCGAAAGCGCGGTCCAAGCCTTCATGAGCGATCTGTGCGTGCGTCATCTCCTTCGGGAACACCGCGAGGTGGAAGGGGGTGTACGCACGTTCGAGCAGTTTCTGGCTGACCAAGCGCGGCTGGTGCGTTGGGGCCAGAATGAACGGGAAGATTTCCGGCTGCTACAGGATATTTTCCAGGGACATTTGAACCGGCACCTGCGTAAAGAAGAGGAAGTGCTTTTTCCCGCCCTGGAGTCGTTTCTGGCAAAAGACCTGGGCCCGCTGGCCGTGTTGCGGGGCGAGCACGAAGATTTGAGGGAACTCTGCCGTCGCGTGCAGGCCGCGGGAGAGCTGCGCGCGCGTGAAGCGGCGGATTCTGAGTCCCTGGCCCAGCTGCAAAACTACGGCTCGGGCATGATCACCGTATTGCGCGATCATTTCTACAAAGAAGACCGTATACTGTTCCCCATGGTGACCCGCTTTTTGACGCCGGAGCGCGACGCGGAACTGCTCCGGCGCATGGAGCAAATCGCTTGCCCGCCACAGAGCGGCACCGGAGGCCCGCCATGACCTACGATCCCCAGGACCTTCTCCAGCAACTAAAGCTGGAGATTCAAATCATCGAACGCGGGGGCTATTCGCCCTCGGTGCGCGAGCCGCGGAATCAATTGCGCATCTTTCGCGATTCCGCTTCCTGCCCGAACCTGGCGCTGGAACAGAAAGTAGTAGCGTGTGCTCATTGCTGGCTGGCGCAGTTTATTCCCGCCGAGCACATGAAGGCAGAGGAACCGTGCCACTACATCAAGTTGAACGAGCGCGGCGACACGGTGGCATCGTTGGTGGCCGAAGGAAAAGCGGAAGACGCGCAGCGCGAGTTGCTCGCCTGGCTTCGCCGGGAAGTCACGCGGCTGGAAAAGGAACTGGCCGCCCCGGCCGCAACGTAGGGCGGGTTATTTCCTGGCGAGCAGTGAGCGAACCCGGGAAACCAGCAAGTCGGCTTCGTATATCGGTTTTTGCAAGTAGTCGTCGGCGCCCGATTCTTGCAACAAGCGCTCGCGTTCGCCGGACATGGCATGCGCGGTGGCCAGAAGAACGGGCAGGTGATGCGGGGATGCGGCCTTCAGCATGCGCGTCAATTCCACGCCGTTCAGGACCCGGCCTTCCCATTCAGCATTCCCCAGCGACACATCCACAATGGCCAGGGCAATTTCCCCATCGCGCGCCATCTTAAGGATTTTTCCCACGTTTTCGGTGAGTTCACAGCGGTAGCCGCCAGCCCGCTCCAGGGCCATTCGGTAGAATTTGGCGACCAGCGCGTTGTCTTCGACGATGAGAATCAGGGGCGGCTTCATGGGCGAGTCACCGGATTGCGCTCAGCCAGCGGCAGCGTGAACCACACGCGCGTTCCCCGGCCTTCACCCTCGCTGACCAAGCCAATGGCTCCCCCCATCAATTCCACCAGCTTGCGGGAGATAGCCAGGCCCAGGCCGGTTCCGCCGTGTTTGCGCGCCTGCACGGCATCGGCTTGCACGAATTTCTGAAAGACGGCCTCCTGTTTATCGGCGGGCACGCCGATGCCGGTATCTTGCACTTCGATACGCAGGCTGCTTTCGCAAGGTCCGGCTTGCAATACCACCGATCCCTTGGCCGTGAACTTCACGGCATTCTGCAGAAGGTTGAGCAGCACTTGGCGAAAGCGAACCTCATCAGCCTGAACCGGGGGAAGGCTTAGGCCCGCGGTCCCATCGCTCAAGACGAGCCCTTTGCTGGCAGCTTGCATGGCCACCAGGGGCAGCGTGGAGTCGAAAATGGCCCGGGGATCCACCGTTTCGATGTGCAGCGCCATTTTCCCTGATTCGATGCGGCCGATGTCCAGGATATCGTTGACCACGCCCAGCAAGTGCTGCGCGCTGGCAAAGACGTCGCGCAGCAACTCGTGCTCTTCTTCGCGGCTGCTGGTCAACCCGTCGAGGATCAGCTTGGTGAAGCCCAGGATGGAATTGAGCGGGGTGCGCAATTCGTGCGAGGTCTGCGCGAGAAACTCGTCTTTTGCCTGGCTGGATTCCACCAGTTCGCGGTTGGCCCGTTCCAGTTGAACGTTGAGCGTGCGCAGGTTTTCCACCGTGGCATGCATGTAAGATTCGCACATCAGGTTCAAATCCAGGTCCAGTATCTTATTCAGGGCGCGGACGTAATGGAGCCGTTCGTCGGTGGCGGGAAATTCCAGAAGCAGGCATTCGCCAAAAAACGAGCGGACAATCCCCATTGCGCTGATCACGTATTTTTGCTCGAGCCCCACGCGCACGTGCCGGTAGCCGATTTGATAGCGGTCCTGCGCATAATGGTCGTCATACACGCCGGTGAAGAGCCCGGCCGCCCAGCATTGCAACGTTCCCTTGAGCCTTTCGATCTGAGCCCCGCCCCCGCTAAACACCCGAAAAGCATTCGGGTGGTGAGGAATCTGCGAATAGAAACGCTCGGATAGTTCAGGGAAATATTTTTCCAGGCGAGGTCCAAGGTGGCGCAAGCGGACCAAATCCTCCGGTGAAAAACCAAGGTACCGTTTCATTTCGGCGACAAACGTCTCCATGCGCCGCTCCTGGAATGGAGAAAATGTTAGCATGGGGGCGAATGGGCCGCTCGGTATAAGCGGAACAACCGATGAAATGGCGAATCAAAGCGGCGTTGCCGGTGGCGATTGTGCTGGTGGCCGGTATGTTCCTGTTCTTCTGGGTCAGCCTGACGCTCGACAAGTGGCATGAGCGGCAGGTGGTTTTGCTGGTGGCCGCTGGCGGAGCGGTGGCCATCTGCGCGGCGATGCTGGTGGGACTGGCGCTGCTGGTGGACCGCCCTTTGGGAGAACTTCAGGAAAAGATCCGGCTGCTGCGCGGGGGCGACTTGAACGTGACCGCCACCTTTGCCTCCCGCAACGACGAAATCGGCGACCTGGGCCGCAACTTCAATGCCATGGTGCAACAGATACGCGAAACGCAGGAAGAGATCCGCCGCTTGCACCAGACGCAGATGTCGCGCGCCGAGCACCTGGCCACGCTCGGCGAGCTCGCCGCAGGGCTGGCGCATGAAATCCGCAACCCGTTGGCAGGAATCGCAGGGGTGATCGAAGTGATAGGGCGCGACCTGCCTGCCAACAGCCCTGGAGCCCACGTGTGGGGCGACGTGAAAGGCGAAATGCAGCGCGTGCAGAAAATCCTGAACGAACTGCTGAACTACGCGCGTCCCAAACCGCCCCATTTCGCCGCTTCCGATTTGTGCTCCACCGTGGAACACGCGGTGCACCTGGCGCGCCAGCACGTGGTTTCAAAGCCTATCACCATTGATTTCCAGTGCGGGCCCAGCCTGCCCCCCGTGGAGCACGACGCCACGCAACTCGAGCAGGTGCTGGTGAACCTCCTGTTGAACGCCATTCAGGCCATGGAAGGACAGGGCAGCGTGGATATTCAACTGTCGGCGGTGCGCGATGCGGTTCAGGTTCGCGTGCGGGATACCGGCCGCGGCATTCCTGCGGAGCAATTGCCGAATATCTTCCGCCCGTTCTTTACCACTAAGGGCCAGGGCACCGGGCTGGGTCTTTCCCTCGCCAAACGCATCGTGGAGGCGCACGGCGGCCATATTGAAGTGAGAAGCGTTTTGAAGCAGGGTACAGAGTTTTCCATCACCCTTCCCATCAAGAGAGCCGCGGCCTGAAGCCTTTGCCGGACAGACTGCGGGACAGTAATGCAGGGGGCGCGCGAGCCGTGCCAGTCTTGCTACAATAAGCGCACATGGCGGAAGAAAAAATCCTGATCGTGGACGACGAGAAACTGGTTCGCTGGTCGTTGCGCAAGCATTGCGAGGATTGGGGCTACCTGGTCGTGGAAGCGGAAGATGCGGCCACCGGCTTGCGCCTGGCGCACAACGAACTGCCGGATCTGGTCCTGCTGGATGTCCGCCTGCCTGATATGAATGGCCTGGAAGTCCTGGAGAAATTGAAGCAGGGCGCGGCCGTACGCGCGGTCATCATGATGACCGCGGACCCTAAGCTCGATGACGTCAAGATCGCCATCAAGCTGGGCGCCTTCGACTACGTTGGCAAGCCGCTGGATTTTGACGAACTGGGCGTCGCTATCCAGAACGCCCTGGAAGCCAGCCGGCTGCGCACCGAAGTGGAATCGCTGCGAGGCGAAGTGCGCAAGCACGCCGGCTACCACGACGTGGTGGGCGTTTCGCGCAAGATCACCGAGTTAATGGGGTTTGTCCGCAAGGTTGCGACCAGTGAAGCCACAACGATTTTGATCCAAGGGGAAAGCGGTACTGGCAAGGACCTGATCGCAAAATCCATCCACTACCAGAGCTCGCGGCAGGAACGTCCCTTTGTGGCCATCAATTGTTCGGCGATTCCCGAAACGTTGATGGAAACCGAACTGTTCGGCCACGAGAAGGGCGCCTTCACTGATGCCAAGGCCCAGAAAAAGGGTCTTTTTGAAATAGCCAACGGGGGCACGCTTTTCCTGGACGAAATCGGCGAACTCTCTCCCTTTCTGCAAGCCAAGCTGCTGCGCGTGCTGGAGGACCAGGTGATCCGCCGGGTGGGCGGTGTCCGCGACTTGCAGGTGGACGTGCGGGTGATCGCGGCCTCCAACCGCGACCTCGAGCGGGCTGTGCGCGATTCGCACTTCCGCCAGGATCTTTATTATCGCCTGGCGATTATTTCCATTTTCATCCCCCCGCTGCGCGACCGCAAGGAAGACATCTTCCCACTGGTGGATTTTTTTATCGATCACTACAACCGAAAATTCCGCAAGTCCATCAAGGGCCTGGCGGAAGATACACGTCGGTTGATGTTGAGTTACGACTGGCCGGGCAACGTACGCGAGCTGAAAAACGCCATCGAGCGCGCGATGATCCTGGAAGAAGAAAGCGTTCTGCGCTCAGTTTACCTGCCGTTTTCGATTACCCAGCCGCGCGCCGGCGTTACCGCCTTCGAACACACCTCTTCTCCTACGGGCCAGCCTCTGCCCGATGGCCGCCACCTGCCCGCGCTGCATATTCCCGAGGGCGGCACGTCGCTGGAGGAAGTCGAGCGCGCGCTGGTGGAGATGGCTCTGCAGAAGGCTGGCGGCAATCAGACCCACGCTGCGCGCCTGCTGGACATCAGCCGGGATGCCCTGCGCTACAAAATGAAGAAATTCGGCCTAATGCACGCCGAAGAAGAACCCGCAACCGAAACCGAAGCCTAGTTCTTTCTCTACGCTGCGCACCCCGCGGACTTTGGAGTTGGGGATGAATCTGCGGCAAGGACTTGCCGCAAAACTGGGCGATACGAATCAGGCGAACAGCTTGGTGAGGATGGCGACCAGGATGAAACCTGAGATCAGACCAAGGGAGGGCGCCTTGGCTTGCGGGTCCTGCCGGCTTTCGGGGATTAGTTGATCCGAAGCGACAAAAATCATTGCTCCGGCGGCGGAAGCCAGAGCAAACGGAACCATTTTCCCCGCCACCCCAACAAACCAGACGCCCAACATTGCACCCACTGGTTGCGCCATGGCCGATGCTGTCGCCAACAGAATCGCGCGGGTTCGTGAGAAGCCCGCAGCACGAAGGGGTAATGCGACTGCCAGACCCTCGGGAATATTCTGGAGCGCAATCGCGCTGGCCACGATGAACCCGAAAACGTGGTTGTTTGCGGCGAAAGCTACCCCAATGGCCAGTCCTTCGGGGAGGTGGTGCAGCGTCATCGCCACAAGCAAAAGAAGGCCCAGCCGCTTCTCTGGACCGGCAAACGCCGGAGCGAAATGGGGCTCAAGGTGCGGAACAAACCGCTCGAGCAGAAAAACGAAAAGCGCGCCCGCGCCCAGTCCAGTGGAAATCTCGATGGCTCCGCTGAATTGCAGCGCCG
>CAZCNH010000014.1:0-58044 GCA_964500065.1 uncultured Acidobacteriaceae bacterium
GGAAGCAAGACCGTCGAGCCGGTGGTCTTGCGCGCTTCCAGGTCGCGATGGGCTTGCGCCGCGTCCTTCAACGCATAGGTTTGGTTTGCGCTGACTTTCACCACGCCCTGCTTCACTACTTGGAACAGTTCCGCGGCGCTGGCCTGCAAATCTTCGCTTCTGGCTGTGTAAGTCACCAGGGACGGACGCGTGAGGAAGAGCGACCCTTTGCGCATCAGTTCGCCCAGGTCAAACGGCGGTACCGGGCCGGACGCCTGCCCGTACACCACCAGCATGCCCAGCGGACGAAGACAATCCAGCGACCGCGCAAACGTGTCCTTGCCCACCGAGTCGTACACCACGTGACAGCCGGCCCCGCCGGTTATTTCCTTCACGCGGTCGAGAAAATTCTCCCGCGAATACACAATCGCGTAATCGCAGCCCTGCTTCCTGGCCAACGTCGCTTTTTCCTCGCTGCCCACGGTGCCGATCACCGTTGCGCCCAAGTGCGCGGCCCATTGTGTGAGAATGGTTCCCACGCCGCCGGCTGCCGCGTGTACCAGGATCGTATCGCCGCGTTGCACTTTGTAGGTGCGGCGCAGCAGGTATTGCGCGGTCAAACCTTTCAGCATCATGGCCGCGGCCTGCTGGTCGCTGACGCCGTCCGGAACCCGCACCATGCGGTCAGCGGCAAAGACGCGCCGCTCGCTATACGCGCCCATTTCCACATGCGCCACGCGGTCGCCGGCTTTCAACGCAGCAACGCCGGGGCCCGTCTCTTCCACAACCCCGGCGGCTTCTTTGCCCAACACTGCGGGATAGCTGGGGAGCGGGTAAAGTCCGGTACGGTGATACACGTCAATATAGTTCAACCCCACAGCCGTGTGCCGCACCAACACCTGTCCCGGTCCCGGCTTTCCGGGGTCGGCGTTTTCCCACTGCATAACCTCCGGGCCGCCTGTTTTGTGAATGCGAATCGCTTTGCTCATGGGTCAAATCCTCAAGTTCAAATCGCGCTGAATTCTCTCCGCCACCTGCGTTGCGTTCGCGCTCAACTCCACACCGACGGAGAGATGGCCCCGCAGGTAGGGAAAAACAAGTTCAAACATCGTTCCGTAGCGAATCACAACGTAGCGCGTGCCGTCCATATCCAGGTTCCCGCGATAAACCGCCATCTGCAGAATTACCGGGTTCACCAGCGTTTCTTCGAAGCGATCTGTTTCGTGGGGATTGCTGGTAGGCAGCCGGGGGTTCTGCGACATCTCTGCAATCTCACCGGATTGCACCACCGCCACATAGCGGATACTGGGGTCCAGGGCAAAAAGACGATCCCCGAGTTTTGTCATGTTCATTCCCTCGCACCCGGTAGTATTTGCGCGCCGGTTGCAATCCGCAAGGGCGGCATCAATCATTGCGCAGGGCGATGACCGGGTCTACGCGCGTGGCGCGGCGCGCGGGCAGGTAAATCGCCAGTGTCGCGACGGCGGCCAGCGCCGCGGAAACAGAAGCGAGCGTAGCGGGATCGTTTGCGGGCATGCGGTAAAGCAGCGTTTGCACCACACGCGCCAGCGCCAGTGCTCCGGCAATGCCTCCGGCAATCCCGAGCACAACCAGCAGCAGCCCCTGGCGCAGCACCAGCCCGACTACGTCGCCAGCTGTGGCGCCCAATGCGATGCGCACGCCGATCTCTTGTGTACGCTGCGCCACGGTGTAGGACATCACGCCGTAAATGCCTACGGCGGCCAGTATCGCGGCGATGCCGGCAAAAACCAGCAGCAGGCCGAGGTTCAACTTCTGGCGCCCCAATGAAGCGCGCATCAGGTTTTCCATGGTTCGCGCCGTGGCCAGGCCCTCCTGGCGATCCACTTCGCGAACGGCTCCGCGAATCGCTCCGACCGATGCCAGCGGATCATTCTTGGTACGCACCACCAGGTAGGCCGCGCGCAGCCAATTGGGAAAGCTTTGCTGCGGCATGGTCCAGTAGATGGCCGCGGCGGCTTCGCGATCCAGCCCGCGGTACTTCACGTCGCCCACTACGCCCACCACTTCCCACCAGCGGTTCAGCAGGGCCCCGATCTGAATGCGCTTGCCGATGGGATTTTCGCCGGGCCATTCCCGCCGCGCCAGCGTTTCACTCACCACGACCACGTCGGGCGATCCGGGAATATCTCGCTCGTCCAAGTCGCGTCCTTGTTGCAGCGGAATCTTCATGGCGGCAAAATAGCCCGGGATAATCGCGCGGATATCCGCATTCGGACCCGTCGCGCCGGGCGCGACCGGGCGCCCTTCCGATTGATAGCTGGTGGTCGCCATGCCCACCAGCGGAATGCGGTGCGCAGCAGACGCGCTTTCCACGCCGGGAAGGTTTCTCACTTGTTCCACCACGCGCCGGTAAAACTCCGCCTGCTTTGCATTATCCGGATAGTTGGCGCGGGCGGCGCCCATCTCGAAGACCACAACATTCTCGGGTGAGAAGCCTGGGTTCACTTCTTGCAAGCGCGCGAAGCTGCGCAACATCAAGCCCGCTCCGGCCAGCAGCACCAGCGACGCGGCCACCTCGACCACCACCAGCGCGCCCAGTGCGCGGCGATATGCCGTCCCGCGCGTGCCGCCCCGGCGCCCGCCTTCGCGCATGGAATTGGCAAGTGAATCCCGCGAAAGCCGCAGCGCAGGAAACAACCCGAAAAGAACTCCCGTGACCAGACCCAGGGCCATGGTGAACAGCAAGACGCGGGCATCGACATGGATCTCCGCTGCGCGGGGAATCCCCGCGCTGGCGACTCCGGGTACCGACTCGCCCGCAAAGTTCACCAGGGCCTGAATCCCCAGTGTGGCCAGCAGCAAGCCCAAACCCGCGCCGAGTGCGCCCAGAAGGACGCTTTCGGTGAGCAACTGGCGGAGCAAGCGGCCGCGGTCGGCGCCGAGCGCGGAGCGAATCGCCAGTTCGGCGTTGCGTCCCGCGGCGCGGGCCAGCAGCAGATTGGCGATGTTGGCGCAAGCAATGAGCAGCACGCAGCCCACCGCCCCGAAGAGAATCCACAGCGCGCCGCCCACGTCGCCCACCACGCGGTTGCGCAGCGGCACCAATTCGATGCCTCCCGTTCCGTACTCATTGGGATATTGCTGGGCCAGGCGCGCGGCGATAGTTTTCATCTGCGCTTGCGCTTCCTGCATGGAGATCCCCGGTTTGAGTCTCCCAAAGGGCCGGATGAAGAAATTCGCGCGGTGGTTTTCTACCGGAGTGGGGACAAAAGGGATCCACAGAGCGGTGTAATCATCCGGGAAGCGCGTGGCCGGCGGCAGTACGCCCACGATGGTATAGCGGACGCTATCCAAGCCGACTGATTCGCCGATCACATTGCTGCGGCCACCAAAGCGGTTCTGCCACAAGTTGTACCCCAGCAGGGCTACCGGGGCGGCACCGGGTAAGTCTTCGCCATCGGCAAAATCGCGTCCCAGGTAAGGCTTCAAGCCAAGCAACCGCAGCATGTTGGCGGAGACGCGTGCTGCTTCCACGCGCTCGGTCTGGTCGCCATCGGTCAGATTCATGGTGACGTTGCGCGTGGCGCTCATCGCTTCCAGCACCTGATTTTGGCTGCGGAAATCGTCGAAGATGGGCGGTGACATCGGCCAAAAGCCCGGGCCGAAGGTACTGCTGGTGGTATTGAGGTACATCAGCCGGTCGGGCTGGGCATACGGCAGAGGACTCAGCAGAACGGAGTTGATCACGCTGAAGATCGCCGTGTTCGCGCCGATGCCCAACGCCAGGGTAATCACCGCCGTGGCGGCAAACACCGGATTCTTGCGCAGCATCCGTAATGCGTGCCGCAAATCCTGCATCAGGCCGTTCATTGCACACTCTCCCCACCGGCCGCAGTCTTCACCATAGATTCAAACTATTAGAATGGAGAGCGCCACGCCCAGCCAGCACCAAAATGGTTGCGAACCAATTTGGAGCACCGGACCGGGCGAATCTCAGATTGCCGCTGGCAGGCGCAACCCCCCAAAACGACGGGGCGCTTGCCGAAAAATTCGCCTCGTCATTCTGAGTCCGCCGGAGGCGGACGAAGAATCTCGATGTTCAATGTCGCCGAGGATTTGTGATCGAGATTCTCCGGCCGCTTCGCGGTATCCGAATGACGAAGTGGCTTTTCGGCAGCCTGCTGAAGATTTGCTCCCGTCCATGGGTAGAATGGCTGGGTGGAAACCATTTTCTACGACGGGCACTGCGCGCTATGCCACGGCTTTGTGCGCTTCGTGGTACGGCGCGACCACGCAGGGCATTTCGACTTTGCCCCGCTGGCCGGCGACCACTTTTCGGCGCGGGTTTCTGCAGACAAGCGCCGTGGGCTGCCGGATAGCGTGGTCTTGCATGCCGAAGATGGCCGGCTGCTGGTGAAAAGCGCGGCCGTGCTCCACGTGCTGAAGCACATCGGCGGGATCTACAGCATTGCGGCGACGGGAATGGCTATTTTCCCGGCCGGTTTCCGCGATTTCTTCTACGATGCCATCGCCGGTGTCCGCCAAAGGATTTTCGGCACGCGCAAGGAAGTCTGCCCCATGCTCCCACCTGAATTACAGAAGCGTTTCCGCGCTTAGGATTCACCCTGGAAGAAAATATTGCGGGCAACTCGCAACTTGCCCCTGCCGATTGGTTCCAAATGACGCGGCGCGCCGGGCGTGATCAGGAGGAAATTGGCTATAATGGCGGTTCCCGTTTATGACCGCGCAAAAGGCTCAGGCAGCCATTTCCGAAAAGATGCTGGAGGCGTTTCGCCGCTGGGGATATTTGCAGGCGAATCTGGATCCGCTCGGCTTTCTCCAGCCGCTGGCGCATCCCGAGCTCGATGAGCACGGCGACGCTGCGGCGCAACTGCGCACCTGGTACTGCGGCAGCGTGGGCGTCGAGTTCGGCCACATCGCGGAGCCCGGCCGCCGCGCCTGGATTGCCGAGCGCATGGAACGCGCCGCGGAGCCGCTGCCTGCAGCGCAGCGCCGCCGCGTGCTGGACCGGCTGATCCGCGCCGAGCTCTTCGAGCAGGTCCTGCAAACGCGTTACCTGGGCACCAAGCGCTACTCGCTGGAAGGCAATTGCTCGCTGATTCCCTTGCTGGATGAGATTCTCGAAGCGGGCGCGGCGCACGGCGCACTGCAAGCGGTGCTCAGCATGAGCCATCGCGGCCGGTTGAATGTGATTGTGCAGGTCGTGGGACGCGATCCGAAAGACGTCATCGGAAAGTTCGAGGACCTCGACCCGCGCAGCGTAATGGGCGGCGGAGACGTGAAGTATCACCTGGGCTCGACGGGCGAATTCATCACCTCGAGCGGCAAGAAGGTTCACATTCACCTGGTCTCCAATCCCAGCCATCTGGAAGCGGTGGACCCGGTTACCATCGGCCGCGTGCGCGCCAAGCAGAAGCGGCTGGGCCGCGACGGCCACGAAGGCGTCTTCCCCGTCATCCTGCACGGCGATGCGGCCTTTGCCGGGCAAGGCATCTGGGCGGAAACGCTGAACATGGCCAGCGTGCGTGGCTACAGCGTAGCCGGGTGCGTGCACGTGATCGTGAACAATCTGATCGGATTCACCACGCGGCCGGAGGAATCGCATTCGTCGCGCTTCGCTTCGGATTTGGCCAAGCGCCTGCCCATTCCGATTTTTCACGTGAATGCCGACGACGTGGAAGCCGTGGTGCGCGTGGGACGCATGGCGCTCGACTACCGCTACAAATTCCACAGCGATGTGGTGATTGATCTGGTGGGCTACCGCCGCTACGGCCACAGCGAAGTGGACGACCCCACCATCACCCAGCCGCTGCTCTATAGAAAGATCAAGGATCATCCCGTCACCTGGCAGGTGTACGCCCGGCGCACCGGTGAAGAACCTGCGGCCCTGCTGGAGCAAGCCAAGCGGGAGTTCGAAGCGGCGCAGCAAACCGCAAAGTCTCTCGAGAAGAAACCGGTGCTGCGTTCCCTGCCCGCTTATTGGGACGGCTTTTGTGGCGGCCGCTACCAGCCGGAATACGATGTAGATACCGGCGTGCCCCTGGAAAAATTGCGAGCCGTGGGCGAAGGGCTGTGCAGGTACCCGGACGATTTTCACATTCATCCCAAAGTGAAGAAACTACTGGAGGAGCGGCAGAAGATGGCCGCTGGCGAAAAACCGCTCGACTACGGCATGGCTGAGGCCCTGGCTTTCGGAACGCTGCTGGTGGAAAGCGTACCCATCCGGCTTTCCGGACAGGACTGTAAGCGCGGCACGTTCAACCAGCGCCACTCGACTCTGGTGGATACAGAAGACGAATCGGAATGGGCGCCGCTTTCGCATCTCCATCCCGGGCAGGCGCGCTGCGAGATTCTGAACTCCGTGCTGAGCGAGGCTGCCGTGCTCGGCTACGAATACGGCTATAGTCGCGATTACCCCGAGGCGCTGGTGCTGTGGGAAGCCCAGTTCGGCGATTTCGCCAACGGCGCGCAGATCATCATTGACCAGTTTCTGGCGGCGGGCGAAGACAAGTGGGGCCTGCTTTCCGGCCTGGTGATGCTGTTGCCGCACGGCTACGAAGGGCAGGGGCCGGAGCACTCCAGCGCGCGCATCGAGCGTTACCTGCAACTGGCCGCGGAACACAACATGGTGATTTGCCAGCCGTCCACAGCGACGCAATACTTCCACTTGCTGCGGCGGCAGGCGTTGCGCAAGTGGCGCAAGCCGCTGATCGTCTTCACTCCCAAGAGCATGCTGCGCCATCCCGATGCCGCCTCGCCGCTGGCCGAGTGCGCGCAGCCCCGCTTCCAGAACGTGCTGCCCGATGGCGCGGCGTCGAATGCCACGCGCTTGCTGGCTTGCACCGGAAAGATTGCCCACGAACTGCGGCGCGAGCGGAAGCAGCGCCAGGACGCAACTTCAGCCGTTGTGGCCATTGAGCAGTTGTATCCCTTTCCGGAAGCGGAGCTGAAGGCGGAATTGCAGCGCCATCCGAATTTGCGCGAAATCGTCTGGGTTCAGGAAGAGCCGGCAAACATGGGCGCGCTTTCTTACATGCTGCCCCTGCTGGAACGAGCGGGTGGCGGGATTCCCGTGCGCAGCGTAAAACGCTCGGCCAGCGCCAGCCCGGCCACCGGCTCGCCCAAGGCCCACGAGCTGGAGCAGAGGGCTCTGTTGCAATTGGCGTTTACTACCGCGGGAGGCTGAACGATAATGGCACTCCCGCGCAAAAGGAAATTGCCATGAAGCCCCAAATCGTGAAGGCGGATCCCAGCAAAGAATTCTTCGCGCCCAGCGAGCGCTGCTACATCCTGGAAACCTGGCACGGTAACGCCGACGCCATGACGTTTGCCCGTGCGCGGGTCACGCCGGGGGTCACCACCGAATGGCATGCGCTCGAAGGTGTTTCCGAACGCTACATCATCACGGAAGGAACGGGGCGCATGGAAGTGGCAGACCTTGCGCCCGTCGATGTGGTCCCGGGAGACACCGTGTTTATTCCCGCCGGGGTGCGGCAGCGCATCACCAACACCGGCACGCAGGATCTGATCTTCTACTGCGTTTGCACGCCCCCGTTTCAAGCCGGTTGCTACCGTCCCTTGGAATAAGCGGGCGCGCCACAGCAGATTATTTCGTTGCCCCCGCAGCGCGGTACCGCTCGGGCAGACGGTCCAGGTAAGAAACCTCAAACAAACCAAATCGTGAAGAAACGTAGGCGATGCCGCGCTCGGTGTCCAGGGCGATCGACCGCAAGTGCGGGCCCAGCCGGTAGCGAGCCAGTCGCTCGTGGGTCGCCAGATCCACCACTTCCAGTTGATTGGTCAGCAGGCTTCCGGTCACCACCACATCATGCTTGGCGTCCACCGCATGGGTGCGCACTCCGAAGACCGTGCCAATCGTGCCCTTCTCGGCCAGAGTTTCCGCGTCGTAGCGGAGCAATGCCGAGCGCAAGGGCGCCGCAACCAGGATCTCTCCGCGTTTCAAGTCAAAATCAATCCGATCCAGGCGCGGCGGGGAGATAATCGAGCGGTCCATCTGCAATGCATCCAGGTCATAACGGAGGACTCGATTCTCCCGCCAGAAGAATGAAACATAGACCAGTGGCTTTTCCGGATGCTTGATCATGTAACCCGGAGCGAAGGGCAATACGGCGATTTCTTTCCCGGACTCCATGTCCACCACCGCGCCAGGTCTTCCGGCAAGGGCTGCCTCGGTTCCCACCGCGGCACGTTTCTTGGCGGTGTCGTATACAACCCATGATCCGCCCCAGGCCAGCTCGAGCGGAATCGACCGCTTCAGTTGCAGTGTATCTGTGTCCAGTATCTTCAGTTGCAGCTCTTTCTTGTCATACAAAATCAATTCGTGCCGCGCCGCTTGAAAATTGAAGAACTCGGTCCAACCGGTGGGTGCGTATTCTTTAGTCTGTGCGTGAGCTGCCAGGTTGATGGCGAGAATGCGCGACGACTTCACTCCGGCCACCAAGATCTGATTGGCCGCTTTGTCCAGCTTGATGTCATTCAGATCCAGATCTTCCAGGAAGTCTTCGCCGTTTACCGTGAAGATCTTGACCGCGGGATCGGCGAACAGCCGCCGCTCCAGGGGCACCAGCAGCCGGTAGGAAAACAACGAGCACCACAGAGCCGCAGGCAACAGCGCTGCAAGCGCGCGGCTCGCCAGATTCCAGCCCGTGCGAATCCGGCAGTTTTCGGCCGTCCATTCGCCCACAAAAAAAGCCACAAATAAGCGAGGGAAAAAAACTTCGGATCCTGGCAGGGCCACAAGGATCGCGCGAATCACCGAGCGGATCTTCTCGTTGGAGAACAACCGGGCCAGCATCCTGCCCGATAGAGCGTTCACCGCAACCAGCGACACCAGAGGTACCGCCCAGAACCATGGGCGCCCGCGTCCGGCCGCGCGATAGCACATGGTAACCAAGACGAACAGCAGCCCGCATGGCAAAACCAGTCCCGCCGTCACGGAGGTGGCCCGATTCGCCCAGGCAAAAATCAGGACCGTTGCCGCCGAAAAAACCGCAATCAGGATTGCGCGACTCTGCCATGTACCTAGCAAGTGGACGGCCATGTCCACGTACCGAAACTGCAAGCCAAGGGCGTCCTCGGCGAAGGCAATGGCCTGCTCGCGAAAGACAAAGAGCAGGAGTCCCCCCAGGGGAACAAGCGAAAGCCGCAGGGTCCAAAACAAAGCGCGGGGAAGGCGAGAACGAGGTTCCATGGAGCGCGAGTATAACATCCGCAAACAGCATGCTTTTGTGCGGCGCAGCTGCCAGTTTCCAAAATAGAAATTCCAACAGGGCACCAAGGGGCGTGGGATGGCTAGATCTAAAATCTTTTTTATGAATAGCTTGCATTGTTTATCGATTTTTCTTGACACATGAAATCATAATGATATCATTTAGATGTCATCTGGGGGTGGTTTATGACTGGACCCTGCTGTGATGGCGAATGGTCGCTTCTGCTGACGGCCTGCCTGGCCGTGCGCGTTGCCTATTTGCTTCTGGCTAGCCAGGTATTGGCGGTGAATTTTAAGAGTCTGGTGGCCACTTCGGTAATTGATTTTCTCGGGACTTGCTTTGCGGTTTTCTCTTGAGGGAAGAATGCGAGTTGGTTGAGCGAGGAGGAATGAAATGTTCTATGAGAAGAAAGCACGGGGCGCAAACGGTTGGTTGATGCTCTTTGTTTTTTTGGCCGCGTTGCCAGCGCTGGTCTACTTCCTGATTCAGGCGGCGCGGGCGCGAAGCCCGTGGGAGGTGGTGTTTTGGACCTTGTCGCTCATGGTGGACGTGGTGTGCTTGAGCGGCTTCGCCGTAGTGAACCCGAACGAGTCAGTGGTGGCGCTGCTCTTCGGCAAGTATATCGGCTCGATCAAGGAAGCCGGGTTTTGGTGGCTGAATCCGCTGGCCACCAAGAAGCATGTTTCGCTGCGGGTGCGTAACTTCGAAACGGCAAAACTGAAGGTCAACGATCAGGACGGCAACCCCATCGAAATCGCGGCGGTGGTCGTGTGGCAGGTGGTGGAAACCGCGGAAGCTATGTTTAACGTGGACGATTACGAGCATTTCGTGCACGTGCAGAGCGAGGCCGCGGTCCGCAACCTGGCCACCTCGCATCCGTACGACGCGCACGTCGAGGGCGTGATGTCATTGCGCGGTCATACCAACGAAATCGCCGGCCAGATGCGCAAGGAAATTCAAGCGCGCCTGGAGAAGGCCGGTGTCAGCGTGGTGGAGGCGCGCATCAGCCACCTGGCGTATGCGCCGGAAATCGCCAACGCCATGCTGCGGCGCCAGCAAGCCAGCGCGATTATTGCGGCGCGGCAGAAGATCGTGGAAGGCGCGGTGGGCATGGTGGAAATGGCGCTGGATCAGCTCGCCACCAAACAAGTGGTAGCGCTGGATGAGGAGCGCAAGGCGGCCATGGTGAGCAATCTGCTGGTGGTGCTGTGCAGCGACCGCGACGCCCAGCCTATCGTGAATACGGGGACGATTTATCAGTAGTTCTCCGGGGCAACAGGCGCCGCGCAAAAGGAGGGGATCGCCATGACCAAAATGCGAAAAGTATACCTTCCGCGATGGGTCGCGTGGTTCAGCCAGTTGTTCATCGTACCGATTTGGATACTCGCCACCCGGCAGGTGTTCTTCACTGAGAAAGGGCGTGCGGACCTGGGCGTGGATGGCTGGATCATAATGACGCTCGTTATGGTCGCCGTATCGGTAATGCTGTTCTTGATGGGTTACCGAAAACTTCCAGCCTACTTGGTGGAGGATCAGTAGGACGGAGCGCTGGCGCTGGATTCTGCGCGTGAATACGAAGGCTCGCTTAGGGAGGAAGGTTGTCAGAGCGGAAGTCATTCCTGCTGCGGTTGGATCCGAAGGTCCACGAGGCCATGCAGCGCTGGGCCGACGACGACTTGCGCAGCTTGAATGCTCAAATCGAATTCGTGCTGCGCCGCTCGCTTCAGCAATCCGGCCGCTTCGTAAAACCGGAGGGAGACGCCGGCGCTTCTTCGGAGGAGCCGGCGCGGAAAGGTGAAGAAAGAGGCGATTCATGATCCCTATTCACGTTTTCAGCCAGGTGGCGCGCTCCGCCGTGAACCGCGAGCAAGCCCGGGTGGGCAGGAACCAGCAGAGCGCCGGGCGGCAAACCTCCTGTGTCGCGGCGCAGCCTCAGCGCTTGTTGGCGGGCCGCCTCACTCTGGCGGTCACGCTTGCGTTGCTACTCTCCGGCGGCATTATCGCCATCACCTGGGGCGGCACGGGCCTGTTTTTCAAAGAGCCGGAGACGAGCGCGCGGCCCGGCATCAATTCCCTTTGGATGAATTCGAACGTCGCAGAGCTGGCGGCAATTCTGGAAACCGATTCGCGGGAGATGTATCGCGAGCGCGCACAGATTGCCGGCCTGCTCGAATTGAAGCAAGGCGACGATGTGGCCGATGTCGGCGCAGGCACCGGATTTCTTTCCGAAGAAATCGCCCGCCGGGTAGGCGCCTCAGGACGCGTTTTCGCCGTCGAAATCAATCCCGGCTTGGTGCAGCACATCCAGGCCCGCGCCGAATCTCAGGGACTGTCGAGCCTGCGGGCTCATTTGGGCGAAGACCGCAAGATGAACATCGGCCGCCGCGAGGGCGGCAACTTCGACCTGGTTGTGCTCGCGGATACCTATCAGTACCTGGAATTCCCTAAGTCCATGCTCCTCTCTATCCGCAGATTGATGCGTAATCGCGGCCGCCTGGTGATTCTGGAAGCGCCCCGCTCCGCTCCGGCATTGCCCGACCAGGTGCGGCTGGATAAGCTGGAGCTGATCCGCGAGGTAAGCGCAGAAGGATTTGCCCTGGTGAATGAGGTTCCAGCACCCTTCCTGAAGGACCATTACGTGCTTCTTTTCCGCAAAGACTGACGGCTTCTTTTGCACGAAGTCACGCCTCGTGGTTCATTCTCGAAAGAGGTCGCAGCCTGCCTCCACTCACCTGCGCGTGAAATCTGATATTCTGCGCCTTTCACGGAGGCCCTTCATGAATTCCGCGCGACTTCTTCGCTTCTTACTGCTAATGGGCATAGTTTCTCTCGTGCCGCTGGCTGCGCAGCAGCCGGCAAAACAACCCCAGTCCCCGCCCACGGGCATCAACGACACGTGGAAAAGTCCTGATATTGATCCGCTGGTGAACCGGCTGGAAACGGAGAGCCGCGAAATTTACCACGAGCGCGCGAAGCTGGCCGCGCTGGTTGCGCCCAAGGAAGGGTCGGCCATTGCCGACGTCGGGGCGGGCTCCGGCTTCATGGTGGAAGAATTCGCCAAGCTGGTTGGACCGAAGGGCAAAGTGTATGCGGTGGACATCAATCCCAAGATGATGGAGCGCGTGGCGCAGCGCGCGAAGCAGATGGGGTATCCGCAGGTGCTCACGGTGGTGACGCGCGAAGATTCGGTGGACCTGCCTCCGGCATCGGTGGAGATCGTATTCGTCTGCGACACCTACCATCACTTCGAATATCCGCAGAAATCGCTGGCCGGGATTCGCCAGGCGCTGCGGTCCGGCGGCGAGCTGGTGATTGTGGATTTTGAGCGTATCCCTGGACGAACCGACGGATCCATGATGAACCACGTCCGCGCTGGAAAAGAGGAATTCACCAAGGAGATCACCGCAGCGGGCTTCGCCCTGGTCGCCGACCAGCCGACGCCGTTCCTGAAGGATAACTACGTGCTTCGCTTCCGGAAAAAATAGAGGTTTGCGGGTCAGCGCGGCGGGTCCTGCGGCGGCGTTTTCGGGTCGCTGATTTTCTGCTTCGTTTCCACGGAAAAATAAGTGAAGTTCGAGAACTGGTGCCTTTGCCGGTAGCGCTTGCCTGCCAGCTTGAAATGTAATTCAGCGGAGTCGGGCAGCCAAAGCTGCAGATTCTTCTCTTTGAACTCCACCGGCTGGTATTCCACCACGATGTGTTCTCTTTCGAGCTCGGCTTTCTCCACGGGCGCGACCAGGTCCGTTTCCATGC
The DNA here is from genome assembly GCA_964500065.1 of uncultured Acidobacteriaceae bacterium. Taxonomy (GTDB): domain Bacteria; phylum Acidobacteriota; class Terriglobia; order Acidiferrales; family UBA7541; genus CAZCNH01. The sequence continues at coordinate 12,966 of CAZCNH010000014.1, forward strand.
GCAGGATCTGGTAGGAATTAGCCGCGATCCAGACCCGGCCCTTGAGAGGCAGCGCGAAACGGCCCTGGCGGGTCTGGAGCGAGCGGATGCGGTTTTCGCGGTGCGGGTTCTGCTTGAAATAGAGTTGCCAAACCGCTTGCCCCTTCCACTGGCCCAGGCCTTCGCAGCGAAACTCCAGGTCTGTTGCATATGTTGGATAGAAAACCAGGGCGAGCGCGGCCAGGCCGCGCGTGGCCATTTGTGTCGGGAAAGTTCCAAGCCCCAGGCGTCCGTCGCGCATTTCTTCCACCGACAGTAATCCCTGCCCGAGGGGCTGGATCGAAACCATGTAATCGAAGCTCTTGCTGACCACGCTCCTGGCAACTCCGTTCCCATCGAGTTCGGCGTGTTCCACGGTCTCCTGCGCGGTCACCCCCTGCAAGTTTTCTGACAGTTGCGTTACGCGCATTCCGGCTCGCTTCATCACATCGGGCAACGAGCAGGTCACATCGCTGGCCACGACAGGCGTGATTTCGTCCACGTCTTTGGGCGCCCAGTTTCCCTCTTCAATGGCGGGAGAAGGCGGCACAGCAGCCATCGCGAGGGATGTGTCCGCAGTCGGCTGGACCAAGGTCGTATCTTGGAAAGCGAGGTTTGCGGCTTCCGCGGGACGCGCTCTTATCAACAACTGCCGGGCCTGCGCCGCTGCGGCATGATTGGGATTGGCAGTGAGGAAAATATCCAGATGACGAGCCGCTTCTTCTTTCTTCCCGTGTTGCAATAACAGGTCGGCCAGCACCACGCGGAGTTGGGGCATGCGGCCGCTCGAAAGTTCCAGCGCGCGAACCAGATGAGGAATCGCCTTTTCAATCTGACGGGAAGCCACGTAGGCATTAGCAAGCAAAGCTTGTGTTTCCCAGACACCGGGGTCCTGCACCAAGGCAGTTTCAAAAGCCTGGATGGCCCCGGGCGCGTCGTTCTGCTTCAGAAGAATGCGCCCGAGGAGCGAGTTTGCCGCTGTGTGAGTTGGCTGAAGATTGAGGGCTTTCTTGAGGTGCGTTTCTGCCCCGGAGGAATCTTTTTCCTGGAAAGCAACGACGGCCAGCAGGTAATAGGCGTCGGGGTGTCCGGGAGCCATCTTGGCAACTTTTCCAAACCGTTCCCGGGCGTCTTTCAGCTTGCCGGCGTTGAGATCGGCAATTCCCTTCTCCAGTTCCTTGCGAGCCTTGGGCGAAAGCACCGCGCCATTGCTCGGCAGCGAAGAACTATGCCGGGCCCCCTCGGGCCGCATCGTGATGTAAACCGTTACCGTGGCTCCCGGCATCACTTCGGTGGTTTCTTCGGCGATGTCAAACCCGGTCGCGCTCACTTCAATACGGTAGTTGCCAAACGGAAGCCCCGGGAATCGGGCAACTCCTCCTTCTTGGATCGGCCCACGTTGCTCGTAAGAACCAACAAGGCTGGAGAGACGCACCATCGCGGGACTGTTCAGGGGCCCCCCGAGCGCTGAGCGCACTCGCACCAGAATCTCTCCGGGAGGGGTGGCGGGCGGTGCCTCCCGCACCACAACCTGCGCTTGCGCCGAACCCGCTAAAGCGAGTAGGGAAAAAACAATAAGATTGCGCATCGCAAAATAGTCCTGCACGCAGGATCGCCTCAAAGAATGCTCGCAGAAGTGAAACCGCTGGCACCCTGCTGGAAAAGTACCTCCCCCGCATCCGTCGGGCTCAGAATGACGAAGTGACCTTTTCAGCTGGCTGCTAGCGCGCCTTGGCCATTTCGGACTTCATGCGGTTAATCAGATTGCGCACATCGGCGGCGTTGGCTGCAGCGGGCGCTTTCTGCAAGTACTTTTCCAGGGCGTCAATGCCCTTCGGAAACTGGCCAGTCATGGCGTACAACTTGCCCAGATACAGCAAGCCGCCGATTTCCTCTTCGCCCGGCTTGCGCACAGCCAGCAGCAACTCCCGCTCGGCATCCGCGAGCTGGTCGGTTTCGACCAGAGCAATTCCCAATTGCAGGTGTCCTGCAACCAGCCCCGCTTGCAGGCGGAGCGCTTCTCGCAACGCGGGAATCGCATCGGCATACTTCCCTTGGCGGTTCAGCGCCACACCCAGGTTCAATTGCGCCATGTGCGACTTCGAGTCGGCGACAATGGCCTGCCGCAAAACCGCTTCGGCCTCCGCGTTCTTCTTGCTGAGCAGCAGGATCGCCCCCAGTTCAAGTTGCGCCTGCGCGTACATGGGATCTTTCGCCGCCGCCTTGCGCAGCTTCACTTCGGCGGCATCCAGATCGTCCTTTTCGATGTCCTTCTGCGCTGCTTCCCGCAATTCCACCGCATCCGGGTTTGGCTTATAGCCCGAAGCGGCGCTAAGGGTTCCCGGCAAGCTGACTTTCCTCGACGGCGGATTCAGCGTGACGCGCGTGGTACCCGAGTAAGCCGGGTTAAAAGAATAGGTGGTATTGCCATAGAGCAGGTTGTCGCCCTGCACCTCGATGGTGTAATCCACACCACCGTTCAGCCGTTCAAGGATAAATCGGCCGTTGGAATCGGTGAACCGGATTTCGTTCACCCGTCCGTCCGTGCTGGTCAGCGTAAAGCGGATCGACTCCTGCGGGACTTCCCCGCCCGGAAGCAGGATTTGCCCACGCACCGTCTGGGCCAGCGCCGAATCCGCAAAACAGGCTGCGAAAACCAACAAGAGCAGAAAATAATAACGTTTCATAGGATGCTGACCTCCCCGCTTACATATTTTGACGCGGGTCGTGCTGACTTGGCTGCCTTGTCAGATGCCCAATTATCACCTATTTCAGGGAAAGGGAGGGATCAAAATCGGGTTTTCAGCGCGAAGCGCCGAATCGGGTGGCGAACAACCTCCATCGCACAGAATTGAGAGAAGTTCGTTGCGGAGTGCGATCACTCCCCTTGGCCGCAAGCTCACCGGCGTGAGAATGCAAGGCTCGCGCCCAAAGGAGTCTTTCTCCCGCTGATTCTGTAGAATGTTCAGCGGACGAAGCATCATGAAAACGCATTAGCGAGCATTCGCGACCTGAAAGGACATTGATGACGGCTCCAAGACCGCGCCCGGCAATAGAGCGCATGCCTTCCGAGTTCGGGATCCGCGAGGGCCGCGACAAATACCTGCGCTTGGACTACAACGAAAACACCATCGGTTGCTCGCCGGCCGTGCTGCGGGCCATGCGCAAACTGACCCCCGAGCAAGTGGCCACCTACCCGCAATACGGCGAGACGCGCAAGCTGCTGGCGCGCTATTTCGGCACGGTCGCCGAGCAATTGGCGCTCACCAACGGCGCCGACGAATCCCTGCGCCTGATTTTCGACGCGTATCTGGACCGGGGCGAATCCGTCTTGCTGGTGGATCCGACCTTCACGATGTACCGCGTGTATGCGGGCCTGTTCGAATCGCGCATCCTTTCCTTGCGCTATGATCTCGCGCGCGGATTCCCGCTCGAGCAGGCCTGCGCAATTCTTCGCGAGCAGCAACCCCGCGCCTTTTTCCTCGCCAATCCCAACAACCCAACCGGCACGCTCCTTTCCGGCGAAGCGATCCGGCAAATGCTCGAAGCCGGGCCGGGAACGCTCCTGGTGGTGGACGAAGCCTACTTCGAGTTCTGCGGCGTTACCGTGCTGCCGTGGATTGAGCGCTACCCCAACCTCGTGGTGGTGCGCACATTTTCCAAGGCCAACGGCCTGGCGGGCTTGCGCCTGGGCTGCGTTCTGTCCAATGCGGCGAACATTCTCGCGTTGCGCAAAGCGCAGCCGCCGTTCCCGGTCAATCGAGTCGCGCTGGCAGCGGCCGCGGCCGCTTGCAAAGACCGGGCGTTCGCAAAGCGCGTCGCGCGCGAGATCCTTGCCGCCCGCAGGCAACTTGAAGCATTCTTCAACAAGCGCGGGATTCCCTTTTGGCCGAGTCATGCGAATTTTCTTTTGGTGGATTTCGGCCCTGCTGCGCCGGCAATTCTGCGCGCTCTCGAATCAAAGAGAATATTGCTGCGCGACCGTACCCCTGATTTTGGCCGACCCGGCTGGGTGCGCATCACCGTGGGCACGCGGAAGCAAATGCGGCGCGTCATCCGCGCGCTGGAGCAAATACTGTGAAGCGCCTGCGCCCGGCGGTTATCATTTTCGATGTGGATGGCGTTCTGATGGACCCGCGCCAGTCCTACCACCGCTCGGCTCTCGATACCGTGCATCACTTCACGGGCAAGCGCTTTACTATGGATCAGTTGCACCAGTGGAAGGAAAGACCCGGTTACAACGACGACTGGCGCCTCACCACCGATTGGGTGAATTCGCTGGGTGGCCGCGTGACCTATCAAGACGTGCAGACGCAATTTATGAAGTTTTATTGGGGCAACGGCCGCCGTGGAAACGTGCGCCGCGAGCGCTGGCTGGCGCCCCGCTCCGTGCTGCGCCGCCTGGCCCGGCGCTACGAACTGGCGATTTTCACCGGGCGCGTGCGCAGCGAACTGGAATATTCGTTTCGCCGCTTCCGCGCCGCGGGTTATTTTCAGACCATCGTCACTTCAAGCGACGTCCCGCGCAGCAAGCCCCATCCCGACGGCCTGCTGAAAATTCTCGCTGGCCGCCAGGCGCAATCGGCGCTGTACCTGGGCGATAGCGTGGACGACGCTTCCGCTGCCCGCGCGGCCGGCGTGCCTTTTTTCGGCGTGTTGCAGGAATACGTTCCCCAGCGCGCGAAGTTTGCGGCAAGATTGAAACGGGGTGGCGCCTTGCGCGTGATGCAGTCCATTGCCGACGCGGAGCGTTACCTCGCCTGAAAGCGGCTGTGTCCCAGTACTGCCGGAACGGCGCGAAAGTAGATTTTTTCGGCGCCGTGGGTTTCGCAGTGCGAATCTCTGGGCCCTTCGCGGGAACACGAATGCGCGTCACCCTGATTGATTACGGCGCCGGCAACCTGCCATCGGTCGAGCGGGCTTTCCAGCATCTGGGCGCGGCCACTGAGCGCGCAACTGTTCCCGAACAAGTTGCCGGCGCGGAGTGCCTGGTGCTGCCCGGCGTGGGCCACTTCGGCGCCATGATGCACCGGCTCGAATGGCAGCAACTGGCTGAGCCGCTACGAGCTGCCCTGCATCGCAAGATTCCCCTGCTGGGAATCTGCCTGGGGATGCAAGCCCTGTTTGAAGCCTGTGAAGAAGCTCCGGCCCTGCCCGGTTTCAACGTCTTCCCGGGATGCGTAACCGCGCTGCCCCGCAACGTTCGGCTGCCCCACCTGGGCTGGAACCAGATCCAGCAGGTTCAGGAAAGCCGCTTGCTGCGCGGCATTTCCGAGAGCGCCTGGTTTTATTTCGCGCACAGTCATGCGGTGAGCACTGGGATGGATTCGCCGGTCCCAACAGGGCGCGTTCTGCAGATGCCGTCCGCGGCTGCGCTCCCCCAGCGCGCCGCAGCTCTTCCTGATGGAGCGGTTGCCACCTGCAACTATGGGACTTCCTTTGTAGCGGCAACGGAGAAGGCACATGTATTCGGCGTTCAGTTTCATCCGGAAAAGTCCGGCGATGCCGGCATGGATGTGTTCCGTAATTTTCTGGAGGCTGTCCGATGACGCTGGCGCGGCGCCTCATTCCCTGCCTCGATACCGACGGCTCCCGCGTCGTGAAGGGCCCTCATTTTCAGAATCTGAGCGATTCGGGTGATCCGGCGGAACTGGCCGGCCGCTATGCCGCCGAAGGCGCGGACGAACTGGCGGTGATGGATACCGCGGCAGGGCGTGGCGAGCGTCTTGTGTTTTTGGAGACTATTCGCCGCATCGCCGCTCAGGCGCCGCTTCCCCTCATGGCAGGCGGCGGAATTCACAGCGTGGGTCACGCCCGCGCAGTGCTCCGCGCCGGCGCCGACAAGGTAATCGTCAACACCGCCGCTTTGCGCCAGCCGCAAGTGCTTACTCAGCTTTCCGAAGAGTTCGGTGCGCAAGCGGTGGTGCTGGCCCTTGATGCAAAACGGCGCGCGCAGGGCGCGGGCTGGGAAGTATACGCGCGCGGCGGCTGCGAGCCTGCCGGCCGGGACGCTGTCGAATGGGCGCGCGACGGCGCGGAACTCGGCGCCGGCGAAATCCTGCTGAATTCCATGGATCGCCAGGGCACCCGCGAGGGATTTGATTGCGCGCTGACTGCTGCGGTCTCCAGTTCGGTCACAGTCCCCGTGATGGCTTCCGGCGGAGCCGGCACGCCTGACGACTTTCTGGAAGTTTTTACCGATGGCCGCGCGGAGGCCGCGCTGGCCACAACCATTTTCCGGGAAGCGACGGTTTCCATTCGCTCGCTCAAACAGTATTTGGATTCCCGCGGCCTTCCGATTCGCTTGTAAGCAGGCCTTGCCGGGGGGCTGCCGAGACAATTTGGCTCTGTGCCCAGGCCGCCTTCGAGCATCATAGTGGACGGGAATTCGCACGCTCAGGCAAGCACCGAGGAGTCAGGAATGGCCACGCTGACGCATCAGACTACGTGTCCGATGGATTGTCCGGATACGTGCGCGCTCGAAGTCACGGTGAAGGACGGCCGCATTGAGACCATTCGCGGCTCGCGCTCGGGCGCGCACCCCACCGTGCGCGGCTTCATCTGCGACAAGGTGACGCACTTCGACCGCCGCGTCTATGGCGCCCTTCGCCTGCAAACGCCTTTGCGCCGCGCCGGCAAAAAAGGTTCGGCACAATTCGAGACCATTTCCTGGGAGGAAGCAATCGCCACCATCGCCGCGCGCTTCCGGGAGATTATCGCCCGGCACGGCGCGGAAGCGATTCTTCCCTATCACTATGGCGGTTCGAACGGCTACCTGACCGATGGCGGAATGGACGAATTTTTCTTCGCGCGCCTGGGCGCCTCGCGCCTGGCGCGCACGCTGTGCGCGACTCCCGCCACCGAAGCGGCCAACGCGGTTTACGGGAAAATGCCCGGCGTGGCTTTCGAGGACTACCCGGCCGCGCAGTGCATCGTGATCTGGGGCGGCAATCCCAAAGCTTCCAACATTCACCTGGTGCCCTTCCTGCGCGAAGCCAAGCGCAAGGGCGCATTCATCGCCGCCGTGGATCCGAAGAACAATTTTTCCAGCGACGAAATTGACCTGCACCTTCCGGTTTATCCCGGAACTGACCTGCCGCTCGCGCTGGGTCTGATCCACGAATGGAACAAAAGCGGCAAGCTCGCGCGCGCTTTCTTGAGCGAACACGCGCACGGCTTGGAAACCTTGCTGGCGGCGGCCGCGGAATGGCCCATCGAAAAAGCGGCGGCGGTGGCCCGAGTCCCGTTGGCGGACGTGCGGAAGCTGGCTGAAGTTTACAGCTCAACCTCGCCTGCGGTGCTGCGTATCGGATGGGGACTCGAGCGCAACCGCAACGGCGCGCGCGCCATGGTGGCGCTGCTGGCCATCCCCGCGCTGCTGGGCAAGTTTGGCGTGCGCGGCGGCGGATACACACTTTCCAATAGCGGTGCGGCGAAACTGGATACCGCGAAAATGTTCGGCAACGTTTCCTGGAATGCGCGCGAAATCAATATGACCCGCCTGGCCGCCGCGCTTGCGGGCACGGGCGGCGATATGGCCGACCAGCACGGCGACGGTTCCGCCGTCCTTACGCCCCCCGTTCAAGCCCTGTTTGTTTACAACGCGAACCCGGTGGCCTCCGCTCCGGATCAAACTGGAATCGAACGCGGGATGATGCGCGAGGATTTATTCACCGTTGTTTTCGATCAGGTGATGACCGACACGGCGGAATTCGCCGATATCGTTTTGCCCGCCACGACGTTTCTCGAATCCGACGAAATCCGCCGCGGCTACGGGGCCTACATCGTGGGCGGAGCCCGGCCCGTAATTCAACCCCAGGGCCAGGCCCGGCCGAACGCTGCGGTGTTTGCCGCGCTGGGCCGCGCGATGGGCTTTCAGGATGAACCGTTCTTCTGGGACGCGAACACCTTGCTGCGGAAAACGATTGAAGCGATTTCCATTGCCGGAAAATCCGTGGATGCGGCGACCATCGAGAAAGGCGGCGTGGTGCGCTACGATTTTCCCGGGGGCGCGCCGGTGCAGTTCAGCACCGTCTTCCCGCAAACGCCGGACAAGAAGGTTCATCTTGCGCCGGAAAAGTTCGGCAAGAATCCCTATTACTTCGAGAACGTCACTGACAAGAAGTATCCCTTGGCCTTCATCACTCCGGCGACGTCGCGGTCGGTCAGCACCATGTTTGCGGAAACCAACATCCCGCAGTTGCGCGTGATGCTGCATCCCGCCGATGCCGCCACGCGCGGCATTTCACCGGGCGACCTGGTGCGCGTGTTCAATGACATGGGCGAAATCGTCTGCCCCGCCGAGGTGAGCGCGCGCGTGCGCGAAGGCGTGGCCTCCATGCCCAAGGGCGCGTGGCGCAAGGCGTCCCGCAACGGAAAAGTTTCCACCGCGTTGTGCCCGCCGCATACCCAGGAAGTGGGCGGCGGCGCCTGCTACAATGACGCCCGCGTTCAAATCGCACGCGCTTAGGAATGCATCATATACACAAAGTAAAAGAATGTAAGAAGTATATGGAACCGGCGGAGCGGGTCGCCATTGGTCGGCCGAGTCGGCATTCTCAGCACGAGCAAAAGAATCTCCATGAACATGAGTTGTCCGTGGGGCTGCTGCAGTCCCATTGACGCGTTTATCCTGGTCAGCCCGCACAGCAAAACGGCGAAAGTTGGTGACCAGTTTTCCCTGTCCGCCACAGTGTTCGAGATTGATTGCGATAATGCCATCCAGGCCGTCCCTGCAGCCGCTTCCTGGGGCACCTGGAATCCAAGCATAGCCACGGTGAACAATGGCCAGGTGACGTGCAATAGCGCAGGCGTGGCCACCATCTACGCAGAAGCGGGATGGACCGTTTATGGGGAACCGCCTCCCTGCGAAGGCGAGTGCAATCCAGAGTCTTGGTGCTCAAATCCGATTTTCCTTTTGCCTTACGACGAGGCAACTGTTTTCGTAACGCCAAGTGTTACCGGCATTTCTCCGGCGCGCGGCCTCATCGGGGCAACAACCAGCGTGACCCTTCAAGGCAACGGGTTCGCCGCCGGGGCAACGGTTAACGCGGGAACAGGAATCAGCGTTACGATAAATTCCATAAGCGCTACACAAATTCAGGCCAGCTTCAACGTTTCCACCAGTACACAGGCCGGTGATCACAGCGTCACGGTTACTGTCAACGGCCAAACGAGCAACAGCGTCAATTTCTTTGGTGAAGGGCCGTCGGGCAAGACGGCGACGAATACCGCATACCCAGGAAGTGGGTGGCGGCGCCTGCTACAACGACGCCCGCGTGGAAATCGAAAAGACGGCACAGCACTGACCGGGCAGTTCTCCGTTTCTAAAGGGCGCCCGTCGCCCGCTCAGCGTGGGCGGCGTGACCACAGCGGCGTGCCTTCTGCGTCGCGCAGCTTCACTTCCTTCCCGTCTTTTTTTACTTCGCGCGCGAGGAGAAAAGTCTTTTCCCCTTGCGTAACCAGCGAGCCGGTGACTTCCACCGGGTCACCCTTGGTGAAAGCCAGGCCGGCGGTTTGCGCGAACCACGCCGGGCCGATGTGAACCTCCGCAGCTTTCTGCTCAGCTTGCAGCGTGATGTGTACGCCGCCCACCCGGCCGGGCCTCGGCGCCTCTACCGCGACTGCGGTGACCGTACCCTTCAATGTGGTGACGGTTGCCGGATCGTACATGCGTTGCGCCTGCGGCCCTGCGCCCCAGCCTCCGCCGGGGCCCGCACCCCGCCATCCCGCGCGGTGATGCCCGCAGCATCCGCATTGCGCTTCCAACGCCGGGGCCGCAAACAAGGCCGCAACGCCCAGCCCCAGAATCAAAACACCTGGCATCTTCATGTTTTCCTCCAGAGGATCGCGCGGCCTTGAAAACCGTCCATTAGCCCAAGCCGATCTCGGAAGCCATTTCGCGATGGCGTTTCTGCCATTCTTTCATGGCCTTTTCGAGTTCGCGGGCGTGTTCGGTGATGCGCACCTGGTGAATGGTGTCGCCATCCAGGTCCTCGCTCAGTTCGTTCAAGTGCGTGCGGACGTGTTCGCGGGCCTGCTGCATCACCTGTTCGTGTTGCCGTGCCTGGGTTTTCTGCTCTTCGCTGAGTCCCAGCATCAGGCGCTGGTGCTCCTGTTCCATCTGCTGGAATTGGGTGCGGATCTGGTCGCGCTGGCGGCGCGCTTCGTCGCTATTGAAATCGCGGCTCTGGTTGCGAGCCATCTCCCGCGCATGCTCGCGGATTCGTTCCGCGGTTTGCGTGCAGGTGCGGTAGTCTTCGCGCTGTTGATCGGTGGCTTGGATCCGCTGGCGTTCCATCGTGCCGCGGCCTTTCTCGGCCCCGGCCCGCGGGCCCTGCCCTTTCGCTCCGGATCCCTGGCCCTTGGGTTTCTGCGGTCCGCTGCCGTGGCCCTGCGCCGCCGCGGTCATGGCGGCGAGCAGGAATGCAGCCAAAATGAGAAATAGCTTTTTCAAGGTAACGCTCCTCGGACGCGGCGGAGATCGTTGGGGCGGCGGGAATTACTGTGGCGGCTGGCGAACCTGCTGGATCAAACCCGGAACGCGCGCGGAAGTTGCGTTCTCCCCTTTCCGGCCACAATGGATTGGATGGCAGCGCCTTCCAAGCGGGTTATCCGGCTATCCTCCTCCATAAATATCGGGGCGGAATAATCGGCGGCGGGCTGCTCGTGCTTGTAGATCCCCGGAGCTGAAGATCCACACTACGGATTGGATACCCCGGTTGGCATGGCAGCCTTCAGCGTTTTGCGGGCTCCGGCAAGAGTCGGTCGGGCATTTCGGCCAGGGCATAGCTCATCACTGCGAGCATGGCCGTGCACTTGCGAAAATCATCCAGGTTCACCTTGTCGAGCGTATCGGCGTTGCTGTGGTGCCAGTCGAAATAGTGCTCGCCGATGGTGCGCAGGCCCAGGCCGGGAACGCCATCGCGCGTCAGCGGGCCGATATCCGCTCCGCCGCCGCCGCGGGAGATTTGTCCCGCGCCGATTTCATCGAGCAGCGCGCCAATCGCGCGCAGCCGTTCGTAGGCGGCTTCGTATTGCGGCGTTGTTTTTTCCGCGGTCACGCCTTGCAGGCCAAAACCAAATCCCACCGGGCGTTCGGCGCCGCCATCCATTTCCAGAGCAGCCACGTGACCCGCCACTTTGTCGCCGACCCATTTGCGGTATTCCTGCCCGCCGCGCAGGCCATTTTCTTCGTTGGTCCACAACACCACGCGCACGGTGCGCCGCGGCCGCAGGCCCAGTTGCTTGAGCAGCGTGACCGCCTGCCACGCGGCGATGATGCCGGAGCCGTCGTCGTTCGCGCCCTGTCCGACGTCCCAGGAATCAATGTGCCCGCCGAGCACCACCACTTCTTCCGGCCTTTCCCGGCCGGTGATTTCGCCGATCACGTTGGCCGAATCCGCATCGGGCAGCGTCTGCGCTTCGATGCGCAGTTGCACGCGCAAATCCGCTTTGGTATCACGCATGCGGCGGAACCATTCGGCATCTTCCACGGTGATGGAAGCGGCGGGAATTTTGGCCACGGATTCTTCGTAATTCATCGCGCCGGTGTGCGGCGAATAGATGCTGCGCCCGGTGGCCGAGCGCACCAGCACCGCCACAGCTCCAAGCGCCGCCGCGGCCGAGGCGCCGCGCCCGCGATAGGCCACCGTGGGACCATATCCACCCCACTGCGGCGTGAAGATCACAATCTTCCCTTCCACTTTTTCCCGGCCCATGGCGGTCAGGGCCTCGAAGCTATCGGCCACCACGGCGGGGGCGGTGATTCCGCCCGGCGGCGTGGCCACGCTGCCACCCAGCGCTAGGATTTGCAGCGGCCTTTCGCGTGGGGAGATCACTTTTGCTTCGGCGGGGCCGCGCACCCAGTGCGGCACTTTCACCGGTTGCAGCCACACTTTTTCCAGACCTTCGGCGTTCATCCGTTCGCCGGCCCACGCCACGGCTTTTTCCAGCGAGGTGGAGCCGCTCAAGCGGTGGCCGATCTGCGTGGTCAAGTGGGTGAGTTTTTCCCAGCCGCCATCATCCTGCAGCGCCGCGCGGATAATTTTCTGCGCGGAAGCGCGCAGGTCTTCGGAGACGGTTTGCTGGGGCGCGGGCGCAGCGCACGCGGGAAGCAGGCCCAGCAGGAAAACTGCGGCTGCGCTCCGGCAGGCTCTGATCCGGCCGTAGCTGGAAAGCTTGCGATCCATTCTCATGCGTCCATGCTCCTTGGTTCTCGGGCGGCTGGAAGGCGGCTAGGATTTGGCGCGGAAGATTCCCGCTTTGACGCAGGCGTCCATCAAATCCGCAACCTGCTTCGCCGTCACTTTGCCGTAGTACCAGTCTCCGGCCGATTGCGCTTGCGCGCGCACCGCGCGGTAAATTTCCAGCGTAGTGCGCCGCCCGTTGACGAAATTCATCGCCTCCCACTTCATCAAGGCGTGCAAGCCAAAGCCGGGCACATCGCCGCGCTTGGCCAGGTAATCCCGGACGCTGACGGACACTTCCAGGATTTGCGCGGCCATTTTCTTTTCGTCCTCGGTAAGCGGCGGCGGCGCGGGCAATTGCGATTGTCCGGTAAGCAGGCGGTAGTGTTCGCCCAGCGCCTGCGTCATGTACGGTCCTTCGTTGCCGGTGATCCCGGCGGTCATCGCCTCGAGTTGCGCCGCGGCTGCGGCGGATGGGCCCAGCGCCCGGGTGCTTTCCAGCGAAGCCACCACGCGGTCCTGCACGCGGCCAATCAGGTTGATGCCGTCCAGATAAGCATTGGCCCGTTCACCGGAGGGGGCGAGCGAGATCATCTCCGTGGCGCGCGCAAAAGCCGCGCTCAAATCCCGCAGGCCGGAGGAGCGAACCCGCGCCAGAACCGCAGGGACATCTTCCGCCGTGGCGTTGGCGAAATACCAGGCGGTGGCGGCCACCAGGAACGCGTTGCGCTTCAGTTGCGTGGCGTCCATTTGCCACAGGTCGTCGTAGTTCGAGTGGATAAAATCATCGGGCCAGTTGGTGAGCGTCATGCCGGGCACGCCGATGATGCCGTCGTTGAACACGTGATGATCGGTGGAATCGAAATAGGGCACCAGTTCCGCGCCGTAGCGTTCGCGCGTGCCGTGCCGGGAAACGATCTCCCGGCTGTAGGGCTGCGCAGTGCCTGCCATGGCCGCGGAAAGATACGCCGAATTGCCCTGCATCACGAAGTTGGCGATGCTTTCCACCACCGGCTCGAGATAGCTGGCGCGCGAAAACGGCAGGCGGGAGATGTGCTGAATCCGCGACCCGGCCGACTGCTTTGCGCCCACCATATCCTGATTCATGTTCAGCAGCAGCCTGGCGCGCTCTTCCGGATAGCGCGAGAAATACTCGTATTCCGAATCGAATTCATTCACCCACCAGAAGCGGATGTCGCGGCGCGGCCGCTGCAGCTTTCCTTCCTTGATCAGCCTGGCCAGGGCGCGGCCGATTTCCAGCAGATTGGCGCACCCGCTGTTGTCGTCGTTGGCGGAATATTTTTCTTCCTGGCCGTGCGCGGTCAGGATGATGCCCTGCGCGGCGCGGTCTGTGCCGCGAATCCAGCCCTCGACGATCCACTGCTTGGGCGCGGCTTCGAACTCCGCCTGCACCTGCGCGCGCAGCACGATTTTTTCGCCGGGGACTGTGCCTTCGCCGAAAGTGCCGGGAACCGCACCGGGCGCAGGCTTGGGCGCCAAACGCTGCTTGAGCTGTGTGCCTTCGCGATAGGAAATGGAGAACGCGAAAGTGTTTTCTTTTCCGGCCGGGGGCTTTTCGGCCAGGCGCGTCCAGGCAACCTGATCGGGGTAGGTGATCCCGCGCGGCGTCGCGTTGTAGTAGAGGATACCCAGGGCGCCGCGCTTCCACACTGCGTGCTCGGCGACCGTGCCGGGGGCTCCGGTGGCCAGCACGATTTTCCCCTTCACATCCTTGCCTTGATAGTCTTCTTCGCGCGTGCCTTCGCCCACATCCACCAGTTCTCCTTCCCAGATGCCGCTGCGGCTGTAATCGGCGATGGCCACGGCCACTTCTTCGAAGCTGGTCAGGCGGCGCGCGTCGGGCGCGACGATCCACAGGTCGGCGGAAACCGCGGTCCACGCGGTGCCCTTGAAGTCCAAGTCGTCAATGATGCGCACTTCTTCGATGCCGAAGGATCTGGCTTTGTCGGCGATCCAGCGCAGCTTGTCTCGGAAGCCGCGCGACGCTCCGTTTGGGCTGTGGTGCAGCGTCAAGTGGCGCAGGTGATCGAACGCGATATCGCCGGAAAGCTCGCCGTTCAGCAGCTTGTAGGTTTGTGCGGGCACGAACGGACTGTCTTGCGCGGGCGCAGGCGCGGCGGTTGCCAAAATGAAGAAAAACAATCCTGCGAAGAATCGCGGAGCCATGGACTTCCTCCTCAAGAAGACACGGGCGGCCATCATAGCAGAGAGTCCCCGCGCGGTTGCAGCTTGTCACCCGGCTGGCAAAAGAACCCTTTGACAATGGGAGGGGGGGATGGAGCTATAATCGGCTAAGACGGGGGCTCAACCGCGGATTCGCAGGGCCCGCAGTCCGCTCGCCTCTTGCATCCGCAGAGCTTCCGGCTGGGAGGTTCACCATGTTCGGTTGGGAACTCACTCCTGTGCGCATGCTCGGTGTGGTCTGGGGGATTGTCACCACAATACTGGCTTTCGTCTATATCCGTCGGGGCATCCTCACCCAGCATGAAGAAGACCAGATGTTCCTGGACCGGGCGGAGGATCATATCCGCAAGGAACAGGAAGTTCTGCTGGGCCGGATCAGTATGATGGATAAGCTGGTCTTCCGGTTGGGGATTCTCTCGGGTGTGCTGCTGCTGGTGTGGGCGGTGGTGTGGGTCTACATTGGCCTGACCACAACGTGAAACCTGCCGCTCGACTTCAAGGTTGCTTGGGAGCCGCCGCCGGCTTCGCCACTTGGGGTGCGCCCTGATCCACCAGTGAAGTGTGGTTGTGCAGGACCATCCATTTCCCATCGCGCTTTTCCCAAACCAGCGTGGAATGTCCGCGCGCCCACATGGGATTGCCGTCCACGGTAGCCGTGAAATTCCATTGATAACTGGCCACGGCGTTGCCGCCTTTGACGCGGATTAGCGTGTTGAAGCGGCTCATGCTGATGTTGGTCATGCGCTGGCGCTGTCCTTGATAAACCTGCAAGTAATTGGTCCAGCCAATCACCGGGGGTTCGTACACGCCGCTGACAAACACGGCTTCCGGCGCATAATGTTTTTGCATCAGCGCCGTTTCGCCAATCTGCCAGCCGGCGAGGATTTCGCCGATGGCCTGATCAATCTGGTCGTTATCGCTGACCGCGCCGGGCGGGATCACCGGAGTCGTATCTTCCTTTTGGGCTTTCTCCGCGTCTTTTTTGTCCGAATCCTTCTTCTTTTTCTGTGCCCACGAGGCGTTGCACGCCATCGAAAGCGCGAGAAACAGGACCCAGAACCGGAGGGATCGTCCGCGCATTTCAGCCTCCAAAATTCAGATGGTTTCAGGATAGCATGGCGGCGCTCGCAACCTGCTCGCAATTCAACCTGTTAGTACGCAGAACGCAACGCGGAGGCCGGCTTCAGTTGAGCCGGAGGATAACAGTCTTTACGGCGCAGGCCGGGGTTCGAGCGGCGCCTTGCGCAGAAACTCCGCGCTCTGCTCCGGCAGAGCTACGTTGATGAACATCCCCGAACCGATCTCGAATCCGGCCACGCGGGTTACCCGCGGGATCAGGCTCAAGTACCAGTGGTAGTACTTCAGGCCGCTGGCTTCGCGCGGCGGGGTGCGAATGCTCAAGTTGAAATCCGGGTTTTCGAGGCTGTAGTACATTTTGCGCAGGATGCGCCGCACCAGGTGGGCAAGGTCTTGCAGTTCGACATCGGTGGTATCCAGGAAATTGGCCGCGTGGCGCAGCGGAAAAATCCACAGGTGGAACGGGGTGAGCGCGGCATATGGAATGAACGCGACAAAATGACTGGTCTGCTCCACCACGCGGACTTGATCCACCAGTTCATCGGCCATCACCGCGCAGAAGACGCAGTCGCCGTTTTCGTCGTAGAAACGCAGCGCGTTTTCCATGCGCTCGCGCACCTGCGGGGGAATGATCGGCGTACCCACCAGTTGCGAGTGCGGGTGCTCGAGCGAACACCCGGCGCGCTCCCCGTGATTCTTGAACAGGGTCACGTGGGCCACCCGGGGATCTTCGGTCACCGCGGCATAGCGCCGCCGGTAGGCTTCGAAGACATTCTCAATTTGCCGGTCGCTGATGAGCCCCAGCGTCTGATCGTGCGCCGGCGTTTCGATAATCACCTCGTGAATCCCCGCACCGGAAATCGTGCGCTTCAGGCCGGCGTGGTGGCGCGTCAGTTCCGCTGCGGCGTTCAGCGCGGAAAACTTGTTGGGTACCACGCGCACGCTCCAGCCGCTTCCCTCCGGAATCCGGAAACTTTCCGGCGGGGTCAGGTGCTCATTCCCGGTGCAGAATACGCACTTGGGATCATGGGCCGGGGGCAGCGGCCTGCGGGTATTGGCTTTAGCAAAATCCTCCGGGCGCTTGGCGCGTTCGGTGGCGATAATCACCCATTCGCGAGTGATCAGGTTGTAGCGAATTTCCGGCATGGCAGTCTCCCAGACGCGGCCACGAAGGAGTCAATCATCCTGCAAAGAATTATCCAACTATACCGGAGATTGTCCACAGGAAACGGTTAGACCAAAACCGCCGGTTCCACCGAAAAGTATCCTTTAGCAGGCTGCTGAAAAAGTCACTTCGTCATTCTGAGATGGCGAAGCGGGCGAAGAATCTCGATCCCGAGTCCTTGGCGATTTTGATCATCGAGGTCTTCGTCCGCCTTCGGCAGACTCAGAATGACGAAGTGACTTTTTCAGCAGCCCTTTGCGATTCTTCTCACTTAATCCAAGGGACGGTTTGGACACCTTGCGGAAAATATTGATCACGGAAGAACAGCGCCATCTTCGTGGAAACGAGGCCGTCCTCTACGGTTCTAACGGCCCTGTTCGTACCCAACCCGCTTCAGCATGTCGAACGATCCGCGGGAGAACGGGAGCGAGAAATGCACACCACTGGCGAACATGATCTTCGGTGTAGTAGCGCAGGAAAAAGTCTTGGCGCCAGCGATAAGGCTCGGACAGCGGCAGGAACTCGCGGCGCAATTGTTCCACCACGTCGGTAGACAGCGAGCTTTTGAACCTCGATGCAATCATCGTGATTTGGGACTCTGGAGGAGGTTGAAGACTGGAGACAATCGTATTGCGAATCCTCCGCGCCAGTTCCAACTCATCGTCGCTAAGTGAGTATTGGAACGCCTGTTCGTAGTCTGGCAAGTCCCTTCCTTCCGGATACCGCGCAGCCAACAGACGAAACCCGCCTCCCTGGCAGGGGTCCCATCCCCAGCGATCGCCTTGAAACCACACGACGATTCTTTGAGCCCCCGCTTGCCGTTTGAAGGCCGGTGAATGCCGCTTCGATGGCTTGAAGCCCTGGCCGGAAAACCAGGGCCCTAGAGTTTCCTTGACGATCGCGTATACCCGGGAAATCTTCATATTTCGCAAATCACGTTGCCGTCTCCATTCTATTAGCCGACCGGAAAAAAAACAGAGAAGTCTCGGGTGGAAGGCCGACTTGGAGATTGCGAGTCCAATCGGCCTCCCTCTCGAAGAACGATGCGCGATTGGCTTTACTGGCTGCTTACTTCTTGCTGGCGGTGCGTTGCTTCGATTGGCTGAGCAGGTTCACCAGAAGGCGGAAACTTCCGGGGACCCCGGCGGGAACCTGGCGGAACAGAGAAAGCCCGGTATAGATGTACAGCCCTTTGCCGTGCTGCGCAATCACCAGCGACCCGTTCGATTCCGGTTCGCCTGGATCGTTCATCGCCAGCAGTGGCACGTACCGCGCGTCGAATTTTGTCCAGAAGCTCAGGCCGCGCTCCTGCACCCAGCCGTTGAAATCTGCGGCTGAAATTTTGTTAGGAAAATTCAGCACGGGGTGACTGGCGGCTAAGATCTTGACTGGCGCATCTTCCATCGTCACCCGCGGGCTGTTGCGAAAAGGCGAGGAATCGTCATTACGGGGCGGATTCATCACCGCGGGATAGGGCGCGGGCTTCAGCGAATCCCAGATGCTTTCGCGCTGGTATTGCACCAGCAAGGTGCCGCCCGCCGCCGCGTAGTCCAGCAGCCGCGGGTTGGCCCGGATCAAGTCCTGCCGCAACTCGTACGCGCGGATGCCCACGGCAATCGCGTCGTACTTGCTCAGGTCGCCGAAAGCCAGCGCATTTTCATCCAGCAAATCCACCTGCACGCCGATCTGCTGCAACGCCGCGGGAATGGGATCGCTCTCCGAAGCCACGTAGCCAACCCGCAGCGTGGCGGGAACCTTCAGGTCAAAGGCGTGCAACGCCACGTTGGCCGGTTTGCTCCACAGGCGCGTGGGCAGCGTGGGCAATGGCTCGAGCGAAGAAGCGTATCGCGCGTCGCCCAACTGCGCCCACAAGCTGAGCGAGTGCTCGCCTGCCTGGACCGTTCCCGCCGGCGTCATCCCGAATTTCACCAGTTGATCGCCCGGCCCGGAGAATTTCACCACGATGGGCGCCGTGATTCGCCACTGGCCCGCGGGTTCGAGACCAACGCGGATTTCGCCGGGCGAAGTGCCGTAATAATGAATCCGCACCACGACTTCCACCGGCTTGGCCGCAGCGCCCGCAGGAATTACAAACTGCGCGGGCTCGGGCGTAAGCGTGACCGCCGGCACTACAACCAGCGGCAAGGCCGCCAGCCGCGTCGTCGTGGTCAGTTGCGCTTCCACTTCGGCTGTGTAATGAAACTGGTAACCCTCCACCCTGCCCGTAAATTGCACCCCCGCCAGTGGAGCCGGCCAGGGAGAAATTCCCATCCTGAATTCGACTTGCGGCTGCGCCGTGCCCGGCACGGCCACGGTAAATTGCGTGGGGCCACTTTCCGGTCGGTCGGTCTTGGTCACCTGCCAGCCTTCCGGCAACACCATTTCCGGGCTGCTCCACTGAATGTTGGTGGGCCGTGATGTCCACTCGGCGCGCACAGTGAAGGACGAGCCCGGGGTGATTTCGCCACGGTCGGCGCGAGCCGTCACGCGCATCCCGGCAACCATCGCCAGTGCCCGGTCAATCTTCGCCATCGCTGCTTGCACATCGAACAGGAGATCGGGGACCGTGACTCCTGCTTGTATTTCACGCAGCAGCAATGCGGCTTGGGCAAGCGCAGTCGCCGCGCCGTTCCAATGCAGTTGCAGGACGCTGGCTCTCGCATCGCCGATCAGCAAATTGGCTTTTGCGAGAGCCTGCTGCGCCTGCGGAGAAGTCGTAATGCCCGCAAGCTGCCGTGAAAAATCCTCCAGGGTGACTTTTGTGCCGCCGACCAGGACCACCGCGCGCGGCCCACGGAAAAAGGGTGAGTTCCCCACCGTCGCAACGCCTTGCGTGCGGTGCTGCGTATAGCCATCCACGCCAATCTCGTTGTAACTCTTGCCCCACAACGGCGAGATACTCTGTCCGGGGATTTGCAGCGTTTCCGCAGGCTGCGACGCAGCCGTGGCCCCGGGAAAAGCGCCGCGGGCATGTTGCAGTAGCGTGGGAGTTCGCCAGGGCCGCAGGCCTTCTCTCAGTTGCCCGGAAAATTTCGCCGGATCGGCGGCGGCTTCCATCGCCTGTGGCGTAAGAATGCCGGAGGCCTGGTGCTGGCCATGCCCGGTGCGCACGCCGCCCCAGTTATTCAGAATAATGTGCGGACGGAATTCCCGGATCACCCGCACCATGTTGGCCAGCACCGGTTCGCCCCACACCTGCAAGGCTTCTTCGGGAGTTTTGGTGAAGCCGAAATCCTGCGCCCCGCCAAAATAAAGTTTCACGCCGTAATAGCGGCACGCCGTCAGCAGTTCTTCGGTGCGTAACAGGCCGAGTTGCGGCGCCTGCTCCGGGCCCAGCGCGTTCTGCCCGCCTTCGCCACGCGTCAGCGAAAGCAGCGCCACATCCGCGTGGGCCCCGCGCGCCAGCCAGGCCAGCACCGCGCCCGATTCATCGTCCGGGTGCGCATCAATATAGAGGACGCGGGTGACCACCCGGGCCTGCTCGATGGCTTCCACCACTTCCGCCAACCCGCGGCCCGTGCCCATGCCCGGCCGTTCCTGCGCGCCCGCCCGAAACACGAAAGCTTGCAACACGAGATGAACGCAGACAATAACAGACAAGACCCTGGTGCTTGGGCTCCTGCGCCGGTTCAGCGATATCCCGAGTTCGTTTCTTGTGGTTTTCATCTGTGTTCATCCGTGTCAATCGGTTGTTCCAAATGTTCCGTGAAAGGCCATTCGCGCAAAAGTTTCGCCCGCAGCAGGAACACCATGCCTCCCAGCAAGGTCACGCCGATTCCCGCCGCCCAGAAATAGATCTTCATGCCCTTCACGTCAATCGAGCCGGTGGAAAACAGCACCGCAAGCCAGCCCGCAACCACCAGGATCACCGGCAGCGGATACAACGGCATGCGGAACGGGAAGCGCTCGGCGGGCCAGCGCCGCCGCAAAGCGACCACGGCCAGGGCTCCGCCGATAAACTGAACCAGAATGCGCATCGCCAGAATGGCGCTGATCACTTCGCGTAGTCGGAAAAACATGGCGAAGACGAAAGCCACCGCTCCCAGCGCCAGCAGCGAAACGTGCGGGAAATGCTTGGTCGGATGCACGCGCGCGAAAACGGAAAAGAACGTTCCATCCACCGCCGCCGCGTACGGCACGCGCGAATATCCCAGGGAAAGCGAAAACAACGACCCGAAGGCCACCCACAGAATCATGGCCGTGGCCACCTGGGCCGCGAACGGCCCGTAGATGCGTTCGACGAACGTGCTGACCACGAATTTCGACTGCGCCGCTTCCTGCCACGGCACCACGCCCAGGATGCTGGTCTGCATCAGCAGGTACAGCACCGCAATCCCGCCGATGGAAATGAAAATACTGCGCGGGATGTTGCGCTCCGGGTCCTTGATTTCCCCGCCCAGGTGGCACACGTTGTAGTAGCCCAGATAAGTGTAAATTGTCCGCACCGTGGCCGCGCCCAGACCTGCGAAAAATACGCTGGAAAGATCCCACGCGCCCGCGGGAAAGTCGAACACCAATTTGGCGTCGAAGTGCGTCACGCCGCCCCAGATCAGCCACAGCATCGTGGCCATCACGCCGATCCAGATGGCTACGGAAATTTTTCCGATGGTGGTGATGCGCCGGTACAGAAGAAAAACCAGGAAAATAATCAGGCCCCCGCGCAACAGCCGCTCTCCCGCCGGATCCAGCGGATGCAGGTACGCAAAATACTCGCCAAAACCAATGGCTGCGCTGGCCATCACCAGCGGCGCCTGAAACATGGTCTGCCAGATGAACAGAAAAGACATCAGCCGGCCCCAGCGGTGCTTGCCATACGCTTCCCGCAGGAAAACGTAGCTGCCGCCGGCCAGCGGCATGGCGGCGCCCAGTTCCGCCCAGATCAGGCCGTCGGTCAGCGCCAGGACCGCGCCGGCCACCCACGCCAGCAGGCCCTGCGGGCCGCCCATGTCCTGAATCACGATGCCCACGACAATGAACGGCCCGATGCCGATCATGTCAATCATGTTCAGCGCCGTGGCCTGCATCAAGCCCAGGCCGCGTTCCAGTTTTTGATTTGTTTCGGCCGGCAAGAAAAAATTCCCCTGAAAACAACTCAGCATAGCAGAGATGCGACGCGCCTTCGCTTCTCATTTTTCGCCGTGAGAACCGCGCTACATTTCTCACACGCTTATTTCCAAAGACGCTCGCTTTATGATATAAAGTCAGTGGGCTGCCATGACCCAACTGGGCGTCACCCTTGCTGCCGGCTGCGTGACGGTGCTGATCGCCGAATTCTTGCGACACCGCCGCCGCGCCTTGCCCGGCGATGGCTGGGCCGCGCTGGCGATCCTGCTGGCGGCGCAGTGGGCCATGTTCCGCAAGATCGAGCCCGTCGCCACCTTCTTCACTCCCATCGCCTGGACCTGCTGGATCGTTCTCGCGGACGCTGCCCTGCGCGCCATGGCCGGCGGTGACGGCCCTGCTGCGACCAATGTCACTGGCAAATCCACGGCGCTGTGGGCCGGCGAATCGTTTGCCGCGAAATGGAAGATCGCTCTGCTGAGCATTCCCCTGTGGGTGATTTTCGAGATTTACAATCTGCGGCTGGTGAATTGGACGTATGTGGGCCTGCCGGAAAATCTTGCTGCGCGGTATTTCGGATACGCGTGGTCGTTCGCCACCATCACGCCGGGCATCTTCGTCACCGCGGACTTGCTGCAGGCTTTCGGCTGGTTCGGCGCTGCGCCGAAGCGCACCGTCAAACTGCGCACGCTCGACGCGCTGACCGCCATCGGCGCGGTGCTGCTCACCGTTCCCGTGCTGCTGCCCCCGGAGATCGGCTCCTATCTGTTTGCGCTGGTCTGGCTGGGTTTTGTTTTTCTGCTGGATCCCGTCAATTGCCGCCTGCGCCTGCCTTCGCTGATCGGCGATTGGGTGGCGGGCCGCCCGGCGCGTTTCTGGTCGCTGCTGGTTTCCGGATTTATCTGCGGCTGGCTGTGGGAGTTCTGGAATTACTGGGCCGCCGCGAAGTGGCTCTACATCTTTCCCATTTTTCAACAGTGGAAAATTTTCGAAATGCCGGCCCCGGGCTTTCTGGGCTTTCCCCCGTTCGCGCTGGAATGCTTTACCATGTATGTGACGGCAAACTGGTTGCTGGAGAAAGCACTGCGCCGCTGGTCGCGCGGCAGCGCGCCGGCGCCCGGGGCAAATCAGCCGTCGCGCGTGAAGTAAGGTACCGTGCTCACTGCAAACGATCTCCGCCCGCGCACGTTGGTGTGCCTGCTGCTTGTCGCGGCGCTTTTATCCCCGCCGGCGCGGGGCGACGCCTCGATTCCCGCCGAGGCCCGCGAAGGCATGCGCCTGGTGTACACGGGCAAGCCGGATGCGGCCATCGAAATCTTCCGCGCCATGCAGCGCGCGCGGCCTCAGCATCCGCTCGGTTATCTGCTGGAAGCCAACGCCCGCTGGTGGAAGATTTACTGCGAGGCCTGCGAGATCAAGTGGAATATCATCGACGCCTGGAAGCGCGACGCGGCCCCCGGCGACGATGAATATCTGGCGCTCACGCAAAACGGGATTCAACTCGCCGAAGCGCAGCTGCAGCGCGCGCCCAGCGCGGAGATGCGTTTCTATGCCGGCATGGGTTACGCCCTCCAGGCGCGGCTGCACGCCTTGCGTTTCGAGAAGCGCGCCACGGCCCGCACCGGCGTAAAGGCCCGCGAACACCTGCTGGAAGCCGTTCGCCTCGATCCGGATCTCGCCGATGCCTATCTCGGCCTTGGGCTCTACAACTATTACGTGGATTCGCTTTCGGCGTTTGTCAAGATTCTGCGGTTCTTCATGGGCATTCCCGGCGGCACGAAAAAGGAAGGCATGCAGCAACTGGAAAAGGCTGTCGCCCAGGGACAGCTTGCGCAATCCGAGGCCCGTTTTTATCTGGCGAAAAATCTGCGCAACAACGAACAACAATACGCCCGCGCCATCGAAGTGCTGCTGCCGCTGGTGCAGCAGAATCCCCAGAATCCCCTGCTGCACTTGATCCTCGGCGACATGCAGGCCAAACTCAGCCGCAACACTGAAGCCGCAGCCAGCTACCGCGCCGCGCAACAGCTCGCGCAGGGCCAGTCCACTGCTTGCGCCGCCCGTATCCGCCAGCTCGCTGCGCAAGGCCTGGCCAACCTGCCCGCAGTCCCAGCAAAATAGCACCGCCCCTGGGCCTTGGGTGGAGCAAGCCGCCGTTTCAGCGCTTCTTGTTTTTGGGCGCTTTCGATCGAGTGCCTGCGGGGGTTTTCTTCTTCAACCTAGCTTGGTTGTAGGCAATGGCGTCGCAGACGAGATTTCTCAGAGCGCGGTCATTCAAGTTATCACCCTGAAAAAAATCGATGGCGCGCCACTGGTTGCCCCCGAGTCCCGCGTTGAAGAGCTTGTCCGGATCCGGGAGTTTCGCGCCGTGGGAAAAGGTAAGCTTCACCTTGTCTTTGTGAGCGTTGCCGACGGCGATGATTCCGTCACGCGACCACACCGGGCTTCCCATCCATTTCCATTCCTCGATAATCTCCCGGTCCGCCGCAAGGATGCACTTGCGGATGCCGGCCAGCGTTCTGCCGCGCCAGTCCGCAAGCTGTGCAATCAGCTGGTCAATTCGCTGTGAGGGATTCATTGGTTTTCCTTGAAAAAAATCGGCCAAGGACGTGGCCCTTCCACATCCACAATCCGGAAAGGAGCATGACCGGAACCACGATAAACCGAACCCGCCCGGCGTACTTTGGAATTTCTTCGAAGGGACTATAAATATAGCCCAGGATGGGAATGCTGAAGACGATGTGAATCCAGCGGAAAATTGCGCGTTGCGTGGCATTTGTCATTTGTCTGTCTCCTCAATTATGGCTTCTGAGCCGCCTGTGGTGGCCAAGCGGGCGTTTCGATCCCGAACTGCCTGGCGTACTCCGCGTTCAGCCGCTGCCAGCCTTCGAACTTCAGTGCCTGGCCGCCAACAATGCGGCCGATGGGAGTCCCGCGAAGAAGGTGATCCAGAACATCGCAGCAAATGTGCCACCCGGCGGCGCCCATGGAAATGAAACGGCGGTCAATGCTGTGCCACAGCGTCAAGCGCGTGCCGCCGGCAAAGGCTTCGAGTTCCCAGCGGATATCGTTGCCACCCCAGTTGTACTCGAGCAGCTTGGGAGCTTCGGCCCGCGTCACCGTGGTTTCGGAAACCTGCGTCGTGGGCGCGCCCACGGTGGTGAGCTTCACAGTGGTTCCAGCCGTGCCCAGGTTCCCCTCGGCTTCAAAGGGAGCCCACTCGCGCAGGTGAGCCGGATCGGTCAGCGCCTGCCAGACTTTTTCGGGCGAGTGGCGCAGTTCTCGCACAAGAATGAGGGTCCACTTCTCTCCGTCCTTGTGTACCTGCGCCCCGCTGGCCGGCCCTGGTGCGTATCGCTCGCGATCGGTCATTTTCTTCTCCTTGTGCTCTTTTTTGCCGGCGTTGATGGATGCTTGCGGTCCAGGTGCCGTTCGAGGGCATCCAGATGAGCGGACCAGAACCGGCGGAACTGTGCCAGCCAGGCGTCCACTTGTTGAAGCGGTTCAGGGTTCAACCGGTAAAGACGGCGTTGGGCGTCCACCGTGCATTCCACAAAGCCGGCTTCGCGCAGCACCCGCAAGTGCTTGGACACGGCTGGCTGCGGCATGCCCAGGCGGCGCTCGATCTCGCCGACGGACTGTTGCGACGAGACCAGCAGGCCCAGGATGGCGCGGCGGTGCGGTTCAGCAATGATTTCGAAAGCGGATTCCATGCCCTTTATATACCCCATTCTGCATATACGTGTCAAGGCATGTAAAGAGCCTTCGGGCAACGGTTGCAACCGGGGCGCAAGGACGGGGCCGCAGGATCGTTTGCGGCGAAGCCAGGGGGAGCGGCGAGAAGGACCTGCGCTGCGCCTGCTCAAGCAGGCCGTGGGGGTGATCTTAAGATTAGCCGCTACACGAATCTTCTGGGGAGAAAGTAGGCGATCGCCGTGCCCACCACCAGCGCGACGACGTAGCCATACGGCAGCGCGAAGGCAATGGCGCCGGTAAGCAACACGATGGAAAAGTCGGACGCCGAGCCGGCCATGTCGCGCACCAGGCGCATCAGCACAATCGCTTCAAAGAACAGAATCACGCCGAGCACCGGCTTGGGGAAGATTTCAATGGCCGTGCGGAAACCCCCGGCAAGGAACAGGCCCAGCACCGAATACATCGCGCCATAGATCACCACCGAGCCGCCGGTGCGCGCGCCAAATGCGTAGTGCCCGGCGATGCCGCCCGAGCCGTGGCAGGTGGGAATGCCGCCAAAGAGCGGGTTGACCAGGTTCATCAGGGCGTAGGTAAAGCTGATGCGCCGCACGCTCAGCGGTTTCTGCGGAAACAAATCTGCCGCCACCTGCCGCGTGGCCAGAATGGAATTGCCCAGCGAAAGCGGCAGTTGCGGCAGCGCCAGCACGATGAAGCCGGTGGCGATATCGCCCCAGGCGGGCGCGTGAAATTTCGGCAGGCTGAAACTCGCGGAGCGGGCCAGCGCAGTTCCATCCAGCTTGAAGGCAAACGCGTAGACGGCGCCGAGCGCAATCACCACCGGCGCCGGCGGCAGCTTGCGGTTGCCGAGCAGCAGCAGCGTCGCCACAAACCCGACCGCCGCCAGAACATATCCCGCCGCGCCGTCGGCGGGCACATAATCGCGCAGCGCCAGCAGGGCCAGTTGCATGCCCAGTCCCAGTTGGATCCCGCGCACCACGCACTTGGGGACGGCGCGCGCCAGCCCGTCAATCAGCCCAGTGGCCGCAAGCAGCAGCATTACCAGGCCAATGGCCAGCCCTCCGCCATACAGCACATCGCCGCTGACTTTCTGGCTGATCACCAGCACCGCCATGGCCTTCAACGGCTGCACCGGCATGGGCATGCCGTACGCAAGCCCGGTGAAAATCTGCATCGCGCCGAACATCACCAGCACGCTCGAAGCGTCCAGGCCCGCCACCAGCACCATGCCCACCAGCAGCGGAAAATCCGTGCCGAGATCGCCAAAGGCGCCGGAGAGTTCGTTGCGGTCAAATCGCACTCGGTCCTGGAAAAACATGGAACCCGCAGCTTACGCAGATTTCGCAGCTTTGGAAAGATCAATACAATCGCGGACGGCAACCGCTTCGTCATTCTGAGGCCGCTTTTGGCCGAAGAATCTCGATCACAAGTCTTTGGCCACCGCGAGCATCGAGGTTCTTCGTCCGCCTCCGGCGAACTCAGAATGACGGCAAAGGGGTTTTCTCCGCGGCCTGTCAGGTGCGAGCGGAGGCTTCCTGCGCGTGAGCGTGGTAGGAGCTGCGCACCAGCGGGCCGGCTTCCACGTGCTTGAAGCCCATCGGCTCGCCCAGCGCCTTGAACTCGGCGAACTCATCGGGATGCAGGAAGCGGATCACTGGAAGGTGCTCGCGCGTCGGTTGCAGATATTGGCCGAGCGTGAGGATGTCCACGTGTTGCGCGGCCAGGTCGCGCATGGCGTCAATCACTTCTCCGCGGGTTTCGCCCAGGCCCAGCATCAGGCCGGTTTTGGTGGGCACGGCGGGCATTTTTTCTTTGGCGATGCGCAGCAGTTCGAGCGAGCGCTCGTAGAGCGCGCCCTTGCGCACTTCGCGGTACAGGCGCGGCACGGTTTCCGTGTTGTGATTGAGCACGTCGGGGCGCGCATGCAGCACGGTATCGAGGGCGTTCCAATCGCCGCGAAAATCCGGGATCAGTACTTCCACTTTGCAGCCGGGCACGCGCCGGCGGATCTCGCGGATGGTGCGGGCAAAAATGGCGGCGCCACCGTCGGGTTGGTCGTCGCGGTTCACGCTGGTGACCACGGCGTAGCGCAGGCCCATTTTTTCCACGGCTTCGGCTACGCGCAATGGCTCGTCTTCATCCGGCGCGGAAGCGGGACGGCCGCTGGGCACCGCGCAGAATCCGCACGACCGCGTGCAGATATTGCCCAGAATCATGAAGGTGGCCGTGCGATGCTCCCAGCATTCGCCCATGTTCGGGCAGCGCGCCGATTCGCACACCGTGTGCAAATCCAGCGTGCGCATCATGCGCTTCAAATCCTGATAATTTTCGCCGCCAAAGTAGCGCACCTTCAGCCAATCCGGCCGCGGATGCATCTCCGGCGAATACACCTGTGTCGCGCCGCACCCGCCTGCCGCCAGCGGCGCACCGTTGCTCACGATGTTGAATGGAGAGGCCATGGTAAAAAACCATTTTACCACGTGAGATGCGCGGGACCCTGGGATATGCGCTACCGACACTCAGTCAGTTTGCGGTGGCAAACTGGTCCAGGGCCAACAATCGCAGGTGGAAGCTAGTGCACGTTGCCGCTGCCCCAGAACGCGGTATCCGGCGCGGGCAGGTCAATGGCGATGGGGTAGGAATTATCCGGCAATTGCGGGCCGCACATGGAAACGGAAGCAGCGGACGAAGCCTTGCTGCGCGCGTTGACCAGGGTGACCTCAGTGCCTTCGCGCAACGCCGTTTTCATCGGCACGATGCACGACTTATCGCGCAGCACCCGCGCCACCGGACAGGATTCTTCCCGTTCCGCGCCAGACGCATCCTTCCAGCGCACGATGACCGAGGCCACGCGCTCGCGGATGGTGCGCGCCGTAGGCGACGGTTTTTCCCATGTCAGGCCGACCACGTCGGTATCTTCAATCGTTGGCCCCATGAAGGGGACCTGTGAGGAGGGAGTCGCCGCCGCGCGCGATGGCGGAGCGCTCCAATCCACCGGGATGGGCCCGCTGGCGGGAATGCTGGGGGCGGTGGAAGTGGGTGGGGCGTAATCCTTCGCCGAGCCCGCGGCGGGAAACGGAATGCCCCAGAAGCTGGCGTCGTGTTCGATCTGTCGCAAGCCGACTTGTCCCGCTTCGGGAGTGCCCGGGCGCCCCGCCCACACCACGCGAAACTTGGCTTTGCGGAACCAGCCGCGGCGCACTTCCACCGTTTCCGCGCCTTCCACGCAGCCGATGCCTTCCAGTCGCGCGCCGGTGCGGCTCACGTTGATGGTGCTGGCGGTCTGTTCAAAAGGATTGCCGTTGCGATCGGTGCCGCGCACCTTGACCTGGATGGCGGTAGGAATGCGCATGTCATAACGGCGGGATGACACAAGTTCTCCTCGTTGCTGGTGCGGCAGGACCGGGATTCCATGATGGCGAGGCGGCGCGGCCAAGTCAATAGTACGCCCCGCCAGATGCGCGGATGTGTTTCCGTACCGAACCTGCCCCCTGCCGCGTCCTACAATCGGGGGGAAGGAAAGGACAATTCACATGAAACTGTCCATCAAGGCGCTGGCGCTGGCCATGGGGCTGGTGTGGGGCGGGGCGGTGCTGGTTGTAGGGACGTGCTTTGTCTACTCCGGCAATTACGGCCGGGCGTTTCTGGAGATGTGCGCCTCGCTGTATCCCGGTTTCCACGTCACGCAAAGTTTCGCCAGCGTGATTGTGGGCACTTTGTACGGATTGGTGGATGGCGCGATCGGCGGCGCGATTTTCGCCTGGGTCTACAACTGCTTCGCCAAGGAATAACCGCCGCTGCCGCAAACTTTGCGCCTTCCCCTGTGGTAGCGTTAGTCTGAGGTGGGGCGCGTTCGCCGCGCGCTTCAGCCGGCCACGCCCCAACCCTCCATGCCTGTACGCATCGCCATCGTCGGGACCGGAAACGTGGGCGCCACCATGGCCTACGCGCTGCTGTGGAGCGGCCTCGCGGCGGAAATCGTATTAATCGACGCCAACCGCGCGCGCGCCGAAGGCGAAGCGATGGACTTGAACCACGCTATGCCCTTCACTCGGCCGGTGCGCATCTGGGCGGGCGACTACGAAGATTGCGCGGGCGCGGCCATCGTCGCGCTATGCGCCGGCTCGAGCCAGAAGCCCGGCGAAACGCGCCTCGATTTGGTCAAGCGCAACGCGGATATTTTCCGTGAAATCGTTCCCAAGGTCGCCAAGCGCAATCCCGATGGCATTCTGCTGGTCGCCACCAACCCGGTGGACGTGCTCACCTACGTGGCCTGGAAATGGAGCGGCCTGCCCGCCGCGCGCGTCATCGGCAGCGGCACCGTGCTCGATACCGCGCGCTTCCGCTACCTGCTGAGCCAGCACTTCGGCGTGGACCCGCGCAGCGTCCACGCGCACATCATCGGCGAACACGGCGATAGCGAAGTGCCGGTGTGGTCGCTGGCCAACGTCGCGGGGATGCGGCTGAAGGAGTATTGCGCGGCGAGCGGAGCCGAATACAACGAAGCGGCCATGCAGGACATTTTCGCGCGCACCCGCGACGCCGCGTATCACATCATCGAACGCAAGGGCGCCACGTATTACGCCGTTGCCGCCGGACTGATGCGCATCGTGGAGGCCGTGGTGCGCGACCAGAACACCGTGCTGCCCGTTTCCTCGCTGGTCACCGACTACTACGGCATCAGCGACATTTGCCTGAGCCTGCCCGCCATCGTGAATCGCCACGGCATTGCCCGTATCGTGCCCCTCTCGCTCGACGAGACCGAAGTCGCTGCCGTCCGCCACTCCGCCGACGTGCTCCGCCAAACCCTGGCAAGGATTTGAATTGCAAAACGCATAGCGTGCACCTCGTCGACGGCACGTACGAACTCTTCCGGCACTTTTTTGCGGTGCCGAGTTCGCTGGATACCGGCGGTAATGAAATCGCCGCGGTACGTGGCGTGCTCACTTCTGTACTGGGCATGATCGAAGGCGGCGCGACGCACCTCGGCGTGGCCACCGATCACGCGGTGGAATCGTTCCGCAACCGGCTCTACCCCGGATACAAGACCGCCGAAGGCGTCGCGCCGGAACTGCTCTCGCAATTTCCCATTTTGGAGGAAGCGCTCGGCGCGATGGGCGTTACC
Organism: uncultured Acidobacteriaceae bacterium; assembly: GCA_964500065.1. Lineage (GTDB taxonomy): Bacteria > Acidobacteriota > Terriglobia > Acidiferrales > UBA7541 > CAZCNH01. Next base: position 43,519 of record CAZCNH010000014.1, read on the forward strand.
GTGTGGCCCATGGTGGAATTCGAAGCGGACGACGCGCTGGCCTCGGCCGCGGCGAAGGCCGCCCGTGACAAGCGCGTACAGCAAGTCATTATCTGCACGCCGGACAAGGATTTGAGCCAGTGCGTGGTGGAGAAGCGCGTGGTGCAACTCGACCGCCGCCACAACGTGTTGCGCGATGCGGCGGGCGTGGTGGAAAAGTTTGGCGTGCCGCCTGCCTCCATTCCGGATTATTTGGCCGTGGTGGGCGATAGCGCCGACGGCTTTCCCGGCGTGAAGGGCTGGGGCGCACAGGCCGCGGCGCAGGTGCTTTCGCGCTATCCGCATCTCGAAGATATTCCCCGGGACGTCGCGGCGTGGCATCCCGCCATTCGGCGCGCGCGCTCCCTGGCCGTTTCGCTTTTTGCTGCATGGGAGGACGCGCTGCTCTTTCGCAAACTAGCCACGCTGCGCCTGGACGCGCCGGTATTTGAAAATGTCGAAGACTTGCGATGGCGCGGTCCGCGTCCGGCCTTTGCCGCGCTGTGCAAGCGGCTGAAATCCCCCGAACTGTTTCAGCGCGTTTCCTCGGCAAACAAACAGGCAAGGTCTTAGCCCGCCGGGGCCCACCCTCGCACAAACCGCAAGAGTGGGGCACCAAACCCCATCCGGGCGCTCATTCTCCACTTGACATTGATTTACCATAAGCTATACTAGCACGTTGTAGTTGTCATTATGGAGCTGCCGATGGAAAAGATGGCCGCAAGCGAATGGACCCGCCACAAAGGTCTAAGTCCTTTACCGGCCGCACTTACACAATGCGCGGGGCTAACCCCTTTCCCTGCCTCACTTGCAAAACGCCATTTTGCTAAGCCCTTTAGGAAGACACACTTCACACCTGGGTGGTAGTTTTTTTCCCCGAGCCAATCCCGTAAGTGTGTGATTCCAGGTGCAGCGGAAATGTAGCGCCGGGACCGGGTTTTGTCCCGGCAGCTTGTGGATTCAGCATTTCATGCCAGCGGCAGCGGCAAAGAAAGCTGCCGGGACCACCCCCGTCCCGGCGCTACATGAACCCAGGCTATCCCTTCGTGCTATCGTACTTGCTTCCTCAGGCACGCCGATGCCGCGCAAAGCACAAGCCGCAAAAGACCCCGCCTCGCTGACCGTGGCCGAAATCTTCGGTCCCGGCGGATTGCTCGAGCGCGCGCATCCCAACTACGAATTTCGCCGCGCGCAACTGGAAATGGCCGAAGCGGTCGAAGCGGCGTTCCGCGAGCGGCGCCACTTGGTGGTGGAAGCGGGCACCGGCACCGGCAAGACCCTGGCCTACCTTATTCCTGCCATCCGCAGCGGGCAGCGGGTGGTGATTTCCACCGCCACCAAGTCCCTGCAGGAGCAGCTTTACGAAAAAGACGTGCCCTTCCTGCGCAAATATTTCGCCCCCGAACTGAAAGTGGCGGTGATGAAGGGCCGCAACAATTTCCTGTGCCGCAGCAAGGTGTACCAGATGGAAGGCCAGCCGGTGCTGAAGGGCTTCGAGGAAATTGACTGGTTCAACCAGATCAAGCAGTGGGAAAAACTCACCGAAACCGGCGATCGCGCCGAACTGAACTTCCTGCCGGACACCAGCGAGCTATGGCACCGCCTGGACGCACGGCGCGACACCTGCACCGGGCAGAAATGTCCTGAATTTCAGCGCTGCTTCCTGACCTGGATGCGGCAGCGCGCGCATGAAGCAGACATCCTGATCGTCAATCACCACCTGTTTTTTGCCGACCTGGCACTGAAGCAGGATGATTTCGGCGGCATCCTGCCGGAATACCACACGGTGATTTTCGACGAAGCACACGAAATTGAAGACACGGCCAGCGATTACTTCGGCCGGCAAATCTCGAACTATCGCTTCGAAGAACTGGCGCGCGATTGCGAGCACGTGTTGCGCCTGAAGGGCCTGGCCGCCCCGCCGCTGCTGAAGCACACCACGCGGCTGAAAGACAGGTCGCGCGCGTTTTTCGACGCCTTCCCGCCGCGCGAAGGCCGCTACCCTTTCCCGGCCGCCGAGCGCATCAACTTCGCGGAGAATAATGCCGTCGCGTTCGATGGGCTGGTAGACGCCACCAAGCGCCTGGAAAGCGAGCTTTCCGCGCTGCCCGGGCGCCCGGAGGAAGTGACGGCGGTGGCCCGCCGCGCCGCGGAATTGCGCGCCGAACTGCAATTCCTGCTGGATACCAAGGAGCCCAACTACGTGTACTGGTTCGAGCGGCGCGGCAAGGGCGTGTTCCTGGCCGCCACGCCGATTGACCTGAGCGGCATCCTGCGCGAGCAACTTTTCGCGCAATTCGAATCCATCGTGCTCACCTCGGCCACGCTGGCCGTGGGCGGCTCCTTCGATTACCTGAAGCAGCGCCTGGGCCTGGATACACCGAAGGAAAGCATCCTGCCGCACGAATACGACTTCGAAAAGCAGGCGATGCTGTACATCCCGAAGCAGATGCCCGATGTGCGCGACGCGCGCTTCGCCCCGAGCGCCGCGGAGTTGATCGCGCAACTGCTGGAAATTTCCCAGGGGCGCGCGTTCTGTCTTTTTACCAGCTACGCGCAGATGAACGACGTGTGCGAGCGCGTGGGCAAGCTGATCCGCTTCCCGATGCTGCTGCAAGGCTCGGCGCCGCGCACCGCGCTGCTCGATAAATTCCGCACCACGCCCAACGCCGTGCTGTTCGCCACCGCCACCTTCTGGCAGGGCGTGGACGTGCCCGGCGAGCAACTGAGCTGCGTGATCGTGGACAAGTTGCCGTTTGCCGTGCCCAGCGATCCGGTGGTGGCCGCGCGCGTGAAGTCGTTGCAGGAGGCGGGCCGCGACGCCTTCAAGGAATATCAGGTGCCGGAAGCGGTGCTGGCGCTGAAGCAGGGTTTTGGACGGCTGATCCGCTCGAAGACCGATCGCGGGATTCTGGCGATTCTGGATAACCGCATTCATCGCATGGGCTACGGCAAGACGTTTCTGGAATCGCTGCCCAAGTACACGCTGACGCACGACCTGACTACTCTGGAAAACTTCATGGAAACCGACAGCACCAAAAACAAAACGTATTAATCTCGGAAGGCCAAAGCGATGAACCAGCAAATCGAACGAGCAAAGACGTTTCAGCAACTGCACCAGCCGGGCAATCCGGTAGTGCTGTTCAATGCGTGGGACGCAGGCAGCGCGCGGGCCATAGCCAAGGCCGGAGCAAAAGCGATTGCCACCGGGAGTTGGTCAGTGGCCGCGGCGCACGGCTTCGACGACGGGCAGAATCTCCCGCTGGAAGCTGCCCTTGCCAACTTGCGGCGAATCGTCGCGGCAGTACGTCTTCCGGTGACGCTGGATTTCGAAGCGGGGTATGGCGTCGCACCGGATGAGGTGCGGGCGGCCGTGGCGCAGGCAGTGGCAGCAGGCGCCATCGGCTTCAACATCGAAGACCGGATCATCCCGCAAAAGGGTGAGCGCGAGCTGTATTCGATCGCGGATCAGGCGGCGCGCCTGCACGCCGCACGGGAGGCGTGCGACGCTGCGCAGATCCCCGTGTTCATCAATGCGCGTACCGATGTGTTCTTGCGCTCCGGCGCGGAGACGCACAACGAAACCATGGCCGGCGAGGCACTGGAACGCGTGCGGGCCTACGCCAAGGCGGGAGCCAGCGGCCTGTTCGTGCCGGGCTTGGTCAACGAGGACTTCATCGGCACAATCTGCAAGGCTTCCCCGCTGCCGGTCAACGTGATGTACCTGCCCGCACTGCCGCCGGCAAAACGCCTCGCAGAACTGGGCGTCGCGCGGATCAGCTATGGGCCATATCCCTACCGGCAGGCGATGCAGTTTCTGGAAGACGCGGCGCGGGCCGTCTATGACGCAACGCCGTAGCGACGCATGCTCGCTGCGTCCCCTCGCGCGGCGGAGAAAGGAGCGAATCAGAGCCGCGGAATTCCGGCAATGATAAAATAAGCGCTTATGCCAATGTTCGAAGTCAGCGTGGAAGAAACCTTCGCCGCCGGGCACGCGCTGCGCGGCTACAAGGGCAAGTGCGAAAACACGCACGGGCACAATTACCGCGTGCGGGTCACCCTGGAAGGGCCGCAACTCGATCACATCGGGTTGCTGTGCGATTTTGTGCACGTCAAGAAAGTGATGCACGCGGTGATTGCGCTGATGGATCACAAGTACTTGAACGAAACGCCGCCCTTCGATGTGCTCAATCCTTCGGCGGAAAATATCGCCAAGTATTTCTACGATCAGGCCGCCGCGCAGATGCGGGAGCACGCGAATGGCGCGCGGATTTCGAGCGTTACGGTGTGGGAAACGGACACCACCTACGCCGTCTATCGCCCCTAGCGGGCCTGCGAGAAGGTCGGGGAGAGAATTTCTGTGAATCGCGCGTTCTACATCGTGATTTCGCCGCCCATTTTGGTGGCCTGCGTGTATCTGGCCATGAACTACGGCCATGTGGTGCCGCGCTGGCTGGCATTCTCGGTTGCTGGTTTGAGCGTGGCCCTGCTCGCCGGACAACTTGCGCGCCGCAAGTTCCGCCGCCCTTCCTGAGCGCACTCCTCCATTAATAGTGTTCGTTGTTGTGGTTTGCTCCGTGGCAGCGCAGCGAGCAGGTGCGCGCCGCGGTATCAATGCGCAGGATGCCGCTTCCATTGGGGCCGACGATTCTGGTATCGAAATTGATCAGGCGGCCATTGGTGATGGCGGTCGCCCCCTGAATCCCATGGGGAGCGTGACAGGTGGAGCAGGATGCGCGTTCTTCCACCACATGCTTCTGGTGCTCGCGGAAGATGGCGTCGTTATTGATCACCCGGTTCTGCACGTCATGGCATTTGTCGCACAGCGAGTAAGGGCCACCGAGGCCGGAGGAGTACGAAACCCCGACGCTCGAGCCGCCGGGCGTCGCCGGGATGGGCTCCAACTCGTAACGGCGCTCCAAAAGATGATTGTACGATGAGCCGTGCGGGCCGTTAGCGCCGCTGCCCCCGATGCCGCGCGCCACGTCGCTATTGTGACAATCCGAGCAGTAGAGATACGTGCCCACGGCCAGCGAGCGGCCGCTGGAGTTTCCGTTCGCGTCCAGCATGTTCGCGCGCAAGCTGGGCGAAATACCCGAGCGGGCGGGTTGCGTGACGTTGTGCCGCGCCACTTGGGATTGGAAGTTGAGGCGCACGTTGTAAGGGTCGGCAACGCCGGCGTAGTTGGAACGGAACGGGGTGCGGCCAAAATCGGAGAAGGTTGAAGATTGCGGTTTGTTACTGCTGTCGCCATGGCATTTGAAACACACTTCGTATTCGGCGGCCGCCGGGAGCAGCGGCGTCACGCCATCCGCCGCGGAAACGCCCGCGGCTCCGAACAAGGACGATTGCACCGCTGGCGCAGCAGCGCCTCCACCGCCGCCTGCAGCATGGGAATTGTGACAATCGGTGCACTCGGCATGGCGGCTTGAATTGAGCGGCGCAGCGTTTTCCGCGGGATCGTGCAAGCCGGAAAGTTGCACGGGATGGCGGTACGCGGCGCGCGCAAAACTGCCCATCACGTCCGGGAGCGCGGGGGTCAGGTTTGTGCCGTTGTGGCAGGAGGCGCATGCCGCTTCTTCGCTCTGCCGCAAGACGCGGCCGCCGGCTCCGCCATTGTGCGAGCTGTGGCAGCTCATGCAAGCGTTGGCGGAGACGGTGGCGTAGCCACCCAGCGCAGGGTTGCCATTTGTGGAGTGGTTCGACAGCGCATGGCGACTGGTCGTCCAGCCGCGCAGGAACGTTGCCGTCGGCCGCGACGGGTCGTGGCAGGCCAGGCAGAGTTGCCCCCCTGCGCTGTCGCGCACCAGAAACTTTTTCACTACGGGGTCGAAATTCGGCGTGTGCGGCTCATGGCAGGTCGTGCATTCCACGCGATTCTGCGGCAGCTTGACGGCAGCATCCGCGGTGCGCGGCGGCGAAGCAAACAGCAGCGGATTCAGTTCGCCGTTATCAGCGAGTGGAGATGCAAAACTGACCGGGTGACTCGCACGCAGGTCCGCGCCGAGCACGGTGGTAGAGCGCATCGCGCCGGACATGGGAATGAACCCGCTCGATACGGTTTGCCCGGGGGCAATAGTGCCGTCGTGGCAACTCAAGCAAAGTTTGCTGGGACTGCCCACCAGCGGCTGCTGTCCGGTCTGGTGATAGGTAGTGCTGGTATACGGCGTGTACGCCTGCGAGGAAAGCTGCTGGTTCCACAACGGCGTTTGATCGTCCAGCACATTGTGAGGCGCGTGACAGAAAAGGCAGGCATAGCCGGCCGAGCCTTTCACCGTGCCCGGACCGGTAGGCGAAAGGTCGTGAACCGATTCGGTGACCGACAAGCGTTGCGCGGCGCCAGGTCCACCCAGCAAAGCAAATAGCGTGAGCGCGATGAGGAGACGTTTCACAGGCCGCCTCCACCTGCCGCAGCCGCCGCAGGGCCGCGAAACTGGAATACCTGCACCCGCCGGTTCAGGGAATCGGCTACATAGATGCGGTTACGAGGATCAATGGCTATGCCCGCGGGAAGTTGAAATTCTCCCAGCGCCGCGCCGCTGCGGCCAAAGTGGTAGAGCAGCTTTCCTTCCGGCGTAAACACCTGCACGATTTCAAGCAAGCCATCAGCGAGATAGATGTTGCCTTCGGAATCCAGCGCCATGCCTTTCGGGCGCAGCAGGGTGCCTGCGCGGTCGCCCAGGACGCCGAATGCGTGGAGAAAATGGCCTTCCGGCGAAAACGTCTGCACGCGGAAGTTCATGGCGTCTACAACAATCACCTTGTCGCCACGGACGGCGATTTCCGTGGGAAAGTTGAAGGAGCCCTGTTGCATCCCGCGCTGGCCAAAGGTGCGCACCAGCCGTCCCTGCAAATCCAGCACCCGGACGCGATGGCCAAGCGTATCGGCCACATACAGGAGCTTTCCCACGCGATCCACGGCAATACCCGTGGGCCGCAGGAAGAGTTTCGCTCCGCCTTGCAGGCCCAAAGTGCGCAGGAACTTTCCCTTGGGGTCAAAGACGAAAATAAGAGCCTGTTGCGAATCGGTGACATAAATATTGTCGGCGCCATCTACCGAGACGCCAATCGGAGAAAGCAGCGCGCGGCCCTTGCCCGGTTGCACTTCCTCGAGCTTCTGCTTCTCGAAGTCGAGGATGTGCACCATGGCCGCTTCGGGGTCAGTCACCAGTACGCGTCCGCGGCTATCCAAGGCGAGACCGTAGGGGCGGAGCAATCCGTGAATGGGCGCGGGGCCGGCAACCCAGTCCAGCACCCGGTTCCACAGGGAACGATTAGGCTTCACCTGCTGTTCGGTGGAAATTGCGCGGACGAATTCCAGGCGGCGGCCACCCGCCAGCTCCAGTGCGGGAACGGCCGGCGGGTCACGCGGCTCCTGCTGCCTCGGCCAGGCAGGAACCGCGCACACGACTATCGCCGTCCAGGCCAGCAAACGATACAACCATCGTTTCGCGAATTGTGTTCTAGAAAACATCGAAGTGCCGGCTGACCTGGAAATAGATGGTGTTGGCGTTGTACAGGCCGTTGAATCCCGAAAACTGCTGATGATAACGGCGGAATCCCGCGCGCAGATCGAGCCTGCGGTACCAGTGCCGCACATGGAAATCATACTGGTCAAGCCGGTTTTCGCGATAGGTCCCGGCCTGGATGGTGCGGTAGTGCAACCGGGAGAAACTGCCGCTCAGCGTCGAGCGCCGCCCGAACTGATAGGAACCATTGAAGGAGACCGAAGAACTCTCGGAAGGGATCAGCAGGCGCTCGAACTCGCTGGAAGCAGCCGCAGCCTGAGCTACCGATGCAGCTCTCGGCCCGGACACGGAGAGGATCGAAAGGCCGCTGGTAAGTTGCACCGATGCCCCGAGATTGAGCCGGTCCCGCGAGAGGGAAACGCGCATGCCCTGGCGGCGGTTTTCGGAACTGGTGTTGAAGATGGAATCGGAGCGCTCGAACCGGTAAGAAGAGGTCAGCCGCCAGGATTTCACCACGCCCGACGCGGAGAATTCCGCCGTGAGGCTGTGCAAGTTGCCCGGCAACAGGGCATCAATGTCTGCGGTAGAGTACTGAAAGAGCGTGGAGTAATTCCACCCGTGGATCGGCTTGGAAAGATTCAAGGTGCCGGTATGGCCTTGCGAAGAGGTTTGCCCCGCGCCATTGCGAAAATCGTACAAGCCGTTGGTGTATCCAGTCGACATCCGCAGACCGCGGAAGTTGCGGGAGAACATGACCGACGTGTCCCAGGAAGTGTCGGAGCTATTGGCGCGGGCGCTGAAGCGGCCATCGCCGTGCCGCAGGCTGCTCCTCGCGCTCAAGCCACCTTTCAACTCATACGTCGCGTAGGCGCTGTAGGTCACATAGCGGGACTGGGCTTCCAGGGAACCGACCGGGAATTTTCCCGTGGGAGTGGGGTTGCCCACCGCTCCTGGCAAAACCGATCCCAGCAGCAGAGCGCTCAAATCCGAGGTGTAATTGGCGCGCAGACCCGCAGACAAGCGTTGCAATGGCCGGGCCGTCAACCCCGCGTGAACCGTATCGTAGCTGCGATTCTGCGGCTGGCTGGTGATATCGGTGGACCAGCGCGAGCGGGTTGCGCTGAGATCAAAAAATGACGCTTTGGTGATGCGGCGGTTTGCGGAAAACTGCATGTTTTTCTGATCCGTGGTGGTCAGCGCCTGCGGCTGAATAGTCGAAAGTACCTGCGGCAATTGCTGCTGGAATCGCTGGCGGTTGAATGACCCGGTGAGAGAAAAGCCCAGCAGGCTGTACTGCGCGCCAATCACGTAACCTTTGGTGTCGGCTTTGCCAAAGCTTTCGTTGGCGCCGAACACGCGGTAGTCCCCACTGCTGCGGATGTAGCCCAATTGCACGAAGGGCAAGCGGCGCAGGCGCAGCGACCAGTTCAGGTTCAGGTTTTGGCTGCTGCCGGCGCCCACCACGCTCGCCTCGCTCCCCACCACGCCATAAAGGCCGCTGCGCGTGACCGATTTCGAGTACGTCATGAAAAAAGGAATGTTGCTGCCGCTGAAAAGATTGAGCGACGTGGAAAGTCCCTTGTCCCCCGAAATGAAATCCGCCGTCGAGTACTCGCGGCCCTGGTTGTAGTAAGGCGAAAAAGCGAATTGCAGGAATCCGGGATGATAGTAATGACCGCGCAGATCCGCGCCCAAGCCGAAGTTAATGGAGTTTAGCCCGCCCTGGGCGCTGGAGGCCACGTAACCCACCGAAGCATCGGCGCCCAGCCGCACTTCCGTATTGGCGCCCACTTGGACTTGCGCGCGCGCCGGCAGGCACGCAACCAGCGCTGCGATGACGCACAGCACCGGAAGTGATCTGCCGGCATTCATTAGAGTTCTTCCACTTTGAAAGCCTTGCGGAGTCGCTGGTCCAGTTGCGCCCGCAAGTCGCCTTCTTTTGCTTTTTGCAGATCGCTACGCAGGCTTTCGCGGACCTGGGCAAAGGGAATCTGGGTCTGCGGCTGCACTTCATTAACGCGAATCACCACTAAGGCATCCTGCGAGGTGATGATCCCGCTGGTCTCTCCCTTCTTCATACTGAAGGCGACATTCTCGATCGCTTCCGGCAGCCGCCCCCGATGCACCCAGCGGTGGTCGCCCATCATGACCCGCCAGTCGTCTTCCGAATATTTTTCCGCTACCTGGCCGAATTCTTCATAGGTGCGCGCGGCCCTGACCAGCTTCAGCACTTCTTCGGCGCGCTTGCGCGCCAGCGCTTGCTGCGCGGCGGTCGCGTTCGGCGGTACCTGAATGGTGACACTTTGCAGAGCGATGCTGGGCGGCTTCAGGAACCGCTTCTTGTTCGCCGCATAGAATTTCTGCAATTCAACTTCCGGTACTCGCGCTTTCTTCGTGACTTCCCGCTCCAGCAGGAGCGCAATCATGACGCCGCGGCGCAGCTGCTGCTGGAAAGCTTTCACGCCGCCATATTCCTGCGTGGCATAAGACTCGAAAGCCGCGGGGGAAGGAAACCGCTCCTGCGCCTGCTGCAACAAATCCGCGAGGACGGAAGCCGGCACCGTAACGCCGGTGCGCAACGCCTCCTGATGCAGCATTTCTTCCTGCACGATGGTTTGCAGGGCCTTCTGGCGGATATCTTTCGAGAAATCGCCGGGAATCCGGTTGCCGTGGACGCTTGCATAAGGAAATAGCTTCTGCATCTCGCGCTGCAGGTCGCGCTCAGTCAATGTCGCGCCGTTCACGCGGGCCACGACGGTGGCGCTGGCTGCCGCTGCGGGTGATGCCGCGGTGCGGGCGTGGGATGCCACCAGGGGCGTCTGCTGCTGCCCGCATACTCCGGGAACCAGCAGAAAGGTGGCGGCAGACAGAATGGCAATGGGTTTCATCATACCTCCGGGATGGAACAGCGAGGAGGAGATACAGATATCTCCTCCTCTGTTCCGCGGGGACTATTTCACAGTCCCGTCGTACACGTCGGTCTTGCTGTAATGGCAGCTCCGGCAGAAGTCAGACTTGCTCTTGCCGTCGGCCGGGTCATACCAGCCGCGGACAAAGCGAGAAGACGTCTTGACGGTGTTGACGCCGCCAATGCGGAAGACCGCACGGTTGAAGCTATGCGGGTTGTGGCAAGTGGAGCACTGAATGGATGCAGTGGTTCCGGCGGCATCTACATAGAGGCGTGCCGGGTGACCGCCGACCCAGGTGGTATCCACAAAAGAAGCGCGGCCACTGGTGATGGTGATGTTCCAGTTGTAGGGCCGCGTTGTGGTTGCCAATGCGTACGTTACGTTAACGGGGTGATCGTTCGCCAGAGAGTAGCCGTCGTTCGGCAGTTTGGCATCACTGCTCATGGTGGCGTCGGAAATTCCTCCATCATGGCAGCTCAAGCACATCTGCGTGTGAACAACGGGGTCCGTCTCCAGTGGCGTGGCTACGGTGGTGAAACTGCCGCCGCCGAAGGTGTAATACGTAGCCGCCTTGAAATCGCGGCCCCAGAGATAGACTTCGCCGGTGCCCTTTTCCGTACCGCCGTTCATCACGGCGCCATTGTGGGGAGCATGGCAGGCTCGACAGCCCTTCTCTGCCACGTTGTGCGGTCCGAGCAGCGGATCCGAGTACTGCGCCCAGGCCGGAAGAGTGAAAGCGACCAGGGCCAGCACCAGGAACAGCATGGCTCTTTTCATGTTTGGTTCCTCCGATACAGTGGTTCAGTTAACTGAACTACATTACGGCTTAAGATGGAGACCGAATCGGACTGCCTTCGATCCCCGCTTGCTCTGTCCGGCGTGTTGCAAGTTACCGGGCAGCGCAAACTCGTCGCTCCTACTTCGGAGCGGAATTCCGGCCTTCGGCGGGGTGCGGTGGCCCTGCCGGCGGTTTTCCCTGGCGCATGGCCTCCGCTTCTTCGTCGGTGAAGTAGCGGAACACCTGGATGCGCGCGCGCCATTGATCGGCTACCACAACGTGATTGCTGGCGCTAATGGCGATTCCGGTGACCAGGGAGAACTGGCCCGGCTCGGTCCCGTAGGAACCGAACACACCCAGGGTTTGCCCGTCCTGATCGAAAATCTGCACGTTGTTGAATTCGGCGTCGGTGACGTACACGTGCCCATCGCCGTCCACCGCAATGCCCTTGGCGCGCATGAAAGTCCCCGGCGAAACTCCCTGCTTGCCGAACATCTGAATAAAATTGCCGTCCGCGTCGAACATTTGAATGCGGTCGTTCAAGGTATCGGTGACGAACACATTGTTGTCGCCATCCACGGCCACGCCGAGCGGGGTGGCAAACGTGCCTTCCGCCGGATCCAGCGGATCGCTGGCCTGACCCAGATAGCGCAGGAAGGTGAACTTATCGGCGTCGAAAACCGCCAGCCGGCTGGCCTTGGCATCCACCACATAAAGGAAGCGGTTTTCGTTATCAATGGCCGCGGCCACCGGGCGCTCCAGTTGCTCCCGCCCGAACGTTCCTTCCAGTTCCCACGAAGGGCTGAACACCAGCACCAGACGCTGGCGCGAATCCACTACAAAAATGCGGTCGGCGTCGTCCACCGCCACCGCGATGGGCAGGATGAATTTCGAAGGCAGGAAGTCCACTTTCTTGTTGGCGACGTCAAACACAAATACCTGCGCGGCGCCGGTATCCGCTGCGTACACCCTCCCGCGCGAATCCGCGGCCACGCCGAACGGCTTGTTCAGACCCAGGGCCTTCTGCTCCCGCTCTTCCGGCAACGTCACGCCCGCCAGCTTGTCCATCCAGGAAGATTTCTTCTTTTTCTTTTTGGGCTGGGGCGGCGTCAGATCATCCTGGCTGCTGACTTGCATTAGCCACTTAATCCGTGGCACGTCGGGAGGCAACGGCCAAACCAGTTTCGTCACGTCGGTTTTGGGCGGCGCGGGCGTCGCCGGCGCCTCCGGCTGCGCGTCCTTCTTCTTTTTTTGCCCGAAGGTCACTGGGGGGCAAGCCAGCAACGAGGCGGCCAGCGCAAAAGCCGCCCAACGGCTCCCAACTTGGCGCCGGATTGTGCAGGATACGCCGGTCATGGCCGGGCTCCGATCATGCCTTCATGACACTTGCGGCAGAATTGCGCGTTGGGGCGCGTGTCGGTCACCAGCATCGCCCGCGCCGCGCCGGCATGTGGCTGGTGGCAAGCCAGGCAACTGACCTTGGTAATTTTTTTCGGATCCAATGGGTCCGCGAAGTCGTTCACTGGATGGTTCGCCGTCGGATGGCCCATGCCCATTCGCAATCCCAGTTTGGTGACCTTGCGGAAATAGTCGGCAGGCAGCCGCACCTTTCCGTCGAAGATGCTGACGAGTTCTGTGCCTTCGACTTTTTGCGCTTTCAAATCGGCGGAATGGCAGGCCAGGCACAGGGCGTTGCCCTCCGCGCGCAGCAACTTGGGCTTGTCGCCCCCATGCGGTTCATGGCACGCGGCGCATCCATCTTTGAAAGCCGGCTGGTGATGCACTTTCTTCTTGTCGAACAATTCCTTTTGCGTGTCGTGACAATTCAGGCAGGCGGAAACTGGATTGGGAGTGAGGAAGCCTGGCGTTTTTCCTGCGTGCGGATTGTGGCATTGCGTGCAGCCGGCCGCGGCACCCGCATGAGGCACGGCCGCGGATTCGATCTTCTTGGCCGTTTCTTCATGACACACGGTGCACACCGCGCCGGCATCCGCCTGCGTCAGCACCACCTTTCCCTCCACGGCGGGGGCGTGGCACGCTTCGCAACTCTTGTCCCCGAAGGGCTGGTGCACGAATTTCTGCAGGATTTTGGGGGAGGACGAGGCATGCGGGTCGTGGCAGGCCACGCAATCCGCGCCGGCAAACGGCTGCTCCTGATGCGCCTTCACCAGTGCAGCGTCGCCGCCATCGTGGCAATCCAGGCAAAGCGCGGGGGAAGCTTTCGTCAGGTGCGCATCAAACTCGCGCTTGCCGGCTTCGCCGGACTTGTGCAGCGTGTGGCAGGTGCTGCAACCCATGTCCACCGCCGCGTGACGGCTGCCCTTTTCCGGCGCGTGGACCGTCTTCGCATGGCACGTCAGGCAGAGATTGTTCTTCTCGCCACCATCCAGGGGCTTGAGTAATTGGTTTTCATTCTCCGCGGCGTGCGGGTTATGGCACTGCAGGCAATTCCGCACTACCCGCGTGTGCGATTTTCCGGTTGCTCCGGCCGCGTCTTTATCGGAATGGCAGGTGAGGCATAGCGCGACAGCCGTGGTGGTCACCAGCTTCACGCGCGTGACTTCCCGGTTCACGCGCACTTCGTGGCACGACGTGCATCCCGTGGCCATTGCGGAGTGTACGGCCTTGCCTTTGCCCACCGAGTCGTGGCACTGCATGCAAGTTGCGCTGTCCGCTTTGGGATCGAGCGGGATAGGATGCTTTTTCGCGAGGGCCGGCCCGGAGAGCAAGAAGCAAGCAAGCAGCAGTCCCGCTGTCCGCGGGACAATCGTTGTTGAATTCTTGCGGCACGGCCGGATCATTCCGGCATCCTTTGACCAACCACATTCGGGCACACGTATCTTGCCCGGGGCGCAGTGCAGTCGGTGCGCTGCAACTTTCAGGTGATCGGGGCTGCGGGTGTAACCTGCGGATGAGGGCTTAGGTCTGAATTACTTCCGCGGCCCGGGGCGGGCACTTTAGAAAAGAGCACGAAATGGGCCATTATTGGTCCTGTCCGGGCGTTTCTAAATCATGACAAATCAAGCGCTTGCTGGCCAATTCCCGCGCTGCGTGCATGCCGAGGAGAGAAATTCCACCTTTTGTGCCGCGAAAATACACAGTTGAAAAACGCAACAGTGGATAAGCGCCCACCTGAGAAAAATCTCTGGCAAGCGCCTTTGCCTGCCAAATTCGAAACGAATCACTACAAACTATTTTCGTCATGGATGCATTTTCAATCCTAAATGCGGATTTCAGATCCACGATTTCGAGGATCCGGGATGCAAATGAAGACCGGTGGGACTGGGGAGAGTCGAACTCCCGGCACACGGTTTAGGAAAATGAGTGACCGTTTTGATTGGTGTTGAAAATT
>CAZCNH010000015.1:0-57918 GCA_964500065.1 uncultured Acidobacteriaceae bacterium
TGGACCGCGTGCGGCTGAAGCAGGTTCTCTACAACTTGTTGAGTAACGCCATCAAATTCACCGGCGAAGGCGGCCTGGTGACGATTGATGCCCGGCGTACGAACGGCATGATCTGCGTTTCCGTGGCCGACAACGGCGTGGGCATCCCGCCGGAAGAACATGAAGCCATTTTCAATGAGTTCCACCAGGTCGGCATGACAACCAAGGGAGTCCGCGAAGGCACAGGGCTCGGGCTGGCCATTAGCCGCCGCCTGGTGGAAGCGCACGAAGGAAAAATCTGGGTGGAAAGCGCGCCGGGCCGCGGCAGCACCTTCAGTTTCACCTTACCGGCAGGCAAAGCCGCGGCTGGCGCCGAACGGCCGGAAGCACAGCCGGATACCGAAGCCTTCCGTTAATGGATTGCCGATGGCCGCATTGGTTCGACCGTGTTACTCTGCGGGCAGCCCGGATAACAGCCCAATGGAAACTTCAAGGAAAAAAGGCGCCACCATCCTTGTGGTGGACGACCAAGAAGAGAATGTTCAGTTGATGGCGGACGTGCTTTCCTCCGCAGGTTACGTCACGCTAACCGCCAACAGCGGACCCGAAGCTCTTGATCTGCTGAAGACCAATACTCCCCGCGCGATCTTGCTGGATATGCTCATGCCGGTCATGGACGGATTTGAAGTGATTCGCAGAATCCGGGATAATCCGGTGACGGCCCAGATCCCCATCATGGTGATTACCGCCATGTGGGTGAGCGATGAGGATCGGCAGCGCATCGAGCGGGAAGCGCAGAGCATCTTCCAGAAGGGAACTTTCTGGATTGAGGATCTGCTTAAAGAAGTTGCCCGGCTTGTTGCCCTTGGGCCCCCAGCCCCATGAAAAGAATCTTGATCGCTGAAGATAATCCGGCCAGCCGTGAATTTCTCGTTGAACTCCTGGGCGCGCAGGGATACGAGGTGACTGCCGTAGAGGACGGCGAGGCGGCTCTGCAAAAAGCCAGGGAAATGGCCGTGGATCTGATTGTGCTGGATATCCAGATGCCCGGCATGGATGGCTATGAAGTGCTGCGCAGGCTGCGGGCAGACCCGAATCTGGCAGGCCAGCGGATTGTGGCCTGCACGGCGTACGCGATGGCGGGCGACGAAGAAAAGGCTCTGACGGCGGGATTTGACGGGTACATTACCAAGCCGATTCGCGCCGCGGCGCTGCGCAGCCAAATTGAAAAAATCTTCAGCTCCTGATTTTTCCGCAGATTGGCGGCCTACGGTTTCAGGTAAAAGCCCAACTCATGAGGCTCGGGCAGGGCGCCTTGCTCTCCGAATTGCCAGCGGATGGCGCGAATCTCCTGAATTTTCTTCTGAAAGATTGCACCCAGCACGTCGAATCGGACTAACACGCTGCCCAGCCAGTAGGGGCGGCTTTCTTTCAGCCAAAGCGCGGCGTAGCGTTCACGCAGGCGCATGGCGTCGTCGCGCAAGTCTTCCAACCGCGCATTGATGCCGGTAATCTCCGCCAGATCGCGCCGGACGCGCGCGCGGTCAGCCTGGTTTTGGAATGCGTCCCAGTAATACTTGCTGATTTCCTGCATGAACTGAATCTTCATGCCCAGAGCATCCATACGCAGCGCGGCAAACTCGAGAGCCGCGAGTGTTTCTTCATGGGCGAGCGCTTTGCCGCGGTGGCGGTAAATCGCTTCCAGCGCGCTTTCCGCCGCCAGGCGCACGTCGGCAATCACCGGCAGGCCGCGCGCCAGCCGCCGCGACGGAATTTCAGAAAAAGGATCGGCCCAGAACGTATCGTTCGAGAAATTTCCCAGGCCGGCGCTGGCCAGCAAGGCCTGCGCGCGTCCCAGAGCGTCCACGGCATCGCGGAAGGTGGAATCGCCGTTGCGATAAAAGGCCCAGTCGTAACTGGACTTGAAGGCGTCAATGGAAGATTCACCGCTTTGCCAGCTAGCGGCGCCACCAAAGACAATCGCCGGCCAGGTCATCTCGAAAAAGGCATCGCCGTCGTCGTCCCAGGTGGTATTCAGCATGCCCAGGGCGTTCGCTCTCTGGCCGTCACGAACGAAGTTGCGAATGTTGGCATACGCGGTTTCCAGGTCGGGATGCACGCGGTTCCAATTGCTCGCGCCCGGGGCCACCATTACGCTCAAGCCAGCGTCCACGAACGGCTTCAGTTGGCTGGCATAGCTGTCGCGCGCGCTGTAATCCCAGGCTACGGCCACCATGTCCTTCGGCAGAATGCCGAGTAATTCCGGGTACTTCACGGCGATGTCGTGCCAGAAGAGCAGGCGCTTGCCATAGGGTTGCATGATTTCCGAAACACGCTTCAAATGCTCCAGGTACACGCGGCCCAGGCCCGCTTCGTCCGCGCGGACTTTGGTCTGGCCCTGCCCCAGTTCGAATGTTTCGTCTGAGCCAATGTGAAAGAGCGGACCGGGGAACAGCGGGATCAGTTCCTGCACCAGGCTTTTCACCAGGTCGTAGGAGCCTTCCTGCACCGGAGCCAGCACATGCCCGTGCGGGGTTTCCGCCAGCGGTGAATACTTCTCATACTTCAGCACGTGGTGCAGGTGACCGAAGGCCTGCTGTTCGGGCAGAACGGTGATGTGGTAGCGGCCGGCGTACTCGACGATTTCTCTGATCTCGGCCGGGGAGAACGACCCTTCTTTGGGAGCGATGAGCGGCTGCGACTGATAATCGAACGTATGCTCGATATAGAGCGAAAACAAATTCATTTTGAATTCCGCCAGCGTGCGGATTTGTTTCTTTACATAATCCAGGGTAGGTACGGGACCACGGCTGACGTCATCGTGCACGCCGCGCCAGCGCATGGCCGGCCAATCCCGAATAGCAACCGCGGGGCTGCCATACTGCACGCGGCTGCGGCTCCATTCGCCTTCGGCAGGCTGCGGAAGCAGGGAACTGGGCCGTAGGAGCTGCCGCAAGGTCTGCACGCCGTAGAAGAGTCCTGCGCCGGTGCGTGCCGCCACCACAATAATTCGCGGCGTGGCAGCCAGCAGGTAGCCTTCTTCGGCCTGCGCAGCTTCCAGGGCAAGCTGGCGAGCAGCGAGCCAGCTTTCCAGGGCCTTCTCGCCGTCCATGCGCATCAAGTAGATGGCGCCGGATTGCTCGGTAAACGCCCGGCTGGTGGAAATTGCCGGTCTGCTGCCAGTCGCTGCCTCAATTTCGGCGGCGACACTGTCCGCCGCGAGGCGGTCTTCTTCGGCGGACTCGCTGCTCAAGAATATCCGCGTGCTGGGCGTGACCAGGAACGCGCCTTCCGTGAGCCTGACTTCCCGCGGTGCGGGGACGAGCTTCAAGTCCTGAGCGGCCACGCTGGACGCAGCGGCCAGCGCCAGGACCGCAATTTGCAGTGTTCGGGTGTTCATCGGGTTCCTTTTAGCATAGGTATCCGTCCGCGCAGAGTACTCTGCCGCCTATGTGCGGTCAAGAATTGCGCGGCCGGGCGGTTCTATTGTCCGTCTAGTAGAGATGCGATAACATTTCTTCGCCGGCCAGATTCGGAACCCTGCCAGCCAAAGATGCCAGCGCAAAATTGGTCCTTGCTTTCAACCCAGATAGCACAACAACACCTAGTCGCCGGGAGTTCCCAACTCAAATAATCGTATGAACAAAGTTCGCCGCAAACCGCTTATGGCTGCTTCCTGCGCCGGAATCTTTTTTTTCGGTATTGTCCTGGCTTTGCTGGGAACCGTGCTGGGCCTGCCAGGGACACGCGAGCGACTCGGCATCAGCATGGCACAACAGGGCGACCTGTTTTTTCTGCTTTACCTGGGAGTCTTTCTTTCCACTTTGATTTCCGGGCCGACGATTGACCGCTTTGGCAACCGGCCTGTCCTGATCTTGGCGGCCTTGGGCGTGACCGCCGCTTTGGCCGGCTTTGCCAGTGCTCATTCGTTCGGCACGGCGGCCGTGGCTGGATTCGTCCTGGGCCTGGGGGGCGGTGGATTGAACACTTCAACCAACGCCCTGGTCTCCGATTTGTACGGCGAAAATCGCGGTCCCATGCTGAATATCCTGGGAGTTTTTTTCGGCTTTGGCGCCCTGTGCATGCCGTTTGTAGCGGCGAG
Organism: uncultured Acidobacteriaceae bacterium; assembly: GCA_964500065.1. Lineage (GTDB taxonomy): Bacteria > Acidobacteriota > Terriglobia > Acidiferrales > UBA7541 > CAZCNH01. The sequence continues at coordinate 4,082 of CAZCNH010000015.1, forward strand.
CCTTTCGAAGATATTCACCGTTGGCCAACTACTTTGCGCCGCGGCAGTACCGGCAGCGATTGCTTGCGCGGCGTTCGCCCTCTTGCCCTTTCCCGCCGCGCGGGAAGGGCATAAATTTTCGTTCTCCGAAGTCCTTCGGGTGTCACGGGACCCGGATGTGTGGTTGATGGCGGTGCTCCTGCTCTTTGCCTCGGGCAATGAAGCGGCCATCGGCGGATGGACCTCCACATTTCTGGCGCAACAGGGCGCCGATGGCCGAACCGCCACGTGGGTGCTTGCAGGATTCTGGGGCAGCCTGATGTTGGGGAGATTGCTGGCCGCGCGGCTTCTGCGACGAATTTCCAAGGCCCGGCTGGTAATCTTCAGCGGGATTGGCTCGGCCGTGGGTTGCGGACTTCTGGTGGGGATTCCCACTCTTGTCGGCGGCGCAACCGGGGTGATTATCGCGGGACTTTCCTTTGCCCCTGTTTTTCCGACCACATTGGCCATCGCCGGTGACCGTTACGCCCGCTTTGCCGGAAGCGTGTTCAGCGTTCTCTTTGCGGTGGCCTTGCTCGGCGGAATGAGTTTCCCATGGGCGATCGGACACCTGGCCCGAACGGCTGGCGTGGGCGTCGGACTACTGCTTCCTGTTTTTGGCGCGCTTGTGATCGTTGGACTTGCGACTTTGATTGAACGCCGAAGCGCGGTCGCGGCTAAATCTTGATGAAGATCTTCCGGCGGTAGAGAACCCAGGCAATGGCCAGCCAGAATGCCACATAAGCCAAGGCAAAGAGCAGGGAAGCGTTCTTGGGGTTCCCCAGGGGCTCGAAGAAATTTCCGTAGATATAAGTCTTCACGGTGACGGATTCGCCCGCGGCATTCGTCACCCGCCAGATCCCCATCATCTTGGCCAGCATGCCGGAGAAAACAAAAAGCGCCAACGGGTTCATCCCATACCAGACAAAAGGAGCGGCCCAGGTTCGCCATCCTTTGACGTCCACCAGCCAGTAGCACGCCGCCAACAGGACTGCGGCAAAGCCCGCCGTGAAAATCACATAGGAACTGGTCCACAAATTCTTGTTAATGGGAAAAGCAAAACTCCAGATCTGCCCGATTGCCAGCCCGGCAAATCCCCAGGCCAGCATGCCGCGGCACGCCTGCCGCGGCGACGGCTTCCGCAAAAAGAATTCGCCCAAGAAAATGCCCAGAACCGCCGTAGCAATCGCGGGCAATGTGCTCAGCGGCCCCTCCGGATCCCAGGTGGGCTTCCACAGGTGGCTCAGAAGCAACTGGCGATCCAGGTAGGCGGCCAAGTTCCCTTCGACGTCGAGCCGCCCGGGTCCGTACCCGGGCACGGGCATAAGAGCCAGCAACGCCCAGTATCCGAGCAGCAGCACGCAGACCAGAACGATGCGTCCGCGTTTGCGAAGAAAAAGATAGGCCAATGAGGCGAACAGGTAGCAGACGGCAATCCGCTGAAGCACGCCGGGAATACGGATCGTCGCGAAGCGGAAAAACGGAATGGCCGCCATGCTGAAACCCACTCCGAAAATCAGAATGCTGCGAATCACCGCATGCTTCAACAGCGCCGCGCGCGAATCGCCGCGCCGGGCGCGGCTGGAAAAGGACAGCGCCATCGAAACGCCGACGATGAAGAGGAAGAACGGAAAGATAAGGTCGGTCGGCGTCCAGCCGTGCCATTCCGCATGTGCCAGCGGCCAGTAAATGGCGCTCCAGGAGCCGGGATTATTCACCAGAATCATTCCGGCAATCGTGATGCCACGAAACACATCCAGAGAAAGCAATCGGGTGGATGTGCCTGTCGTGGTGGTTCGTTCGGATTCAACATGAGATTCTGCGGGTGCTGAGACGCCGGGCTCGGCTAAGGTTGGGATGGGAGACCTCCGCTTGCCCGACTATACCAGTGCCGGGGCAGGAATGGCACTTGTGGACCAGGCGCAGAGGCTCGGCTGCTTGTCAGGAACCGAGGAGCTGGCGCGCGAATTGCGGGGCTTTGCCCTCGTCTTCGTGCTTGAGATACGCGAATACGTCCAAGCCTTGCCCCAGCCACGTGGCGATTCGGCCGCGCCAGTTCGACAGTTCACTGGCTGTGTAATTTTCTTTGCGCAGGCGCAAATAGACAAACCCGGCGGTCAGGGCTTCAGGCGCAGCTTCCTTGTCAGTCTCCGCCATCACCAACGCGGTGGCGTGCCGCCGGAGCAGCGCGTAGGTCTCCTGGGTGTGCCAGGAAGGGTGCCGCACTTCGAAAGCGAAGCGAAAGGCCGCAGGCCGCAGGCTGAGGAACTCGTCGAGGACTGTTGCATCCGCCCTGAAGGTGGGGGGGACCTGCACCAGAACCGGACCAAGCTTATCTGCAGGTTGCAAGACGGAGATGGCGGAAAGAAAGCTCTTCAGCGTGCTCGCGGCGTTGCGCAGCTTCATGATGTGGGTAATCCTCTGATTGAGCTTGATGGCAAATTGAAAGCCAGCGGGAACCTGCTCGCCCCACTTGGCAACCAGGCTTTCCACCGGCATCCGGTAGAACGAGTGATTAATTTCGACTGTGCGGAACTGCGTCCCGTAAAAAGCCAGCATTTCCTTGTCCGGAAGTTTTTCCGGATAAAAGTTGCCCTTCCAGGGTTTGTAGGCATAGCCCGAGGTGCCAATTCGCAATTCCGCCATAGAGGGGGGATTTTATCGCAAAACCTCGAATGCCGCGGGCCCTGCTTCTAGGCGGACCCCACGCAATTTCCGGCCCTTCCGCTTCGCCTGGCCTTCCTCATGACCTAGGGCGCGCGCAAAATTCACCAAGCGGGCGTATCCGTTTGTACATCGGCAAAGGGTGGAGAGCTCTTGAGGGTTACTTAGGCGGTGGTGTCGAGCGAATCGCTGGAGTCAGAAAGCAGGCGATGCAACAAACGCAGCAGGTCTGTAACAGTGATAATGCCCACCAGCTTCTGTTTCTCCACCACCGGTATGCAGCCGAGCTTCTTGTCATGCAATACAGCGACAGCCTCCCGGATGTGCATATCGGGAGTAAGCGTAATCAGGGTCTTGGTCATCACTTTTTCCAGGGGCGTTTCCTCGAAAATACGGTTGTACTCTTCCTGGGAGACGTTGCCCAGCAGCGATGGGGCAAAGCGCTGGATATCGCGATCGGTGATGATCCCCACCAGCTTGTCGCCATCCGTTATGGGCAGGTGGCGAAATCCGGAGCGGCGCATGGTCAGCGCAGCATCCAACAGCCGTGCCTCCTTACTGATCGAGGCCGCGGGCGATGTCATGTAGTCTCGTATGAAAATCTCGTCCATTGCGGGCCCTCAGCGCAAGTCAACCATCATTGCGCGTATAGTTTCACACGGTATATACCAAGTCAAGAAACTCAGGGGCGGCGTGTCGTGGGAGATACATCGCCGGGCGGCTGCTTGAACCATCCGCAGCTCCACACATACCGGTCGCGCTGCATCTTTTTGCAGAGGCTAGGCTTGTTTTCCTCCGCTTCGGCGCAATATTCGATCTGGAATACACCATCTTTGGATTCATAAGAGGAATGCTCCAGCAAGTCGCTGGTCCAAAGATTCCTTATCTGACGGCCCTCCACGCGCCAGGCCATGAAGAGACCGGTCTTGCGATCATCGGTCCGGCCGGTCACGGTTACGAAGACCGCCGCGGCGGGATTCACCGAAACCACTTCGAGATATTCGTCGAAAAAATCTTCGTGCGTGAAGCGATCAATCCTTCCCACCAGCCGGAACCCGCGCCAGACGGGACGGGAAGCTGTTCCTCCAAGTTCGGTTGGGCCGTACACCCGAACCGCCGAGGGCCCGCTGAGTCCGAAATTCACGGCGAGGGCATAGTATGGGGCTCCTGCGGGTTCCGATTCCGCCCCCACCTGCACCGCCTGATAAGCCTCGCCGAGGCGCGGCTCCGCAGCCATTAATGAATTTAGCTTTTCCTGTACTTGGGGCAGGGTAGGCAGCCGGCTCGTGGAACCCTGCGGTGGAGACTCGTTGAATGCAGCGATTGCCGCGACGTCCAGCAATTCCATGGCACGCGCCTGGAGAGCTTCTTTCTCTTCCTCTCCGGCTTGCCGTCGTGCTGCCAGCTCCAGGGCCAGCTTCCTGAATTCCGCATCGGGGTTCTGGGCAAACACCACCGCCGCAAGCATGCAGGCCGCAAGGGAAAGGATGCGTTTCATGGACCTCAATCTATTGCAGGCGCACTGCCCTGTAAAGCCCAGTGCAGCAAACGAGAGGGACTACCGCGTGGGGACCACCGTGCTGGCTCCGCGGGTTGCGCGCGCGGCGGTCGTAGGCTTGACGCCCGGGACTGCAGGCTTGCTGCTGGTTTCCGGTTCCCCGGGCTGGGGAGGGAAAACAATGCCCCAGAATGTGTCATTTGGGACGAGCATCTCGACCGCGATTCGCGCCAATCCATCGCTGGATGGATTGCCCGCGCCAACCACTTTGGCTTTGACGCTCTGGCCGACCGCCGGCCGCCGGATTTCCACCAGAACCCCGGGACTGAGCCTGGACTTCATTCGCAGCATAGCTCCATGTTGACTGACCACCTCGGTATCCGCATGTTCTTGCACCCAAGGGCCGTCTTTGGTCATCCATTTGATTTCGACGGGAATCACCAGCATGACGCGGGTGCTGCGGCGGCGGTTGGAAACTGGAGTCACGTCAGACACAGCAATCCTTCCGGGGCGGCCAGAACAGAGTCACGAAGCCTTGTCCACCAGTCTCAGTTTACGCGTCTGTGTTCAACAAAGCATCACCGTTGAATGAACAGTTTGTTACAGCCGTACCACGCCCAGCCAGCCGTTTGGCGGGTGACTGCGATACCCGTGCGCAACCCGCACATCTCTGGTTGTCTTTCCCTTGCTTCGCAGAAGGGATTTTGTTATACGCTTGTAAAGGCCAATAGCTCAACCCAGTTTCCATGAAGAAAGTCTTGCTTATTGAAGACGACCGCGTCGCGGCCGAATTGATCAAAGAAAGCCTGGATGGTGAAGGCTACGAAGTCGCGTGGGTGAGCGATGGCGCCTCGGGCCTCGCCCAGGTTCGCAAGACTCCGCCTGACTTGCTGCTGCTTGACCTGATGTTGCCCAAAATGTCCGGCTTGGATATTTGCAAAGCCATCCGCAGCGACGAAAACTTGAACCGCCTGCCCATTCTGATGCTGACTGCGCGCGGGGACGAAATGGACCGCGTGGTCGGCCTCGAAATCGGCGCCGATGATTACGTCACGAAGCCTTTCAGCCCCCGCGAGCTGGCGGCGCGCGTCAAAGCGCTGCTGCGCCGTTCCGAGCCGCCGGCCGAAGGCGAAAAGACGATTGAAGTAGGGAAATTGAAGGTTGATCCGGTAGCCTATCGTGTGACCCGCGCTGGGAAGGTGATTACGCTCAGCACGCTGGAATTTCGCCTGTTGCATTACCTGGCTGCGCGGCCCAATCGTGTGTTTACCCGCGACCAGTTGCTCGATGCCGTCTGGGGCAGCGACCGCTTCGTTACCCCGCGCAGTATTGATGTTTATATGCGCCGGCTTCGCGAAAAAATCGAAAACGACCCCGAAAACCCCGCCTACTTGAAAACCATGCGCGGCGCCGGCTACATGTTCGAAACCAAGGCGTAGAAATTCCCGGCGTTTGCGTCTCCGGGAGCGTAATCACCGCTCCGCCTTTCCCAGTTTGCCTCCCGTAAAGGCGACCGGCTTCGCTTGAGGCCTAACGGCCGGGTTCGCCAAATGCCTGAAATGCTGGTTAGGCGCCGCCGGGGAGGTGGCTGAGGACCGGCAATGGCTCCTCTTCGGCCCCCTTAATCAGCAGCCACAGCATGATCCACAATTCTCCAAGCAGTGCCGGCATGGCGGCTTGGAAAACCACATTTCCGTAGGCAGGCAAGAGTAGCCAGGTGAAACCGACCGCCACATAGGCAAAACCGTTGACGATCAGCAAGATGCCCAGGATGCGCGAGATGAAGCCCGACCCCATCACCAGCAGGCCGAAGGGGACAAGCCAGAGGCCCCAGAAGATCTCGTTCACAAAGGATCCCTGATTATGCAGGCCGAGGAACAACATGCCCATGGCGTCCCGTTGGGCTTTGTCGAATCCCGCGAGGTAAGGGGAATCGGCTCCACGAAACAGAGTGAGGGCGGCGATGTTGTTCACCTCATTCATAAAAGTGATCGCCACAGACACGAGTACCAGCCCAACCATCAGCCGGGCATGATTCTTGTTCACTCCGTTGAGCAAGCGGTGCAGGGCCATGACCAGCAAGATCAGAAGGACTGCACTGATCAGTTCGGCGACGACGCCGAAACGGAACAACATTGGGGAAGCCAAGACCTTGTTGGCCGTCGCGGCGGCGTCTCCACGCACGATCAGCTTGCCGGGAACATACATGAGGGCAAAGGCGGCGGGGATTCCCATCAGTAGATACAGCAATCCTGCGACTTTTGCGGCCTTTTTTGTTGAGGTCATTTGCGCTCACTCCTATTTCTTTTCTTACGGAAAGCGCCGGAGATTATTCCCGGCGATGAAGCAACCTTCCCAATGGGGCCCCAGGCGCCCAGGATTCCTGGCTTACGCACTCGATTTGGAATCCGGCGGCTCGAAGGATCCCCAGCGGCCCCGCCAGCTCTGGCGGTACTTCTCGCGCTCCTCCGGCGTCATCTTCTCCCAGCGTTCGGCCATGCGCTCCCGAATCCTGACGCGGGCCGAGTCATGGGCCCCAAGGCGAAAACCCCCGAACAGGATCCGGCAGAGAGCCAGCAGCCCGACGGCCTGCCAGAAGGTAATCTGCGGCCAACCGAACAAAGCAGGCGCCAGCCAGTTCCACAGCAGCTTCACGACTTCGCCGCCGAGGGCGATGAACGCCGCCAGCCCGACCATCGCCAGTGGAGCGATCCACAGCAGTTTCTTCAGTCGCCTGTTCATGTTGTGCTCCTCACTTCTTGAGTAGTTCGTTGTACACGTCTTGCAGCCGCCCGCGCAGATGCAGCATGGCATAGCGCTTGCGCGCCAGCAGGGTGTTCACCTTCACGCCGCTTTCCGCCGACAACTCCTTGAAGCTGCGCCCTTCCATCTCGTGCGCGATGAACACGGCGCGCTGCTCCGCGGGCAATTCGCCCAGCGCAAGCTCCAGCTCGTCCAGTAGAGCATTGCGAAGAAAGAGCGCTTCCGGCCCGGCCTCCGGAGACGGCAACAAATCTTCGATCCGCAACGCTGTGCCGTCCTCATCTTCCATCGCCATGTCGCCAACCGCTTCCGGCCTTTTTTTGCGGAACAGATCGGTGATCCGGTTGCGCGCGACGCGGAAAAGCCACCCGGTCACGTGCTCGATGGGCATCAGCAGGCGGTTGGCCTCGACCAGTTCGTAGAAAACTTCCTGCAGGATGTCCTCCGCGTCGGCCAGATCGGGCACCCGCCGGCGGATGAAATTGCGCAGCCGCGCTCGCTCTTCAGCGAAAATCTCGGAGATGCGCTGGTTCTGTTCGCTCATCGAGGCGACGCTCGGTCGCTCATTCATCCACTGCTGAAGACGTATGACGACCGCAGATATTGTATAGAGGGAAAGGGATTGGCGGGCACGAGACAGGGGGAAGGCGACCGTCGGCGACCGCCAGGCCCTCGCTGCCCCCTTGCAGCATCATCCATCAGGCAACAATGGGGCATGGGCGCTCTCTATGAAAAGCCCGCTGAAACGGTAGTCACTGATAGGCAAACCATGGGGCGCAGCAGCCGCGCCGCAAAAAAAGCGTGTGCTATTGTGCTCCTGCTATGAAACATTCACGGTTCGTTTGGTTCGCCCTTCTGTTGATTGCTGCCGGCAGTGCCCGCGCGCAATCCACTCCCAAGGCGGCGGCCGATCCCCGGCAATCAGAGAAAGTGAAGCTCTTGAAGGATGCGCGCGCGGCCTACTACAGCCTTAAGGCCGAGCGGCTTACGGAATTTACCTGCGCGGTGATCCCGGATTGGTTGCTGCTGTTGAAAGCACAAGGGGTATCGGACCCCGACGTCCTGGCCCGGGCAAACCAATTGTTGAGCGGCATTCATTTCAACGTCACCGTGGATGGGGAGGGGACAGCCAAACTCACCCACAACGAGATTTCCGCGGAAAACCAGGGCGTCGCCGAAGGGCTTAAGCAAATCTATAGCGGCATGGAACAGATGACCACCGGCTTTTTTCAGACCTGGTCCGCGTTTGTGGTGAACCCGCCCCTGCCCGAACCTGGGACGGAAATCGAACTGAATGCCACCGCAGGGGAATACCGCATCGGCTACAAAGAGGGAGCAGCCCAGGTCGAAGCACTGATCGGTCTTGACTACTCCGTCAGTCTGCTGAAAGTTGTTACCAAAGATTTTGAAAGCGTGCTCCGCCCCCGCTTTACTGCTTCCGGCAAAGGATTCCTGATGAGCGGCTACGACGCCGATTACCTGGGCACGGGCGGGAAAGACAAGACCGTGTTGCACGTCGGCCTGGAGTATCAGGACGTCTCCGGCCTGAAGCTCCCTCAAGTTCTCAACCTTAAGGGTAGTTACAACGACGCACCCTTCCAGGTGGACGTGAGATTTTCCAATTGCACCCTGAGCAAGCAGTGATGCGAATCCCGCGCCGGCTCCACTCCAGCTAATTCCGCTAAAACATCAATTCGCCTTTGTATTTCATTTTGTCCAGCTTGAATTGGACGAAGGCGCGGCGGTCGTTAAGTCCCTGGATGCGCGGGTTCGGGAACTCGATGCTGAAGGTTTTGTCCGCGTCGGTGAAAAGGGGATCGCCGTCGATTTCACGCGGGAAGAAGAACTCGAAGGCGCGTCCGCCACCCCGCTCGTATTTCCAGTTGACAGGGGTGATTCGTTTGCCGCTGGAGGTGGTCAGGTAAACGTTGGCGGGCATCGAGCCTTCGGGCCACGACTGCCAGTATTCGGCGAGCGCGCGGTCAAAAAACTGCACATTGGTCTCGTACTCGACGTGCACGATCAGGTAGCGGGGCTGGCTATTGATGTAGCGGTCGGCGTTTTCATCAACCACCTTCTTCTGCTCGGCGGACATCTTGTCGTACTTGTTCTGGATCATCGCGGCCTGCACCACGGCTTGGCGTACCGGCAGCGCGCCGCGGAGCTGGATGTAGTAGCTGATTTTCTGTTCCGTTTCGCCGCGGCCGCCCTCGCTGCCCGCCGGTTGCCCGAACTGATCTTCCCGGATATTGGCGATGGCAAAAGTCCTGGCCCAGGGAGAATCGCGCAGCACTTTAGTGCACTGGTCTTTGTTCCACTCTTTGTAGGATTTCTTTTCCCAGAAGTCCTGGGCACAGGCAGATCCGGCAAAAATTGTTAGAACGGCGCAAAGGCGGGCAATGCCACGCATCGGTAATCTCCTCGTTAACGGGCTGGGGAAAGCGCCATCAGGGTAACCGAAATGTAAAACCACAGGGCAGGGTCTGTCAATTGCAAGCCGAGCCCGGTGCCTACTTGCACCCGAACATTTTGATAGCAAGCGGGTTACAGGGTCCCTGTGACCGACCCCTTTAACGCAATATTCATGTTCGTGTGACTTCGCTTTGAACTGCTGCACCCATACTGGCGGGGTGAAGCGGTGGGAGCTGGCGCGACAGGGCGACGTGGTTTTGCCCGGCGCGGCCTGCTCAGGCCATTTCAGCAGAAACGGCCAGCCGCGCACGAGCCCTGAGCAAATCAGGAAGCGAGGATCAAAATGAAGAACGTTCTGATCGTAGACGACAGCAGCGTGATGCGCAAAATCGTGGAACGCTGCCTGCGTCAGGCCGGTGTGGAGATCAAGAAGGTTCACGAAGCCAACGACGGCTACGAAGGCTTGAGCGTGGTGCAGCAGAACAATATCGACCTGATCCTGTGCGACATCAACATGCCTACCATGGACGGGCTTGAATTCCTGCAGGCCCTGCGTACCGCGGAACAAGCCCGCAACATCCCCGTGGTGATGATCACCACCGAAGGCAGCGAAGACCGCGTGTACGAAGCGCTTTCTTCCGGGGCGCGTGGCTATATCCGCAAGCCCTTCACCCCGGAACAGCTCAAGGAACAAGTGGTACCGATCCTGGAGGCGTAATTCATGGGTCCTTTTACCGCAGAAGACAGGGTTCTGCAGCCGGGCTCGGTAACACCGGCCGTGGGCTGGACACAGGCCATTGAAGCGGCCACGCGCGAAGTGTTCGAAGTGGGACTGGGTGTTCCATTGCGCTCGGTGAGCAACGTGGAACCGCCGCTGGTGGCCGACTTGACCGTAATGGTCGGGCTTTCCGGATCCCTGCGCGGTGTATTGAGCATGCATCTCTCGGTGGAATCCGCGTGCGCGTGGGCTACCCGCATGCTGGGGCGGGAACTGCTCGACTTTGATCAGAATGTGCGCGATGGCGTCGGCGAGATATGCAACATGGTCGCGGGCTGCTTCAAACGAAAACTGCCCGCGGGCGTGGACGACAATTGCCTGATTTCAACGCCCACGGTCATCAGCGGCACCGATTACCAGTTGCATTCGTTGAGCGGCGGCGAACATGTGGAAGTTTCATTGGGCTTCGAGGGCGCGCCGCTGTGGATCACGCTGGATTTGCGCTCGTAAGAGAATACGGCGGCTTTGCGTCGCACAGGGGATAACGAAATGCAGGATCGGAAAGAAACCAAGAGCAACACCGCGCCGCTGCTGCAACTGGTGAGCTTCCACCTGGGCGGAGAAGAGTATGCGCTGGAAATCCTGCGGGTGCAGGAAATCATCCGCATGATGGATCTGACGCGCGTTCCCAACTCGCCGGACTTTGTGGAAGGGGTGATCAACCTGCGCGGCAAGGTGATCCCGGTCATCGGCTTGCGCAAGCGCTTCGGGCTGGGCAACAAAGAGTACGACAAACAGACGCGCATCGTGGTGGTGGAAGTTGCCGGCACCATCGTCGGGTTTGTGGTGGATGCCGTGAACGAGGTTCTGCGTATCCCGGCCGATACCGTGGAACCGCCGCCGCGTCTTACCAAACTCGATCGTGAATTGATTTCCGGTGTCGGCAAGTTGGAAAACCGGCTGCTGCTGATGCTCGATATCGAGAAGCTGCTTTCGCAATCCGAGCAGGCGGCCATGAGCGGGGTTGCAGCGTAGCGAACGCGTTGAGGGCGCGGGGCAAAAGCGCGCGGGTACGGCGTACGGAATCGCCGGTGAGGATTGAAATCCAATGGCAGAAATGAACCAGGATGCGGCGCTGCTGCAAGAATACTTGACCGAATGCGACGAACTGATCCAGCGTCTGGATCAGGACCTGGTGGCGCTGGAAACCACAGCCGATGACCAGCAGATCCTGAACCGCATTTTCCGCGCCTTTCATACCATCAAAGGCACATCCGGATTCATGGGCTTCAGCCAGATTGTCGAGCTTACCCACCACGCCGAAGACGTGCTGAACCTGCTGCGCAAGGGTGAGCGCAAGGTGATGCGGCGAACGATGGACATATTGTTGGCCGTTTTGGACCAACTGCGCCGCATGCTGGGTGACGTGCGCAATGGCACGCCGCGCATCTACGAACTCGGCACTTTGCTGGGCAGCTTGCGCCAGCTCCAGGATGGGACCGAAGAATCCCGCCCGACGCTTGGCGAAATCATGGTGGCGCAAAAAGTGATCAGCCACGAAGAACGCGCCGCCGCTCTGGAAGAGGCCGTCCTGAACGATAAGAGACTGGGCGAAGTTTTGATCGAGAAAAAACTTGCCAGCGAGTCGCAAGTGCGCGAGGCGTTGCAGCAGCAAATCAGTCCCGTGGAAGCGCGCAATACCGCGCGGACGATTCGCGTGGATGTGACCAAGCTCGACGCCCTGGTGAACCTGGTGGGCGAACTGGTGCTCGAACGCAACCGGCTGACTCAGTTGCAGCGCGACCTGGCGCAGCAGCGTCTCTCCCCGGAGCGGTTTGAGGCTGCCTTCACTCAAGCCGCCGCGCGGCTCACCTTTATTACCGAGGAACTGCAATCAGCCAGCCTGAAAACGCGCATGGTTCCCATTGACATGACCTTCCGCCGTTTCCCCCGGCTGGTGCGCGACGTGGCCTTGAGCTTGGGCAAGGAAGTGGACCTCATTATCCGCGGCGAAGATACCGAACTCGACAAAACGGTTGTAGAAGAAATTGCCGATCCACTGGTGCACCTGGTGCGCAATGCACTGGATCACGGGATTGAATCACCCGATGCACGCGATGCAGCGGGTAAAACGCGCAAGGGGACGGTGGTTTTGGAAGCCCGGCAGGAAGGCGATCACATTATTGTGCGCGTTTCCGACGATGGCGCCGGCATTGACCCGGAGAAAATCGGCCGCAAGGCGGTAGAAAAAGGTCTGCTCAGCGCCGACCGAGTCCGCAGCCTCACCCGCTCGGAAGTCCTGGACTTGATTTTCTTGCCCGGCTTCAGCACTGCGGAAAAAGTCAGCGATGTTTCCGGGCGCGGCGTGGGCATGGATGTGGTGCGGACCAACTTGGAAAGGTTGAACGGCGTCATCGAGTTGGAAAGCGAAAAGGGAAGGGGAGCCGTGGTCACCTTAAGGTTGCCGTTGACTCTGGCCATTCTTCCGGCCTTGCTGGTGAAGGTTTCCCGGGAAACCTACGCGGTGCCCCTGCGCAGCGTGCTGGAAGCGGTGCGCGTGCCCTCCAGCGAACTGCACACCGTGGAAGGCAGCGAAATCCTGCGTCTGCGCGACCGCGTGTTGCCGGTGCAACGCCTGCGCAACGTGTTCGGCGTCGCTACCGAAACTCCCCGGCTCGATGACGGTGCTGCGGGCGCAGGTTCCAGCAGCGACTGGCTCTGCGTTGTGGTCATTGCCGTGGGCGAAAAGCGCTACGGTCTGGTCGTGGATGAATTGCTGGGTCAAGAGGAGACGGTGATCAAGCCGCTTTCTTCCTACTTGAAGAAGGTGCCCGGTCTTTCCGGGGCCACCATCGGCGGAGATGGCCACGTGCGCCTGATCATTGATCCGACGGGCATTGCCGGCACGCTTGCCGAACCGCAGGCGTGAGTCTTTTGAAAGACAAGAGCGATTGATGCCCAACTCGGACCTATTGACGGCGATTGCTTCACCCGCGGCCGCGGCACCCCTGGCGGCGCCCGATCCCTTTCTGTTCCGCGTTCGTGATCTGATTTACCAGGCCTCAGGGATTCTCTTTACCGAAAACAAGTTTTATTACCTCGCCGACCGCTGCGGCAAGCGCATGGCGGCCCGCGGTTTGGCCAGCCTGGATTCCTACTTCACGATTCTTTCGAATCCGCGCGAAGCGGAAGCGGAAATGCGCCTGCTGCTGAACGAAATCACCGTGGGCGAGACGTGCTTCTTCCGCAACCAGCCGCAGATTGACGCCCTGCGCAACACAGTGCTGCCGGCGGTGGCGGAAGAAAAAAGCAAATTCGGGTACAAGCGGCTCAGCCTCTGGAGCGCGGGCTGCTCCACCGGGGAAGAGGCCTACACGCTGGCCATGGTGCTTCTGGAAGAATCCCAGGGCATGTTGCGCGGCTGGTCGGTGGAAGTGCACGCCACGGATTTGAACGAGCGCTCGCTGGGGCGCGCGCGGGAAGGCGTTTACTCCGAGTATGCGCTACGCAATATTCCTCCGCATTTCAAATCGAAGTACATGCGCTCGCGCGGCGAAGGTTTTCAAGTCATCGACGACGTGAAATCTCTTGTGAAATTCAATCGGTTGAACCTGCGCGATGACAGCCGCATGGTTTTTATGAAGGGTCTCGACGTGATCTTTTGCTGCAACGTGCTGATCTATTTCGGCGCGCAGCCCAAACGCCGGGTGATCCAGCATTTCTTTAGCGATCTCACGGCGGGGGGCTATTTGTTCTTGGGGCATTCGGAATCACTCTTCGGCCTGAACGACGAATTCAAACTGGTACATTTTCCTTTGGCCACGGCCTACCGCAAACCACCGCGGCAGGCCCTTTGACGGTGATGAAATGAGCCTGCTGACCACACCTTCGATGCACGCCGGGAACTCGGACAGCCTTCCGGCTCGCGTGCGCGTACTAGTGGCCGACGATAGCGCCTTTATGCGCACTGCGCTGACCCGCATGATCGAATCCGATCCCGAGTTGCACGTGGTGGGCCAGGCGCAGGACGGCGCGCAGACGCTGGAGATGGTGGCGGCTCTCAATCCGGATGTGATCACCCTCGATATCGAAATGCCCCGCTTGGACGGCATCGGCGTGTTGCGCCGGCTGATGGAAGAAAATCCCAAGCCGGTCATCATGGTCAGTTCGCTCAGCCGCGAAGGAGCGGAAGTTACCCTGCAGGCTTTCGATCTGGGCGCATTCGAGTGCATCCCCAAGCAACTTTCTTATGCTTCGCTGGACATCATCAAGATTCGCGGCCAATTGGTGGAAAAAATCAAAGCGGCGGCGAAATTCAAGCCACGCCGCGCAAAGCGGACGCCTAAGCCTGCGCGTCCGGCGGCAGCCTCGCCCTATAAGGAATTACCGATCCCCGAGGTGGTTTGCATCGGGACCAGCACGGGCGGTCCCGGTGCGCTGCGGGAGATCATTTCCACCCTGCCCGCGGACTTAGGTGTTGGCGTGCTCGTGGTACAGCACATGCCTCCTGGCTTCACCGGACCGCTGGCAAACCGGCTGAACACGATTGGGAAAGTGAAAGTCCTTGAAGCGGTCAACGAGCAGCCTATCGAGCCGGGCCATGTGCTGATTGCCCCGGCGGGCTTTCAGATGCAGGCCTACAAGCGTTCGGCTTCCCAATACTCGGTCCGGGTCAGCCGTGAACCTAATCACACGCTGCACATTCCTTCGGTAGACGTCACCATGCTTTCCGTGGCAGAAACGTTCGGCGCGCGCAGCTGCGGCGTAATCCTGACCGGCATGGGTAACGACGGATCGAAGGGTATGCGCGCGATCTTCGAAAAAGGCGGTATCACCATTGGCCAGGACGAGGCCTCCTGCGTCGTCTACGGCATGCCCAAAGCCTGCGCCGACCTGAATGTCTTGCGCCGTGTGGTGCCGCTGGCGCACATGAGCGACGAAATCGCGCTCGCCACTCGCCACAATTAGCCCGTATCTCGCACAAGAGTTCAGGCTGCGATACGAGATTCGTCGTCTGGAGTGCGCCCCCCGCGAAATGTTTCCTCGCCCGTCCGCGGCGTCGTTTCTGGAGCCCGGATTTGGCCGAAGAATCTCGATCACAAGTGCTTGGCGACATTGAGCATCGCGGTTCTTCGCCCGCCTCCGGCGAACTCAGAATGACGTAAAGGTGGCCTTTTCCGCAGCCTGCAGGGGCAGGCAGGTGCCGCCGCGTTTATTGGTTTGCTGGCCGGGCTTCTGTCGCCCCTGCGGGGCTGCCAGCTTGGCGCTCAATGATTACCGGGGCTTGCGCCCCGGCCTGTTGTCTTGCCGCCCCTGACGGGGCTGGTTGACTGGCGGCCCTCGGGGTGGGCGAGGTTGGTGTGGTCGCGTTTTCTTGGATTTGCTCCGTGAGCTTTCGCTCGCTCCTGGGGGCTTTGTTTGGCTAGGTAGCGGGAGGGTCGAAGAATTGTTTTTCCCGCCGCGCAGTTCGCAAGACAAATGACCCGCATGACTTCCATTACGGAAAAAGCCGCGAAGCGGCGGCAGAAATCAAACCGGGGCGCAAGCCCCGGTATTTCGTGGTGTACAACGACAGCCCCCAGGGGCGAAAGAAATTCTCCTTCGGCCAAAGGCAAGCTTCGCAATAGCGAAATTCGGTGGGTGAGAAAACACAATATTGTCCTGCGTCGAACCCTTTGTCGGCCCCCAACTTCAGTGAGTGAGAAACGCCGGTTTGACGAAAGGTACGTTACGAGTGCACACCAGTTTTCTCCTTTCCCATCATTTTTGCTACGATGAGTGCGCCTGCACCCGTACCCATGAGCGTTAAGCTGGCCAAGCCTTGGATCATCGCCCACCGCGGAGCCTCCGCGTACGCCCCGGAAAACACCATGGCCTCGTTCCGTCGCGCGGTGGAAATGGGAGTCTCTTTTATTGAAACGGATTTGCAGTTGACACGCGACGCCCGCCTGGTGGCCATCCACGACGCCACGGTGGACCGCACCACCAACGGGCAAGGATTGGTGAAAGAACATTCGCTTTCCGAATTGCGCACGCTGGACGCGGGTTCCTGGTTCGACTCCAGGTTTGCCGGAGAAAAAATCCCGACCTTGGAGGAGATTGTCGCCTTCGCGCGCGAAACGGACGTGGTTTTCTATCTGGAGGTGAAGACCGCGGAAAATTGGGGCGTGGAGCATGCCTTGGTTGGGGCTTTGCGCCAGATTCAGGAAGTGGCGCGGGCCGCGATTTTGTCCTTCGACCTCGGTGCGCTGGCCAACATCCGCAAGCGCGAACCCACCCTGATCAGTGGATTCCTGTTTGATCGGCCGCGTGAGAATGCCATTGCCGACGCCAACCGCGTAGGCGCCCGCCAGATTGCGCCGCATCACAAGATACTGACCCGCGAGATGGTGGATTCGGCTCATCGCTCGTACATCCAGGTTGTCACATGGACGGTGAACGAGCCGGATGAAATGCGCGCCGCGCTTTCCACGGGGGTCAATGGCCTGATGACCGATTATCCCGACCGGCTGAAAAAAGTCCTCGAAGAGTTCTGACTTCAAACAATATCCGACAAAGTCTTACTGAACTGCCCGGAGCGGAACGAAAATGGGCGAGCGATGACGGCTCTCCGGTCGGGGGCTGGCGGGCGGCTAAAGCTGCAGTTCCCGGAAAAGCGCCGCAAACGTCGCCAGCGGCACTTCCTCCGCGCGCGCTTGGGGCTTCAGTCCGGCGGCGGCGATGGCGGCGGAAACTCCCTCCGGGGCCGCAAGGGACTTCAGATTGTTCAGCAGCGTCTTGCGTTTTTGCGAAAAGCTGGCCTGTAAGAATGTTTCAAATGCATGGTCATCGGGAAGGCTCAGTTTTTCCCGCAGGCCGGGCAAGCGCATGCGTACCAGCGCTGAAGCGACGCGCGGGGGCGGCGAAAACGCTCCAGGTGGCAGCCGCAGGGCGATTTCCGGCTCGGCGTAGTACTGCGAGAGCGTAGAGAGAAAGCCGTAGTCGCGACTGCCGGGGCGTGCGGCGATGCGCACCGCGACTTCCAGTTGAATCACCACCGCGATGCTCTTCAGGCTCGCGGCGGATGAGAACAACCGCCGCAAAATCGGAGACGTGATGTAGTAGGGAAGGCTTCCGTAGACGCGCACGCGCTCGGCGCCCAGAATCGACGCCAGGTTAAGCTGCAGGATGTCGCCTTGGATGACCTCGAGGTTCGGAGTTTGCGCGGCCAGCCGGTGCAAGTCCGCGTGCAGCCGGGGGTCTACCTCGATGGCGATGACGCGCCGCGCACGCCGCGCAATCTCCTGCGTCATCTCCCCGTGGCCGGCCCCAATTTCCATCCACGTGTCCTCCGGGCGGATATCGAGCGCGCGCAGAATCTTTGCGCGCCAGCCTGCATCTTTCAAAAAATGCTGTCCCAGCCGCTCGGGAGACATGCGACTCTTGTAACACAAAAGCAATCGCCCACCGAGGCGGAATGAGGCAGGGGGAAAGAGAAGAAAGGGCGGCAATAGGAGGAAGGCAAGCGAAATCGCGAGAATCGCAAAGCGGCGCTTTCTTTTCCTCCTCTTCCGGTTTTTTTTGTTTTTCGCCCTTTGCTTGACGAATCCCCAGGCATCCGTTACTTTGCTTTTGCGGAGCGAACGAAGCGAATGAAGGTATTGTTTGTATCGTCAGAAGGCCTGCCGTTTTCTAAAACGGGCGGCTTGGCGGACGTGGTCGAAGCGCTGCCAAAGGCGCTGGTGGACGTGGGTCATGAAGTGGCCGTGGTGCTGCCGCGCTACCGGGGCACCAAGTCCAGCAAAGTTGTGGTGGAGAGCCTGACCATTCCCTTGGGCAGCCAGCTTCGCTTCCCGCGCGTAACTGACGGGCAGGAAATCCACAGCGTCCGCTACTATTTCGTGGATGACCCCAGCTTCGATCGTGAAAAGCTTTACGGCGATGCTTCCGGAGATTACCCGGACAATGGCGAACGATTCGCGCTGTTCAGCAAAGCCGCCATCGAAATCGCAAAGCAGATTTGGAAGCCGGACGTCATTCATTGCCACGACTGGCAATCGGCGCTGGTGCCCGTGTTCCTGCGGTCAGTGTATGCCCAGGACCCCGCGGTCAAATCCATTCCGGTGGTCTTTACGGTTCACAACATGGGCTATCACGGCATGTTCGGGCCGGAGATTTTAGGGCGCACCGGCGTGCCCAGCGAGTTGTTTCACATGGACGGCCTGGAATTTTATGGCCGCGTGAACTATCTGAAGGGTGGATTGCTTTTCTCGGATTACATCACGACCGTCAGCCGCAAGTATGCGCAGGAAGTACAAACGGCGGAATATGGCCACGGCCTGGAAGGTGTGGTGCGGCGGCGCGGCGAGCGCATGGTGGGCATCCTGAACGGCGTGGATTATTCGGTGTGGAGCCCGGAGAACGACAAATACATTGCGGCAAAGTATTCCGCGAAAGACATGAGCGGCAAGGCGGCTTGCAAAGCCGACCTGCTGAAAGAATACGGGTTGCCCGCGGACAACTTGTCCCGGCCGCTGATTGGCATCGTGTCGCGCTTTGCCGATCAGAAGGGTTTCGACCTCATCGCGCAAGTCGCCAAGGACATGCTGAAGGAAGACCTGGCCATCGTGGCCCTGGGCACCGGCGACGCCAAGTACGAAGCCCTCTTTCGTCAAATGGCCAAGGCCTTTCCCGACAAGCTGGCGGCGCGCATCGGATTCGATAACGCTCTGGCGCACAAGATTGAAGCGGGTTCGGATATGTTCCTGATGCCGTCGCGCTACGAGCCTTGCGGCCTGAATCAGATTTACAGCCTGCGCTACGGCACCGTTCCCGTGGTGCGCGCCACCGGCGGACTGGACGACACGATTCAGCATTTCGATCCCAAGTCTTCCAGCGGCACAGGCTTCAAGTTTGAAGCGTACGATGGCCGCGCGCTTCTGGGTTGCGTGAAACAGGCGGTGCGCGTCTATAGCGACCGTGAAGCCTGGCGCCGTGTCGTGGCTAACGGCATGGCCAAAGATTTTTCGTGGACAGCTTCGGCGGCCGAATACGGACGGTTGTACGAAGCGGCGCGCAAGGCCCGTTCTCAAGCCTGAATCGCTTTTGTTTTGTTATCATCTAATCGCTTGCGGGCAGGGTAGCCCGCGGAAAAGGTGCTCGATGGGCGACCATGTTTCGGCTGTGAACGATACCGATTTTCAGACGCAGGTGCTGGATGCCAGCAAGACTCAGCCAGTGATGGTGGATTTCTGGGCCGAATGGTGCGGCCCGTGCCGCGTGCTGGCCCCTACCGTGGATCAGGTGGCCAAGGAAAACGCCGGCAAACTCAAGGTGGTCAAACTGAACGTGGACGAAAGTCCCAACACAGCTTTCGCCTACAAGATTCGCGGCATTCCTACACTGCTGATTTTCAAGGGTGGCCAGGTGGCCGATCAACTGGTGGGTGCGGTGCCCAAGGACCAAATCGAAAAGGCGATTTCCCGCCACATCTGAGTTGCCTTAAGGAAATCGTGGTCAGCAGTTGCAGTTGGAGAAGTTTTGCAGCGCCCGCGGCCTGAGCTGCGGGCGTTTTACTTTGCGGCTCCGCCTTGCCTTCCCACGCGATGACTTGTAACATGTTTCAGTAAGCTCGTTTCCTGTTCCCCATTTTTCAGCTTACGCGGTGCGATCCGGGGTAAGTGTGTGGCCCTGCCAGAGGCAGGGCGCCAAGGGATGCGGATGAAGGCCATCGTGGTGGTCGGCGCCCAGTGGGGCGATGAGGGCAAGGGAAAGGTCGTTGATTACCTCTCCAGTTCCTTCGACTGGATTGCGCGCTATGCCGGGGGGCACAACGCCGGGCATACCGTCATCTTCGATGGCCAGCGCTTTGTGCTGCAACTGATTCCCTCCGGCATTTTGCGGCCGGGGAAGCGGGTAATCATTGGCCCGGGTTGCGTGGTGGATTTGGCGGCGCTGCTCGGCGAAATGGAAAATCTGGCCAAGACCGGGCTGGACGTCACGGGGCGGCTCTTTCTGAGCAACCGCGCGCAAGTGATTTTTCCCTATCACAAGCAGCTCGATAAGGCTGCCGAAGCGGCGCGAGGCGCGAGCAAAATCGGAACCACAGCCCGCGGCATCGGACCCGCCTACGAAGATAAAGCGTCGCGGCGCGGCATTCGCGTGTGCGATCTGCTGGACGCGGAAACCTTCCGCCGCAAGATTGATTTCGTCATCAAGGAAAAGGACCTGATCGCCCGCGCGGCGTTCAACCAGCCGCTGGAAGTTGAAAAGCTGGTGGACGAGGCGCTGGCCATGGCCGAGCGGGTCCGCCCGCTGGTGGCGGATTCGGCCGAACAGGCCAACGGGGCTTTAGCGCGCGGCGAGTCGGTGCTGTTTGAAGGCGCGCAAGGCACGATGCTCGACCTGGATCATGGGACGTATCCCTATGTGACCTCCTCGTCGGCAACTTCCGGCGGGGCATGCACGGGCATGGGCGTGCCGCCGACGCGCATCACGGGGGTGATTGGAGTCACCAAGGCTTACACCACGCGCGTAGGCAGCGGGCCGTTTCCCACGGAAATGCCCGACCTCGAAGCGAAAGAGGTCCGCGATCGCGGCAAGGAATACGGCGCGGTGACCGGGCGCCCGCGCCGCTGCGGCTGGCTCGACTTGGTTGTGCTGCGGTACGCGGTGATGATTAACGGCATCTCTTCGCTGGTGGTCACCAAACTCGACGTGTTTGACACCCAGAGCGAGATTCAGGTCTGCACCGGCTATCGTTACAAAAATTCGGTGCTGCGCGAAATGCCGCCCGATGTGGAAACGCTGGAGAAGGTCACGCCGGAATACAAGTCGTTGCCCGGCTGGCGCTCGGATACCTATGGCGTCCGCGATGGCGGCAAGCTGCCCAGTGCGGCGCGCGACTACATGAAATACGTCGGCGACCAACTCGGCGTTGAAGTAGGCATCATTTCCACGGGACCCGAGCGGGATGCCACCATTGTGACGCCCGGCTCGAAACTGGCAAGCTGGCTCTAGCAGTTCCCGGCCGGTATTTGTCTCTTCCAAGCAAGTCACGACCGTGCATCACCCGTGGCCAAGACAACCCGGGAGCTATCGCTCCCGCACTGCAAATGGCATAATCTGCGAGCAGGCAACGCGGGTGGCCGACCATGATCTCCCATACCCAGGCGCGCCAAATCGTAATCGAAAAAGTTGCGGCGCTGATCATGCGCCAGGGAGGCATTGGCCGTGCCGCTGAAACTGTGCCTCTGCCACAGGCGTTGAACCGGGTGATGTCGCAGCAGGTGATCGCCGACCGCGACTACCCGCCGTTCCACCGCTCGACGCGCGATGGCTTCGCCGTGCGCAGCGCAGATTGTTCTGCGGGGCCGGCCAGACTCAGCGTCATCGGAGAAGTGCGCGCTGGCGATTCCTTCACCGGCGAGGTCGGGCCGGGCGAATGCGTGCAGATCATGACCGGGGCGCCGGTGCCGCGTGGCGCGGATGCCGTGGTCATGATCGAACACGTCGAGGCCGGCGAAGACGAAATCACCACTAAGCAGAATGCCACCGCGGGACAGAACGTTGTGGCCGCAGGAAGTGAAGCCCGCAAAGGAGAAATCCTTTTGCCCGCGGGCACCCGGCTCGGGTACCCCGAAATGGCCATTGCGGCGCAGGTTGGCGCAGCCCAGATTTCGGTTACGCGGCGGCCCCGGGTGGCGGTGCTTTCCACCGGGGACGAAGTGGTGAACTACGACGAGCGCCCGCGTCCCTTCCAGATTCGCAATAGCAACAACATTTCTCTATCAGCGCAGGCCATGCTCGCCGGAGGAGCGCCGATTTCCCTGGGCAACGCGCCGGATTCGCCCGAAGACATGCGCGTGCGGATCGAACGCGGCCTGAAAGAAGATGTGCTGGTTATTTCCGGCGGGGTCTCCATGGGCAAGTACGACCTGGTTGAACCGGTATTGAAGGAAATGGGCGGAGAGATTTTCTTTGATGAACTCTCCATTCGCCCTGGCAAGCCGGCGGTGTTCGGCGTGTGCAAGAACAAGCCGGTGTTCGGCCTTCCGGGCAATCCCGTTTCCACCATGGTGACGTTCGAGTTGCTGGTGGCGCCGGTGCTGGATTTGCTGAGCGGGACGCAGCCGCGCCCGCTGTCGGTGTTGAGGGCCAAGCTGACCTCCAGCGTCAAGCAGAAGGCGGCGTTGACGCACTTCCTGCCTGCGCAGGTGACCTGGGACTCCAGCGGGGCGGTGGTGAAGGAACTGGACTGGCAAGGCAGCGGAGATATCGTCGCGCTCGCGCAGGCCAATTGTTTTATCGTGGTGCCGGAATCGCGCCTCGAGATACCTGCAGGAGAAGTGGCCGACGTGCTGCCCATTCGCGGCGCGCTGTAGCAAGGGTGCAACGAACTCAGGCCCATGCCCAAACTTTCGCATTTCAAGAAAACTGGCCAGGTCCAAATGGTGGATGTCTCGGCCAAGGCCGCGACGGCCCGCACCGCCGTGGCGCGGGCGTTCATCACCATGAATCAAGCTGTTGTGGGCAAGATCCGGCGCCTGGAAACGCCGAAAGGCAATCCGCTGGAAATCGCGCGAATTGCGGGTATCGCGGCCGCCAAGCGGACTTCCGAGTTAATTCCACTGTGCCATCCTTTGCCGCTTACCCACGTTGATGTGACTGCGCGGCTGTGCAAAAATGGGGTAGAACTAGTGTCGCGAGTGAGCACCACGGCCCAAACCGGCGTGGAAATGGAAGCGCTCACGGCAGTGTCCGTGGCTGCGTTGACCGTCTACGACATGTGCAAGGCCGTGGACAAGGAAATGGAAATCGGCGCGATCCACCTGACTGAGAAAATCGGCGGCAAAAGTGGACACTACCTCCGCAGGAAATCGCGGGGCATCGCAAAGCAGCGGGGAACGTCCTCCGAATGAAGAGCGCAGTTAAAGTGATGGTGGTGGAAGATAACCCGATGGTCAGCGAACTGCTGCGCCGCGGGTTGGAACCGCATTGCGAATTGATGCTGGAAACCGAAGCCACCGACGCGCTGCTGAAAGTCCTGGAAGATCCGCCGGACATGATTATTTCCGATTTCCGCATGGCCGGCATGGATGGCCGCCAGCTTTTCGAGAAACTTCGCAGCCGCGAAAAGACGCGCGGCATCCCGTTCATCTTCATGGCCAGCCGCGGCGATATCGAGGAGAAGATTCGCCCGCTGGTCGAGGGCGTGGAAGACTTCATCGTCAAGCCGTTTTTCCTGAAGGATCTGGTGCGCCGGTCGAAAAAAGTAATTGACCGGCTGCATCTAGAAAAACTGGCCAAGCGCGCCTCGCGTCCGGGAGTGATCCAGGGCCGCCTGGAGGAGATGAGCCTGTTGGACCTCTTCCAGTCGCTTGAAATGGGCGGCAAGAGTTGCCGGCTTTCCGTCACCCGCAACGGAGAAAAGTGCGACATCTATTTTGTCAGCGGCGCGTGCAAGCACTCGGTGATGGGTGCGGAAGAAGGTAACGGCCCGGTGTTCAAAGTGGTGGCGTGGAACGAGGGCGAATTCGAAATTGACTTCAGCGTGGTGAGCGACAAGGTGACCACCACCATGTCCACGCAAGGCCTGCTGATGGAAGGGTTGCGCATGATTGACGAAGCCAATGCCGCCCAACAGGATGCACAGCAGTAAGCTGGCTTCCAGCCTGCCCGGTTGCCGATTTTTCCATCCTCCGCCACGGCCGATTCCGGCATCAAACCGAGTTCTGGACAGGCGTAGACGCCTGTCCTACTCTCTCACCATGCGTGTCGCCATTCTAACCGTCAGCGATTCCGTGGCACAGGGTACGCGGCAGGATGCCTCCGGTCCGGCGCTCGCGGAACGTTGCCTCCAGCTTGGCTGGAAAGTGCTGACGCGGCAGGTCGTATCCGACGATGCGGGCCAGATTCGGGCGCGTCTGATCGAAGCCGCCGATTCGGGAATGATTGACTTGCTTCTCACCACCGGTGGAACGGGCCTCGGCCCGCGGGACGTCACTCCGGAAGCCACCGTGGCTGCGTGTGCCCGCCTGATCCCCGGCTTGCCTGAAATGATGCGTGCCGTATCCCGGGAAAAGAATCCCCGCGCGGTCCTTTCCCGCGCCATCGCTGGGATTCGTGGAAGCGTGCTCATCTTGAACCTGCCCGGCAGCCCCGCGGGTGCAGTGGAATCATTGAATGCTGTGGCCAACCTGCTGCCTCACGCGGTAGAGGTGGTGCACGGCGCCCGTCACGATTGAAATCATCTATAATCGGCGCACTTTGCGTTTGCAGGGAGGAACTATGTTTCGACTGGCGCGTTATTCCGCGGCTGCCGCGGCGCTGTTGCTCGCAACCGCCGTACATGCTCAGGCGACGTTCACGGTGGGCACTGCAACGGCGGCGCGCGGGCAGAAAGCGACCGGATACATTGAAGTGCCCGCGGGGGTGGATGCCGGGACGCGCATTCCGGTGGCCGTGTTTCACGGCACGAAGCCCGGGAAGGTGCTGGCGATTGTGGCCGGGTCGCACGGCACAGAGTACGCGTCCATTATCGCGGTTGAAAAACTGATGGACTTGGATCCGGCCATGATGGCGGGCACGGTGATTCTGCTACCGCTGGTGAATCTTCCTTCGTTCGAGCAGAAGGTTGTGCACGTGAATCCGGTGGACAATAAGAGCATGAACCGCTTCTACCCGGGCAAAATGGACGGCACGCAGACCGAGCGCGCGTCGTATCTCATCACCAAAGAAGTTGTGGAGAAATGCGCCCACTTGATTGACTTGCACGGCGGCGACATGGACGAAAGCCTGCGCCCCTACAGCTACTGGACGGTGACGGGCAACGCCGCCCAGGACAAGGTCTCCAGAGAAATGGTGCTCGCATTCGGCCTGGATACGATCATTATCTCCGCTGACCGGCCTAAGGATCCCAGCACCTCGCGCTACCTGGAAAACACTGCGTCTACCCGGGGCAAGCCCTCCATTACTGCCGAAGCGGGCTACGCTGGCACGGTGGATCCTGAAGACGTGCATGCGCTGGTTGCAGGCTGCAAGGGCGTAATGCGCTATTTGAAAATTCTGCCCGGCGAGCCCAGGCCCATCGAGAATCCAGTTTGGATCGAGCGCATCGAGAATGTAGCCAGCGAACAGGCCGGCGTGTTCTATCCCTCCGTGAAGCGCGGCTCGTATGTCGGGCAAGGAACCAAGCTGGGTTACGTCACCGACTACTTCGGCAAAGTAATCTTCGAAGCGCGGGCGCCCGCGGCCGGAATCATCACTTACATTTGCGCGGTACCTTCGATGAAAAAGGGCGACACTGTTGCCAATATCGGCGTGGTGGCAGCAAAAGCGCCTTGAAATCTGACTGCCGTAGACGTCTGTCAGGCGCGCCTTGGAGTTGACACCTAAATTGCGTGTGCTAGCATGTGCCACGGTTACCGATGCCCCGGCACTACGTCCCAATTTTCCTGTTCGCGTTGCTGGCTGCAGCTTTTCCTGCTGTCACCCTACTGATTTTCAAGTTGATCCGGCCCGCTTCGCCGAATATTGGCGCGAAGCTGAAGCCGTACGAGTGCGGCGTGCCGCCGGAAGGGGACGCGCGCGGCCGCTATTCGGTGCGTTTTTATATTGTGGCCATCCTGTTTGTGGTGTTCGACGTGGAAACAATTTTCCTGTTTCCCTGGGCTGTCAAGTTCGGAGCACTGGGACTGTATGGCCTGGTCACGATGTTTGTCTTCCTCGGCATCCTGATTATTGGGTACGTCTGGCTGTACAAGAAGGGTGCGCTCGAGTGGGTGTAACATCGGCGTCCCGCCGGTTTTTCGCACGACGGCAAGAGAATCCCCGCCCCT
Organism: uncultured Acidobacteriaceae bacterium; assembly: GCA_964500065.1. Taxonomy (GTDB): domain Bacteria; phylum Acidobacteriota; class Terriglobia; order Acidiferrales; family UBA7541; genus CAZCNH01. The sequence continues at coordinate 29,973 of CAZCNH010000015.1, forward strand.
GAAAAGGCGGACTACAGTTTCGGCGAAATTGAATCCATGCCTGACGAAACCAAACCGCCAGCACCGGAAGGGTCGGAAAAACCCGCTGAACCTGCCAAGCCTGCGACTCCGGTGACCGCCGCGCCACCCAAGCCACCCGCACCTGCAAAACCCGCTGCACCGGCAGCGCCCAAGCCCGGGCCGCAACCACTCGATAACGACCTGGTGAAGCGTTTCAAAGCGAAATTCGGCGATGCCGTCAGAGAAGCGTGGGTGGATCGCAAACAGGAAATCCTGGTGGTGGCCGCTGACAAGTGGCTGGAAATCGCCCGCTACACCCTCGAAGAAGAAAAATTCAATTTGCTCAGCGACATGACCGCCGTGCACTGGCCCAAGCGCGAGAAACCGTTTGACCTGGTGCTGAACCTCTATTCGTTCGCGAAAAATGCCCGGCTGCGCTTGAAAACGCAGATTGCCGACGGGGAAGATGCGGACAGCGTGTGCAGCGTGTGGGCCACCGCCAACTGGCTGGAGCGAGAGGTTTACGACATGTTCGGCATCAAGTTCAAGGGACACCCGAACCTGTCCCGCATTCTTCTGCCCGATGACTGGCAGGGTTTTCCGCTGCGCAAGGATTACGACATCCTGACCCAGGATACCGAGTGGGTGAGGGAAAATTTGGGAATTGATAGCGGGCAATAGCTGATTCTCCGTGGAAATGATATGACCGACTGGCGCACAAACAATTTCGGTTCCGCGGTGGAGACCACCGAACTGGGCGCGGACGAGCTCGTCATCAACATGGGCCCGCAGCATCCCTCGACGCACGGGGTGTTGCGCGTGAAGCTGCGGGTGGACGGCGAAAAGATTTGCGGCACCGAATGCGTGATCGGGTATCTGCACCGCGGCGTGGAAAAAATCGCCGAGCACCGCACCTACGCCCAATTCGGTCCATACGTGGACCGCATGGATTACGTGGCTGCGGTGAGCAACGGTCTGGGCTACTGCGAAGCGGTGGAAAAGCTGCTGGCCGCCGATGTGCCGCCACGAGCCCGCGTGGTGCGCACGATTCTCACCGAATTGCAGCGCATCGCCAGCCATCTGCTGTGGCTAGGCACGCATGCGCTGGATATCGGCGCGCTTACACCGCTGTTCTACTGTTTCCGCGAACGCGAAGAAATTCTGAAAATTTTCGAAAAATATTGCGGCGCGCGCCTCACCACGCATGCGTTCCGCATCGGCGGTCTGCTGTACGAAACCTACGATGGTTTCGAAGAAGATGTAAAGCGTTTCTGCAACGACTTCACCGCGCGCATTGAAGAGTACGAAACCCTGCTCACCTCGAACCGCATCTGGCTGGGCCGCACCAAGGGCATTGGCATCCTCAAAGCGGAAGAGGCGATTGCCATGGGCGTCACCGGGCCGTGCCTGCGCGCCAGTGGCGTGAAGTGGGACATCCGCAAGGCCATGCCGTATGCGGCCTATGACCAGTTCGATTTTGAAATTCCCACGGGCAAGACCGGCGATACCTACGACCGGTACCTGGTGCGCATGGAAGAAATGCGCCAGTCGCAACGCATCTGCCTGCAAGCGGTGGACAACATTCCCACCGGGCCGATCATGGCCAAAGTGGGCAAAGTGCTGAAACCGCAGCCGGGCGAGGTGTACCACGCGATTGAAGCGCCGAAAGGCGAGTTGGGTTACTATATCGTCAGCGACGGCACCACGCAGTCCTATCGCACCCGCGTCCGCCCGCCGTCGTTCATCAACTTGCAAGCGCTGGACCAAATGTGCCGCGGCCACCTGGTGGCCGATGTGGTGGCGATTATCGGCACGCTCGATATTGTGTTGGGGGAAGTGGACCGTTAAGAAGACGTCATCCTGAGGCCGGTTGACGGGCCGAAGAATCTCGATTTGAAAAGTCTTTGAACCTGGCAGTCGAGATTCTTCGCCCCAGCAAGACCCGCTGGGACTCAGAATGACGGGACTTGAAGTGGATGGCATTCCAAGTCACAAAATGAACGCCGTTCTCCATTCTCTGGCGCCGTACACGGTAGCGCTGATCATTATTGTGTTTGTCGTGGGCGTGCTGCCGCTGATCGCCGGCTACGTGGTACTGCTCGAGCGCAAGGTGATGGCCGATATGCAGGCGCGGCTGGGCCCGATGCGCGTGGGCCCGCACGGCCTGTTGCAACCGATCGCCGATGCGCTGAAGCTGCTGATCAAAGAAGACATCATCCCCGAAGAAGCCGACAAGCTGATTTTCTGGATGGCGCCGCTGATTTCCGTGACGGCGGCGATGCTTTCCTTTGCTGCCCTGACCTTCGCGCCCGGCCAAGCGGTGCTCTTTGGACGCGAAATGCCGTACACCGTCGCGGACATGAACATCGGTTTGCTGTTTATCCTGGCGGTCAGCTCGATGGGGATTTACGGGATTGTGCTGGGCGGCTGGGCCTCGAATAACCACTATTCGCTGCTGGGCGCGCTGCGTGGCGCGGCGCAGTTGGTCAGCTACGAAGTTGCCGCGGGGCTGGCGCTGGTCGGCGGTGTCCTGCTGGCCGGGACTCTGTCCACGAAAGGGATCATCGAAGCGCAGACGCACGGCAATGGCTGGTGGTTTGCCTTTTACTCACCGGTGGCTTTCTTCGTGTACCTGGTGGCTTCGATTGCGGAAACCAACCGCGCGCCATTCGATTTGCCGGAAGCCGAATCCGAACTGGTGGCCGGCTATATGACCGAATACAGCGGTTTCCGCTGGGCGGTCTATTTCCTCGCTGAGTACGCCAACATTATCGTGGTTTCCAGCATCGCCGTAACCATGTTCCTGGGCGGCTGGCAGCGCCCGTTCGGCAACCTGAAGGGGTTTGGTTTTCTCGATTGGTTTCCAGCGCTGGCGCTGGCGTTTGTGGGCGCCTACTGTTTCTACCGTATCCCGAAAATGAAGGAAAAGCCGCACAAGCTGACCATGCCGCTGTTCGGCGGGATCATGCTGGCACTGGCTGCCGTGGTGGCGCTGCCGCTGTTCCCGCAATTCGCCGGCGCTAAGCCGGTGATCCATGGCATCTTCTGGTTTCTGGCCAAGGTGACGGCCTACATTTATGCCTTCATGTGGTTCCGGTTCACCTTCCCGCGCTACCGCTTCGATCAGTTGATGAAGCTGGGCTGGCACTTCCTAATTCCGCTGAGTATCGTGAACTTGTTTTGCCTGGCCACGGCCAAGTTGCTCAGCCTGGCTCCGGCCCAAGGCGGGCGCGGCTATTCCCTGGAGTGGAGTTCGGTGGGTGCAACGCTGGTCACGCTGCTGATCGGCGCGTGGCTGGCAGTGGAAAGCGAAAAGCGCGAAGAGCGAGAACGCGCGGCGTTTGCGGCGCAGGCAGGAGATTAGTTGCAGCGCCGGGACGAATCTTGTCCCGGCACTACGCAAGAAAATGCTCGACCACGTCACATTCTATTTCTTTGCCACCCTGGCCATCGTGGGCGCGGTGCTGGTGATCACCAGCAAGAACGCCATTCACAGCGCGATTTTTCTGATCACCACGCTGCTGGCCACCGCGGGCATCTACCTGGGCCTGCGCGCGGAGTTTTTGTTTGCCGTGCAGATCATTTTGTACGTGGGCGGCATCATGGTGCTGTTCGTTTTCGTGATCATGCTGGTGAACCTGGATGTGGCGGTGCGGCAAATTCAGTTCAACCGGCAGGCCAGCGTGGCCATCGTGCTGGCGCTGGCGTTTGCCGCGCTGGTTCCCGCTGCGGTGTATTACGGCAGGAGCATGAAACTGCCCAAGCCGCACACGGTGACCGCGGCAATGCCCAACACGGAAACTGTCGGCCAGGTGCTGTTCTCGAACTATATGCTGCCGTTCGAGATTGCATCCATCTTGCTGCTGGTGGCCATGATTGGCGCGGTGGTGCTGGCCAAGAAGCGCATCTAGTCAATAGGACAATGATCTGATTTGGGACTCAGGACGGCGAGTAGCGGAAGAGGCAAAAGAACAAAATGGGTAGCCCGGTTCCAATTGAAAACTATCTGGCGCTGAGCCTGGCGTTGTTTACCATCGGCGTGATCGGCGTGCTCACCCGTCGCAATGTGATCATCATTCTGATGTCCATTGAGCTGATCCTGAATGCGGTGAACATCAACCTGGTGGCCTTTTCGCAGCACTTCGCCAATGTGAACGGGCAGGTGTTCGCGATTTTTATCATCACCGACGCCGCGGCCGAAGCCGCGGTTGGGCTGGGCATCATCATTGCGTTTTTCAAGAACCGCCAGACGGTTCTGGCGGATGAAATGGATTTGTTGAAGTGGTAGTGGCGTAGCCTGGTCATCCTGAGGAACGGTGGCGATTTACGGCGGAGCCGCAACCCAGGCCTCAGAATGACGCAAAGTGGAAAATGAACTTTCTCGACCAGATCGGACTGATTCCGTTGTTCCCGGCGTTCACAGCGGCGCTGATGCTGCTGCTCGGGCGGCGCCTGCCTAAAGCGGCCGTGAGCGCGCTGTGCGTGGGCAGCGTCGGTGTTTCCTTCATTTTTTCCGCGGGGGCCGTATGGCAGCTTTTGCAGCGCCCAGCGGAAGACCGCGTGGTGCAGCAAGTGCTGTTCACGTGGATTCCGCAAATGCCCTTCCACACGCTGAGCGGCACGATGGGTTCGTTCTCCGCGGACTGGGGATTCCTGCTCGATCCGCTTTCCGCGGTGATGATCCTGGTGGTGAGCGGCGTTGGCTTCCTGATCCACATTTATTCGATCGGGTACATGGGCCACGAAGGCGGCTATTACCGCTTCTTCGGCTACATGAACCTGTTCATGTTCTCGATGCTGACCCTGGTGCTGGCGAACAACATGCTGCTGATGTTCGTCGGCTGGGAAGGCGTGGGCACCTGCAGCTACCTGCTGATCGGCTTTTATTTCCTGAAAAAATCCGCCGGTGACGCGGGCAAAAAGGCCTTCATCGTCAACCGCGTGGGCGACGCGGGCTTCCTGCTGGGACTGTTCCTCACTTCCGCGCTGCTCGGCACGATTCAATTTACCAGCGTGAACCATCCGGATCCCACCAGCATCGGCATTACCCAGGCGCTGGGAGCGGCCGTGGATGCGGGCGTGCTGTCGCTGGGCGCGCCGGTTCTGACGGCGATCGGTATTCTGCTTTTCATCGGCGCGACCGGAAAGTCCGCGCAAATTCCGCTCTATACCTGGCTGCCCGACGCGATGGAAGGCCCTACGCCGGTCAGCGCGCTGATTCACGCGGCAACCATGGTCACCGCCGGCGTGTACATGGTGGTGCGCAACAACGCCATCTACCAGCTTGCGCCCTTCGCGCTGGAAATCATTGCCATCATTGGCGCGCTCACTGCGATTTACGCCGCCTCGATGGGCTTGGTGCAGAACGACATCAAGCGCGTGCTGGCCTATTCCACCGTCAGCCAGCTGGGCTACATGTTCCTGGCCTGCGGCGTGGGCGCCTACGTAGCCGGCATATTCCATCTGATGACCCACGCGTTCTTCAAGGCCCTGCTGTTCCTCGGCTCCGGCAGCGTGATTCACGCGCTCTCCGGCGAACAGGACATGCGCAAGATGGGCGCGCTCTACAACAAGATTCCTATCACCGCGAAAACGTTCCTGGTCGCGACGATCGCGATTGCCGGGATTCCGCCTTTGGCAGGGTTCTTCAGCAAGGACGAGATCTTATGGAAAGCATGGTCGAGCAGCCTGGGACGCGAAATGAACGGCCTGCTGTGGCTGCTGGGTGCGATTGCCGCAGGCATGACCGCGTTCTATATGGCGCGTCTGTGCGCGATGACATTCTTTGGCAAGTCGCGCGTGGATCATGACGTCGAGCACCACATCCACGAATCGCCCCGGTCCATGACCATGCCCCTGATTACGCTGGCTGTGCTCAGCGTGATTGGCGGCTGGATCGGCATCCCGGCGTCGCTCGGCGGCGGGAACCAGTTCGAGCACTTCCTGGAGCCGGTGATTGCCAAGGCCGGCCACGCCGGGGCCGCGGCGCACGAAGCGGGCGCAGCGGCGCATCATGATCCCACTGAATATGTCCTGATGTTTCTCTCCATTGCCATTGCGGCCGCAGGCATCGGCTTGGCGTATTTTGTTTACCTCAAGCGGGAAGGCATGGCGGATACGATTGCCGCTAGAAGCGGACCGCTCTACAACCTGCTCTACCGCAAGTATTACATGGACGAAATCTATGACGCGCTGTTCGTCAACCGCTCGAAGGATCTGGGTACGGTACTGGGAGCATTCGACCGCGGAATCATTGACGGGCTGGGCGTGAACGGCGCGGGCTGGTTCACGCGCGCCACCTCGGTGATTTTCATGTGGTGGGATCACTGGATTGTGGATGGCACGGTGCGCTTGACGGGCGCGCTCGCCAAGTTGATCAACGTGCCGGTGCGCATGTTGCAGACCGGCATGGTGCAGCGCTACGCGCTGATGATCTTGCTGGGAGTAATCGCCCTGCTCGGTTACGCCGTGCTGTATGCCGCGCCCAAGTAGGAGAGGCGTCCGCGCCCGCATGACCCTTGGGGATGATTCGGTCATCGAGATTCTTGGCCAACCCCAGGCCTAGGATGACGAGAAGAAGGTCTTGCAGCACCGGGAGGGTCTGTCCCGGCCAGCTCGCGCCGGATTTGGTTCGCAGTGCCGGGGTGCATCCCATCCCGGCGCTACAAGGAAGAAAACGATGGAATTACTGTTTCGTGATCATCTGCTGAGCGTCATCCTCTTCACGCCCACCCTTGGGGCGCTGGTGATGATGCTGGTTCCGCGCACGCTTTCTCAGGCGCACAAATGGCTGGGCAATTTCTTCGGCGTACTGGGCTTCGTGGTGTCGTTGCCGCTGATTCAGCGCTTTGACCCGGCCGCCGGGGGCTTCCAACTCATCGAAGGCGCGCCCGGCAACTGGATTCCCACCATTGGCGCCAGCTATATCCTGGGCGTGGACGGAATGAGCGTGCTGCTGATCCTGATGACGACGGCGCTGGGCGCCATCAGCATCCTGTGCTCCTGGAGCGCGATCAAAGACCGGGTGAAGGAGTACTACATCCTGCTGCTGCTGTTGCAGAGCGGCATGCTGGGCGCCTTCATGTCACTGGACTTTTTCCTCTTCTACGTTTTCTGGGAAGTGATGCTGGTACCGATGTATTTCCTGATCGGCGTGTGGGGCAGCGACCGCCGGCTGTATGCGGCCATCAAGTTCTTCCTGTATACCCTGGCCGGCTCGGTGCTGATGCTGCTTGGCGTGCTGGCCATCTATTTCAACCACGGCTGGATGTTCCACTCGGTGGGCTCGCCGATGTGTCCCGCCGAGCATATGTTTGCTGGCCACGCCGCGTTTACGTTTGATTATCAAGTCCTGGCCGCGGTCACGCCCAGTTTTGCGTTCGAAATGCAGCAATGGCTGTTCTGGGCGCTGTTCTTCGCGTTTGCCATCAAGGTGCCGATGTTCCCGTTCCACACCTGGCTGCCGGATGCGCACACCGAAGCACCCACGGCGGGCTCGGTGATTCTGGCCGGGGTTTTGCTGAAGATGGGAACTTACGGTTTCCTGCGTTTCTCGCTGCCGATGCTCCCTTCCGCGTCCCAGCACTATGCCTGGGTGATGGTGGTGCTCTCCATCGTGGCCATAATTTATGGCGCGCTGGTGTGCATGATGCAGAAAGACATGAAGAAGCTGATCGCTTATTCTTCGGTGAGCCACCTGGGCTTCTGCACCCTGGGAATTTTCGCGCTGACGCCCATGGGCATCAGCGGCAGCATCCTGCAGCAGATTAACCACGGCATTTCCACCGGCGCGCTCTTCTTGATCGTCGGAATCCTCTACGAGCGGCGGCACACCCGCCTGATCAGTGAGTACGGCGGCGTGGCCACGCCCATGCCGAATTTCGCAGCGGTGTACCTGATCATGAGCCTCAGCTCGCTGGGCATGCCGCTGCTTAACGGCTTCATCGGCGAGTTCGTAATTCTGCGCGGCGTTTTCGAAGTGAACAAGACGTGGGCCGCCTGGAGCGTCGCCGGAATCGTGCTGGGCGCGGCGTATCTGCTTTGGCTCTACCAGCGCGTGATGTTCGGCCCGGTCACCAATCCGGAAAATAAAGATCTGAAGGATCTGAACCTGCGGGAATGGGCCTGCCTGCTGCCGCTGGTATTCGCGGCGTTCTGGATTGGCTTGTTTCCTGCACCCTTTTTCAAGTATCTGGATCCCCCGGCGCACAAACTGGTGCAGGTGGTGAACAAGGGATACTTCGATGTGCAGCGCGCCAGCCTGCCGCAACCCAAGGCGGAACCCGCCCATGAAGCGGCCCCGGCGGAGGGCGCGAAGCATGCGCCCGCGGCATCCGAAGCGCCCAAGGGAGGAGTGAAATAGTGTTCGGCTGGCTCGAACCCGTTCGCGCATGGCTCAGTAGCGATGGCGCGCTGATTCTGCCGCAGATTCAACTGGCCATCTTTGGACTGGGCATCTTGCTCACCGACTTCTGGCTGGAAAAGGACCAGAAGGCGTGGAACGGCTGGACCGCGCTCGCCGGAGTCGGCTTCAGCGCTTATTCACTCTGGAAGCTGCGTGGCACGGAATCCACCGGCTTCGGCGGCAGCATCCTGGTTGACCCTTTCTTCGTTTTCTTCGGTTTTCTGTTTCTTGCGGCCACCGCGCTGGTGATACTGCTTTCGATGCGCTATCTGGAAATTGAGGGAGAACATCACGGCGAATATTACGCGCTGATGCTTTTCGCCACCATCGGCATGATGTTCATGGCTTCCGGGATTGACCTGGTGGTGCTGTTCCTCGGTCTCGAGACCATGGCCCTTTCCTTCTATGTGCTGGCCGGATTCCTGCGCGGCAGCCGGAAATCGAATGAGGGCGCGTTGAAATACATGCTCCTGGGCGCGTTTTCCAGCGGTCTGCTGGCCTACGGGTTCTCCCTGCTGTATGGCATGAGCGGCACCACGCTGCTGCTGCCGCAGTATGTGCTGGGCAATCAGGCGACGCCCAACATCACCTCGGGCATTGTCGCGGCGGGGCCGGGCAATGTGCTGGTTGTCTTCGCGCTGGTGACCGTTCTGGCGGGCATGCTTTTCAAAGTTGCCGCTGTGCCGTTCCATATGTGGGCGCCGGACGCCTACGAAGGCGCGCCCACCTCCATCACGGCCTATCTGAGCACCGCCTCGAAGGCCGCGAGTTTCGCCATGCTGCTGCGCATCCTGCTCACCGTGTTCTGGCCCGTGCGCGTGGATTGGCAGGTAATGCTGGCCGGTATCGCCATTGCCACCATGACCTGGGGCAACTTCGCCGCGCTGATGCAGAGCAATTTGAAGCGGCTGCTGGCCTATTCTTCGATTGCCCACGCGGGTTACATCCTGCTCGGTTTGGTGGCCTTCTCTGCGTCCAACCCCGCGGGGGCGGCGACTTCGGCCATCGCCACCACCGGGTTGAAAGGCGTGGCCTTTTACCTGTTCGCGTACGTTTTCATGAACACCGGCGCGTTTGCATTGATCATCATCTTGCGGCGCAAAGGATTGATCGGCGACGAAATCGAAGATATCCAGGGACTCTACTACCGCAATCCCGCGGCTGCCGTCGTGTTGCTGCTGTTCATGCTTTCGCTGGCGGGCATCCCGCCGACGGCGGGCTTCCTCGGCAAGTACTTCATCTTCCTGGCGCTCATTGAAGCGAAAAAGTATACGCTGGCGGTGGTGGCGGTGCTGTATGTGGTGCCGGCGCTGTACTACTACTTTCGCATCGTGCAAGCGGCGTGGATGCGCGATTCAAACGATCCGGTGGCGCCTGTGATGTCGAACGCGCAAGCGGTGGCGCTGGCCGCGGCGGCTTTTGTCACCCTGGCTGCGGGTATCTATCCCGAGCCGTTCATCCGCATTGCCAACTACTCGCTTTTCTTCCTGGGGCGGTAACGCCGCGGCAGCTTCTTTCCATGCCGCTCGCCGCAAACCAAGTACAATAAACCTATGGAGCAGCAGAAGAAGCCTGCGCCGCGCGGTGCGACGCAAGCGCGGCGCATGATTATGGCTACCGACCTTCCGTTTGCTTTTGCCGGGCCGATCGTGGTGGGCGGGTTCATCGGGTACTGGCTCGATCAGCGCTTCGCCAGCAAACCGCTCTTCCTGGTGGTGCTGGGGATTTTGGGTTTCTATGCCGGGCTGCGCAGCCTGTTCAGCCGGCTCAAGGAGTTTGAGCAGAAGAAAGATGGAAACCAGGGTTGAGACTTTTTCTGAGCGCGCCACACGCCGCATGGGATGGCTGACGCTGGTGATTGGCATGACGGCCGCCGGCATCACCCTGGCATTCGGCCATGGACGCTGGGGTGCGGGCTTGGCCGCGGGCACTGCGCTGGCCTGGCTGAATCACCGCTGGCTGGTGCGCATGGTGGATGCGCTGGTTGTGCTGTCCACTGCCCAGGCCGATCGCCCAAGGCCGCGAGTGCCCGCCAGCACCTATGTTTTGATGGCCGGGCGCTACTTCTTGCTCGGTTTTGCAGCGTATGTTATCGTAACCATCTGGGCGGTACCTGTCTCAAGCATCCTGACCGGTCTTCTGGCTCTGGGTGCCGCGGTCATCACCGAAAGCTTATACGAGGTTTTTGCGCACCCGCGCTGAACTATGGAACATCACGTCAGTTGGTTTACCGCTCTCCTGAACCAGTGGCTTGGCGGCCCAGTCGGCTCCCTGCTGAATAGCATCGGCGTTCATCCCCACGATCCCGCCCATCCGATTCCCGACCTGGTGGCGATGTCGTTCCTGGTGGTGATTCTCGGGATGCTTTTTGTCCTGTGGCTGAAGCCACGGCTCTCGGTGGATCGCCCCGGCGCCATGCAACAGTGCATGGAAATGCTGCTGACCAATCCTATGGGCGTGGGCATTCGCGACCTGCTGGACCAGAATGCCGGGCATCATGGCCGCCACTTTATTCCGGTGGTGGGCTCGATTTCGGTATTCATCCTGCTCTCGAATTTGATCAGCGTAGTGCCGGGGCTGAATTCTCCGACGGCAAATCCCGCTGGCCCGCTGGCCTGCGCCGTGCTGACCTTTGTCTATTACAACTGGCAGGGGGTTCGTCACGCCGGAGCCGTGGGTTACCTCAAGCATTTTGCCGGACCGGTGTGGTGGCTGGCCTGGCTGATTTTTCCGGTGGAAATCATCAGCCATACGGCGCGCCTGCTTTCGCTCACCGTGCGTTTGTATGCCAACATGTTTTCGAGCGAGCTGATTTATCTGACCATCCTGGGGCTGCTGGTGCAACTGATGGCCTTTGTCCAGCAAAAGAGCGCCCTGGCTGGCTATGCCATTGGAGTGCTGCCGGCGCTGCTGCCCATCGTTTTCATTCTGTTGCACGTGTTCGTGGCGGTGATGCAGACGTTCGTGTTCACCATTCTGCCCTCGATTTACCTGGGAATGGCCACCTCCGAAGAACACTAATCGAATTTTGGCATGTTGCGCCGACCTGCGTGAGCCCGTCAGCAAGAGGATGACGGGAACCACCTCCGGGCGGCAATTTCATACAAGGAGAAACACATGAAGAAGCTGTCACTGCTGTTCCTCGCGGCCTTTGCAGTCCTGCTGATCGCTCCTGCGGCCTTTGCGCAGGACGCCACCCACGCGGCCGCTCCGTCCGGCACCAACTGGGTTGCCATTACTTCGGGCTTTGCCATGGCCCTGGCGGCCGGCGCCTGCGGCATCGGCCAGTCGCGCATCGCTTCCGCAGCCTGCGAAGGCATGGCCCGCAATCCGGGCGCATCCGATGGCATCCGCCTGGCGATGATTCTGGGCCTTGTCTTCATCGAAACTCTGGTGCTTTTCACCTTGCTGGTCGTATTCGTGAAGATCTAACCGCGGCACCCTGGAAACTGCTTTTTGGGGCCGGAGGCTATTCGCCTCCGGCCTTTTGTTTTGCTCCATGCAACCTTCGAGCGCGTCAACGGCCTCGGCCACGCCGGCTTTGTGGAGAGAAATGCAGGTTAGGCATGAATCGGAGAACGGCCCCGCCGCGTCTGAAGAGGCGGGCTGCAGGCTACTTCAGCGCGCCGGCGGCCAGCGAAGCGAAGTGCATCAAGGCGTTGGGGAACAGACCCAGGTAGAGCGTGCCCGCCGCGGCTAGAAAAACCACCAGGCCAACCGCCAGAGGCATCGGCGCGGGGCGCCAGTCTTCAGCGCCTTCGTGGAAATACATGGCCACAATCACGCGCAGGTAGTAATACGCGGCGATCACGCTATTGACCGCCAGCAGAACGGCCAGCCATACCAGCGACTTTGCCAGCACGGAAGTTTGCGCCAGGTCGCCCACCATCGTCTTGGGCGCAGCTTTCGCCGCCGCCAGCACTTCATTGAACACGTAGAGCTTGCCCAGGAACCCGGCCGTCACCGGCAAGCCCAGCAGGGACAGCAGAAACACAGAAAAAAAGAACGCTGCGATGGGGCGTTTCCAGCCCAGCCCCGCGTAGTCGGTGATCTCCAGGCGCTTTTCCCCGGCATCGCCAAAGTGCGCAAGCAAGGTGAACGCGCCCATCTTCACCAGCGCATAGGTGACCAGATAGAAAAGCACCGCGGCGATGCCCAACTCGGTGCGCGCCGCAAAGGCCACCAGGATGTATCCGGCGTGCGCAATCGAACTGTAGGCCAGCATGCGCTTCACGTTACTTTGCGCCAGCGCGGCCAGGTTGCCCACAAACATGGTGAGCACGGCGCAGACAAAGATCGCCCAGAACCACAGGTCGCGGTACTCGGCGCCGCCAAAGGCCACAAAAAAGATGCGCAGCATCAGCGCAAAAGCCGCGGCCTTGGGGCCTGAAGAAAACACGGCGGTGACCGGCGTCGGCGCGCCTTCGTACGCATCCGGCGTCCAAATCTGGAAAGGCGCCGCGGCCACCTTGAAAGCCAGGCCGACAAAAATCATGCCCATGCCAAGAACCATCAGGGTGGCGCTTTGCGGCACACTCTCACGGATCGCCGGCAGCACCGTTGTGCCGGTGGCCCCATACACCATGGCCACCCCGTACAGAAAGAACGCGGTGGCAAACGAGCCCAGCAGGAAATACTTCATCGCCGCTTCATTCGATTTGAGAGCGTTGCGCCGGAATCCGGCCAGCACGTAACTGGCGATCGAGCTGATTTCCAGGCCGACGAACGCCGTCATCAGTTCGTTGGCGCCGGCCATCACGCTCATGCCCACCGCGGCAAACAGCAGCAGGGCGTAGTATTCGCCCATCTGGATGTTTTCGCGTTCGAGATAATCCGAAGAACCCATCACCGCCAGCAGGACCACAACGTAAATCAGCACGCGCAGGAACAGACTGAAGGAATCCGCGATAAACAGGCCGCCGTAGGCGGCGCCCGGCGCATCTCCCGCCCAGTAGAAGGACACCAAAGCCGCCAAAGCGCCCAACATTGCGATGCGGGCCATCCAGAGCTTCCTGCTGTGACCGACCAAAGGATCCAGCGCCATGATCAGCACGCCAAATCCCGCGGCGATCAATTCCGGAGCAAGGCGCACCAGGTCCAGCATCGGGGGCATCATTGCCGCACCTCCGCATGGCTGGGGCTATCTTTCAAATTTGTCATTCTGAGTCCCGGCGCATTTGGCCGGGGCGAAAGATCTCGATTCACAACCGGCGCCGCCGAGACCGGCAATCGAGATTCTTCATCCCGGCCGAGTGCGCCGGGACTCGGAATGACGTTCGATACAGGTTTTGGCGTCTCCGAAGCCTTGCGCGCTTCATAGGCCTTAACAGGCCGGTCCAGTTGGCTCAGCACGGTGCGCGTGGCCATTTCCGTCCGCACCGTGAAGATTGGCGAAGCCACGCCCATCAGGATCATCAGCGCGCTCATCACCGTGAGGATTCCGCGTTCGCGCCACGATACGTCCGGCAAGTCGCGGTTTTTCTCCTGCGTGATTTCGCCGAAAATGACGCGCTGGTAAGCCCACAGCATATACACCGCGGAGAGAATAACCGCCGTTGCCGCAAACGCCGCCCACCCCGGATGCGCCTGCCAGGTGCCGTTCAAGATGAGGAACTCGCCTACGAAGCCATTCAGCAGGGGCAAGCCGATCGAAGAAAGTGTCGTCAAGAGGAAGAACGCGGAAAGCCTGGGCATCGGCGTCACCAGCCCGCCGAACTCGGAGATCAAGTGGGTATGCCGCCGGTCGTACAGCATCCCCGCGACCAGGAACAGTGCGCCGGTGGAAATCCCGTGGTTCAACATCTGATAGATCGCGCCCTGAATGCCGATCTCGTTGAACGCGAAGATGCCCAGCACCACCATGCCCAGGTGGCTCACCGAAGAATAGGCCACCAGTTTCTTGAAGTCGGGCTGCACCATGGCCACCAGCGCGCCGTAAATCACCCCGATCACCGCGATCACGCCGATGATGGGCGCGTATTCCCGTGCCGCATTCGGAAACAGCGGCAGGCAAAAACGCAGAATGCCGTAGGTACCCATTTTCAGCAGCACTCCGGCCAGGATCACCGAACCGGCCGTGGGCGCTTCCACGTGCGCGTCGGGCAGCCATGTGTGCACGGGGAACAGAGGTACTTTGATGGCGAAAGCAACAAAGAAAGCCAGGAACATCAGCTTCTCGACGCCCGCCGGAAGGCTCACCTGACCGGTGTGCAACGCCATTTGAATATCCGGTAAGCTGAAGGTGTTGGTGACCGTGGCCAGCCACAAGATCGCCACCAGCATCAGCACCGAGCCGGCCATCGTGTACAAAACGAACTTCACCGCGGCGTAGATGCGCCGCTCGTGGCCCCACACCCCGATCAAGAAATACATCGGGATCAACATCACTTCCCAGAACACAAAGAAGAGGAACAAATCCAGCGCCAGGAACACACCCACCATGCCGGTTTCCAGCACCAGCAGCATCAGGAAGAATTCTTTCACGTTCGTGCGGATGCTCTTCCAAGAAGCCAGCATGGCCACCGGGGTCAGGAAGGTGGCCAGCAGAACCAGCCAGAGGGAAAGCCCGTCGAGGCCGAGGTGATAATTGATCTCCGGCCGGTTGATCCACGGGCGGTTCTCGACAAATTGGTAGCCGGGATAAGCGGGGTCAAACCCGCGCAGCAGGAGCAGGGAAATGGCAAATTCGGCCAGCGCGGTAACCAGCGCCAGGCGCCGGATCCAGGCGTGATCCTGCTTTTCCAGCAGCAGCAGGGCCAGTCCCCCCGCCGTGGGCAGGAAGATGATGATGGTCAGCAGTAAGTTCTGTTCGTTCATGCGCTCAGTTCACTTCGTCCTCAACTTGCTGATTCCCGTCACGGCATCAGCCACAGCAACAGCGTGGTGAATAGCAACGCGCCCACCACCACCCAGGCCGCGTAGCTGCGCGTATTGCCGGAATGAATCCGCCGGACACTGCCGCCGAAGTTGCGCGCGGCTTCGGCAACGCCGTTCACCAGGCCGTCAATGGTGCGGACGTCCACCATCTGCCACAGCCCGCTGGTGGAAAATCGCTTGATGGGTTGCACGATGGCCGCGTCGTAGATTTCGTCCACGTAGTACTTGTGCGTAAGCAGGCGATGCAGCCCGGCCATGGATTGCTTCAGCGCAGCGGCTTTTTCCGGCGATCGAACGTAAATCTGCCAGGCACGGCCCGCCCCCAGCACAAAGGCGAGCGTGGCAAAACCGCTCAGCAGCAACTCGAGCGAGTGGTGGTCCATGCCGCCTTCGTGGCCGGTTTCCAAGCTCGCGCGCAACTCGTGCGCCACGTGGAATACCGGGGAGAGAAATTCTTCGAAGTAATTCTTCCCGTGCGCGGAGAAAAGTACCGGGGCGGCCATCCAGCCGCCCACGATGGAAAGGAAAGCCAGCACCGCAAGCACGCCGGTCATCGAGCGCGGTGATTCGTGCACATGCACGTGATGTTCGTCGTAGCGCGGCTCGCCCCAGAAGGTAAGGAAGATCAGCCGGAACATGTAGAACGCGGTGAGCACCGCGGTGATCCAGCCAAAAACGTAAAGCGCCTTGTTGCCGTAGGGGCTGGCATAGGCTTCGAACAAGATCGCGTCCTTGCTGAAAAAACCGGACAGCAGCGGCAGGCCGGAAATGGCCAGCGCGCCAATCAGCATGGTCCAGTACGTGACGGGAATCTTCTTGCGCAGACCACCCATGTTCAGGATGTCCTGCTCGCCGCCCATGGCGTGAATCACGCTGCCGGCCGCCAGGAAGAGCAGGGCCTTGAAGAAGGCATGGGTCATCAGGTGGAAGATGCCCATGGCGTATGCGCCCACGCCGCACGCCAGGAACATATACCCCAGCTGGCTGACGGTGGAATACGCGAGCACGCGCTTGATGTCCGTCTGCACCAGACCGATGGTGGCGGCGAAGATCGCTGTGGCGCAGCCGATCGCCGCCACAACGAACAACGCGGTGGGCGCATGAGAAAAAATCGCGCTCGAACGCGACACCATGTACACGCCCGCGGTGACCATCGTCGCCGCGTGAATCAAAGCGCTGACCGGCGTAGGGCCTTCCATCGCGTCGGGCAGCCAGACGTACAGCGGAAGCTGCGCGCTTTTCCCGGTGGCGCCCACAAACATCAAGAGCGCGATGGTGGTGAGAATACCCATGTGCCACAGCGGCTCGACCGGCATTTCCCGCACGCCGGCCATAACCGCGCCGTAATCGAGCGAGCCAAACGTCTGGAAGATCAGAAACAGCGCCAGCAGGAAGCCGAAATCACCCACGCGGTTGACGATGAACGCCTTCTTGCCCGCGTCGCTTGCCGATTGCTTCTTATAATAGAAGCCGATCAGCAGGTAACTGCACAGGCCCACGCCTTCCCAGCCCACGAACATCAGTAGGAAATTACCGGCCATCACGAGCACCAGCATGAAGAACATGAACAGGTTCAAGTAGGCAAAAAATCGCCCGTAGCCGTGCTCGTGCGCCATGTAGCCGGTGGCGTAGATGTGAATCAGCCAGCCCACGCCAGTCACCACCAGCAACATCACCAGCGTCAACTGGTCGATCTGGACAGAAAAATCGGCGCGAAAACTGCCGGCCTCGATCCAGGCAAGATACGACCTGATGAAAGGAACCCGCTCAGGAGAAAGCCCGCTGAACTCGCGCACCAGTTCCAGCACGCTCAGAAACGACACACCGGTGGTGCCGGTGGCGATGCCGGTGACCAGGCGATTCTTGTGATCGCCGCCCAGCGCGCCATTCAGCGCCGCGCCCAGCAGGGGTAGCAGGGGAATGATCCAAAGATGATCAAGCATCCACATGAATGATGAATCTCAAAAACTCTACAGCTTCAGAAGATTCACTTTCTCCACGTTCTGCGACTCGCGATTACGCACAATCAGGATGATAATGGCCAGGCCAACCGCGGCTTCGGCGGCCGCCACCACGATCACAAAGAACACAAACACCTGCCCTTGCAACTGGCCATGCATGCGACTGAAGGCCACCAGGGCCAGGTTCACTGCGTTCAGCATCAACTCAATGGACATGAAAATGGTGATGATGTTGCGCTTGAACACAAAGCCCATCACGCCCAGGCTGAAGAGAACCCCGCTCAGAATGACGTACCAGCTAATCGGAATCACGGCTGCCTCGTGCAAATTCGAATCCTAATAGCACAATCCACAACCCGCCTACGATTCCCGCTTAGCAAGAACTACGGCGCCCAGAATGGCGATCAAAATGAGCACCGAAGCCAGCTCAAACGGCAAAACGTATTGTTGGAAAAGCATGCGTGACAACTCGCGCGTATCCACGCCTTTGTCCGCAACCGGTGATACACCCAGCGCCCGCGCGCTTTGCGCCAACCGCCATACGATGCTTGCTCCCAGCAGGCCCGCGGCGGGCAAACCCACATAGCGCGCCATTTTGCTGAGGTTGGTGCGCTCTTCCACCCCGGCGTTCAACAGCATGATGACAAACACGAACAGCACCATGATGGCCCCGGCATACACAATCACCTGCACAGCGGCCACAAATTCCGCCCCCAGCAACAGGTACAGCGCGGCAAGCGCCACCATCACCACCACCAGCGAAAGCGCGCTGTGGATGGGATGGCGCTGCAGAATCAGGCTCACCGCGCCGGCCACCGCCGCCGCTGCGAACAGCACGAAAAGGATCAGTTCTGCCGACATCTGTCAGTCGCTTCGTTCCCAGTCTGGCGTCGCCCAGCTCAGAATGACGAACCACGAAAACAAATCACTTCCACAGCGCCGCAATTTCCGGCCACACCAGCACCAAGCTGGTGAGCATTACGTTGACGATGGCCACCGGCAGCAGCAGTTTCCAGCCGAAGGCCATCAACTGGTCGTACCGGAAGCGCGGCAACGTTCCCCGCATCCAGATGTAAAAAAACAGGAAGAACAAAACTTTGCTCAGCAACCAGAACGGGCCCTGAACCGCATCGGTGATCACGAAGCCGCACAGCCCGCCCAATCCGATCAGAACCACGCCCAGCACCGGCAGCACGACCTTGCCGAGCGGAGTGTAATACCGCAGCCCATCCAGCAGCACAATCAAACCGAAGCCGGCCAGCAACACTGCGGGAATAAACCTGGTCACCGGATACGCCGAATCCGGGAAGGGCGAATGCCATCCGCCAAAGAAAAGAATCGTGGCCAGGCAGGAAACAGTAATCATGTTGGCGTACTCGGCCATAAAAAACATCGCGAATTTGAAGCTGGAATATTCGGTGTGAAATCCGGCAACGAGCTCAGTCTCCGCTTCCGGCAAATCAAACGGGATGCGGTTGGTCTCCGCGATCGCTGCAATGAAGTAGCACAGGAAGCCGATCACCTGCGGCAACGGCGCAGTGAGCAGGAACCAGTTGGGCAGGAAGCCCCATTTGTAACCGGCCTGCTGGTCCACAATTTCGCGGAGATTGAAAGTGCCTGCCACCAGCAGCACGCCCACCACGCTCAGGGTGAGCGCCAGTTCGTAGCTGATCATCTGGGCGGAACTGCGGAGGCCTCCCAATAAAGGATACTTCGAATTGGATGCCCAGCCCGCCAGGGCGATGCCGTACACGCCGATGGAAGTCACCGCAAAAATAAACAGGATGCCGATACTGGGCTCGGCGATCGAAAGATTCGTCTCCAGGCCGAAAACATGAATTGGCTTTGGCCCGAACGGAAGCACCGCCATGGCGATCAGGGCCACGGCCATGGCCAGAAACGGCGCGAGGAAATAAACGAATTTATCCACACTGGCCGGGGTGGGGTCTTCCTTGAATAGAAACTTCACGCCATCGGCTAGTGGCTGCAGCAAACCGTGCGGGCCGGTGCGCATCGGACCCACGCGGGACTGGATGTGCGCGACGACTTTGCGCTCAAGCCAGGTGAGATAGGCGAGCGAGGTCAGCACAATGAGCATCAGCACGACCACTTTGATCGCGCTGACCACCAGCCACAGGTTCGATTGGAGCCACTCGCTCACTTCACCGCCTCAGGAACCGAAGCCACCATGGCGCAATAGCGCCCCAGCGTGCCGCTGGTAAACAGCGTGTCGCGCGAGGAGAAAATCATGTCCATCGGCACATCGTATGGCTTGCCGCCGTTTGCCGTCATTGCCGGGGCCGTGCCTTCCGCGCCGCCCAGCAGCAGGTTCGTCACCGGCACGTCATAACCGCGAACATTGAGGCGGATCTCTTCGAAAGCATCGGCCGGGTTGCGCATGTGGATGGCCTTGCCGATTCCAGCCGCCGCCAGCTTGTGCGACACAATGCGCAACAAATCGAAGTCGCTGCGCGGGCCCATCATCTCGCCGCCCGGATTCAATCCTTGTATTTGCCCGGCGGTATTGGTGACCGTGCCTTCCTTCTCGTAAGCGGAGAGCGCGGGCAGCACGACGTGCGCCTGCTCAGCCGTTTCTGTAAGGAACAAGTCCTGCACCACCAGAAAATCGAGCTTGCTGAGCTTGGTTGCGCCGAAGGTTTTTGCCGGGTTTGCTCCCATCACGTACAGCGCTTTCAGCTTGCCCCCGGCGGCCTCTGCCATCTGGCGCGCATTCATTCCCGCGGAGGAGGGAAGCGTGGCGCCCCAGAGTTTGCCCCAGCGCTCGCGCTCGGCGGCATTGCCGGCGTGAGCGTAGCCGGGCAGGAAGTCCGGCATAATCCCCATGTCCGCTGCGCCGCGCGAATTTGCGTAATCCCCTAGGGCCAGATAGCGCGTCTGTCCTTGCAGCTTCGAGCCCCAGGCCACCAGATCGGCAATCGCACGGCCCTTGAGTTCGTCGCCGAAGACGATCACCACGTCAGATTCCTTCTCGAGAGCAATCCTCAGCGAAGTCAAATCCGCGGCCACGTGCGCATCGAGTTGCCCTTCACCCCGGGCCAGCCAGCCGGCGACGGCGGCTTCGCTGCCGGCGGCGATGCGCACGAATTGCCGGGCCTTGCGATGCAGGCGCACGTCCGAGGAGTTCACCAGATAGAAGCGGGCGTTATTCAAGCGGACTGCGGATCGAATCTGCCAGGCGACGAACGGATTCTGCTCGGTGGGATCGTTACCGATCAAGACGATGGCTTTGGCGGCGCCCAGTTGTTCCATCGTTGCCAGGGACGCGCCGGCCTTTTCGCCGAGCGCGGCCAGCAAACCGGCGTAATCCGCGGTGCGGTGGTGGTCAATATTGTTGGTACCGATGGCGGCGCGGGCGATGCGCCCAAACAGATAGTTCTCTTCGTTCGAGGTGCGGTTCGAGCCGATAAAACCGATAGCCTCCGCCCCACTCGTCTTGCGGATTTCGCCAAGCCGCGCGGCAATCTCATTCATCGCTTCTTCCCACGAAGCGGGCTGCAACTTGCCTTCGCGGCGGACCAAGGGGAACTTCAGGCGCTCGGCATGGCTGGTGAAGTCGAAGCCGAAGCGGCCCTTGGCGCAAAGAAAGTCCCTGTTGATGCCCGAAAGGTCGCGGGTATTGGCGCGCAGGATCTGGTGATTGCGGACGCTCAAGGTGGTCTTGCAGCCGTTCGAGCAATGGGTGCACACCGTGCTGACGTACTTCATTTCCCATGGGCGGGTCTTGTAGCGGTAGGCACCGCTGGTGAGCGCGCCCACCGGGCAAATGTCAATGCACATGCCGCATTCTTCGCAGTCCAGATGATCGCCGCCGTTGGGGATGATCACCGAATGCACGCCGCGGAAGCCCACGCCCAGCGCTTTCTGGTCCATGCCTTCGTCGCATACGCGCACGCAGCGGAAGCACAGGATGCAGCGCGGGGCGTCGTAGTAAACCAGGGGCGACCATTTTTCTTCCGGAACGTGAAGTTTTTCCTCGATGAAGCGGCTGGTGTCCGCGCCATAGCGGAAAACCATGTCCTGCAATTCGCACTCGCCGCCCTTGTCGCACACCGGACAATCCAGCGGGTGATTGGTGAGCAGAAATTCGAGAACCCCCTTGCGCGCATCGCGTACCTGCTGGGTGTCGCTGCGCACCACCATGCCGTCCATCGCCACCAGGGTGCAGGCAGTTTGCAGCTTGGGCATTTTTTCGACTTCCACCAGGCACATGCGGCAAGCCGCCTGCAGCGAAAGTCCCTGGTAATAGCAGAAGGAGGGCACCTCAATGCCCTGCTTCTTCGCGGCCTCAATCACCAGCGTGCCCGCGGGCACGGTCAGCGACCGCTCGTCCAGGGTGAAGGTAACCGTCTTGATGTCTGCCTTGGTCTCAGCCATTTTCTATGCGCCGCCCGCTTCACCGGGAAAGGGGGGAGCATGCTCCCGCAATCCACGGCTAACGCACGCCAGCCGTCAGATGTTCGCTCTTGAACGGGCAGCGCCCGCTCAAGTGATCTTCAAATTCGTGCCGCCACTTCTTCACGATGCTGATGATGGGCATGGCTGCGGCATCGCCCAGCGGGCAAAACGTCCGCCCGAGAATATTTTTCGCAAGCTGGTCCAGCAGGGGAATATCTTCGCCGCGTCCGCCGCCCTCGTGGAACCGGTCCAGCAGTTTCCTCATCCACGTTGTGCCCTCCCGGCAGGGAATGCACCAACCGCAGGATTCGTGGGCATAAAATTTGGAGATGCGCTGGGCAAACTCCACCATGCAAGTGCCTTCGGCGACGATCACCACCGCGCCTGAGCCGAGCATCGAGCCGGCCTTGGCCAGCGAGTCAAAGTCCATATTGATGTCGCACTCTTCCGCTTTGAGCAGGGGGGTGGAGCTGCCTCCGGGAACCACAGCCTTCAGCTTGCGGCCGTTCAGCATGCCACCGGCCATTTCAATCAGCTTGAGCAGGTTGTAGCCCATGGGTGCTTCGTAAATGCCGGGTTTGTTCACGTGGCCGGAAACACAGAACAGCCGAGTGCCGCCGTTTTTCGGCGTGCCGAAATTGGCATAGGCCTCGCCGCCCAGGCGCAGGATTGCCGGCACTGAGCTGAGCGACTCGACATTGTTGATTACCGTAGGACAGCCGTAGAGTCCGACCACCGCCGGAAATGGCGGGCGAATGCGCGGGTAACCGCGCTTGCCTTCCAGCGATTCCATCAGCGCCGATTCTTCGCCGCACTCGTAGGCACCCGCGCCGGTGTGCGTACACAGGTCGAAATCGTAACCCAGGCCCATCACGTTCTTGCCCAGATAGCCTTTGGCATAAGCCTCGGCAATGGCCTTGTCCACGATATCCAGCACATAGCGGTATTCCCCGCGAATGTAAATGAAGCCCTGGCGCGATCCCACGGCATAACCTGCGATGATCATGCCTTCAATCAACTGGTGCGGGTCGAGCTCCATCAGCGGGCGATCTTTGCAGGTGCCCGGCTCGCTCTCATCGGCATTGCACAGGATGTATTTCGGCTTAGGCGAATCCTTGGGAACGAAGCTCCATTTCATCCCGGTGGGGAAGCCCGCGCCGCCGCGCCCGCGCAGGTTGGATTTTTTCACCTCTTCGATGACTTCCGCGGGAGCCATCTTCAGCGCGCGTTCCGCCCCCTTGTAACCTTCTTGCTCGAGATAGGCATCAATCCTCTGCGCGCCTTTGCCGAAGCGGGTGCTGATGGCCAGCGTTTCTTCCGGCAGGCGGTCGTGAACCGCGCCCGAGGTCCACTTCTCCGGAGCAGGCTTCTTGCCTGCACGGAAGCCGGCGAGCACTTCATCGAATTTCTTCGGAGTGAGGTTCTCGTAGAAGTCGTAATCAATCTGCATGGCGGGCGCGCCGGTGCATGCGCCGATGCATTCCACCTCTTCGACCGAGAACACGCCGTCCTTGGTAGTTTCCTTGTGGCCGGCGTCGAGCGATTTCTTGCAGTGCTCCCAGATGTCTTTTCCGCCCCGCAGCAGGCAGGAGATATTGGTACAAACCTGCACGTGATACTTGCCCATGGGCTTGCGGCGCACCATGGAGTAGTAGGCCAGCGTTTCGGTGACTTGCAGGGCGTTCAGATCCAGCCGCCGGGCGATTTCTTCCACCACTTCTTCGCTCACATAACCGAAGTGGTCCTGCGCGTACATGGCCATGGGAATCAGCGCGCTGCGCTTGACCGGGTAGCGGCCCAGCAGCTGCTGGAACCTGGCTTCGAGTTGTTCAGGCAATTGCATTGCGTAACAGGGTTTCTGCCGCGGATGGGAACGGCCCGCGGCTATCGGTCAATCTCTCCCAGCACAATATCCAGCGTTCCGATGCAGGCCACCACGTCGGCCAGCAGGCGGCCCTCGCACATCATCGGCAGGGCCTGCAAATTCACGTACGACGGCGTGCGCACCTTCACCCGCCAGGGTTTGGGCGAACCGTCGCTGGCCACATAGAAGCCCAGTTCGCCGCGCGGCGATTCGATGATCTGGTACGCTTCGCCCGGCGGCGGCGAAAAACCTTCAGTGAAAATCTTGAAATGGTAGATGAGCGCCTCCATCTCCGTTTTCATTTTTTCGCGTTCCGGCGGCACAATCCCCGGCGCTTCGGTGCGAATCGGGCCGCTGGCCGGAACCTTCTTCATGGCCTGTTGAATGATCTTGAGACTTTCGCGCATTTCGGCCACGCGCACCAGGTAACGCGCATAGCAATCGCCGGCAGACTGCGAGCACAGGTTGAAATCGAATTCGTCGTAGCGCGAGTAGGGGAAAGCCTTGCGCACGTCGTAGGCTACGCCGCTGCCGCGCAGCGAAGGGCCGCTCACTCCCATGGCGATGGCGTCTTCCGCTTTCAGGTGGCCCACGCCAACCAGGCGCGCCTTCCAGATCTTGTTTTCGGTGAGCAGGTCTTCGTATTCCTGCAAGCGGCTGGGGAAAATGTCGACAAATTTGCCGATGCGATCGAGCCAGCCCGGTGGCGGCTCCAGGCTCAGACCGCCGATGCGGAAATAACTGGTCATCATGCGCTGGCCCGCGACCATTTCGAAAATCTTCAGGATTTCCTCGCGCTCGCGGAAGCAATACAGGAAAACGGACATTGCCCCCATGTCAATGGCGTGCGTGCCCAGCCATACCAGGTGCGAAGCAATGCGCGAAAGCTCGGCCAGTAGCACGCGGGTATAGGCAGCGCGCGGCGTCGCTTCAATATTGAGCAGTTTTTCCACCGCCAGGCAGTAGCACAGGTTGTTATTCAGCGGGGAGAGGTAGTCGAGCCGGTCGGTCAGGGTGATGGCTTGCGAATACGTCTTGGCTTCGCAGGTTTTTTCGATGCCCGTGTGCAGGTAGCCGATGTCGGGCACGGCCTTGATGACGTTTTCGCCGTCCATTTCCAGCAGCACTCGCAACACCCCGTGCGTGGACGGGTGCTGCGGCCCCATGTTCAGGACCATCGTCTGTGCAGCGCCGGTTACGGTTTCAACTTGAGTGGTCATGCTTTGAACTCAGAACTCAAACTCAGAACCAACCCAACCCAACCCAACCCAACCTACCGATAACCTTCCACGGGATAATCCTTGCGCAGCGGATGCCCTTCCCAACTTTCCGGCATCAGGATGCGGCGCAGATCGGGGTGCCCCTCGAAGCGCA
This sequence comes from uncultured Acidobacteriaceae bacterium, assembly GCA_964500065.1. Taxonomy (GTDB): domain Bacteria; phylum Acidobacteriota; class Terriglobia; order Acidiferrales; family UBA7541; genus CAZCNH01. The sequence goes on from CAZCNH010000015.1 coordinate 54,868, forward strand.
CGCCGAACATGTCGAACACTTCGCGTTCATGCCAGTTGGCCGTGGGCCACACAGCCACCACGCTTTCCACCACCGGGTGATCACTGGCTACCCGCACCTTCAAGCGCAGGCGCTCCTTGCGGGGAAGCGAAGTCAGATGGTAGTTGACTTCAAATCGCGGCTCGGCAGGGAAGCGGTCCACCCCAGTCAAATCGGAGAGGAAATTGAATTTTAGTTCTTCATCCCGGCAAAGAAACTCCGCCACCAAGCGGATGTGTTCGCGGGGTACCACGATGGTCAGCTCGCCGCGGAAGGTTATCGTTTCCGCCACCCAATGGGGGTTGCGCTCCTGCATCTGGCGCACCACGGTGGGAACCGTTTCTGGTTGAGCTTCGTTCATTGGCATTGAATCCACAAGGGAAAGAGGAGGCTACTTGGTCCAGTCAAACGCGCCCTTCTTCCACAGGTAGAAGTAACCGACCAGCACCACCACAATGAAAAGCATCATTTCAATAAAACCAAACAGCCGCAGGTCCCGATACACCAGCGCCCACGGAAACAGGAAAATCGCTTCCACATCAAATAGGATAAAAACCATCGCGACCAGGTAGAATTTGACGGAAAACGGCTCGCGCGCATCCCCGGTAGGCAGCATGCCGCATTCGTACGGTTGCAGTTTCGCGCGGTTGGGCCGCCGCCAGCCCACACCGGAAGAAAGCAGCACAAGGATGCCCGCCAGTGCGATGGCGACCACGACGTGTATCAGTAACGGGGCGTAGGGTACCAGATGGTTGTTGCTCATCGACGCAGTGCTATAATAGCGGCCCGTCGGGCGTTTGGCAAATCCGCTTAAGCAGGCGAAGGCAAACGACTTGGGGCAGGCGACGGCCCCGGATCGAAAGGCAAAGGGTCCAGCCACCGGTGATCTTCGGGTTCAACACAGAAGTGAAGATCGGCTCCACCGTGTACCACGTGCAAACGGAGGACTACGGAGGCAACCGCCACCAGATCGAGACCACCGTATACAAGGGTGGACGCCTGATTCACCGCCGCAAAACCAGTTACGAAGAATTACTCGACTCTCCCAATTTCAGCGATGCCGCGCTCCGCCAGCGCCTCGAAGAACAGCACAAGGGCATCATTGACGAATTGCGGGCAGGTACCTTGGCGCATGACGCCGTTCCTGGAAAAGGCGGCGCACCTGCTGCCAAGCCTGCTCCTGTGCCCGCCAAACCTAGCGAAGCTCCCTCGGCGATAGCCGCGCATGCCGCTCCCGCGCCTGCCGCCAAAGGCGCTGAGCCACAGGCACAATTGTTGAATCCGGCTTCCTGGTACGCTTCCGGGACCGCAACCTTGAAGATTGACGTGAAGTCCAAGGCCACTAATCAGCCGCTGGCCGATGCGATGTTGCTGGTGATGATTCAAAGCCCGCAAGGCCCCATCACCTTCGCAGCGAAAAGCGACAACCGGGGCCGGGTGGAATTGGTTTTTCCGCTGCCGCGCATGGGCCCGGGCGGGGCCGACGTCATCATCAAGGCTGCCGGCGAAGACGAAATCAAATACTCGCTCAAGCCCACCACGGCGTAGAACCCTGCCACTCCCCTGGAGTGCGGCGGCTCTGCTGCCGCCCCGTAAGCGCAGCTTTGCTGCGCTGGCTTCGATCGGGGTTTCACTGAGAAGCTGCGCGGTTCTTTCTATTTCAAGTCAAAGGCACGCGAAGCAAATCATTGCCCGCCAGAGGGCGGCGGCAGAGCCGCCACGCTCCGAGGACTTGCGATATGAGAATCAATTTGGGCGAGTGAAGACATCAAATTGCCCTGCAACCTGCTTTCCCTCCAGCGGGATTTGTGTTTATCTGTGGCCTCTATGCGAGTGACCATCAACGGTGAAGCAAAGGACCTGCCCGAAGGGCTGTGCGTGGCCACTTTGCTGATTCATCTGGGAATTACTGCGGGGCGCGTGGCCATCGAGCTGAATCTGCAGATCCTGCCTCGAGAGCAGTGGGAAACGAAACAGGTTCAACCTGGCGATAAGTTTGAGATTGTCCACTTTGTCGGCGGTGGCTGAGCAGAACAGTCATCCAGATATCCGCAAACTGGTTCTCACCGTTTTCCCCGGTTCACGCTAGTTCGGCATTTTTCGATTGCATTCCGGTTGCGCCGCAACCCACTTCCGCGCGGCGGCAATGCCGGGATCGCCAGGCTTGCGGATTTGCGCCCACTCGACAGTGACGATTTCGTCCGGTGCAATGGGACCATCATACGCTTTTCCGGTGCGGTCGGAATCGAGTGCCACGGTCACTGCCAGCGTCGCGCCATCCACCATGGGCAGGGATTGGTTGGCTGTGGGCACGCCCCATGTGGGGTCGCCGAAGAAGCGCGTTTTTGCCCGGCCCTTGAAAGCAACCAGTACCGCTTCGCCCGAACTGGCCGTGCGCTTGCCAATTAACACTGCCACGGGTTCAAGGTTCCGCGCAGGCGGCGTAGGATTGTCCACCGTGTGGTGTCCAATCCGGTTGGCCATCACCAGTGATTTCCCGTCACGGTAGCCCCAGGTGGTGCGATGCTCCCCGGCCACAAACGCTCCGGCTTCGCCTTCGCCCAGCACCGGCCCAATGCCCGCCAGCATCGGCCACATGTTGCCTCCCGCATTGGCGCGCAAATCCACCACCCAGCCGCAGGCGCCCTGGTTGCGCAGATCGCGTATTCCATCGTGTACGATGCGCGCATACGAGCGGCCATCCGGCATTTTTCCATTGCCCATCAGGAAGGGAAGCTCGATGTAGCCCACGTTCTCCGCCAACATTTCAGTGTCGGGATAGCGCAGATTATAGCGAGGCGCGCCCGGACCCTTCATCGGCGGCACCAGCATACTGTGGTGATCACCCAGGGCCTTCAGCGCCGTTTCAATTGCTGGATAGGTATCGCGGGTGGTCTTGGCGCCCGCCGCTTGCTCATAAGCCTTGGCGCGTACCGCGGGCCAATCCACCCGGGCGGAATTCATCGCGCTCCATTCGGCGATTTTCAGCACACTCCAGACGTACACCCGCGGAATCAACAGCACGCGGTAGGC
>CAZCNH010000016.1:0-29019 GCA_964500065.1 uncultured Acidobacteriaceae bacterium
AAGCCCATCGCGACCTGGAAGCGCGCAAGACCACCGGCTCGACGGTCTTGCTTCCCTAGCTGGGCTTTTTCCAAAGTTTAAATCGAGGTGCCTATGCCGGTTGTGAACCTGGCGGAAAAGTTTTCGCTTTTCATGGAAACGTGGTCTCCCAAGATCATCGGCGAGCTGAACGACTCGTACGTAAAGGCCGTTAAACTGAAGGGCGAATTCGTGTGGCACCACCACGAGCAGGAAGACGAACTGTTTCTGGTGACGCGCGGCACGCTGCGCATGAAATTTCGCGACCGCGAAGAATTAGTCCGCGCAGGCGAGTTCATCATCGTGCCGCGCGGCGTGGAACATCTGCCGGTGGCCGACGAAGAAACCCACGTGGTGCTGCTCGAGCCCAAATCCACGTTGAACACCGGCAACGTGAAAAACCAGCGCACCCGCGAAGTCCTCGACCGCCTGTAGCGTGCCTTTTCAGAGGCAGGGCTTTTCACCTTCCCAACCCCCGGGTCTGAAGACACCGGGCGACATCCTCTGTGAGATGATTCTCCATTCATGACCCATGGCCGGCCACATCGGGTTGCGATTCTCGCCGCATTTGGCGCGATTTATTTCGTGTGGGGATCGGTGTATCTGGCGGTACAGTTCGCCGTCGCCACGCTGCCGCCGCTGCTGATGGTCGGGGTGCGCATGGCGTTCGCGGGCCTGCTGCTTTATGCGTGGGCGCGCAGCAAAGGAGCCGCACGACCCGCGGCGCTGCACTGGCGCTCGGCGGCCATCATCGGATTCCTGGTTGTGGGCATGGGCTCGGCGGGAGTGGCCTGGGGACAAAAGAGCGGCGTACCCAGCGGGCTGACGGCTTTGCTGATTGCCACGGAGACATTCTGGATCTTGCTGCTCGACTGGCTGCTGCACGCCGGGCACCGCCCGGGCCCGCGGGTCATCCTCGGAATGCTGATCGGCTTTGGCGGCGTGTCCCTGCTGGTTGCGCCCGGACACATGCAGGGTTCGATGAATCCCATCGGCGCAGGCGTGATCCTGCTGGGGACGGTAGCATGGGCCGCTGGCTCGCTCTATTCCCGCAGCGCGCCGCAACCGGATTCACTTCTGCTGGCAATCGGCATGCAAATGTTTGCGGGCGGAACGATCGCCACGTTGCTGGGAACCGCGCTTGGAGAATGGCAGCACGTGGCGCTCGCGACCATCACCTCGGCTTCCTGGATCGCTTTTTTCTATCTGCTGATTTTTGCGACGCTCATCACGTTTCCGGCATACATCTGGCTGTTGCGCGTGGTTCCCGCAGCCCGCGTTTCGACGTATGCCTATGTGAACCCTGTGGTGGCGCTGTTTCTAGGCTGGCTGATCGCGCACGAGCCGCTGACCGCGCGCAGCGTCGGCGCGGCAGCCATGATAGTGGTGAGCGTGGTGATGGTGATTACGCAGGGAGGGGAAACGCCCAAAGCGGAGCCGGTGGGCGAACACTGAGGGCTGGCCGGTTTCAGTTCTGTGGCTTGACCCGCTGCACGTCTTTCGGCCAGTTTTGCTTGAATTTGCTATCGGGCAGGCGCGGATTGCGCTGCACGTTGGTGTAGTGAATAGTGAAGTAGTCGCCGCCTGCCTCGAAAAACTTCTGCTGCACAGCGAGCCAGTTCGCCGGATCAATCCACAGGTGGATTTTGGAAATGTTGCTGCGGACCTTTTCATCCTTGGGGGTGAGTTCGATCAGCAGAACATGTTTCTGGTCCAGGACCTGTTCGCCCAGGTACGTGGCGAGGTAGTTTTTTTTCAAGTCGCCGCTGCCGAATCCCAGCAGCATGTATTGGTCAATCTGCGACTTGTACTTGCCCAGGTCGTATTCCTCGACGCGTTTCAAGCGCGGGCTATAGACATAAAGCCGATCGCCATCCCGCAGAACGGTGCGGGAGTCGGGTGGGTTCAACTCGATCAGCATCTTGTTGTCTTTGCGCAGGGTCATCGAGCCGGTTTCCACCGAGCGGTCGTTGACCACCACGGTCACCTTGATGCGCTCGATATTGGACGTCATCCCGCGAAAACTCTTGGATTCTTCTTCCAACTGTTTCAAGAGCGATTCGGTGGTCCAGGGGCCCTTAGCCTGTCCGGGGCTAATCGAGGGAACGGCCACCCCGAGGATGACCAGGGAGCACAGCCATTTTACCAATCGGGGCAAATCGCCTCCAACGGCCAAGCTTCGCACATTCTTTGGATGCAATCCACCGGGCGCAGGGCTGGATGTGACCTAGTGGTTGGTGCCGAAGAGAGGACTCGAACCTCCACGAGCTTGCGCCCACTAGCTCCTGAAGCTAGCGCGTCTGCCAATTCCGCCACTTCGGCACAGCATTGCGGCAGTGACCCAGTTATTCTGCCCGGCCTTTCCCGCCCTGTCAAACCGGGCCTGCGGACCGCAGCGGTGTCATTTGAATCAAATGACACCGCTATCCCCGCGGACCCGCGTACCCGCCCGTCCCGCATGCGACCCTTCGATGTATGATAATCACCCTGCCTCGGGCCCGGGTGGCGGAATGGCAGACGCAGGGGACTTAAAATCCCTTGTCCCGAAAGGGACGTGTGGGTTCGACTCCCTCCCCGGGCACCATCCGTTATTCGCGCTTTTTCCCGTAGAGGTTGCCGTCGAAGTAGTACTCGCTCCAAAAGGTTTCACCGCGCTCCTGATGCACGCGGTACTGCACCTCTTCGGTGCCCCCATCGGGATACTTGAGGATGATCACTCCGCTGGTCCGTGATCCGCGTACGGTCCATCGGCCGCGGTTGCGGTTCTGCCGGGCCAGGCCCCATCCGGTTGCGCCGCTGGAGTCGGGAGTGCCGGAGTAACTGGCCTCGTAGTTCATGGAAAAAGTGCCATCGGCGTAGAGGGTAACCTCATTGGACGTGTTCTTGGTGTAGCTGAACCACGTGCCGACGAAATACTGCATGACTTCCGAAACCTCCACGCGCGCCGGTTCCAGGCTCCGAGCCAGCGAGTCCGCAGCCTGCGCCAACTCTCCGCTGAATTTTTCCGGTGTGGAAATTCCCAGGATGTACGCGCCACCCCCGCCGGGCGAAAATGTGCCGATACCCCGCGCCTTCACTTGCTGGCCTTGATAGCGGCCTTGATAGATTCCGCCCACCCCGTTTTCCCCGATGCGCCCGATGTTTCCCTCGGGCCGGAGTTCGGAATTTTCTTCGGAGAGGCCTTGTTGCATCTGCTGCTGCACTTCCTGCATGCTGGCGGCGGTATGCGGGAAGACCAGTATGGCGCCGGCAATCGTATCGTGACCGAGAATCGCGCCGGCCGCTTCCTTCTTTATCTTCCAGCCTGCGGGAACATTGAAGCGGAATCCCCAACTCGGATCGCTGGCGACTTCGCCGGAAGCAGGCCTGGCGCTTGCACCGGATGGAGCACGCGAGCCGGGCAATGCGGAAGGCGCGGGGGAACGCGAAGCCGCTCCCGTCACGCGGTTCAACATCAATTGCCGGGCGCGCTGATAATCGGGCATGTTATTGGCGTCCGGTTCGAGCAGCGCCAGGTGCAACTGGTTTCCTTGCAGCGACGCTTCAAAAAAAACTTTTCCCTCGTTGCTGGCGCAGATGCCCATCGCGGTGCCTTCCTGAACCATGCCTTCCAGTTGAAACTGCGCGCCGGTGCTGCTGCTTAGCGTGCCCTTGAGGGTGCCATCCGGACTCTGCTGAAGCCTGAGCGTGAGTGTGGTCCGCTCCGATTGGAAGGAAAAAGTTCCCGAGAAGCCGGTGGCCACCTGCTGTTCCCGCGCTAAGTCTGGATCGCTTTCCGGCAAGCGTTGCGGGACGGCAGCGGGCGGCCGGGTAGCGGGTGAGGGAACGGTGGCAGGAACTTGCGCACCCGGCGCGCCGATAATCTTGAACGTCTTTACCGCCGCCAGTTTCCCGTCGAGATAGACGTTGAGGCGATAATTCCCCGCTGGCCAGCCGCGGTTCGGGCGAGAAAGCGCGAAATGGGCTCGGGTGGTGGATTTATCCGCCACCATTTCGGCCGCATCAATCACATAATTCGGTGCGGCGATGGCGTCCACCGACACCCATTCGCCTTTGAGCTTGATGCCCGCGCTCATATCTTCCAGCGAGACTACGGCATGTATGGCTGCCGCATCAGGGGCGAAGTTTTCCTGGATATCCACCGGCACCAGGTCCGGTTGCACCACGTCCTTGCAGAGGGTGATGGTCACAACACGCCCGGCGAACACCACTCCCGATACGAACAAAACCAAAACAAGGGAAAGGAAGCGAATGCTGTGATTCCAGCGCTTCATGACGTGCCTCCTGGTTTTCCGAAACCTGCGGCGGCGACTCGGTTTGGGACGCGGCGGCAAACGCCAGCGAAAGAATTGCTTCGCTCAGGCGAGCTGTGAAGGCGCGACGTAGAAGCAGAGCGTGCGATACCTAGCAGTCAACCCTTATACCCCTCGCGCAGTTCATGTCAATCGCATTCTTCGAACATCAATTCTGATCCGACCGGGCGCATGAGGCAGGACAGACTTCAGCCGGCAGGGGCAGAAGTCCAGACGGTGATTATGGGCTGGTTGCGTGAGAATTCTCACTGCGCCCATGGGCGCGTGATTTTACACTCACCGAAATCCCTATTGCGAAATTCAACACTACCCCTAACTTCGTGAATCCAAAAGGCGCCGCAATTTGCTCTTTCCCGAATAGATGGCCAGCAACCTGCCCTTATGGGGGAAAGGGGGCAGTCTATGAAACCGGATGTCGAACACCCGAGAGTCTTCGTTGCTGGCTACTACATCTGCCCCGCGACGCAAGAGCACGTGCCTCTGGAAACAGACGTTCCCCGGGCATGGGTGCACTGGCCGGTATCGGTTCAGTGCAAGTCGTGCATGGCTACGCACGTTCTTACCTACGAGGATGTGTTCCAGCCGGTGCCGGCTTTCGGGTTTGAGTGAAGCAGAAGCAGCACCTGATGTTTTGTAGCGCGTACCCATGTGGTTCGCGCCGCCAAGAACCTACAGCCGCCGCCCGACGACTGCCATGTCTCACGTTGAAGTCGAAAGGATCGAGGAGATCCTCGGGCAAGTGCCCGACACCCGCGAGAACCTGATCGCCCTCCTTCAGGAAATTCAGGCGCGGTTCTACTACCTTCCCGCGGAAGCGCTCCACCAGGTCGCCAGAAAACTGCGCATTCCCCTCAGCGAAGTGTATCAAGTGGCCACCTTCTACCGCTGTTTCAGCCTCGCCCCGCGGGGGAAACACCGCGTGCAAGTGTGCCTGGGCACGGCCTGCCACGTTCGCGGAGCGCAACGGGTCCTGGAACGCGTGCAAACAGAAACGAACACCACCCAGAGCGCAACCAGCCCGGACAAGGAATTTACCGTCGAGCCGGTGCGCTGCCTGGGTTGCTGCGCGCTGGCGCCAGTGGTGCGCGTGGACCGGGACACCTTCGCCCATCTCGAGCAGGGCAAGGTTCGCGGCATGGTGAACCGCTATCGCCCGCGCAAGCCCAAGGAAAAGGCCCATGCCTGAGCCGACGCGCATCTGCGATGCCGGCGACCGCGCGCGAATGGCCGTGCACGGCCGGACAACCCTATACCCGGCGCAGCCCAAAATCTTTGTTGGCTACGCGACGTGCGGGCAGGCCGCCGGCGCGGTGGAAGTGCTTGAAGCCGTGCGCGAAGAGGTGGCCAAACTCGGGCTCGATTACCTGATTACGCCCACCGGATGTATCGGCTGGTGCTGCCAGGAACCGTTGCTGGATGTGTGGCTGCCGGGCAAGGGCCGTATCACCTACGGGCGCGTGAAGCCCGGGCGCGCGCGGCAAATCGTGCGCGACATCGGCAAGGGAAATCATCACAAAGAATGGGCCATTGCCCGGATGGAAGGGGATGAAAACCCGGTGACCGGCCAAACGCTGACCTACGCGCAGGGCTCGACCAACGGGCTTTTTGCGGGGATTCCTCCCTATCATCAGGTGCCGATGTTCCATCGGCAGGTGCGCATCGTTTCCCGCAACTGCGGAATTATCGATCCGGAAAGCCTGCCGGAATATTTCGCGCGCGGCGGATACGAAGCCCTTGGCAAGGCCCTGCAGACTTCGCCGCAGGAAATCATCGAGCAAGTGACGCGCAGCGGCATCCGTGGCCGGGGCGGCGCCGGGTTTCCCACCGGGAAGAAATGGGATGTGGTCCGCCAGCAGAACTCGCCGGTGAAATACATCATCTGCAATGGCGACGAAGGCGATCCGGGCGCCTACATGGACCGCACGGAAATGGAGAGCGATCCGCACGCCGTGCTCGAGGGAATGATCATCGGGGCGTATGCCATGGGCGCCACCGAAGGCGTGATCTACGTGCGCGAGGAATATCCGCTGGCGGTGGAACGCATGGAGCGGGCCATCGCGCAAGCCGGCGACGCCGGGCTGCTGGGCGAAAATATCTTTGGTTCCGGGTTCAGTTTCAAGATCCGCATTGTCAAAGGGGCGGGCGCTTTTGTCTGCGGCGAAGAAACGGCGTTGATTCGCTCGGTGGAAGGCAAAGTCGGCGAGCCCCAGCAGCGGCCGCCGTTTCCCGCGCTGCACGGTTTGTGGGGCAAGCCCACCTGCATCAACAACGTCGAAACGTGGGCCAACATTCCGGTGATCGTGATGCGCGGCGGCGACTGGTATGCCAGCCTGGGCACGGCCGGCAGCAAGGGCACCAAGACGTTCTGCCTGGTCGGTACGGTTGAAAATACGGGGCTCATCGAAGTGCCCATGGGCATCACCCTGCGCGAGATTGTCGAAGAAGTCGGCGGCGGCGCGCCGAAAAAGCGCCGCGTCAAAGCCATTCAGACCGGAGGCCCCTCCGGCGGATGCATCCCCGCGGAAAAGTTCGATTTGCCGGTGGATTACGACAGCCTGACCGCCGCGGGTTCCATCATGGGTTCCGGCGGCATGATCGTGATGGACGATCACACCTGCATGGTGGATATCGCCAAATACTTTCTGGGGTTTCTCGAAGACGAATCCTGCGGGAAATGCTTTTCCTGCCGGGAAGGGACGCAGCGGCTCAAGGAAATCGTCACCCGCATCTCCGAAGGCCGCGGGCGCGAGGAAGATCTGGACCTGCTGGCCGATCTCGGCTGGATGGTGAAAGAAACGTCGCTCTGCGGACTGGGGCAGACCGCGGCCAACCCCGTGCTCTCGACGCTGCGCTACTTCCGCGATGAGTACCTCGCGCACATCCGCGAGCGGCGCTGCCCGGCCAAAGTCTGCCGCGAACTCATTACTTTCACGATTGACCCGGTCACCTGCAACGGCTGCGGGGCCTGCGTGCAGGTGTGCAGCGGGCAAGCCATTCTGGGAGAAAAGAAGAAACTGCACGTGATCGAGCAGGCTCAGTGCACCAAGTGCGGCGCGTGCCTCGAAGCCTGCAAGTTTGATGCGGTGCTGGTGCAGTAGGCGGAGAGATTCCGATGGTGCGGCTGGCAATCAACGGACTGACGGTGGAAGTGGCGGAGGGTACGCCGCTGCTGGAAGCAGCGCGCTTTGCCGGCTTCCCCATCCCTACCCTGTGCAGCGACGACGGCCTGCAACCCTATGGCGCTTGCCGGTTGTGCGTGGTGGAAATCGGCAGCGGTCCTCGCAGCAAGCTGGTGGCGTCATGCACCTATCCGGCCGAGGAAGGCCTGCTGGTGCGCACGCATTCCGAGCGGGTTCAGCGTGCGCGCCGGTTGCTGGTGGAGCTTTATGTTGCCACCTGCCCGCAATCGAAGCGTATTCAGGATCTAGCCTCGGCCATGGGCGTGCGCCAGTGCCGCTACGAAGCCAAGCACGAAAACTGCATCCAGTGCGGGTTGTGCGTGCGCATGTGCGAGCAGCAGATGATGGCCGGCGCCATCGGGTTCGCCTATCGCGGCGCCCAGCGCAAAGTCTCGCGGCCCTTCGACCACACCAGCGACGCCTGCCGGCAGTGCGGGGCGTGCATGTACATCTGCCCGGTCTGCGAAATGCGCTGCGCGGGCCCTTCCGCCGAAAGCACCCTGTGCAGCGGCTGCTTGAATTTTTCGCCGGTGTGTTTCCAGAGCTACGACGATGCAATGTGCTTCCTGGACCCGTGCCATGCCTGCGAATTGCCAGGGCCCATCCGTTCCGACGTGCTGGTGAAGTTGCGTCCCGGGAAAACTCCGGAGCCCGGTGCAACTGAATTGATTTCGAAATAGGGAGGATTGTCATGACGTATTCCCGCTTGAATTCATCCGCGGCCACACTCAGCAAGAACCGCACGGACGATTCCGTCAGTCCCTTCAGCGGGATGTGCACCACCTGCGTGGACGGGTGCATCGGCATGTGCGAGATCGGCAAGAGCGCGTATCGCGGCGCGGAGATGATCTATCCCCAGCCGTTCGGCATCATCACCACGGCTTCGCAAAAAGACTATCCCGTGGATCTTTCCCATTTCACCATTCTCGGGCGCGCGGCCGGCGCCTGGGGCATCGAGGCCGACAGCAACAAGGCGCTGTTCCCCAATGTAAAACTCGAGACCACCATCGGGCGCGACCCGGGCATCCCCTGCAATCTCCCGTTCATTCTCGCGGCCATGGGTTCCACCAACATCGCCAAGAACAATTGGCCCGGCATTGCCGCGGGAGCCGCCATCACCGGCACCTGCATCACCGTAGGGGAAAACGTCTGCGGCATGGATATGAAAGCCGGTTTTGCCGATGGGCGCGTCATCTCCAGCCCGGAACTCGAAGAGCGCGTGAACCTGTTCCGCGAATGGCAAAGCGACGGCTGCGGCGAAGTGATCATCCAGGGCAACGTCGAAGATACGATGCTGGGCGTTCAGGAATATGCCATTCAAAAACTGGGCGTAAAAGCGGTCGAGTTGAAGTGGGGCCAGGGCGCGAAGGATATCGGCGGGGAAGTGAAGATTCGCGATCTGGCGAAAGCGCAGGAGTTGCAGCGCCGCGGGTACGTGGTCCTGCCCAATCCGTCCGACCCGGTGGTGGTGGAAGCCTTCCAGCGCGGCAGTTTCCACGAGTTCGAGCGGCACTCGCGCATCGGCATGGTGGATCGCGATGCGTTTCTGCGCCGCGTCGAAACGCTGCGCAAGTGCGGAGCCAAGTACGTCACCCTGAAAACCGGCGCATATCGCCCGGCGGACTTGGCGCGCGCGGTGAAGTTTGCGTCCCTGGCGGAATTGGACCTGCTCACCGTAGATGCCGCCGGCGGTGGCACCGGCATGAGTCCCTGGCGCATGATGAACGAGTGGGGCGTCCCTGGCGTGGAACTGCACTCCCTGTTGCGCGAGTACCTCGACCGCTTGCGCGAAAAGAAGCAGTTCGTTCCGTCGATCGCCCTGGCGGGCGGGTTTACCTTCGAAGATCAGATGTTCAAGGGTTTCGCCCTGTGCGCTCCCTACGTGAAATTGATCGCCTGGGCGCGCGGGCCGCTGGCCGCCGCCATGGTGGCGAAAACCATTGGCAAATCCATCGAGAGCCAGGATCTGCCCATCTATATTCAACGCTACGGCCTCAGCGTGGACGAAGTCTTCGTCACCGCTCCGGAACTGCGCCACCGCTTCGGCGACCGCTTCTCGAAGCTGCCGGTGGGCGCCATCGGTTTCTACACCTACTACCAGCGCGTGGCGCAAGGCTTGCGGCAACTGATGTGCGGCGCGCGCAAGTTCGCCACTGAGTTCATCGAGACCGGCGATATCGCCGCGCTGACCCCGCAGGCTTCCAGCATCAGCGGCATCCCGCAAGTGCACCACGTGGATCACCAGGAGGCCATGCGCATCCTGGGCGCCGCCGAAGTGGAAGACGCGGAAATGATATTCGAAGGCCGCCGCTAGTCTCGTGTCCCGAAATTCGTTCAAAATATTGTGGCTCGTAGCTTGTCGTAGGGGCGCTGCTTGCGGTGCCCCAGTGCCGCAAGGTATGTGCGGGACACGACACTAGCTGCGTGGCGCCAAGCCTTGTAACCCGCCTCTTCAGAGGCGGTGGTTTTCTGCACACATTCGCCACCAACCCGGGCAATTTCGCGCGGGATAAATCGGGATGGGCTTCCGGCGCCCGTTGTTTCGTGTTATTCCGCTCGTTTTTCTTTGCTTTTGCCCGCTGACTCTGCCATGTTTCCCGCGAAAAGAAGCCATTGAGGACATAATCTAATCGAGACGATGGACGCCGAAACGCCCGTGGCATCGCCCGAGCAGCCCATCCTGCGCGCCCGCGCGCGCGGGGAGGTGTCCGCCGATGCCGCATTTGAAGAATTGTTTGCGCTCTATGGCGGCAACGTGCGGGGCTGGCTGGCCGTGCGCTCTGAGCCGGCGACTGCGGACGATTTGGCGCAGGATGTGTGGACCGTTTTTTATTCTCGCTGGCAACGGTGGCAGTTCAGCGCCGAAATGGAGGCGCCGGGGGCGCGTCCCATCCTCAGCTTTCTCTACCGCACCTGCCACTTTGTGCTGAGCGGGTACCGCAAGCGGCAGGCGTTCCGCGAGCACCAGGTCCTTGACGACACCACGGAACAAGCGTCCGCGCGAACGCCCGAGCTGCTTACGCGCCGCGTGCAATTCGGCCAGTGTTTGGATGCGGCGCGCGCGCATTGCCCGTCCGAGGAACTCGACGTGCTGCTGGCCAAACTTTCCGGTCTTTCCCTGGAAGAAATTTCGCGGACGTTCAGCATCACGCCAGCGATGGCGGATCATCGCTACCGCAACGCCATTGCGCGGCTGCAAAAACATTTGCATGCGGATATTCCGCAGAAAGGAGGAAAGCATGACTGAAGCTCGCTTGCCCGAAGCACGGCTGATGGAACTGCTCCAAGCGGAATGGAAGGAAGCCGCGACCGCGCTCGCGCCTCCTGCCGAAGCCACGGTGCTGCTGCGCCCGCCGGAACAACGAATGCCGCTCAGCCCGCTTGCTCTGTTTGCGGAGATTGAAGATGTGCGCGAATCGTGGCGGCGTATCTTCGCCCAGCCACGCCTTGCGGAACTGGCCCCGCAGCGCTTCAATACCCGCTGGTCGCTCAAAGATTTGCTGGGCCATCTTTCCTACTGGGCGACCGAATTTGCCGCGGAAGTGCGCACCGCCGCGGATGATGCCGCGTTCGACTACGCCATCCCCGGCGTGCTCACCGAAAAGGGTCCGACCGATTGGAACGAAAAAGAAGTGGTGAAGCGCCGCAACGCGACGCTGGACCGGGTTTTCGAAGAGTATGAGCGTGCCAGCGAAGCCTTGCAGGACTTGGTGCTGCAAATGCCTCAGCCGCAGCTTTTCCTGGACCGCGAGTTCCCCTATTCGCCCTCCGGTGACCCGGCTCAGCTCTGGCACGGCCCCGCGGCGATGGTGCCCTATTTTAAGTGCATGCACGACCGCTACCACTTCGCCCAAATCGAAAAGTGGCTGGCCGCCCGGAAATAGCCCACTGATGCATGCGTCCCACCTAAGCCTAAAGCCCCGGGCTACAACACCCGCTACCCTCTACTAAAGTATCACTCCCGTACCGACGTACTATTTCGCTTTTGCGCCCGGATTGGCTACAATTCTTGTGCCCTTAGGGGCAGTTATCCCTAAGCTTCACAGAAGACGGCACGGTGAACAAGACTCGAAGGCCACGGACAAGGAAGCCGCAGTCGCCTGCCACCGTTCCTTTTGTGGAGCGTCGTAAAGGTCCGCGCGCGCCTCTGATCTATTCCGACGTGTTTCCTTCCTGCTTGGACTCGGTGGAGGCCGTGCTGCAGCGAGTGATGGGCAAGCTGGGAGAATTGGGCTGCTTGAACGGCCATCGCGACGAAGTGGATATTTCCCTCCGCGAAGCCCTGGTAAACGCAGTGAAGCATGGTAACCAGAGCAACCGCAACAAGCGCGTAGAAGTTGATTGCTTTCAGCAGCTCGATGGTTCTATCTTGCTGGTGGTGCGTGACGAAGGCACTGGCTTCAATCCCAACCAGGTGCCGGATCCAACCCACCCGGACAATATCTTCAGGGGTTCCGGGCGGGGCATCTTGATGATTCGAAATTTCATGGACGACGTGCGGTTTGAGCGTGGTGGGCGCGAAATCCGCATGATTAAGAAACCTCTCTGATCGTCACCTTCCTGTGGCTGTACGATGTTGATAATAAACTAGTTATGTTGAGATGACGATTCCGTGTCACTCGGTACCATGGTTCTATTGAAGTCGCTGTTGCTAGGCCATGATAATAGTTGAGTGCGATATGCTCACGTTTTCGGCCAATCCGACTCCGGGTCGCTCTCGCGCTTGGGCCTTGCTGCTCACGCTGTTCTTCCTTGCCTCCTTCCCTCAACTTGCCCATAGCCAGAATTGGATTTCGGAAGTTAGAAGGCTCGCGGCAGAACAAAAATTCGCTGAAGCTCAACGCATCCTGGATGAGCGGCTGGCACAAGCGCCGGACGATATGGAGGCCACCGGCTGGCGTGGCCGCGTGCATGCTTGGTCCGGAAATTTTGCGGAAGCAGAAAAGGATTATCGCCGGGTTTTACAGGCGGTGCCCCAAGAAGCGGAAATCATGCTAGCCCTGGCGGATGTCCTGTTGTGGCAGAAGCGCAACTCGGACGCCCTGGAAATTGCCGACCGCGCCGCGCAGCTTTTGCGCGGCACGCCGCTGGCGCCCGAAGCGGCCATCCGTCAAGGACGCGCTTTGCGCGCGCTCGGCAGGAATGAAGAAGCCCGCCGGGCTTTCGAAGATGCCGCGCGGCTGGACCCGGCGAATCAGGAGGCGCGCAGCGCCCTGCGCGGTTTGGCTCACCCGCCGCGCCACGAGCTGCGCGCCGGGCTGGACTACGACACCTTCAACTTTGCCGGCGACGCCCAGGCTTACACCGTTTCGCTGCGTTCGGATATTTCTTCGCGCTGGAGGACGAATGCGTCGCTTTCGTTTTTCAACCGCTTCGGCGAAAAACCTGTGCGCGGCGGCGGTTCGGTAACCTACAAGGCCACCGCGCGCGACGCCCTTACTTTCGGTGCGGCCGGGGCCGACCACCGCGGGATCATCGCCAAGTCCGAGCTGTTCTTCGACTACAACCGCGGCTTCCGCATCTCCGAAACGGCTCCCGTGCGAGGTCTGGAATTGGACTACGCGCAGCGCTGGCTGTGGTTCCGCGGGGCGCGGATTCTGACTCTCACCCCCAGCGCCATCCTGTACCTGCCGCGCGACTGGACGTTCACGATTCAGACCACCGCGGCGCGCAGCCGCTTTCCCGGCATTGCGCCGGAATGGCGTCCTTCGGGTCTGGCTCGTCTCGCTTTTCCGGTACACGCGAAGCTGATCTTGAACACTTTTTTTGCCGTCGGCACCGAAAATTTTGCCCGGGTGGACCAGGTGGGCCGCTTTTCCGCGCGCGCGTGGGGCGGCGGCGGGCGCTGGCAATTTGCGCCGCGCCAGGACGTGTCTTTCTATTCGTTTCATCAGGATCGTTCACAAGGACGTTCCCAAACAAGTTTTGGATTGAGCTATGGATTTCGTTTCTAGATTCGTGAGCTGGCTGGGCCCCGCGCAATATGTCTTGGCGGCGGTGGTGACGATGGGTGTGACCATCGTTCTGCTGCTGACCTTCATTTTGTGGCGGCGCGCGCAACGCGATCGCTTCCTGAAGCAACGCGACCGCCGCACCCTGGCTATCCGCACGCAATGGCTGGGCATTGTGAGCGGGCAAGTGGCTCCCGAATCCTGGCGTTTTGATCCTATGGATCGCGAGATTGTCGAATCCATTCTTGGCGATCGTCTGGAAGTGGCCGGCCCGGAAGAAGCGCCGCAGTTGCTGGAGATTCTGCGGCGCACCGGTCTGCTGGATACTCAGATTCACGAAACGCGATCGTTTACCGGGTGGAAACGCCGGCAAGCGCTGGTGGCGCTGGGCCGCATGCGCGCGCCGGAAGCCATCCCCGCGCTTTCAGAAGCGCTGGACGATCCCGATCCGGAAACGCGCATCGCCGCGGTGCGCGGCCTGGGCCGCACCGAGCTTCCCGAAGCGGCGGTGCCCATCCTCGACCGGCTGGTTCACGGGGTGCTCGTCGTACCGGAGCGTCCGCTTTTGAACGCCATGCTGCGCTGCTGCCGGAAGAAGCCGGGCATGCTCCTGGCCTATGTAACCAAAGCCGACGACCGCATCCGGCCCGGCCTGGCGCGCGTGCTGGGGGAGATAGCCACCGCGGAATTGGGCGACGATCTGCTGCTGCTCGCCTCTGATTCCATTCCCGAAGTGCGCGCCGCCGCGGCTCGCGCACTGGCCGCCGCCAAACCCAAGCTCGCGCTCACCGCCTTGGCGCACCTGGCCTCCGATGAAGAATGGTTTGTGCGCCTGCGCGCGGTGGTGGCGCTGGGCGAATTGGAGGATGCCCGGGCAATTCCAGCGTTGTTGGATACGCTGTGCGATCAGAACCGCTACGTGCGCTTGCGCTCGGCCGCCGCGCTGGCTCGCATGGAAGATCATCTGGACGAAATCGTGGATCTGGTCTTGCAGAGCCACGACCGCTACGCGCTGCACGCTTTCATCTCTGAATTGGAGCGAACCGGAGAAATCAGCCGGCTTATCGAAGCTTTGGTCGAGCCGCAGCGCCGGGAAATGGCCGCCGCCGCGCTGCTCGGCGCCTTGCGCGCGGGAACCATGCGCATTCTGCTCAACGCCATGGTGCGTCATCCTGCGGTTCAGGTGCGCAAGCAGGTGGCGCGCCTGCTGGCCCGCTCGGGCGAGCCGAAACTCCGCGCCCCGCTCGAGCGCATGCAGGTCGCCGCTCGCGCCGCGCGCGAACGCCGCCTGGCCGGCTGGCTGCTGCATCGCCTGCGCGCCGGCAGTTCGCCGCTTCCCACTCAGCCGGAGATCGCCGCGTGATCGAGTTCCTGACCATCTCGAACAACATTCTTTTTCTTTACTATTTGTTTTCCAACCTTGCCTACCTCACTCTTCTGATCCTCGCGGTTGTTTCCAGCGCTGCCCACCAGCGCCGCCTGGGCAGCATCCGCCTGGAAAAAATGAAGGACTCGCCGTTCGTGCCCCCCATTGCCGTGCTGGTTCCCGCGCACAACGAAGAGCAGACCATCGTGGAATCGGTGCAATCGTTGCTGGCGCTCGATTATCCCGAACTGGAAATTATCGTGGTGAATGACGGCTCGAAAGACCAGACGCTCGCCAAACTCGAAAAGGCCTATCGCCTCGTGCCCACCGACATGGTCTATGTGCAGAGCGTCGAATGCAAACCGGTACGCGGGCTGTACATGAGTCCCCTCGAGCCGCGCCTGCTGGTGGTGGATAAGGAGCCCGGCGGCAGCAAAGCCGACGCCATTAACGCCGCGCTGAACGTCGCGTCGGCTCAGTTCGTGTGCGTGGTGGATGCCGACGCCATTCTCGAACGTGACGCCCTGCTGCGCATCATGGCCCCGGTCATGACCGACCACAAGAAAGTCATCGCCGCCGGCGGCATCGTGCGCGCCATCAATGGCTGCAAGGTGGATGGCGGGCGGCTCACGCAGGTCAAACTGCCGCGCAAAGGCATCGAAATCCTGCAAGTGGTGGAATACCTGCGCGCCTTCCTGATCGGCCGCGAAGGCTGGGCCTATTTCAACATGCTGGTGATTATCTCCGGCGCCTTTGGCGTATTTCAGCGCGATCTGCTGCGCAAGGTGGGCGGCTACCGGCCGTCCGCGATTGGGGAAGACTTAGATCTGGTGGTGCGCATGCACCGCTATCTGCTCGAAAACAAGCAGGAATACCACATCAGTTTCATCCCCGACCCGGTTTGCTGGACCGAAGTGCCCTCCGACCGCAAGTCACTGGGCAGCCAGCGCGCCCGCTGGCAAAAAGGTTTGATGGATGTGCTCTGGAAAAACCGTGACATGACCTTCAACCCGCGCTACGGCCGCATCGGGATGTTCGCGCTTCCCTACCAGTGGATTTTCGAGTTTGCCGCGCCGTGGATTGAAATCGTCGGCTACTCCACTATGTTTCTGGCGTGGGTCCTGGGCGTGCTGAACCGCGATTTCTTCCTTCTCTTCCTATTGTTCGGTTACGGTTTTGCCACCATGATCTCCATCGGCAGCGTCCTTCAGGAAGAAATCACCTTCCGCCGCTACACCGATTGGCGCGACGCCCTGCGCCTGATTGCCTGGTGTTTCCTCGAACACTTCCCCTACCGCCAACTGCAAATGTGGTGGCGCCTGAAAGGCACCGTGCAGTATTTGCGTGGTGACGTCGTCTGGCAACCCCAGCACCGCACCGGCTTCCAGAAAAGCTAGGGGCGAACCAGAGGCTAGGGATTAGGGGCCAGGGGCCAGCAAAACCGATCCTCGCCCCTAGTCCCCAGCACCTAACCCCTGCCTTCTTCAGTCTTTTTGTGTGGGGTACCCGGCTTCCGTCCAGCCGCGCCAGCCGCCATCCATGGAAATCACGTTGGTGTAGCCCATTTTTTGCAGGTTGTCGCCGGCCAACGCTGAACGGAAGCCGCCGCCGCAATAAAGAACAATCTTCGCGTTCTTGTCCGGGATCTTCGTTTCGATGTCGCGCTCGATGATGCCTTTGCCCAGCCAGGTGGCGCCGGGCAAGTGCCCGCGCGCCCATTCGCTTTCCTCGCGCACGTCCACCAGATGGAATTTTTCGCCCGCGTCCATCCACTTCTTGGTTTCCGCGACGTTGGTTTCCTTCACCCGCGTCTTCGCGTCGTCCACCAGCTTCAAAAATCCCTGCGCATGTTGCATGGTTGCGTTACTCCTATCATTTCCTGGCTAAAAAGCTATCCACAGATTACACAGATTTCACCGATTTCTGTAGCCTGCCTCTTCAGAGGCGGGGCTCTTCTCGCCGCAAGCAAGACCCCAGGGAAACATCGCAACACCTTCTGCTGGATGGCCTTCGGGTGCCCCACTCCTGCGCGGTTCGTGCGCTGGGGTGGGCCCCCGGTGCTTTTTTTCAGCACCTCCGGCCCACCCTTCCACAAAATGCGTGGCAGGATGGGGCACCCGACCATCTTCCACAGCAACGATTTCGCTGTACCTACTTCATGTCGCACCAGTTGGGGCCGGACTTCATGTCGGCGACCAGGGGCACCTTCAATTCGCACACTTGCTCCATGGCGGGCTTGACCAGGGCGCGCAGGGCGTCGAGTTCATCCGGCGGGGCTTCGAAGAGCAGTTCGTCGTGGACCTGCAAAATCATTTTCGCTTGCATCTTCTGCGATTCGAGCAGCGCGTCAATGCGAATCATCGCCAGCTTGATCAGATCGGCGGCAGTGCCTTGGAACGGAGTGTTCATGGCCGTGCGCTGCGCGAAGTTGCGCAGATTGGCATGCGGAGAATTCATTTCCGGGATTTGCCGGATGCGGCCGTGCAGCGTGCGGGTGATGCCGGTCTTTTTCACTTCGGCGATTTGCGCGTCAATCCAGCTTTTCACGCCCTTGTAGCGCTCGAAATATGCGGCGATGAAGCGCGCAGCCTCTTTCTGGTCAATGCCGAGTTGTTGCGCCAGGCCAAACGCCGATAATCCGTAAATGATTCCGAAATTGACGGCTTTGGCGGCGCGGCGGTGCTCGGCAGTCTGCATCAGCGGGCCCACGCCGAAAATTTCCTGCGCGGTGCGCGCGTGAATATCTTCACCGCGGCGGAAGGAATCGCACAGCACCGCGTCTTCGCTGAAGTGCGCGAGGATGCGCAATTCAATCTGCGAATAATCGGCGGAGAGCAGCACCCGCCCCGGCTCGGCGGCAAAGGCCGCGCGGATTTGCCGGCCGAGTTCGGTGCGCACCGGAATATTCTGCAAATTCGGGTCGGAAGAGCTGAGCCGCCCGGTGGCCGTGCTGGTGGCGTTGAGCGAAGTGTGAACGCGCCCGGTGCTGCGGTCAATCAACCTGGGCAGGGCGTCCACATACGTGGACTTGAGCTTGGCCACTTCGCGGAACTCGATGATCTTGGCAGGCAGTTCGTGCAGCGGCGCCAGATCTTCCAGCACATCGGCGGCGGTGGAGCGCACTTTGCCCTTGCCGTATTTGCGCGGCTGCGGCAGGTTCAGCTTGTCGAACAGGACTTCGGCGAGTTGCGCGGGGGAATTGACGTTGAATTCGCTGCCGGCCAGCTGGAAGATGCGCTTTTCCATGGCGCGCACTTCGCGTTCCATGGCCGCGCTCATTTCGCCCAGCGCAGAGGGGTCCACGCGCACGCCGTGCGCTTCCATGCGCGCCAGCACCGGTGCCAGCGGCAGGTCCATCGTTTCGTACAGTTCGGCCAGTCCAGCCGCTTCCACTTCGCGGCGCAGCACGGGTGCCAGCCGAATCATCGCCGCCGCGCGCTCACCCGGAGCGTCGGTAAGGGTTTCGTTCAAGTGCCGCGCCGCCGCGTCGCTCACATCGTGCTTGGCCGTGGTGGAACGCAGCAAGTAGGAATAAAGCTGAATCGCGTGCGGGGCATTGCGCAGCGCCGGCCTCGGCCCTGCACTGTTTGCCGGTGCGACGCTCGGCGAGCCGGCGAACAGTCCGGGCGCCGCCACGGCCGACGTGACGGCGCCCATCAACAGCAATTGCGCGAGTTTCGGATCGTGCAGGATTTTTTGATTAGGGCTTTCCGCCAGCCACGCGCGCAGTACCTCGAGCACTTCGCCTTTTTCATCGGCCCACGCGGTGGCGGCGTGATGGGTGTTGGCGGAAATCTCGATTGCCGCCACGCGGCTGCCGAAGCCGGCGCTCTCGCGCTCTCCGGGAGCCAGCGTGAGCCACACGGCGACCGGCTGCGTTTCCGGCAGCGTGCGCAGGAAGCGGCGCAACTCTTCCGCGCTGGCCAGCGCCGTGGTTTCAATCTTCGCCGCGGCGGATACGCGGGCCGATTCCGGAGTGGCCGGCAATTCCTTGATGAGCGACGTGAAGCCCAGTTCGGCGTAGAGCGCGCGCAAAGCCGCCGCGTCAGGCTCCTGCACCCGCAGCGCGTCCAAATCGAGCTGCAGCGGAACGTCGGTGGCAATGGTGGCCAGTTTCTTGGACATCAATACCTGCTCGCGGCAATTCTGCAGCGCTTCCCGGTAGCGTTTCGATTCCACTTCCGCGGCGTGTTCCAGCGCGGCTTCCGCGGAGCCGTAGCGCTGGATCAATTCGCGCGCACCCTTTTCGCCGATGCCTTTGGCGCCGGGGATGTTGTCAATGGTGTCGCCCAGCAGGGCCATGTAGTCGGTGACCTTGTCCGGGGGCAGGCCGAGCAGTTCTTCCACTTTGGCGGAATCAACGAGCAAATCGTTCTTGGTGGGAATCAGCACGCGCACCTGCGGGCCCACCAGTTGCAGCATGTCCTTGTCGCTGGTGATGATGACCACGTCGAGGCCGCGCGCCGTGCCTTGCTTGGCGAAAGCGCCGATCACGTCGTCGGCTTCGTAGCCGCGATATTCAAGCGCGGGCAGGCGCATGGCTTCGCACATGCGGCGCACAAAAGGAATCTGGACGCTCAGATCTTCCGGCATCGGCGGGCGCTGCGCTTTGTATTCGGCGAAAAGCTCGTCACGGAAGGTCTTGCCGGGAGGATCGAAAATCACGCCCACGTAATCCACCGGCAGATCCTTCAACTTGAGAAGGCGGCGGAGCATGTTGGCGAACACGTAGGGAACTTTGGTGGGCACGCCGGCGGCATTGGCCAGCCGCGCCATCGGCACGTGATAGGCGCGAAAAATGTAGCCCATCGCGTCTACCAGGAAGAGCCGCTCAGTTTTGCCCGTGTGGCTCATGAAGAAGGCGTTTTTCGGCAGCAGTGACGAACAGTGAGTATCGCACGGAGTTCGCTGTGCGGGAAAACGCGGGCAAGAGTCTCAGTTGCGGGAGGACGTGGCGCGCAGACGCGCCAGCGTCCGGCCTAATTCTCGGGCGTCGGGATCGTTGGGCGCATCCTGCAAGTAGATTGCAAGCGCGTGCGCAGCCTCGGCGTAGCTGTGGCGCCGGGTATAGTAATGGGAAAGGTAGAATTGCGCGCGCGCTGCGCTGGCTCCACCCAAGGCGTACGCTCGCAGGAGATTGGCTTCCGCGCGCGGATCATCCCCGGCCATTACCAGCGTCATCCCGAGCAGAAGGTGCGCGCGGTAATTGTCATTATCCAATTGCACGGCGCGCTCGAGCGGAACTGCGGCCGCTGCATAGCGCTCCTGGCGATACATGCACAATCCCAGATTCATCAGCGGCATCACAGCGGTGGAATCAATCCGCAGCGCCTCGCGCAATTGCTGTTCGGCCGCGCGCACGTCGCCTTCCTTCATCAGGGTGACGGCCAGTTCGTTACGCGCTTCCACAAAGTTGGGATACGCCTGAACCGCTTTCTCGAATCGTTTGCGAGCCTTGTCATATTGCCCATGTTGCGCATGCTTCATTCCCGCTTGGAACTCCTTGCGAGCCCCCCTGGGGATATCGCTGCGCAGAGAGGCTATGCTGACCGAATCCCCCTTCACCGGGGAGCGAGGCTTTGCGTAGGGATTCAGGTACACCTGAACACCGGGGCGGCGTCCGATCGGGATGAAATTGACGATGGTCAGACCCCAGTTTGGTTCTTCGGCATCCACGGTCAGGGTATATTCCTCGCCTTGGATCACGCTATAAACCACGAAGCGGCCATTCGAATCGGTGAAAATGATTTCCGGTGGACGCATGCCGTTACCCGCGGTGAAGTGCACGCGAACCGCTTTGGGCAACTGGCCGCCTCCCGGTGCGTAGACCTGACCCAGCACGTCCACGGGGGCGTTCGCACGCACCTGCGCCTGCGCAGAGTGCGCAAGGGAAAGCACGAGTAAACCAGCGCATGCAAACAGGGCACGGGGCATCGATGTGGACGAACTCTACGCCCCGGCGCTGGTGGTTTCAATCGAAAGTTGAGAAGCACCAGACCCCGCTGAATCCCGTAAGTGATGCACAGAGTCTCCTTCGACCCCGTCAAGTGTTGTATAATTACCACACCAGCCCAGACGCGTTTTTGTATGATATTCATAACACATAGGTTACATCTAATTGAAGTGGCTCCAAAAGTGCTCCCTAGTTATCAGACAAGGACATGAGTTTTCAAACCACAGTCGAACGCGCTGTCGCGACCTCCGGGGTGGGACTCCACACCGCCGTGCAATGCCGGCTACAGCTGGTGCCGGCGCCCGCTGATACAGGCATCGTTTTCCGGCGCACCGATCTGGACAATTTCGAAGTGGAAGCGAATGGGCGTAACGTCGCCAAGGTAAGTTACGCCACCAGCTTGATGAAGCGGGGCGTATGGCTTTCCACCACCGAGCATCTGCTGGCCGCCCTCTATTCGTGCGGCGTGGATAACGTGTATGTCGAAATGGATGCGCTCGAAGTTCCCATTCTCGATGGTTCCGCCCAACCTTTCATCGAAATGTTGGAGCAGGCCGGAATCCGCAAGCTGCGCAAGCGTCGCAAATACTTGAAAGTCCTGAAGCCGGTGGAATACGCCGAGAGTGGCCGCAAGATTGGAATCTACCCTGCTGAGGAGTTCCGCGTGCGCTGCTTTGTGGATTTTGCGCACCCCAAAGTCGGGCAGCAGGAAGTTGAACTGAAGGTGAACCGCGAAACGTTCACGCATCTGCTGGCTCGCGCCCGGACATTTTGTTTTTTGGACGATGTAGAAAAATTGCGCGCCGTGGGACTGATTCGCGGAGGCTCGCTGGAAAACGCCATCGTGCTGACCAAGGATGGCATCCTGAATGGCGAATTGCGCTTCCCGGACGAATTCGGCCGTCACAAGGCGCTCGACTTGATCGGCGATCTGGCGCTGGTTGGGCGCCCGCTGAAGGGCCTGGTGGTGGCGCACAAGGCCGGCCATGCCTTGCACACCGCCCTGGTGCAGAAGCTTCTTGCTGATCGCTCCGCGTGGATCGAATCCACCGGCGAGTCGCCCGCCGATAGCGTACCCGCGCTGGCCACTGCGGACTGATGTAGGTGCAAATCTTAGCCGCCCCATTGGGGGCGCGCGTCCGTCCATTGCCGGAGTACGACTGCGCGTGGCCGCACCGCGCCGTGGCGAGGAAAAGCGGGCTGGCTACTTTTCCCAAAGCAAGCGAAAATAGCAGACGACATGGCAAACGACCTTGCGATCCTGATTCTGGCTGCCGGCAAAGGCACGCGGCTTAAATCCAATCTGGCAAAAGTGCTGCATCGCGTGGGCGGCAGAACGCTGATCGAGCACGTTGTGCGCGCGTGCCATTCGTTGCAAGCCGATGTGTTGGTGGTGGTGGGGCACCAGGCGGAAGAGGTGCGAGCCGCGGTGGAACCGCTGGGCGCGCAGACCGCGTTGCAGGAACCGCAGAACGGCACCGGCCACGCCGTGCAGGTGGCGCAGGCCGCCCTGGGCAAGGCGCGCACGATTGTCGTTTTGCCCGGCGATGCCCCGCTGATTCAGCCGACCACTTTGCAGGTACTGCTGCGTCACCACGCCGAAGGTCACGCCGCCGCCACCATTCTCTCCGCCAACCTGCCGGATCCCGCCGGGTACGGCCGCGTCCTGCGGCGGGAAGACGGAAGCGTTTCCGCGATTGTCGAAGATAAGGCCCTGCTGCCCAGCCAGCGCAATGTGAACGAAATCAATTCCAGCATTTATTGTTTCGATGCCGCGAAGCTGTGGCCATGCCTCGGCAGGTTGCGTCCGGAAAACGCGCACCGCGAACTCTACCTGACCGACGTGATTGAAATGCTCGACCGGCAGGGCGAAAAAGTTCTGGCGCAGGTGGCCGGCGATGCCGGCGAAGTGCTCGGCTGCAATACGCGCGAGGATCTCGCGCAAGTGGATCGCGTCTTCCGCCAGCGCAAGCGGGCCGCGTTGATGGCCGCGGGCGTAACGCTGCTGCTGCCGGAAACCACCCTGGCGGATGCCGATGTCGAAATCGGGCAGGACACCGTGATTGAACCCGGCGTGCAACTGCTCGGCAAGACGCGCATCGGTGCGGGATGCTCGGTTGGCACCGGCAGCGTAATCAGCGATTCGATTCTGGAAGACGGCGTGACCGTAAAGCCGCACTGCGTCATTGCCAACTGCCGGCTGGGCAGCGCGGTGATCGTGGGTCCCTTCGCGCATTTGCGCGAGGGCGCGGAATTGCAGCATGGCGCGCGCGTGGGCAATTTCGTCGAGGTGAAGAAGAGCACTCTCGGCGAGGGCGTGAAGGCCATGCACCTCAGTTATCTGGGAGACGCCATCGTTGGGCGCAGCAGCAACATCGGCGCCGGCACCATCACCTGCAACTACGACGGGGCACGCAAGAATCCCACGGAAATTGGCGAGCGTGTGTTTGTGGGCAGCGGCACCGAACTGGTGGCGCCGGTGCGCGTCGGCGATGGCGCCTATATCGCCGCCGGCAGCACCATCACCGCCGACGTGCCCGCGGATTCGCTGGCCATCGCCCGCGAGCATCAAGTCGTGAAAGAAAAATGGGCCGCGGAACGCCGCAGCCGTCTCGCCGGCGACAAGGTCATCGTCCCCGGCTCCACCAAGAAGACTGCGGTCAAGCCCGTGGCCAAGGGGAAAAGGGAAAAGGGAAAAGGGAAAAGGGGCCGGCGGAAGTAGCGCGCTCTTTACATCAGTGTTCATCTGCGGTTGCTTCGGTTTTCTCCCGCCCGTGCTAAAATCTAAAACGGGGCGCGAATGAAATTCGGTGTTGTCGTATTTCCCGGCTCAAACTGCGACCACGACTCCTGCTTTGTCATCCACCGCATCACCGGCCAGCCGGTTGAATTCATCTGGCATCAAGACGAAGACCTGAAGGGCGCCGACGCCATTATTCTTCCCGGCGGGTTTGCCTACGGCGATTACCTGCGCACCGGGGCCATCGCGCGGTTTTCTCCGGTGATGAAATCAGTCACGCGCTTTGCCCGCGAAGGCGGGCTGGTGCTGGGCATCTGCAACGGCTTTCAGATTCTGCTGGAAGCGGGCCTGCTGCCCGGCGCGATGCAACGCAACACCAGCCTGCGCTACGTGTGCCGCCACATCCATTTACGAGTCGAACAAACGGATACGCCCTATACCGCGTCGTGCGCGAAGAACCAAGTGCTGCGCATCCCCATTGGCCACGGCGAGGGCAATTACACCTGCGACGCGGAAACGCTCGCCGACCTCGAACGCCATCGCCAGATTATTTTCCGTTACGTGGATGCGGACGGCAGCGAATCACCGCAAGCCAACCCGAATGGCTCGATGGCCAATATCGCCGGCATCTGCAATCGCGAGCGCAACGTGCTCGGCATGATGCCGCATCCGGAACGCGCATCCGAAAGAGAACTAGGGGGCAGTGACGGCGCGATTGTCTTCCGCTCGATGGTGGAAAGTTTTACGCGGCGCGCGGCGGTAACCGCGTGATGTTGGGGCCAATCTTCCGATCGCCCCGTGATCCGCTTCTCAAATTCTGAGCGGTCTGGAGACCGGCCGCGACACAACATGTCCACTGGATCCAAAGCAGCGCAGCAGGAAATCAAAGTGACTCCGGAAATCGCGGCCGAGCACGGCCTGAGCGCCGAGGAATACGCGCGCATCCTGAACATCCTGGGCCGCACCCCGAACATCACCGAACTGGGCATTTTCTCCGTGATGTGGAGCGAGCACTGCTCGTACAAATCGAGCCGCGTGCACCTGAAGCGCTTGCCCACAAAAGGCGAGCGCGTGGTGCAAGGCCCGGGCGAAAACGCCGGCGTGGTGGATATCGGCGATAACCTGGTGGCCGCGTTCAAGATCGAATCGCACAATCATCCCAGTTTCGTCGAACCGTTTCAGGGCGCGGCCACCGGCGTTGGCGGCATTCTGCGCGACATTTTCACCATGGGCGCGCGGCCCATTGCCGTGCTCAATTCGCTGAGATTTGGCCCGATTACGGACGCAGGGGCGCCGCTTGCCGCGCCTCGATCGCCGGGCGCCGCAACGGAAAGGGGCGCAGCAAGCAGCGCCCCCGCGGGAGAAGTTGCGCGCAACCGCCGCATCGTGGATGGCGTGGTGCGCGGCATCGCTCACTACGGCAATTGCTTTGGAGTGCCAACCGTGGGCGGCGAAGTTGCCTTCGAGCCGTGCTACACGCCGAACCCGCTGGTCAACGCGCTGGCGCTGGGCATTGCCCGCAAAGATGAACTGTTCTTCGCGCGGGCGCGCGGCACCGGCAATCCGGTGATTTACGCAGGCGCCAAGACCGGGCGTGACGGCATCCACGGCGCATCGCTTCTTGCCAGCGCCGAGTTCACCGAAGAATCTCAACAAAAACGGCCCAATGTGCAAGTGGGCGACCCGTTCATGGAAAAGCTGCTGCTGGAAGCGTGCCTGGAAGCCATGCACTCAGGCGGCGTGGTGGCGATTCAGGATATGGGCGCGGCGGGGCTTACCTGCTCGACGGTGGAGATGGCGTCGCGCGGCGGCACCGGAATCGAAATCGAATTGACGCGCGAGCCGCAACGCGAAACGGGCATGACGCCGTATGAAATCATGCTCAGCGAATCGCAGGAGCGCATGCTGCTGGTAGCCGACCGCGCGCGCGAAGCCGACGTCCTGAAGATTTTCGCCAAGTGGGGCTTGGACGCGGTCGCGATTGGCGCTGTGACTGACGATGGCCTGGTGCGGGTGCGCAATCACGGCGCGGTGGTCGCCGAAGTTCCCGCGCATCCGCTGGCCGAAGAAGGCCCGGTGTACAACCGCCCGATGGCCAAGGCACCCGCTGGCACGGGGGAGGGCCATCTCAAGCTGGCCCCCGCGGGCACGAACCTGACCGAAAACTTCAAGAAGCTGCTGGCCGCGCCGACCATTGCCTCCAAGCGCTGGGTCTATCAGCAGTACGACCACATGGTGCAGACCAACACCATGCAATACCCCGGCGCGGCCGATGCCGCCGTAGTGCGCGTGAAGGGAACCAATCGCGCGCTTGCGCTTTCCACCGATTGCAACGGACGCTGGTGTTTCCTCAATCCGCGGGAAGGCGCGAAAGCCGCGGTGGCCGAAGCGGCGCGCAACGTGGCCTGCACCGGCGCGCGGCCCATTGCCGCCACCAACTGCCTGAATTTCGGCAGCCCGGAAAAGCCGGAAGTGATGTGGCAGTTCAGCGAGGTGATTGACGGCATTGCCGAAGCGTGCGCCGCGCTGGGCACGCCCATCACTGGCGGCAACGTCAGCTTCTACAACGAAACGCTGGGCAAATCCATTTATCCCACGCCGACCATTGGCATCTTGGGCCTGATCGAAGATCAATCGTGCGCGGCAGGCATGGCGTTTCGCGCGGCAGGCGATGCCATTGTGCTGCTCGATGGCAGTGCGCAGGAGGCAGCCAGCCCGGAACGGATTCAGTCTGAGTTTGCTTCGTGCGAGTATGCCAAGAGCGTGCTTGGCGTGGTGGGCGGCACTCCCCCGGCCGTAGATCTTGCTGCCGAAAAAAGACTCATCGAATGCTTGCTCGCGCTGACCGGTGAAAGCGCGATTGCGTCGGCGCATGATGTGAGTGATGGCGGCATGGCTGTCGCGCTGGCGGAATGCTGCTTTGCCGCGCAAGCGAGCGACCAGCAGTCGCCACGAACGCTGGGCGCAACTGTCGCGGCAGGGGCGGACCTGGGTGTCCGCCCGCCGGATGAAGTGATCGTGTTCGGCGAACGCGGCGCGCGCGCCGTGGTGAGTTGCGCGCCGGAAAAACTCGCGCAGGTGCTGGCCCTCGCCGCAAGGTATAATGTAAGCGCGCAGAAAATCGGCGCTGTGAATAGCTCAGGTACTTTCCACATCGAAGTGAATGGAGCGGCTATTCTTGATTCTTCGCTTTCCTCCTTGCAGGAAGCGTGGGCCACCGCGGTTGAGCGAGCGCTTGCACGTAATGCCTAGCCTGATCACAATTCGCGACGACCGCTTCCACGACGAGTGCGGGGTGTGCGGCGTCTTCGGCCACGAAGAAGCTTCCAAGCTGACCTACCTCGGCCTGTACGCTTTGCAGCATCGCGGGCAGGAAGCGGCGGGCATTGCTTCTACCGAAGGGCTCGATGTGCACGTCTATAAGGCGATGGGCCTGGTGGAAGAAATTTTCACCCCCGAAGCGCTGGCGCAGGTGCCGGGCCCCAGCGCAATTGGACACACCCGCTATTCCACCGCGGGCGACAAGGCATTGATGAACGCGCAGCCCATCGTGATCGAATGCAACAAGGGCAAGCTGGCGCTGGCGCACAACGGCAACCTGACCAACGCCAGCGCGCTGCGCCGTTCACTTGAACATCGCGGCTCGATCTTCCAGACCACCAGCGATACCGAAGTGATCGTGCACCTGATTGCGCGCTCGAACGCCCGCAACCTGACAGCGGCGATCGCCGACGCGCTGGGGCAGGTGGAAGGCGCGTACTCGCTGTTGATGCTGACGCGCGATGAAATTTTCGCCATCCGCGATCCGCGCGGCTTTCGTCCGCTGGCGCTGGGCAAGCGCCGCAACGGGGCGGGGGAAACGGAGTTTGCCTGGGTCGTGGCGTCGGAAACGTGCGCGTTCGATTTGCTGGACGCGGAATACGCGCGCGACGTCGAGCCCGGCGAAATGGTGCGCATCTCGCGCAGCGGCATCGAATCCATCCGTTTTGCCGCGGAAAAGCCGCGCCAGCAATGCGTCTTCGAGCATGTATATTTCGCCCGGCCGGATAGCCGCGTGTTTGGCCGCTCGGTGAACCAGAGCCGCGACCGCATGGGCCGCCAGCTGGCCCGCGAGCACGCTGTGCCCGCGGACATCGTGGCGCCCGTGCCCGACTCCGGGGTGCCCGCGGCCATCGGCTACGCGCACGAATCGGGCATCCCGTTCACCATGGCGCTGATCCGCAATCACTATATCGGGCGGACGTTCATCGAGCCCTCGCAGGCCATCCGCGATTTTGGCGTGAAGCTCAAGCTGAACCCGGTGCGCAGCCTTTTGGCCGGCAAGCGCGTCATATTAGTGGATGATTCGATTGTTCGCGGCACCACCAGCCGGAAGATTGTCCGCATGGTGCGCGAAGCCGGGGCCAGCGAAGTGCACGTGCGCATCAGTTGCCCGCCGACGGTTTCGCCCTGCTACTATGGCGTGGATACGCCCACGCGCCAGGAGTTGATTGCCGCGCAGCATTCGGTCGAGGATATTTGTAAGTTCCTGGGAGCCGATTCGCTGGGCTACTTGTCTCTGGAAGGGTTGCGCCGGGCGGTGGACGACAACGGCGATGAGTTCTGCAATGCCTGTTACACCGGGAATTATTCAACGGATTTGGTTCAAATGGAGGTAGCCGCGCATGAGCGATGACAAAGAGATGGATAAGCGGGCCAAAGGCGATGCCAAGGAAGAAGAAGCCGACTTGGGCAAGCGCGTGATGCGAGAGATTCTTTCCTGGGTATGGGTGATCCTCGCGTTTCTGTTCATTCACGGCACCATCGTGCAGGCGCGGGTGATCCCCAGTCCTTCGATGGAGCAGACGCTGCTGATCGGCGATCACCTCCTGGTGAGCCGCTTCGGCTACGATGCGGAGGTGCCGTTCACGGGCCTGCACACCAGCCTGTGGCGCGACCCGCAGCGGCAGATGGTGGTGGTGTTTCGCGCGCCGCTTCCGGGCGGGCAGGACTTCATCAAGCGAATCATCGGGGTGCCGGGAGATGTGGTGGAGGTGCGCAACGGCGTCACCTGGGTGAATGGCCGGCCGCTGACAGAGCCGTACCTCACCGGCCCCATGGGCCCGCAGGAGCAGTTTGGCCCGGTCACCGTCCCCCCCAGACATTATTTCGTGATGGGCGATAACCGCAACAATTCCTATGACGGGCGTTTCTGGCCTGAGGCCAACCGCTTTGTGCCGCGCGAAAACATCTTGGGCACGCCAATTGTGATTTACATGTCGCTGGAAGCGCCGGAAGACGCCTGGCAGCCGTGGCACGTCAAAGAGCGCTTCCTTGCCTACATGACGGCGGTGATGAGCCCGCGCCTGATCCGCTGGAAGCGGTTGTTTACGACGTTCTAGATCTGGACCTCTTGAGGTTTGGCAGAGTGGCTAGTGGCGAGTGGCTAGTGTCTAGGAACACCGTTTCTAGCCACTCGCCACTAACCACTAGCCACTTTGGTTTGGGAAGAGCATTCAT
>CAZCNH010000016.1:29119-57175 GCA_964500065.1 uncultured Acidobacteriaceae bacterium
TTTCTAGCCACTCGCCACTAACCACTAGCCACTTTGGTTTGGGAAGAGCATTCATGAAATATTCCGAAGCAGGCGTTGACATTTCCAAAGCGGACCAGGCCAAGCATCGCATCCGCGCGCTGGCCGGGCGCACGTTTACCCGCGGCGTGCTTACCCAGATTGGTTCCTTCGGCGCGCTTTTCCAGCCCGACAAGAAACGGTTTCGCGAACTGGTGCTGGTCTCCAGCGCCGATGGCGTGGGCACCAAGCTCAAGATCGCGTTCGCGATGAATGTCCATTCCACCGTTGGCCAGGACATCGTCAATCACTGCATCAACGATATTCTGACGCAGGGGGCGGAGCCGCTGTTCTTTCTCGATTACCTGGCGATGGGCAAGCTGGACCCCGGCGTGGTCGAGCAAATCGTCGAAGGCATGAGCCGCGCCTGCAAATTGGCCGGCTGCGCGCTGGTCGGCGGGGAAACCGCGGAGATGCCGGACTTCTATGCCGCCGGGGAATACGATCTGGCGGGCTTCATCGTCGGCGCGGTAGAAAAAAGCAGGGTGCTCGACGGACGCGCGGTGCGTTCCGGCGATGTGCTGCTCGCGCTGCCCTCCAGCGGCCTGCACACCAACGGATATTCGCTGGCCCGTAAAATTTGCTTCCAGGCCGCGCGCCTCAAGCCGGATACGTATGTCGCCGAAGTGGGCAACAAGATCGGCGCCGAGCTGCTGATCCCGCATCGCAGCTACTGGCCCGCGCTGAAAAATGTGGTGGCCAGGCAATGGGTGGGCGCGATGGCGCACATCACCGGCGGCGGCATCCCGGGAAACCTGCCGCGCGTGCTTCCGCGCAATGTCCACGCCGTGGTGGATCTGTCCAGCTGGCCGGTGCCGAAGATATTTCAGTTCCTGGCGCGCGCCGGAAATGTGGAACGCGATGAATTGCTGCAAGCCTTCAACCTGGGGATTGGAATGATCCTCGTGGTTTCGCCGAAACACGTCGCCAAGGTCGAAGCCGATTTGAAAAACCGCCGCGAGAAATTCTTCCGCATCGGCCGCATCGAGCCGCTGGCCAGCGGCTCCACCAAGCCCCGGGTGGCCTTTACCGGCGCGCTGAATCTGTAGCTTTCTTCCAAAGAGAAATCGGAAATGAGGCAATCGCCGATGTGGCCTATTTTCTCTTTTCCGTTTTCCCTTTTCTGACTCTCGACCAGTACCACCAGTTCCTTTGCGCTGCGGGCAAACGAGGGTTGCGCGCTTGCGCTACGGCGCACCGGAATACGTCCAGCACGCAAATATCCTGCGCTTGCCCGGTGGCTGCGCAGAGCTGTTCGTAGAGTTTTTCCGGATTGCGCCGCGCCAGTTCTTGCACGGTGCCAACCTTCAACAGAGCGAAATCTTTCAGCATGGCTGGGCCGATTCCGTCCAGATCGCTTAATTCACGCTTTTCCATTTGCTTCCCCTTCTGCATTAACTTCGTGTGGCGAGTGCTCAGCGGCGCGTCTCCGTTTCTCCTGGCCACTCGCCTGGAAGCTGTTGCAAAACCCTGTAGCGCCGGGACGATTTGCGTCCCGGCATTGATTTGGCTGCGAAGAATAACGTGCCGGGACACAACCCGTCCCGGCGCTACAGGTTTTTGCAAAGCACTCTGGCTAATAGTCTCTCACCACTAGCCACTGCGCACTTTGTGCTACCTTATTGCTCAGCATGGCACCCAAGCGTATCGGGATTTTGCTCAGCGGGCGCGGCTCGAACTTCGAGGCCCTGGCGGATAGTATTGCCGCAGGGCGCGTCCCGAATGCGGAGATCGCCATTGTCATCAGCAACCGCGAGGGCGCGCCGGGGATTGAACGCGCCCGCCAGCGCGGGCTCGACGCTCGCGTGATTCCTTCCAAAGGTTTGCAGCGTGAAGATTACGACCGCCAGGTGGTGGCCGTATTGGAAGAAAGGAAAGTAGACCTGGTCTGCCTGGCCGGCTACATGCGGTTGCTTTCGCCGGTGTTTGTGGGTGCTTTTCGCGGCCGTATCCTGAATATCCATCCGTCGCTGTTGCCCTCCTTTCCCGGGCTCGAAGCGCAGAAGCAGGCGCTCGAGCACGGCGTCAAGTTCAGCGGCTGCACCGTCCATTTTGTGGACGAACTTCTGGACGCCGGCCCGATTGTGGCGCAGGCCGTGGTGCCGATCGAAGATGGCGATACCCCGGAGACGCTGGCCGCGCGCATCCTTAAAGAAGAACACCGGATTTACAGCGAAGCAGTGCGGCGGGTGCTGGAAGGGAACTACCGGATCGAAGGGCGGCGGGTGCTGGGCGGGTAGCGGCGCGGCGCAACTTGCTTCTTGACAGTCAATCTACTATATGCTAATCATACGTTTGTCTATTAGCTTTATGGCCAAGAACTTTGCCGCCGCTTCCGGGAGTTCCTCCGTTGGGCTGACCCTTGCCAATCAAACACTTACACACCTGAATTCGGCAAGTCCTTTTGCTGCCGCACTTCCCAACCGGCCCTTTCGCAAGTCCTTTATTTACCGCACTTCACACTTAGCTGGCGTTTTTTTTTCCGGCCCGGGTATGTTTCGCCGGGAATTTCCCGCCGCGGTAGCCAGCCCTGGTGCCCGGGCGGCGTGTAGCGGAGCCTTGTGATGAAGCAAACGCTTCCCATGATGGAAGATTTTCGCTGGCGGGGCATGGTTTCGCAGGCCAGCGAGGGTCTGGCGGACCTGGCCGGCAAGGAGCAGCTCACCGGCTATATCGGTTTTGATCCGACCGCCGCCAGCCTGCATGTGGGCTCGCTGTTGCCCATCATGGCGCTGGCGCGGTTTCAGCGGCACGGGCATACGCCGATCGCGATTGTGGGCGGCGGCACGGGCCTGGTGGGCGATCCCAGCGGCAAATCGCAGGAGCGGCCGCTGCTCACCGCCGAGCAAATCGAGCAGAACCTGGCCGGGCTGCGCAAACAGCTCGAACCTTTTCTGGATTTTTCCGCCAAGGCGAATCCTGCGCGCATTGTCAACAACGCCGACTGGCTCACCACCATCCCGCTGATGGAATTCCTGCGCGACGTGGGCAAATACTTCACCGTGAACTACATGCTCAACAAGGAATCGGTGAAGCGCCGCATTGATTCTGAAGACGGCATCTCGTTCACTGAATTCAGCTACATGCTCACCCAAGCGTACGATTTTCTGGTGCTCTACGACCGCTTCGGCTGCAAATTGCAGATGGGCGGCAGCGACCAGTGGGGAAATATCACCGCGGGGATGGACCTGATTGGAAAGCTGCGCCGCGCGCAGACGCACGGGCTGGTGTTTCCGCTGGTCACCACCTCCGCGGGCAGGAAATTCGGCAAGACGGAAGCAGGAACCGTATGGCTGGATGCGGCGCTCACTTCGCCCTACCAGTTCTACCAGTTCTGGTTCAATGCCGATGACCGCGACGTGGTGCGCTACCTGAAGTTCTTCACGTGGCTTTCGCCGGGCGAAATCGAGGAATTGGAAGCGGGGGTGGCAGCCGCCCCGGAGAAACGCGCCGCACAGATCCGGCTGGCTCGCGAACTGACGAAAATGATGCACGGCGCGGGCGCGCTCGAAGGTGCGGAAAAAGCCGCGCGCGCGCTGTTCAGCGAAGAAATCGAATCGCTCAGCGAAGCCGAACTGCTCGACGTCTTGCGCGAAGCTCCGCGCGGCACATTGGAAAAAAGCAAGCTGGGGGGGAATGGCGCTTCCGTTGTGGAGGTCTGCGTGGCCGGAGGCCTGGCCGCTTCCAAAGGCGAAGCGCGACGGTTGATTTCCGGTGGCGGCGTGTACCTGAACAACCGCCGCGTCGCTGAAGAAAAACAATTGGTGACCGCCGCTCAGGCCCTGCACGGAAGATTCCTGGTATTGCGCCGCGGCCAGAAGGAAATGCGATTGGTGGAATTGCTGTAGTCCGCCTCTTCAGAGGCGGGCTGCAATCAGGCGCGTTCAGCCAGTTTTTTCAGCTTGAGCAGGTGGGCGCGGGCGCGGCGCGCGATATTGGGCCGCATCCAGAACTTGTCGGCAAGGCGCGCAACGCGGCCCTGCGAAGGCAACTGATACTCATCGGTGGCAGAGACCTTTGTGCCGCGCGGAGAAGGAGAAAGCCCCCACCGTTGCATTCCGCGGATTCCGTGCTCATCGCGAAACTTCCACTCCAGCACGCCGCCTGCTTCGTATCGCGTAATCACGACGGTGAGCGCAACTTCTTTGCGGAGAATCTTCCCGGTAATGCGGACCTTCTGGCCCACGGCGAAATCGGATTCGCCGCTTTGCACTTCGAACTCGGACTTCATTTCCGCGCCGAACCAGTACGGCATGCGCTGCGGCACGAAGAAGGCCGCCACGCGGCCGGCGGGCGCGGCGATTTCGATGGAAGTCTCCACTCGCGTCATAAAAAGAAGGGGAAATGTATCACAGCGGAAGGCGCGGACTCCCTGCCACCGAACCGGACTTTCCCCTTTGTTCCATCAGGGAAATGATCTCCGCGAGCGCTCTGCGAAACTCCATTGGCGTCGCCACCTCGAATCGTTTTGCGTTTTCCCGGCTCAGAATATCCTTCAGCACGCCATCAAAAGCCAGGTGGCTGCTCACGATGCTCTGGAGGATCGGCGAAAATCGCACCGCGAAAAAGCTGGGCAATGGCGTGCGAACTTGGAAGAAAAGTGCTTCGCCAAGGAGTTCAGGAGCCAGTTCGACGCGTTCGGCATCCCGAGGCAAGAGGAAACGCGGCGCGCCCAGCACCAAAAGGACCTTCAGGGGCTGCCTGCCGGCAACGTCGGGCAAGGGCTCGGCCAGGCGCTGGGCCAGCAGGTCCCGCAAATAGACCAGGTTCTGCCGGCTGCCTTCCAAGGCCTCCGCGCTGATTACGCCCGGATTTGCTTTGCGGATGGTGTTGCGGAGCGCGAGCCAGTCCGCTTCCCGCACATTGTTTTGCTCCAAAACCACCGACCGTGTCGAGGGATCCACAACGGTGATGTGATACGTGTATTGCTTTGGCCGCATCTGCGAAAATACGTTCAGCGCGGTAAGTGGGAAACCGAAATTCGTGAACGGGTAAGAGAGAATAACTTCGAAGTGGATCGGGCGCTCTGTCTGTACGGGCAGGGCGAGCCGAGAATAGATGCCCGGCAGAAAACGCGGTTCCTGCTGGCCGATGGGAGCGAGCGCCTGTACCCGCGGCAGGGAAGAGAAGGCGTTCGGGAGCGGGTCGTTCTTGACCGGCTGCCCCTGAATCCATTGTGCACGCGCGGAGTAAAGACCGGTATCGTGGTCGTAGAGCACCACCGCCACGCGGTACCTTCCCGGCAGCACAAAAAAGCGCTGGCGAAATGTGAGGACCGAACGCTTGGGCGGGGGCCGGCTGACGCGCATGCCCAGCCAGGCCTGCTCGATCCAGTGGCCACGCTCGTCGCCAATCCGGGTGATCAGATAAAGGTCGTGGCGTTCCCCCAGTTTCGTGAGCTTTCTCGAATCAATTTCCACTTCGACCGAAAACTCAAGGCGCTGATCATAGCTGAGGTCCACCGGGGAGACCCAGAATTTCCAGGGGATACTCTGGTGCTTGCCCTGCGCGATCCATCGATCGAACGGTATGTTGAATTCCACCCGCTCCAGCGGGGTCGAGGAAGGAGCCTGCTGCGGCGCCGCTTGCGAAAAAACCGCGGGGGCGAGCCACGCGCCCAAGGCCGTCCACAGACCCCAATATGCAAGGCGCCGCAGAGTACACCCTCCCGCTCCGAAGACTTACCTGCAAGCCCGCCTGAAGATGCACAAAGTGACGTTGCGAATTGTTGCGCGCGGGCTCTAGGTGACTTCAATCAGCACCAAGGACATATCGTCGGTGATCGGGCCGTGACGCCACTGCGCGACGTCTGCGAGAATCTGATCCTTCATTTCCCGCAGGGGCAGCGCCGCGGCCTTGCGCGCGATCTCCGCCAAGCCTTCATGGCCCAGCAGTTCATCCTGCTGGTTGAAGGCTTCCGAGATACCGTCGGTGTACAGCAACACCCGGTCGCCTGGCTGCAAATCGATTTCTTCCGCAGGGTTCGCGGCCACCGCATTATCCAGCAGGCCCAGCACGGCGCTGCGAGCGCCGAGCAATTTCATCTCGCCCGTAGGGCGGATCCAAATACCCGGCGGGTGCCCGGCGTTGAGAAAGCACATGTGGCGCCGGTCGGCGCTCAGCCGGGCCATTGCCAGCGAGAAATAAAACCCGGAGATGCGGATTTCGTGCAAGACGAAATGGTTCAAGCGGCGAAGCATGTCGGGGGCATTCTCGCAGCGGCCCATCAACGACATCGTCTCGGTGTAAATGCGGTTGGCGATCAGCGCCGATGTGATGCCGTGGCCGGAAACATCGCACACCAGCAGATGCAACTCGTTGCCCGCCTGGGTGACCACGCCGAAATCGCCGCCAATGGTGCTGACCGGCTGGTACAGCGCTTCGACGCAGAACGGCCCCCACGTCATGCTGCGCGGCGCAAGGCTTTGCTGCACGCGCGCTGCCAGCGCCAAATCCCGGTCGATTTCCTGTTGCCGCGTGGCCAGCTTCTCATTTGCCGCGCGCAGCAGTTCTTCCGCCTTTTTCTGCTCGGTGATGTCGGTGAAGGTCATGATCACGAATTCGCGGCCGTCCAGATCTTCTACGATGCGCTCGCTCAGGATGACGGGTACCCGCCCGCCATCGCGGCGCGGCACAAAGAACTCATAGCGGTTGTGGCGGTTGGCAGTGGTCTGAATGATCTGGCGGTTGATGAAGTCGAGTTCTTCCCCCGAATAGAACGAGGCCGCTCCTTGGCCCAGCACTTCGGAGCGGTTGAACCCGGTCATCTCTTCCAGGCGCGCGTTGGCGAAAATGAACCGCTGGCAATCATCGAGGATCAGGACGCCTTCGTTGAGCGTTTCCAGAATGCCTTCCGTTTGCGACAGCCAA
This sequence comes from uncultured Acidobacteriaceae bacterium, assembly GCA_964500065.1. GTDB lineage: Bacteria > Acidobacteriota > Terriglobia > Acidiferrales > UBA7541 > CAZCNH01. The sequence goes on from CAZCNH010000016.1 coordinate 36,047, forward strand.
TCGGGCTTTTCAATTTGCATGAAGCGCGCGACCCTCGAAGCCACTATCCTAACCGATTTGTGCGAAAGAAGCGGCGGCCGGGCTGGCGGCCAGCGGCGATGTGCAGGTATCGGCGGCTAGAGCATCTGTCCTTGGGCGGTCAGCGATTTTGCGCGGCGCCGGACGTCAGCCCACCTGATGACGACGTCGCGGATATGGCCGGACTCCGTTGTGGATTGCAAGGTGCTGAACATTTCCAGAAGCACCCGGCGCTGAAGCTCCGTATCGAAGGGAACGCCGAAGTGATGCCCCATCGGCCAGGGCAGAAAAATCGCGCGGGGCACCTTGATGGCTTCGGTCACATCGCGCGCGACCGAAACAGAAACCGTAGGCACACCGTGTGCTTCGATGGCGCGCTGAATCAGTCCGACGGACTGATGGCAGATGGGTCAAGCGGGCGCCAGCAGGGCCACGTCGGCTCGCTCTTCTTCCACGACGGCGCGGGCGATGCTGTGGGCAACGGTTTGCTCGAAGCGCTGCGGATCCATGTTATAGCCGATGAAGCTGAAGAAGTTTGGGGTGAGACTGCCGATGGTCTTGTCCGCAGCCAATTCCTGCAAGCGCTCGATGGGAAAGATCACGTTGACGTCCACATCCGCATCGTCGTGCGGGTATTTCAACTGGTGGATGGTCAAATCATCGTGCCTGGCCCACGAAGCCACGCGCTGAAAACGGAAATCGCCAAAGGGGTGGCACACGTCGAGCGGCGCTTCACTTTTCAAATGCACGCCCGAAGAACTGATGAAGGTTACGCGACATGCGGAAAGGGGTTTTCGCAGCGGCGCCAGCGGCACATGCTGCTCTTTCTGAATCATCGAACCCGGGTACCGTCCATTGATGGTCTGCCACAGTCCGGGCCGCAGTTGCGTGCCCGCTTCACGCGGGTCATTGGAGCTATTTGCTTCCGTCATGGATCCACTTTCCGGAGCGGCGAATCAGGTAGAAATGCAAATGAAAATAGAGCAGCGCCAGCGTAGTTTCATCTTTTTCCAGGATGCGGGCGATAGACTCGCGGTCCGGCTCATCGGGCTTCAGCAGGATTTTGATAGCTTCAATCCAGCCGCGGTCGATTTCCTCTTTGCCCACCGCTTCGCTGCCATCGCCCAGGTGCAGTCGCACAAAGCGAACCAGTTTCTCGTCCAAGCCCGCCGCCGCGGATTCGCGCAAGTAGGGAACAGACATGCTTACCTTTCCACCAGCCAAGCCATCTCTGCACCCAGGATGCGCCGGCTCTGCCGCTCCTGCAGGAAAACGACTGCCGCAAGATTCTTTTTCCGCCACGAAGGCGGCAGCTTCACTTCTTCATCAAACTTGTGTTTGCCCTTGGCGACCGTGCCCAGCGCTCTTAGTAGGCGGACAACCCCGGTGTGTTGCAGATTGCGGCCCGAGTTTTCACCCCGCGGCACACTGCTGGAAAGGTTAGTTTCACTCAAGGCAAGAATCACTTCTGAGTTGTCCATGGTCAGGCCCACGGGAGGTGACCCAAACTCGATATGAATGCGCCCACGATCCGAGTTGGCCTCGCACGTGAACGAAACTGCCAGAGGCGCCTTGGGCTGTGCTGCGGCCCGGGCGATAGCCTGTTGCGCGCGGGAGGCATCGCTGCCGACGAATTCCGCCTGGCCATCCACAATCATCTGCGGAGTGTAGACCCCGTCGCGGCCCAGCGCATCCGCGTAGTCACTTTGCCTGCGGCTGAACAAACCGGAAGAAAACGGATCGGTCCAGCCGAGCCGGTTCCAGTAATCCACGTGCTGGCTGAGGACGATGATTTTCGCGCCACTGACCGGCTGAAGTCTTTCCAGCCGGATCAGAAGCGCGTCGGCGGGCGGGCAGCTCGAGCAGCCTTCAGAAGTGAAAAGCTCAACAAGCACCGGGCTTACACGGGCCGTTTCTTTCGATTCGGCACGGTTGGAAGAAAACAGGAGCATGGCCAGTGCGAGGAATAATCCTGCGGCAAGGAATCTTAGAATGTGCACGCACAACTCCCTTCGCCCATTGGATGCGGAACGGAGGAAATCGGCGCAGGAAAGTGATCCTCGAAGGCAAGATTCCAATTACTTTTGCGCGAGAGAAGCGGCGACCGGGCTGGCTACGGCGTCCGGCTGGCCTGCAATGCCTGGAAGGTGACGCGGTGGCGATAGGCAAAGAGCTGCTCGAACTTCCTGAGAATCAGCGGTGCGGCTATCCAGGACGAGAGTGGCGCCAGCGGCAAGGCAAATTCGACCCGGTCTTCGAGGATGGAATGATCCGGGTCCACGGGATCCATCCGATGATAGTGTTTGTAAAAGCGAAACGGGCCACGGATCTGGACATCACAGAATTGCCGTCCCTGGACGTATTCGCAGTGCTCGAGCACCCATCGGAAGGCGAAGGGCCACCGGCCCACACGCACAACTACGCGGGCGCCATCGCGAATCCCGCCCGCCCGCTCCAACACCGCGACCTTCTCGCCCGGCGGCGTCAGTTTCTCGAAGGCGCCCGGTGCTTCGTGCCAGCGAAAAAGCTCTTCGGCCGACGCCGGCATGGGCGAGCGTTTGAGGAAAGTGTGCAGGTGCGATGGCATGGCTCAAACGTGATTGCGCAACATCAGCTCCGCAGGATAGGGATTCAAGTAGGTCTGTTCGAGCACCCACGGCTGCGGATGGCGGCGGAAATGATGATTGAGCAATGTAAGGGGCACAATCAGGGGAACCAATTGCCGGCGGTACCGCTCGGTGGCCTCCGCAAGTTCCTGCCGGTCCGCGGAATCCAGAAACGGCTTCAGGAAGCCGGCGAGATGATGAAGTACATTGGCATGTTTCCGGGGCGTGGCGCGCACCCGCAAGCACTCCATGAACAAAATTCCGTAGCCCTCGAACACTTCCCGCAAAGGAACCTTACCCGCGCGCGCTACCAAGGGGCCCATTTTTCGGTAGTGCGGTTCGCTGTGAGAGAGCAGCGTCATCTTGTGGCGCGTGTGAAATGCCACCAGATCGGCGGCTCGCGGTTTTCCGGCCAGAAGCTGGCTCCAGCGATGACTGGCAAAAACACGCTCGATGAAATTCTCCCGCAGCCAGACATCATTCAGCCGGCCTTCTTCTTCGACGGGCAGCAGAGGGAAGGCATCCAACAGGGCCGCGGCAAACAAACCGCGGCCATCGCGGCGCGGCATGCCCTTCTTATCGTAGATGCGAACGCGCTCCATGCCGCAGGACGGAGAGTCCTTTTTCAGAATGTAGCCATGCAGATTTTCCAGTGCCAGTTCGTGTATTTTGCGCCTGCAAAAGCGCTGCATGTCGTCGGTCAGGTCGGCGCCCGAGCGCGGGGCGATCAAGCGAAGTTCTTTCTCGATTTCCACCAGGCGAATGCTCTCGCGCGGGATGCCCAGGCCTATTTCCACTTCGGGGCAGACGGGCGCCCATTCGAAATATTTTCCCAGCACGCCGGTAATCAGCGAGTCGTGCTTGTGTCCGCCGTCAAAGCGTACCTTTTCGCCCAGCAGGCAGCTGCTGATTCCGACGCGAATCTTCGGCTGCGCGGTATTTGTCATGGCCCCGCTCCGTACTGCTGGTTCAATTTCCAAATGGTGAAATTCAAGAAAGCCGCGAAGGTTACCCACAGCCAGTATGGCAGGAAGAGCAAAGCGGCCGGGCGGGAGGCACTCCATGCAAGCAGGACAAAAGCCCCGATCGCAAACCAGAGCAGGACGATTTCCACCGCTGCGGCCCCGATGGCATGCCAGCGAAAGAACAGAGGCGACCAGAGGAAATTCAGAATGAGCTGGCCCCAGAACACTGCCAGCAGAAGGCCCCGCGGCGCCTGCGGTTCGAGTTGCCACACCAGCCATCCAGCCACGGCCATCATGATGTACAGCACAGTCCACACCGGGCCGAAAACCCAGTTGGGCGGGTTCCATGCAGGTTTTTGAATTGTGGGGTACCAGGTATTCACAGAGTTCCGCGTGAGCCACGCTGCCGTCCCCGCAACAGCAAAACAGACAAGGAGAAAAAACGCGAGTGCCAGCCAGCGGTTCATTGCCTGTCCTTTCCACTGTCGCGGATGCCGGCAAATGCGGCCAGCGCCCGCGCCCGCGCTTTGGCGTGGTCCACGATCGGCCTTTGATAGGGCGTCCCGCGAGCCACCTGCGCGGCCTCCAAGACCTCCTGCGGCGCTTCCCATGGCTTGTGAATCCATTGCGCCGGAAGTTTGCCAAGCTCCGGAACCCAGCGGCGTATGTAATTCCCCGCGGGATCAAACTTCTCGCCTTGCCTCACGGGATGGAACACGCGGAAGAAGGGCGCGGCATCTGCCCCACACCCGGCTGTCCACTGCCAGCCAAGCGTGTTATTCGCCAGATCCGCATCCACCAGGGTATCCCAAAACCACCTGGCGCCAAGCTGCCAAGGCAGGAGCAGATCCTTGGCAAGAAACGACGCGACAATCATGCGCACACGGTTGTGCATCCATCCTGTGGCCCAGAGTTCCCGCATGCCAGCATCCACAATGGGAAACCCGGTGCGCCCGCGTTGCCAGGCCTTCAGCGCTTTTGCGTCACGCAGCCACTCCAAGCGTTCAAATTTGCGGCGTAGCGGCCGCTCCGGGGTATTGGGGAAGTGGTACAGCAAGTGATAGGCGAATTCGCGCCAGCCGATCTCGCGCAAGAATGTCATGTAACCTTTTTGCTCCTCGCCACCGGTACGCCTCGCCAAGGCCGTTTGCGCGGCATGCCAGATCTGGCGCGGGCTGATTTCGCCAAAGTGAAGAAAGGGCGACAGTCGCGAGGTGCCCTCGAGAGAAGGCAGGTTGCGGCCGTGGTCATAATCGCTGATGCCGGCACGGACAAATCTCCTGAGTTGTTTGCGCGCTCCGGACTCGCCGGGTTGCCAGGTCGCCCGGATCCCCCCGGTCCAATCCATTCTCGGCTCCAGACGAAGCGAAACCAGCGGCACCGATCGCGGCCACACTCGCGGCGACGACAATGTTCTGGGCTCGCGCAGAGGGGCAACGGGTTCCGGCATTTTCAAGCATGCCCGCCAGAAAGGCGTGAACACCTGATAGGGCCCGCCACTTTGCGTCATTATTTGCCAAGGCTCAAAAAGCAGCGCCGAATTGAAGCTCTCCGCTTCGCAACCCATTTGGCGAAGGGTTTCCTGAATGTGGGCGTCGCGCGCACGGGCCGCAGGCTGGTAAAGGCGGTTCCAGTAAACGGCTCGCGCTCCAGTCGTGCGAATCAGTTCCTGCAGATTCTTCAGCGTCGAACCTTGCCGGAGAATCAACCGCGAATGTTTACGCCGCAGCGCGGCATCCAACGCAGCCAGCGAATTATGCAGCCACCAGCGCGAAGCTCCGCCGGGCGGCCAGCTTCCTTCTTCTTCCGGCGCCCAGATGAAAACAGGAATCACCGGGCCGCGCTTAACCGAGGCCGCCAGCGCGGGGTTGTCCGCCAAGCGCAAATCCTGCCGGAACCAAATGATCGTAGGCGGCTTGCTCATCTTCAAAGGATATAGGCTGCGCTGGGCGCAAACAAATGTGCGGAGGCATTGCCCATGGCAACCGCAAACAGAAATTTCAATAACAGCAGAATTGCATGTCCAGGACAATCAAGAGAGTCCAATTGGCGAAGGCTATTGCGAAGAGGGGATAGGGGCGGTGTGGCAGGCGCGGTGCGCCAAATCCACGGCGCGCCAGCCATCGTGGGCGCTGGCAATGGAACTTTTGCGGCCTTCGACGGCCGCGCGAAATTCCTCAAATTCGCGTATGAAGCTCTGCACCACCACCCACTGGTACCCCTTCAGATGCTCCATGAGGTGAATCCGGGGGAAGTAAAACCTCTGGCGGGAAACTTTGCCCGCTTTCGGGTCGCCTTGGATCACCTCGGTGATCATCGGGAAACAGCGAATCTTGATGCAGCCACGGGTGCCATAGATCTCAATGGAAAACTTGTAGCCGGACCATTCCGTCCAACTGGACTGCAAGGTTCCGATATTCCCCCGGGCGTTGCGAATCACCGCAAAGCCGTTATCTTCGCACCCGGGAAAATTCCAGACCGAGGAGGAGGCAGCGCCGTGCACTTCCACCGGGTCGCCGAAGAAGTAAAGCAGAGTGTCGATCAGGTGGATGCCGTTGTCGCGAAGCGACCCGCCCCCCATCACTTCCGCGTCGTGCAGCCAGGCCTGGTGATGCGCGGTCGCGGAATAGCCGGTATATGCGCGAACGTGATCCAATTCTCCGATTACGCCGGCATCGAAGAATTCGCGGGCCTTCATCACTGAAGGATAGAAACGGTAGTTGAATCCGGTGGCGAGCAGCTTGCCAGCGCGCTCGGCGGCATCCATCATGTGCCGGCATTCATCCGGGGTGCGCGCCAGGGGTTTTTCGCAGAGCACATGCTTCCCCGCCTGCAGCGCGGCGATGCTGATTTCTGCATGGGAAGAAGGAGGGGTGGACACAACCACAGCGTCCAAGTCGTTTCGCGCGGCCAGCGAATTCCAGTTCTTCTCAGCGGTTGCTTTATGTTTGGCGGCAAATGCGCCGGCGCGCGAGGAGTCCAGGTCAGCAACGGCTACCAGGGAAAATCCAGGAGTTTGCGAAAGTGCCTGGGCGCGCAACTCGCCGATGGCGCCACAACCAACCAAGCCCACTCGCAATCCCACAGTAGTCTCCTCCCGGCAGCTTCGCCGCCGCAGAATATCACGGAGTCTTTCGCGCTGTTGCCAGCAGCAACGGGCCAACCGCGGTCAGGATTTGCCGGCTCACCGGCAGGGTGCGGGCCAATTCGTATCCCCGCACCGCGATTCCCGCAAGCCCGGCAAAATGAGCGCGCTGTTCTTCTGGAATACCGGGAAGCGAAAGAGAAATCTTCTCGAACCCGGCGCGCAACAGCAGTCTCCGCAGTTCCGCTGCCACCAGGAGTTTCCGCCTCGGAGGAATTCCTCCCGCGCGACGAACCAGCGCCGCCGTCCACGCTTTTGGCAGAAAACTTCCGCACAGGATGCCGGTGTGAGGGTCGGGCCCAATGCTCCGGCGGTTAGGAGTGGCAAGAAACAGAGTACCGCTCGGGCGCATCACGGTGCGGGCTTGTTGCAGCGTCAATGCCTGGTCACGGACATGCTCGAGGGTCGAATCCAGGGTGACCTGTTCAAACTGCGCCGCGGCAAAAGGCAATGCTTCGGCTGATGCACAAATCAAAGGCAGGTCGAGTTGCGCCTGCTCCAGACGCTTCTTGGCAACGACCAGCCAGCGGAGGGCAATATCCACACCGGCGCGCAAGGGATAATCTTGAGCAGCTACCAACAGCGGCGCGGTACCACAACCGATGTCCAGCAGCGGTCCGCGAGGCGCGCCAACTCCGGCCAGCGCTTCCCATTGTGCCAGCCAGGCGTGGGCGCGCGGGACTCCGGCAGCCAACCCTCGCTTGTACTGCTGGGCGTGTTTCTGGGGGACAACGGAGGTGATGCTGTAATAGAAATCCACGAAACTCTCGAAATCCATTTCGTGGAACCGCGCGGCAAGCTTTTCCACCTTGTCGCGTTCGCTGGCAAATCCAATATAGGGATCGGGCTCCAGACGAAGATCCGGGATTCCCAGAATTACCGGGTAGCTCTTGCGGCAAAGCTGGCAAACCAGCGCATCTTCCCCGGCGGGAGCCAACTCGCCGTGACAGGCGGGACACTGAATTTCAAGCCCTTTGAAATTCATGCATCACACCGCCCGTTCGCCGGAGCGCCAGTTTTCCGGCGGCTGCGCCGTCAGATAGCCTAGCAGTTCGCCCCAACTCCAGACCGCAGCAAACAGCAGCAGAAAAAAAACAGAGCGGAAACATTGGGCGCGGTGGCGCTGCTTGCGGAATGCGGCGAGAAATACGCGCGCCACGAGAAGAAAGGGCAGGAGCAAGGCTCCCCCGGCCATGACCAGCCGGCGAGACAAAGGCGCGTTCGCCACCCGCATCGCTCCGTAAAGCCGCCCAAATTCGTAGCGCTCGCGCAAAGCCGGCCGCAGTTGAAACGAGCGCTGCTGGAACGTAAGCAGGGCAGGGGAAAGCCACAACGGGTCACCGCGCTCTTCCAGGGTCCCGTGAACTTTGGGCTCGTGGAAGGAATTGCGCCAAACTTCGGCAAACTGATCCAGAGCGGCCCGCTTATAGGTTACGTTGCAATCGGTCAATTGGGGACTATGCCCATCGTGCACCGGAGGCATGTAGCCAACACCGAGTTCACGCAAATAGATGGCCCAGTTCAAGGCCGAGTCCCGGCCCTGTTTATCCACCGGACCGCCGATGGCCGTATTGGGCCGCGCGCGATGGGCGGCCACAATGTTTGCGCACCATTCGCTGGGCGGAATGCACTGGTCTTCGGTGATGGCCACGATCTTCCCGGAAGACATCCGCACGCCTGCCGCGCGCAATTCGGCAAACGTATGCCGGCCCGGGGATGGCCAGACGAATTCCACCTGGGGAAATTGCTCCGCCATTTGCGCTTCATGCAAGCGGGATTCGAGCGCGACGATGATCTCCATGGCCGGGGGCGACGCCTGAGCCTGCAGGGCCTGGATGCAGCGGCGCAGGTTCTGCCCGCCATCGAGCGCCACAATAATCACGGAGAGTTCCGGGGCGGTATGAGTTGGACCCATAGTTGGTCGCACGAGGCTCGCGTCAGGTCTTGGCCGGCTGGGACGCGTTCAGGAAATCGCGGTACCACGCCACGGTGCGCCCCAGTCCTTCTTCCAGGGAATAGCGCGCGCGCCAGTTCAGTTTTTCACGCGCTTTCGTACAATCCAGATACTGTTCCCGAATTTCATGGCTGGCTTCGTTCAGAATGACCGGCTGCAAATCGGTCCGGCCCATGACTTTCAGAACCTGCCCGACCAGATCGAGAACAGTGATGGGTTTTTCGTTGCCGAAATTGAAGGCATGGCCGTGCAGTTCGGCGCGGTCCAACTGCTCGGCAAAGTGCAGGTAAGACTCAGCCGCATCTTCCACAAAGAAATAATCGCGAACATACTTGCCGTCGCTGCGGATAATGGGGCGCTCTCCGGCGAGGACAGACCGGATCGTGCCGGGAAGAATTCGCGACCAATTCAAGTCGCCGCCGCCAAACAGGTTCCCGCAACGCGTGATTCCCACCGGCAGACGGTAGGTTTCAAAGTAAGAGTGACAGAGCAGGTCGGCGCAAGACTTGGAAGCGTCGTAAGGGAAACGGCCCTGCAGGGGCGCATCTTCGTTGTAGGGAAGCACGGCGTGGGAACCGTAGGCCTTGTCGCTGGAGGCAACCACCACGCGTTTTACCAGTCTGGAGCAGGCGCGGCAGGCTTCCAGGATGTTCCAAGTGCCCTTGATATTGGCTTCGAAAGTCGAGAGCACCGAGCGGGCAGCCGTGCCCACAATGGTCTGCGCGCCGAGGTGAAAGACGCTTTCGATTTCATATTCGTTGATAGCGCGGAGAACGGTAAAATAGTCTTCCAACTCGCCGTGCACGGTCACCACGCGCGCCGCGGTCCCGGAACGCGCCAGCTCGCTGTGGGGAACCGCGTCGCGAATCAGGCACACGACGTTGGCGCCCGCTTCCACCAGCCGCCGGGTCAGCCACGAGCCCAGCAGACCGGTTGCTCCCGTGACGAAGACATTGCGCCGTTTCCAGAACTGGGGATTCATTTTTGCGGGTGGGCTCCGATCTTCAGGCCTATTTCCAATTCTTCCAGGGATGCTGCCCGGAATTCCACATTTCGTTCAGGGTTTGCGCCTCTTTGAAAGTATCCATGCAGAACCAGAAACCGTGGTGCGGAAAAAGCGCCAACTGTCCTTCTTTGGACAACTTCTCCATGGGAGCCAGTTCCAGAATGCAGGCCGGATCGGTGGAGATGTAATCAAAGATCTTCCGGTTGAAGACGAAGAAGCCGCCCGGCGTCAGATCGTGCATCATGGGCTTTTCCTGCCAGTAGTTCACCAGGCCTTCCTCGTCCACGCGCACCACTCCATAGCGGGAGCGCGCATGGAAACCGGACAGCGTCGCTACTTTGTCCTTTTGCTTGTGGAAGGCCACCAACTCATCAATATTGATGTCGGAAAGCCCGTCGCTATAGTTGGCGAGGAAGTAGTCTTCTTTAATATGGTGTTGAATTCGCGCCAAGCGCGCGCCGGTTTGAGAATCCTGACCGGTGTCCACGAAGGTGATTTCCCAGTCTTCTACTTCGTCCCGGTGGTTCCACACCTGGTTGGCGCCGGAGCGCAGCCGCAACGTGAAATCATTCTGCATGGCCTGGTAATTCAGGAAGTAGTCCTTGATCATCGAGCCTTTGTAGCCCAGGCACAGAATGAACTTGCGATAGCCATGATGGTAGTAGCTGCGCATCAGGTGCCACAGAATCGGACGGCCACCGATCTCCACCAGCGCCTTTGGGCGGTACTCGGTCTCCTCTTTCATCCGGGTACCCAGGCCGCCGCACAAGATGACTACCTTTTCTTCTTTATAGGACAACTCGCTCTCCAAGAACAGATAGGTTCCTAGCGCTTCCAGACAACAAAAGGGGCAAGTTGCAGACCAGGTCAAACTTCCCCTTAATCATTGAAAATAAATGAGAAAGCTCAACTCTGCCAGACAAAATCATGCACCCAGTGCCCAAAATGTGCAAGGGATTGCATCAAAAAGTTGCAGAGTCCTTCACCTTGCAGCAAAAGCCCAGACTTGAGGTTAGAATGGGGCGTATCCAATGGCCAGCCCGGATCAACCAGATGCACTGCCCGACGGCTTTACCCAGCCGATTGTAGAACCTCCCGGCCTGATTCAGAGAATCCGCGAGCGGCACTACGTGGGCAGGCTTACGTTCGGGGCGCTCCTGGCGGTTGCCATTATCATGGGCGCCGCCCTGGGGATTCTCTTTGTGTACTCCCTGGATTTGCCTGAGGTTCGCGCGCTTGAAGACTACCGGCCGAATATTGTGACCGAGCTCTATGGAGACGACGGCTCGGTGGTCGGCAGTTTTGCCCTGCAGCGACGAGTGCTGCTCACCTACGACCAGATTCCCACCTTGCTCAAGGACGCGGTCCTGGTTACCGAAGACCAGCACTTCGAGCAGCACTGGGGCATTGACCTGCCGCGCGTGTTGCAAGCGGCCTGGCGTAACGCGCGGAACCTTCGCGTCACCGAAGGCGCCAGCACTCTGACCATGCAGCTCGCGGGAGGCCTGTTTCTTGACCGCACCGACCGCAGCTTGCGGCGGAAAGTCCAGGAAGCACTGCTGGCGTTGCAGATCGAGCGCTACTATACCAAGCCGCAGATCTTTGCTTTGTACGCCAACCAAATCAATCTGGGCCACGGGAACTATGGGTTTGGTTCTGCCGCGCAATTTTATTTCGGGAAAACGGTAGCGCAGCTATCCGCCGGGGAAGCGGCGATGCTCGCGGGCATGGCTCGCGGCCCAATCTATTCGCCGCTGATTAATATGGAGCGCGCGCGTAACCGCAGAAACCTTGTTCTCCGCCGCATGGCAGAAGAAGGAGTTATCTCGCACGATGAAGCGCGCATGGCCATCGATTCCGCGCTGCGCCTGAATGTGCAGCGGCCGCGCAACGATCAAGCCGCCTATTTCAATGAAGAAGTGCGCAAGCACCTGGAACGCACGTATGGCACCGAAGCCGTTCACGAAAAAGGATTGCGCGTTTTCACCACTCTGGATCCGAAGATTCAGCGCGCCGCTCGTCATGCGTTGCGAGACGGATTGCATGCCTATGATCGACGACACGGGTGGCGCGGGCATCTGGAAAATATCCTGGCGGCGAAAGCGGGTCCGCTCGCTCAATATCAGCATGACGACTGGCGACGCCCGCTGGAAAAGGACTCCTACGTTCACGCCTTGGTGCTGGCGGTGGACGAAAAATCCGCGACTCTGAAAATCGGCCCGTACCGGGCGCTGCTTACGCCGCAGAACTACGCCTGGACGCAGCGAGCCTCGGCCAGGGACCTGTTGAAGGTCGGCGATTTGGCGCTGGTCTATCTCCGGGATTTCTCCGATGTGACAGCGCAAGTGGAGCTGGCCCAGAAGCCGCAGGCGCAAGCCGCCATCGTGGTGGTTGAAAACGCCACCGGCGAAATTAAGGCCATGGTGGGGGGATACAGCTTCGACGAATCGAAATTCAACCGCGCCACGCAAGCTCTGCGGCAAGTGGGCAGTTCGTTCAAGCCGTACGTCTACACCACGGCGATCGAATCCGGATATTCGCCCTTTGACACCATCCTGGATGCTCCGTTCTCCACGCTCAGCGGCGGACAGGAATATTCACCCCACAACTACGACGAAAAATATGAAGGCACGATCACGCTACGCCGCGCCCTGGCTGGGTCGCGCAACGTACCCGCAGTGAAATTGGCCGCGCAGCTCGGCATTGACAGGGTGGTAGAGACCGCAAAGCGTTTCGGAATCTCCAGCGCCCTCCCGCCTTATCTGCCGCTGGCGCTCGGAGCCGCGGAAATTTCCTTGATTGAGCAGACATCGGCGTTTTCTGTTTTCCCGAGCGACGGGATCCGCATCGAGCCGCATCTAATCCGCCGCGTGACCACCTACGATGGGTCGCTGCTCGAAGAAGTCAAGCCGGCGGTTCACGACGTGGTTAAGCCGGAGACCGCGCGCACGATGGTGGCTATGCTCAGCGAAGTCGTGCAATTCGGCACCGCGGTGCGCGCCAAACAGCTGGGACGGCCCGCCGCCGGCAAAACGGGAACCACCAATGATTTTTCCGACGCTTGGTTCGTGGGATTTACGCCCACCTACACCGCCGGGGTCTGGGTAGGTTTCGACGATAACAGCGTCAAGCTGGGAAGCAAGGAAACCGGGTCGCGCGCCGCGCTGCCGATCTGGCTGGAAGTCATGCAAGCCGCTCACGAAGGGAAACCAGTGCTGGATTTTGCGAACGTCGAGCCGCTTTCAAAACTGGCCCTGACGCGCTCTGTACGCGTGGATACACCGGACACCGCTCCGACCGAGGAAGAGGATCACCCCGCGAAGGTCCCGGCCCCGAAGGCGCCCAGGCAACCCCCGCCGATCCGCCAGTAGAAGATCACTTGCCGCAGAACGGATCCCAGCCCATCGAAAAGAGCGGCCGGGCTGAAGTCTTCCCTGCGAGAACTATTCGTTTTCCCGCGGTAATCCGGCCAATACACGTCACGGAAAAATCGTTGAACCGTTGCGGGATTTTTCTTGTTTTGTTTGGAGGCACGGTAAACAGAAGCTCGTAGTCGTCGCCGCCATGCAGGGATATTTTTTGCGCAGCTTGCGCGCCAATCTTCATCTGGTGTGGAATCGGGGCTTTGGGCAGCAAGTCCCAATCCACCCGCGCTCCAACGGCGCTGGCGATACAGAGATTCCTCAGGTCGCTGGAGAGGCCATCCGAGGTATCAATCATCGCGGTCGCCAGGCGCTGCCGGGCAAGCCATTCCCCGAACTGTAAGCGCGGTTCCGGCCGCAAATGCCTCTGCATGTACTTTGCGGACCACTTTGCTTTGCCAAAGTTACGCCGGACTAGCTCCAGGCCGACCTGGGCGGAGCCCGCTTTTCCGGTGAGGTAGATGGAATCACCAGGCCGGGCGCCGCTGCGCAAAACGGGAGGGTAGCCGGCGGTCACGCCCAGCACCGTCAAGTTAGCGGAAAACAAGGGATGTTTGAACGGGCGTGTCGTATCCCCGCCAATCAAACGAATGGAGAAGCGGCGGGAGGCCGATGCCATCCCCCGCAGAAACCGCTTCAGCCACTCTCCTGCATATTTCCTCGGCAGGGACAAATTCAGGAGGAAAAAGGAAGGAACCGCGCCGACGGCAGCCAAATCGCTTACCGAACGGGCAAGGGCTTTGTAGCCGACGTCCTCAGGGCGGTGGACAGGGGAAAGGAAGTGGCTGCCCTCGGAAAAGGCATCCGTGCTGATAACTTGAAAATGATTGTGTCCCAGGCGTAGGACAGCCGCGTCGTCGCCGATTCCCACGAAAAGGTCCGAGCGCTTCCGCGTTGCGCAGTTTTCGAGGGCGCGCTGAATTCTTCTAACGATCTCAGCTTCGCAATAGGCAGATGGCATGGCGGCGCTTCAACCGGGTTCCTTTTGAGTATACGGCAATCGCCAAGCCAATGAACGAAAAGGATTTGCACAGGTTTAACGGGATTTTTACTTGACTGTTGGCCGTGCCGCACTTAGACTGCGGGTGGATTGAACCACTTCCGCGGTTCGATTGGATTGCCATTGCCCCGTTTTTGGGGCTCCGCTCAGGGGACGAGCGGTCTAAGACCAAAGTCATATTGTTCAACGAAATCAAGATGGTAGGCTGGTTTCTCGATAAAGCAAGAGGCTGAGGGAAGATGAAGAAGTCGTACACACTTGTTCTGGCCGCAGGGAACCAGGGTACGGTGCGCAAAGTGCGCATCCCGTTCTATGCGCTTCATGCCTTTCTTGCTTTGGCTCTGGTTGGCGGGATCACCATCTTTGCTGGTGTCGCTTCTTATACGCGCATGTTGTGGAAGGCCGAGAAATACAACTCCCTGCGACAGGAACAGGACAACCTGAAGCGCCGCTTCAGCACGCTGCAGGAAATGGTAAAGGACAGCAACCAGCGCCTTTCTTCCCTGCAATCGCTTGCGACTGAAGTGGCCATGAGCTACGGCATCATGCGCTTCCGGCAGACCCCGTTTGGGCTGGTGGATGCCTCCAACATTGAATCCACCACCGAAACGGGGTTCCAGAAATCCATTGATCAGTTCAACTTTCTGGTCCGCAACGCCTCAGCAGTTGCCTTAGTGGCGCAAGGGGTGCGGTTGATGCCCGGCCGCGGATTTGAAGATCTCACCTATATGCCCTCTGCGTGGCCTGCCATCGGCGGCATTACCGGAAGCTTTGGTGAGCGCCTTGATCCCTTCAGCGGTGAGGGCGCTTTTCACGCCGGGATCGATATTTCAACCGACTATGGCACCCCCGTACGGGCCACGGCCAACGGTCTGGTGGTGGCCGTGGAAACGCGCGCCGGCTACGGCCAACTGGTTGTGATTGATCATGGTTTCTCGCTGTCCACCTGGTATGGCCATCTTTCTGGCTTCAAGGTGCAGGTGGGACAGCAGGTGAATCGCGGCGACGTGATTGGTTTTGTGGGAAACAGCGGCCGCGCCACCGGGCCGCACGTTCATTACGAGATTCGCTCCAATGGCGCACCGGTGAACCCGTGGCGTTACCTTCGCAACGGTTCATCGGCCGATTGAAGTCTTCCTTCTGGTATCATTCCTCTCTTGCTTCACCAAGCGCTTTATAAGCTCGTGCGTCAGTTCAAACCGGGCCCGTAACCAAGCGCCTTCGCGGATGATCTGCGTCCTTTCCAGCAAGTCAAGCAAGGCTTCCCGTTCTTGCTCGCCCAGGTCAGTTCCTGTGTTTGCATTGCGCAAAGCGGAAGTGGCAAACAGCTTGAAGCCATCCAGCAGAATCCCTGCCTGCATGGCCTTGAATGTCGACGGCGCTTGCCCTTGCAATTGCACGCGCAGGCGGGCGCCCTCGGGGCGCGCCGCGAGGGTGAGCCAATCCACCGTGCCGCGCAGGTCTTGCAAGGAATCGAAGGGTCCGGTTGCGCCGCCGCGCATTTTGGGCAGGGCTTCTACGCGAATCACTGTGAAGATTGTCGCTCCGGAAACCGCCGCAACTTGCCCGGCCATGCTCTTGTCCAGAGGACTCTTCGCGCCCGCTTCCGCCGGCGTATCTTCAACGCCGGCTTCGGTGAGCGCCACGCGCGTATCGGTCAGGAACCGCAGACGAACCGGGCGGCGTTTCTCCCCGTCGAACAGAAAAGTTTCGGCGCCATCTCGTATTTCGATACTTCCATGGCGTTGCGCGTACGCGCGAAGCTTTGCGCGATCGAAGCGGCCATCGGCAATGGCGGTAACCTGCAACTGATTGTCTTTCATCAGCCGCCATCCGATGACGACGCGGTCTAAGTCGCGCTCGTAATCGAAACCTGCCTCAACCACAAACCGCTTGAACTCCGGATCGCGTTCCTGCTCGGGGAACAGAGCAATGGTCTTTTGCCAGAACGCCGAGTTACGCAAGCCGCTCAAATCCACATAGGCAATGGCCACTGCGCCGGAAGGGACTGCGGAAAAAATTTCGGCGACTTCCCCGGAAGGAGCAGGCTGGTGTTTTTTCGTCAGCCGATAGACGACGGCGCCGAGCACGGCCAGCAGGAGGACGATAATCAGAAGTCGTTTCATGACATGGGTTGAAGAGCGCTCCATGTCCATGCGCCGCATGCAACATATATTTAACGCTGGACGCGTAAGCCTACCCGGGGAAGTGGCCATTTGTCACGTATTTGCGCGGTCCCCAGGCTGAAGGACCCGGGGACACAAGGTGCCCCAAGGCGCCAGAATCGCCCTATTGCAACCCCAGGGCCGTACATGATACATTCTTAGGGTTTCGACAGTGCTGGCGTAGCTCAGTTGGTAGAGCATCTGATTTGTAATCAGAGGGTCGTGGGTTCAAATCCCTCCGCCAGCTGAGTTTGAGATTAGGAAATTCCGAATCCTCGGGAAGGCAGTGAGGTTGCGGACGGCTTTGAAATGAGATGAACACGTCGGGCTGGTGTCTGTATGAACGAGCCCTTTTTGTATTTGGTGTGATATTCTCATTGTGGCGGCTTTGTGCCGTTTGGATGTGCCTCCAAGATGTGGCAGGTAAGGGGTGCGCAGACGGACGGGTGGGTGAGTGGCTAAAACCAGCAGACTGTAAATCTGCCGCTCCTTGCGGGCTACGGAGGTTCGAATCCTCCCCCGTCCACCACTTCGCCGGTGCGCATGTTGTAGCCTCTGAGGGCCTCTGAGGTAGTCCGGAAGCGTCCTGGAAAAACTTGGCAGGACTTGGCGCGTCGGAATTTTTCGATTTGCGTCTGCGGGAAGGGCTGTCGCCGGAAGCAGTCGGGACCGGGACATGAGTTCGGGCCTGGGTAGCTCAGATGGTAGAGCGCGTCCTTGGTAAGGACGAGGTCACCGGTTCAATCCCGGTCCCAGGCTCCAGGTTCACAGGTCGGGGATTCGCGGGGGTAACTCAGCGGTAGAGTCGCGGCCTTCCAAGCCGCTGGTCGCGGGTTCGAATCCCGTCCCCCGCTCCAGTTTGGCCTCAGCTCGCCGGGCGGCGGGCGAAGGGGTTTAGATAAGTTCGAAACGTTCGATGCAAGCAGAGAAACTGACGAGGTTACGCGAACATGGCGAAGGAGAAATTTGAACGGAGTAAGCCGCACGTCAACGTGGGGACGATCGGGCACATTGACCACGGGAAGACGACGCTGACGGCGGCGATCACCAAGGTGCTCAGCAAGCACAACCCGAAGGTGCAGTTCCGGGCGTTTGATTCGATTGATAACGCTCCGGAAGAGCGGGAGCGGGGGATCACCATTGCGGTGGCGCACGTGGAGTACGAGACGCCGAACCGGCACTACGCGCACATTGACTGTCCGGGGCACGCCGACTACGTGAAGAACATGATCACCGGGGCGGCGCAGATGGACGGGGCGATCCTGGTGGTGGCGGCGACCGACGGGCCGATGCCGCAGACGCGCGAGCACATTCTGCTGGCGCGGCAGGTGGGTGTGCCGTTCATCGTGGTGTTCCTGAACAAGTGCGATTCGGTGGAAGACCCGGAATTGCTGGAGCTGGTGGAATTGGAAGTGCGCGAGTTGCTGAAGACCTACCAGTTCCCCGGAGACGAGATTCCGGTGGTGCGGGGCAGCGCGCTGGGGGCGCTGAACGGGGAAGCGAAGTGGGAAGCGACGATCGACCAGTTGATGGCGGAAGTGGACCGGTATGTGCCGCTGCCGCAGCGCGATGTGGATAAGCCGTTCGCCATGCCGGTGGAGGACATTTTTTCGATTTCCGGGCGCGGCACGGTGGTGACCGGGCGCGTGGAGCGCGGCAAGGTGAAGGTGGGCGAAGAAGTGGAGATCGTAGGGTTCCGGCCGACGCAGAAGAAGGTTGTGACCGGGGTGGAAATGTTCAAGAAGCTGCTGGACGAAGGGATCGCCGGAGACAACCTGGGGCTGCTGCTGCGCGGGACGGAAAAAGAGGATGTGGAGCGCGGGCAGGTGTTGTGCAAGCCGGGGTCGATCACGCCGCACACCAAGTTCAAGGCGGAAGCGTACATTCTGACCAAGGAAGAAGGCGGGCGGCATACGCCGTTCTTTACCGGGTACCGGCCGCAGTTTTATTTCCGGACCACGGACGTGACCGGATCGGTGAAGCTGGCGCAAGGAGTGGAAATGGTGATGCCCGGAGACAACGCCAGCATGGACATCGAGTTGATCACCCCGGTGGCGCTGGAAAAGGGCTTGCGCTTCGCCATCCGCGAAGGCGGCCACACCGTCGGCGCCGGCGCCGTGACCGATATCATCGAGTAAACACATATGACTGGCGAAAAAATTCGCATTCGACTGAAAGCGTATGACCACCGCGTGCTCGATCAATCGACGCGCGAGATCGTGGACACGGCCAAGCGGACCGGCGCGGATGTTGCCGGGCCGATTCCCCTGCCCACGGTAATCAACCGGTTCACGGTGCTGCGTTCGCCGCACGTGGACAAGAAATCGCGCGAACAGTTCGAAATGCGCACGCACAAGCGGCTGATTGACATTCTCGAGCCGACACCGGACACGGTGGACGCGCTGATGAAGCTCGACCTGCCGCCGGGCGTGGACGTGGAGATCAAGGCTTTCGGTCACGGGAAATAACCGAGGTACCGCGGACGCGGAGGCCGCGCCGCAACGGAGTGAATGAACATGGCAGTCAACGGGATTTTGGGAATCAAGCTGGGCATGACCCAGGTGTTCGAAGAAGACGGCAGCGTGGTGCCGTGTACCGTGTTGCAGGCCGGGCCGTGCGTGGTGGTGCAGCGCCGCAATGCGGCCAAGGATGGCTACGAGGCTGTGCAACTGGGCCTGGTGGAGTTCATCAACGAGAAGCGCGTCACCAAGCCGATGAAGGGTCACTACAAAAAAGCGGATGTGCCCCCTATGCGCCTGCTGCGTGAATTTCGTCTGGAAGCCGCGGGGGATGAAACCAAGGTGGGCGACCGCGTGCTGGCCGACAATTTCAAAGCGGGCGAGTTTGTGGATGTCAGCGGGGTGAGCAAGGGCCGCGGGTTCGCCGGCGGCGTGAAGCGCTGGCACTACCGCGGCGGCGACGCCACGCACGGTTCGATGTTTCACCGCGCTCCGGGCGGCATCGGCGCCAGTTCGTTTCCCTCGCGGGTGTGGAAGGGACAGCACTTTCCCGGCCACATGGGCAATGTGAAGGTAACCGCGAAGAATTTGCGCGTGGTGAAAGTAGACGCGGAAGAAAACCTGGTGCTGGTGCTGGGTTCGGTGCCGGGCCCGAATGGCGCTTACATCACGATCCGCAAGGCGAAATCAGCGAAGTAAGAGACCGAAAGGCAGAGAGCTATGGCCGTCGTGGAAGTGAAAAATCTGGAAGGCAAGAAAGTCGGCGAAGTGGAACTGGCCGACGCTGTGTTTGCCGCGCGGGTCAATCAGGACCTGCTGCATGAAGCTTCGCGCTGGTACCTGAATTCGCTGCGCGCCGGTACGCACAAGGTGAAGGAACGCTCGGAGGTGGCGGGCTCGGGCCGCAAGCTGTGGCGGCAGAAGGGCACCGGCCGGGCGCGCGTCGGCTCGATTCGTTCGCCGTTGTGGCGCAAGGGCGGCACGGTGCACGGGCCGCGCCCGCGGAAATACGGCTATGCGCTGCCGAAGAAAATGGTGGTGGGGGCGCTTCGTTCCGGTCTTTCCTCGAAATTGGCGGAAGAAAAACTGGTCGTGGTGGATGCGTGGTCGCTGGAATCGCACAAGAGCAAGGCCTTTCGCGCCGCGCTTTCGCGGCTGGATGGCGGCAGCAAGACCACCTTGCTGGTGGATGCGGGCGAGAACCACAACCTGCAACTGGCCAGCCGCAACCTGGAAGGCGTGAAGCTGGTGCGTCCCCGGGATCTGCAGGCCTACGACCTGATCCGGCACGACCGCCTGGTGGTTTCCAAGGATGCGGCGTTGAAGTTGAGCGCCTCGCTCGCGCCCAAGGTGGATGCGCCGTATGTGCAGATTGCCAATGCTCCTGCGGCGGCCGCTCCGAAAAAGCCGCGGAAAGCGAAGAAGGAATAGGCCATGTCGAAAACGGTATTCCAGGTGATTCGCCGGCCCATCATTACCGAAAAGGGCCTGGGCGTGAAAGAGACCCAGCGAACGCTGGTCTTCGAGGTCGCGGTGGGCGCGACAAAAACCGAAATCGCGCAGGCGGTGGAGAAGATTTTCAATAAGGACCCGAAGAAGCGCGAAGTGAAGGTGGACTCGGTGCGCACCGCCAACTTTTTCGGAAAGCTGCGCCGCCGCGGGCGCGCCGAAGGTTACCGCAACGACTGGAAAAAAGCTTACGTCAAGCTGACCAAGGATTCGAAGACCGTGGAGTTCGCAGAGAACCTGTAAGCATCAGCCCGCCCGGGGATCGGCGGCGGCAGTTCGAGGTAAGGAACGATGGCACTGAAAAGTTTCAAGCCCTATACCGCGTCACGGCGTTTCCTGACGGTGCTCGATCGCAGTGAGATCACCAAGGACACTCCGGAGAAGTCGCTGATCGAACCGAAGAAGCGTTCCGGCGGCCGCAACAACCAGGGCGAAATCAGCTCCTGGCACCGCGGCGGCGGACACAAGCGCAACTATCGCGTGATCGATTTTCGCCGCGATAAGCCGGGAGTGGCTGCGAAGGTGGCGGCGGTGGAATACGATCCGAACCGTTCCGCGCTGATCGCATTGCTACACTACGCCGACGGCGAAAAGCGCTACATCCTGCACCCGGTGGGCCTGGAAGTGGGCGCAACGGTGCAGACCGGCGAGGGCGCCGACATCCTGCCCGGAAACGCGTTGCACATTCGCAACATTCCTCCGGGCACCATGGTCCACAACCTGGAACTGTATCCAGGCAAGGGTGGCCAAGTGGTGCGCACCGCGGGCGCTGCAGCGCAGTTGCTCAGCAAAGAAGGCGACTTTGCGCTGGTGAAACTGCCCTCGGGTGAAGTGCGCAAGTTCCATGTGGATTGCATGGCCACCGTGGGCCAGATCGGCA
>CAZCNH010000017.1:0-25095 GCA_964500065.1 uncultured Acidobacteriaceae bacterium
ATCATTCTGGACACCATCATCAACCAGAAGGGCCAGAACATGATTTGCATCTACTGCGCTATCGGGCAGAAGCGCTCGACGATCGCGCAGGTGATCAAGGCCCTCACCGATGCCGGTGCCATGGATTACACCATCGTGGTCGCGGCTTCCGGCTCGGAGCCGGCCTCCATGCAATACATCGCCCCGTTTGCCGCATGCGCGCTGGGCGAGTATTTCCGCGACAACGGCAAACACGCGGTCTGCTTCTACGACGACCTCTCCAAGCACGCGCAAAGTTACCGCGAAATCTCGCTACTGCTGCGTCGCCCGCCCGGCCGCGAAGCTTTCCCCGGCGATGTGTTCTATCTGCACTCGCGCTTGCTGGAGCGCGCCGCGAAGCTGAACGATAACCTGGGCGGCGGTTCGCTGACCGCGCTGCCGGTGATCGAAACGCAGGCCGGAGACGTCTCCGCGTACATTCCGACCAACGTGATTTCGATTACGGACGGGCAGATTTATCTGGAAGCCGACCTGTTCAACTCCGGCATCCGTCCCGCGGTGAACGTGGGCATCAGCGTGAGCCGCGTAGGCGGCAATGCCCAGATCAAGGCCATGCGCCAGGTGGCCGGTTCGCTGCGCCTGGATATGGCCCAGTACCGCTCGCTTGCCGCCTTTGCGCAGTTCGGCAGCGAATTGGATAAGGCTACGCAAGCCCAGCTTTCCAAGGGCGAGCGCCTGACCGAAGTGCTCAAGCAGGATCAGTTCGTGCCGCTTTCGGTGGAACGCCAGGTGATGATTATTTACGCCGGCACCAAGGGCTACATGGATGGCGCTCCGGTGGCGGAATGCCGGCGGTTCGAGCGCGAAATGTACACGTTCGTCGAAACGAACTATCCGAACCTGCTGAAGAAGATCGCCGACAAGAAGAAAATTGACGACGAGACCGAAGCCGACATGAAGGCGGCGCTCGACGCGTTCAAGGAAAAGTTCGGGAGCGGTAACTAGGAACGGGAACCAGCCAAGAAGAGCTGAATGCCAACACTCATTGATTTTCGACGCCGCATCCGCTCGGTGAAGAACACCCAGCAGATTACCCGCGCGATGAAATTCGTCGCCGCGGCCAAGCTGCGGCGCGCCCAGGAAAACATGATGGCGGCCCGGCCCTATGCCCGGCAGATGACCAGCCTGCTGGCTTCGGCGATGTCGCGCGCGAGCAACCCGGAACACCCGCTGCTGGCCAAGCGGCCCGAGAAGCGCATTCTGGCGATCGTGGTGACAGGCGATAAAGGCTTGTGCGGAGCGTTCAACACCAATGTGCTGCGCCGCACGTATGAGTTCCTTCGCGAGCATGCGGGGAAAGCGCTGAAGGTTGTACCGGTGGGCAAGAAAGGCCGCGACGCGCTGCGCAAGCGCAATGTGGAATTCGCGGGCGAGGCGGTTAACATCTACAGCCGCATGACCTTCGAGAATGCCAGGAAAATTGCGGCGAAAGTGATCGAGCAGTATTCCGCGGGCGAGGTCGATGCGGTTTACGTGATTTTCAACGAGTTCAAGAGCGTTCTGTCGCAAAGGCTGATTGTCGAAAAAGTCCTGCCGATTGACGCCGGCGAACTGGCAGGCAATCGGGCAGAGCCGCACGAAATCGGCGGTACCTGCGTGGACTACATCTACGAAGAGCCGGCTTCGGAGATGCTCGGGAAACTGCTGCCCCGTTATGTGGAAACCCAGGTGCACCGCGCGTTACTGGAGACCTATGCTGCATTCAACGCCGCGCAGATGACGGCGATGGACTCAGCCACCAAGAACGCGGCGGAACTCATTGACCGCCTGACCCTGCACATGAACAAGGTGCGGCAAGCGGCCATCACCAAGGAAATCATCGAAGTGGTCAGCGGCGCGGCTGCTGCGCAGTAGCGAAGGAATCAGGAGAGAGCGATGGCGAGCAACACCGGAACAGTCGTGCAAATCATCGGTCCCGTGGTGGACGTGCAGTTTGCGGATGGGCACCTGCCGCAGATTTACAATGCCGTGCGCATCAACAGCAACGGGTTCGATGTGCCTGAGCCCCTGGACGTGGTTACGGAGGTACAGCAGCACTTGGGCGAGGGCCGTGTGCGTTGCGTGGCCATGAAGCCTACCGAGGGTATGGTCCGCGGCATGCAAGCGGTTGACGAAGGCGCTCCGATCAGCGTGCCGGTGGGCCGTGCCGCGTTGGGTCGAGTGATGAACGTGCTTGGCGAACCGGTGGATAAGCTCGGCCCGGTCAATGCAGAACATCGCCTGCCGATTCACCGCAATGCCCCCACCTTGGAAGAGCAATCAACGACGCTTGAAATGTTCGAAACGGGCATCAAGGTTATTGACTTGATCGAGCCCTTCTTGAAGGGCGGCAAGATTGGCTTGTTCGGCGGCGCGGGAGTAGGCAAGACCGTGCTCATCATGGAGCTGATCAACAACGTCGCCATGAAGCACGGCGGCGTTTCGGTGTTTGCCGGGGTAGGCGAACGCACCCGCGAAGGCAACGACCTGTGGCTGGAATTCCAGGAATCCGGCGTCGTGAATATCAAGGACCCAGCCAAGTCCCGCGCGGCTTTGATTTACGGCCAGATGACGGAGCCGCCTGGCGCGCGCTTGCGCGTGGGCCTCACCGGATTGACCGTCGCGGAATACTTCCGCGATACCGAAGGTCTGGACGTGCTGCTCTTCATTGACAACATTTTCCGTTTCGTGCAAGCCGGTTCGGAGGTATCCGCGTTGCTGGGCCGCATGCCCAGCGCCGTGGGGTACCAGCCGAACCTCAATACGGAAATTGGCGAATTGCAGGAGCGCATCACCTCCACCAAGAAGGGGTCGATCACCTCAGTACAGGCGATTTACGTGCCTGCTGACGACTACACTGATCCGGCGCCCGCGGCTACGTTTACCCACCTGGACGCGACCACTAACCTGAGCCGCCAGGTGGCCGAACTGGGCATTTATCCCGCAGTCGATCCGCTGGCCAGCTATTCGCGCATTCTGGACCCGCGCATCCTGGGCGCTGAGCACTACAACGTCGCGCGCCAGGTGAAGTCCATCTTGCAGCGCTACAAGGACCTGCAAGACATTATCGCCATTCTCGGCATTGAAGAGCTTTCCGACGAAGACAAGCTGACCGTAGCGCGCGCCCGCAAGATCCAGAAGTTCCTCTCCCAGCCGTTCTTTGTGGCCGAGCAATTCACCGGCTACAAGGGCAAGTACGTGAAGACCGAAGACACCATCCGCGGGTTCAAGGAAATTGCCGAAGGCAAGCACGATGATGTGCCGGAGCAGGCGTTTTACATGGTCGGCACCATCGAAGAAGTGTTGGAGAAGGCCGCGGAACTGGCCAAGGCGTAACGATGAGCGGACTGCCCAACAAGCTGACTCTGAACGTGGTCACGCCTGATCACGAACTGGTCCACGAAGAAGTGGACCAGGTGCAGATTCCGGCGAGCAAGGGCTATCTCGGCATCTTGCCGGGACATGCCCCGCTGCTCACCGCATTGGGAGTCGGCGATTTGCGCTTCAGCCAGGGGGGCCGGGTCGAGCACGTTGCGATTATCCAGGGCTACGCGGAAGTCTTGCCGGACCGCGTCATCGTGCTGGCCGAAGTGGGCGAGCGCGCCGACCAGATTGACCGGGAACGCGCCCGGGCTGCCTTGGAGCGCGCTCGGAAGAGGCTGGGCCAGCCGGGCACTCCGGGAATCGATTGGGACCGCGCGGCGGCAGCGCTGGCTCGCGCGGAACTGCGTTGCCAGATTTCCGAGCACGGTGGCGCCACTTCCGACCACTAGCAGGACGCTGAAAAAGTCCCAGAACTGACACCTCAGGGAGTTTTTCAGCACCCTGATAGGGTACCCCGCGGATGGAATCCATTCCTCGCCTCGCTTCATCCAATCGATCGCTATGGCAGAAATCACAATGTTTACGTCGCCGTGGTGCGGGGATTGCCGGCGCGCGAAGCAATTCCTGAGCGAACGCGGCGTTGCCTTCAAAGAAGTGAATATTGATGAGGATCAGGAAGCCGCTGACCTGGTTATCCGCGTAAACCACGGAAAGCGCAAGGTCCCCACCCTTTGCGTGGGCGGCCGCTACTTCGCTTCCAGCCCTTTTGACCCCTATCAGCTGTCGGAAGAACTGAAAATCCCGCTGAACCGGTAGCCGTCATTTCTCACAGCCGTGGCTCGCGGCTTGAGCGCACGAATCGTGCTCTCAAACCAACCCCGTCTGCCCCACCGGCATTGCGCCGCCCTGCGGGGGGCGAGTGTTCGCCCAAGGGCATTGGGCCAGCCCCCGAGGAGTGAAAGTGTTCGCTCAGCGGCAATGCGGGAGCCCCGAAGGGGCAAAAGAATCTAAAGGCCAGGGCGCAAGCCCCGGTGTCCGGTCCCACGGCATTGAAATAGCCCTGCAAGGGGCGAAAGAGGATTCGGTCCAGACGCGACAGCTTGTGCCGCCCCTGCGGGGCTTAGCCAGGGCCGGGACCGGAGACCGGGGCTTCGCCCCGGCCTGAAGTCTTTCGCCGCTGCGCGGCTGCGGCAGCGGGCGGGCCAGCGGAAAGATTGCGCTTGACAGGTCGTAAACTATTTGCTAATATACGGTGTGATTGTTTTCAACGCCTTCGACACGGTTCCCCGGCTTTCCCTAAGCCCTTTAGCTCCCGCACTTGCACTTTTGCGCCTGCCAACTCTCCTGTTTACCGCACTTGCCAAACGCCTTTTCGCCAAGTCGTTTGGCGGTGCGCACTTCACACTTGCGTGCGCGTTTTTTTTTCGGCGGGCCCACAACTCCTGCATCGAACAGCACGTCTCCCCGCGGAACGAACTGATTCTGCGCGGCTTCAAGTCCAAACCCGTCAACACGTTGCCCTGCGGGTTTTGCGTAACTCGCTTCCAGTCAAAACGATCACTCCAAATAGGGGAGGGGGGGCATGCCGAAAATCGAAAGGGATGTGGGACGTCGAGATGTTTCGGCCAAAGGCAGGCCTCGGCAGAACGCTGTTTCGCAGAGAACCTTGTCTCGCGGCTTGAGCGGTGGTGTGAAGCGCGGTCTGGCAGTCTGCGCTCGCTTGCTCAATCGCCTTGGCAGGCGTAGTGTAGGCCTGCGCAGCGGCAAGTTGGTTCATCTTGCGCTTGAGTCTCCGTTGCCCAAACCCTAAGGAGTATTCCAATGCGGAAGATTTTTCTCTTTTTCACTCTCTGTGTTGCAGGTCTCCCGGTAAGTGCCCAGTCGCCCGATTCTCCGATGCCTTTTCAGCAACCGGCCGTGAGCCAAACGCGAATTGCCTTCACCTATGGCGGCGATATCTGGACGGTGAGCCGCTCCGGCGGCGAGGCCCGCCGGCTCACGTCCTTCCCGGGCCAGGAGCTTGACCCTGCGTTTTCGCCCGATGGAGAGTGGATCGCCTTTTCAGGACAGTACGACGGCAACACCGATGTTTATGTTGTTCCCGCAGAAGGCGGCGTGCCCAAGCGCGTTACCTATCATCCTGGGCCCGATCGCGTGGTTGGCTGGACGCCGGACGGCAAGCGCATTCTTTTCCGCTCCCCGCGCCTGAGTACAGGTCCAGCGCAGCGTTTGTTTGCAGTCTCACCGGCTGGTGAATTGCCGGAGGAACTACCGCTCCCCATGGGACACACCGGCTCCATGTCTCCGGATGGAGCGCGCGTCGCCTATACCCCGCTGGCTCCGGCTTTCAACGTTTGGCGCAACTACCGGGGTGGCCGGGCGACGAAGATCTGGCTGGCCAAGCTTTCCGATTCCACTGTGGAAGAAATTCCCCGGACTAATGCCAATGACCACTTCCCGATGTGGATGGGTAATACGGTGTACTTCGTTTCCGACCGTGCCGGG
Organism: uncultured Acidobacteriaceae bacterium; assembly: GCA_964500065.1. Lineage (GTDB taxonomy): Bacteria > Acidobacteriota > Terriglobia > Acidiferrales > UBA7541 > CAZCNH01. Next base: position 5,848 of record CAZCNH010000017.1, read on the forward strand.
ATTTTCAACATCTTTGCGTATGACACCGGCGCCAGGAAGGTCACACAGGTCACCAAGTACACGACCGACGATATTCGCTCGGCATCCGCGGGAGCGGGAGCGATCGTGTTTGCCCGCGCGGGGGCGATCTATCTGCTGGACATAAAGACAGGCGACGCCAAGCCTGTGCGAATTCGCGCGGCGGGAGATTTTCCCGAGGTTCGCCCGCACTTCGAACGCGCCGCCCGTTGGATCTCAAATTTTGAGGTTTCTCCTACCGGCGTTCGCGCCGTCTTTGAATCGCGTGGTGACATATTCACCGTGCCCGCGAAAAAGGGAGATATCCGCAACGTGACGCGCACGCCGGGTGTGGCGGAACGCGACCCGGCTTGGTCCCCGGATGGAAAGTCCGTAGCCTATTTTTCCGACGAGTCGGGCGAGTACATGCTGCACATCCGGTCGCAGGACGGGCTGGGGGACGTGCGCAAGGTCAAGATCGAAGACAGACCATCGTTCTACTACTCTCCGGTGTGGTCTCCTGACGGAAAGAAGATCACGTTTCACGACAAGCGCCTGAGTGTGTGGTTTGCGGACGTGGAAAAGGGCACGGCCACCCGGGTGGATTCCAACACCTATGAAACGCCGTTCCGCGTGCTCAATCCATCCTGGTCGCCGGACAGCAAATGGATCACCTACACGAAGTCACTGCGCAATCATCTGCGCGCGGTGTTCGTTTATTCGCTCGACACCGGAAAAGCTCAGCAACTGACCGATGGCCTGAGTGATTGCCGGAACGCTGTTTTCGACGGCAGCGGGAAATATCTTTACTTTACGGCCAGCACAAACTACGGGCCGACGGCTTCGTGGCTGGATATGTCTGCGTTTGATCGCACTGTAACCAGCAGCGTCTATCTTGCCGTGCTGCGCAAGGATCTGCCGTCGCCCCTGGCCCCGGAAAGCGACGAGGAAAAAGTAGAAGCAGAGAAAAAGCCCGACGCCGCGAATGCGAAAAAGGACGACAAAGTAGAGGTCAAAATTGATTTCGAGGGAATTGGCCAGCGAATCCTGGCTCTGCCGTTTGCCTCGCGGAACTATTCTTCTCTGGCCGCGGGCAAGGCGGGCACGCTATTTGCCGCGGAAGTGATTCCCGCAAGCGGCGCGGCAGCGGCGGACCAGCCCGGCGGAAACGCCACACTCTACAAATTCGATTTTGCCGGACGCAAGCCGGAAACGCTATTGGAGCGAATCAATTCCTTCAGCGTTTCGCGTGACGGGTCGAAAGTGCTGTTCCGCCGCGGCCAGGCCTGGGCCATCGTGCCCACGGCCCAGGCGCCCCGTCCAGGGGATGGAGCGATCAGCCTCGCCGCCATGGAGATTTACGTGGATCCGCCCGCTGAATGGCGGCAAATGTTCAACGAAATTTGGCGCATCCAGCGTGATTTCTTCTACGATCCGGGCTTGCACGGAGTTAACCTGGCGGCGACCAAAGCCAAGTATGAAAAATACCTGGCAGGCGTAGTGAGCCGCGAAGACCTCAATGCGGTGTTCGCGGAAATGCTTTCCAACCTGTCGGTTGGCCACCACAACGTCGGTGGCGGCGATAGCCCCACGGTTCCCAGCGTGCCTGGCGGATTGCTGGGAGCCGATTATGAGGTCGCCAATGGCCGCTACCGCTTCAAGAAAGTCTACGACGGCGAAAACTGGAATCCGGAGCTGACGGCGCCGCTCACCCAGCCGGGCGTGAACGTACAACCAGGCGAGTTCTTGCTCGCGGTGAACGGCCGCGACCTGAAATCTTCGGATAATCTCTACAGCTTTTTCGAATCGACCTCCGGGAAGCAGACTCTGCTGAAGGTCGGGCCCGCGTCCGACGGTACAGGAAGCCGGGAAGTGACGGTGGTTCCGATCGCCAACGAAGGGGCCCTGCGCCTGCGCGCCTGGATGGAAGACAACCGGCGCAAGGTTGACCAGCTTTCCGGCGGGCGCGTGGCTTACCTCTACTTGCCGAATACTGCGGGCGCTGGATTCACAAATTTTCAGCGCTACTACTACTCCCAATTGGACAAGGAAGGCGTCGTTGCCGACGAGCGCTTCAATGGCGGGGGCACGGCGGCGGACTACATCATCGATGCCCTGAATCGTCCTTTGATGAACTACTGGCACACGCGGGAGGGCGAGATCTTTACGACCCCGCTCGGCTCGATTTACGGGCCGCGCGCGATGATTATCAACGAGTACGCGGGGTCGGGCGGCGACGCCATGCCTTGGTACTTCCGTACCCGCAAACTCGGACCGCTCGTCGGCAAGCGCACCTGGGGCGGCTTGGTGGGAATCTACGATTATCCGACGTTGATGGATGGCGGAGGCGTCACCGCGCCGCGTGTCGCTTTCTTCAATCTAAAAGGCGAGTGGGATGTGGAAAACTATGGAACGCCGCCGGATATCGAAGTGGATCTGCTTCCCAACGAGTGGCGGCAGGGGCGGGATGCGCAACTCGAGCGCGCGGTACAGTACGTGCTCGATGAATTGAAGAAGAATCCTTTGCCCAAGCCGAAACGGCCGGCCTTCCCGGTTTACAAGTAGACGCCGAAGCACGCGCCGGCGTCAGTTGCGCAAACTGGCGCCGCGCGTGAAGACCTGCGTGACGTTCAAGTTTTCATCCAGCAGGACAAGGTCCGCATCGGCTCCTGGCGCGATTGCGCCTTTCTGCTTCTGGATGCCCAGAAACTGCGCGGGGTTGAACGTAACCATGCGGACCGCGTCGCGCACGGAAACTCCCAGAGCAACCATGTGACGCAGCGCGCGATCCAGCGTCAATGTGCTGCCGGCAAGCTTGCCCTCTGTATTACGGCACACTCCCTGCGCGACCGTCACTTCAAAAGGGCCGAGCTTGTAGGTTCCGTCCGGCATTCCGGTTGCCGCGGTACCGTCGCTGACCAGCACCGTTTTTTCGATTCCTTTGCAAGCAAGCAGGACGCGAATTGCCGGATCATCCACATGCACGCCATCAGCGATCAATTCCGCGGTGACTTCATCTGAAGTCAAGACCGCTCCGATGACACCTGTTTCGCGGTGAGAAAAAGGCCGCATCGCATTGAATACGTGTACTGCGTGGCGTGCCCCGGCGACAATTGCTGCGCGTGTTTGCTCAAAGGTTGCGTCGGTATGTCCCATGCCAACTTGCACACCACGTTTTCGGGCTGCAGCGACCAGTTCCAATGCGCCCGGCAATTCAGGGGCCAGTGTAAGAAGGCGCACAGCACCACCAGCGGCGCCCAGGAGTTTCTCGAACGTGGACACCGACGGCGCAGCCAAATGCGCAGGGAGATGAACGCCGCGCCGCGCGCAACTGATAAAGGGTCCTTCGAGGTGGAAGCCCAGGGGCTCGGCCGATGCTTCTTTGGAATTCGCATTCTTCCGTTCTTTGATTTCGCGAGCCAAGCCTTCAAGCGCTGCACAGGTCTCGGCAGTGCTGGCGGTGACGGTGGTCGGCAAAAACGAGGTAGTGCCGTAACGGGCAATCGTCTGGCAAACGGCCCGGAGCGCCGTGGCCGATGCTTCCATCACATCGTGTCCGCCCGCGCCGTGGATGTGTACATCCACGAAACCCGGGACAAGGGTGTATCCCTTAGCGTCGATCACCCGCGCGGATGCGGGCGCCACGATCGCTTCGCGCGGGCCCACCGCGACGACACGGCCTTCTTCAACAACAACAGCGGCCTGCCTGATTTCTTCGAGAGGGGTCAGCGCGCGATCAGCATAGATCACCAGAGGCTGCATCTTTGCCCATCCTAGCACAAGCCAGCGACCTTGTTGGCCGCGTCCAACCGGCCTCAAGTAAGCCTCCAAAAAGCAGGGGCAGGAAGCGCGAAATCACGCTTCCTGCCCGAGAAAACCAGCCATGCGCAAGGCAGGCTATGCCTTGGGCTTATCGTGACCCTTCTGTTCGCCCGTAGGCTCGATCGAAGAGACTTTGATCATCTCGCCATCCGCCGTGCCGGCAACTTTGACGTGCTGGCCTGCGTGGGGTGCGGCTTTGTCCTGGGCGTCCAGTTGGTAGACCTTCTTGTCAGCAGGACTATAGAGAGCGTACTTAGCGCCCTTGTCCTTCACGCATTTTTTCGCGCAGTCGGCGTGACCGGCGTTGCCGCCGTTCACTCCGCAGCTCGAGTCGGTGATCCATCCCGTCCAGTCGCCGGCCTTCTTATCCGCCTGGACCGCGAAGGAACCGGCAATGATCAACGCCGTCATGCAAAACAAAAGTCTCTTGCCCATGGAAACGCCTCCTATTTCCTGTTGTGATTGACTGAGTAGCAGCCCAAAGTGATTGTGACGATACCGGCGAACTCTGTCCAGCCAAACCTTGCCAACCAGCGGAAGGGCCGGACTTTTGTCCGGCCCCGGGGTACCCGAGTGGTTGTGAGCTAGTTGCCGCCTGTGGAACCGCTGCTAATCGATTTCGGCACGCTCAAGTAACCGATGATTTTGTCCTTGCCGACCTCGTTGATCACCAGCTCCATCGGTTGGCGAGTGCCGCGTGTATAGAAGAAGATGGGCTCGTTCACGGAGCGGTTCTTTTTTTCGAAGCGCTTGTCGTCGGAATAGAGTGCGACCGAGTATTGGTTCTTTTTCACGTTGACGCCGCGCAATTCCAGGATCACCGCACCCAGGCGCTCCTTCGTGCCTTTCTTGACGATGGTGAACTCGTGGTAGTCGCGAGTTCCCATCCGGCGGAGCTGGTCGATTTCTTCATGGTTGCGCGCGATGAGCGTTCCAAATTCGCTGCGGGCCATGCCGAGATCCCGGCGCGTGTTTTCCAGGTCTCCGCGCACGCCGTTCACGTCACCGGAAAGGGCGCCCACCTTGGCGTTCACTTCTTCGGCGCTGGCTTTGGTAGCCAGTTCAGAACGGACGGAGGTTTCCACCTCGCCCAGTTCCTTTTTGTATTCTTCCTGCAGTTTCTTGGAAGCGCCGCGAGCGCGGTTGAGTTCGCCCTGGGTCAGCTTCAGCTTGTCGGTTACGACGCCCAGATCTGATTGCAGGCGCGAACTGGTCTCTTCCGATTGCGCGATGCGCTGCGCAATCGCCTGATCACCTTTCTGGTCGCTTAGAACTTGTGCTGCCAAGGCCTGCTCGGCCGAAGCGGCGCGATTTGAAGCGTTCCAGGCGACGCCCAGCGAAGCCACGCTCAGAAGCCCAAGGGCGACCAGCACAATCCCCACCCAGCGTGGAATCGCTCCACTCTCCGTGCTCACGTTGTTGTGCTCCTCGTTCATATTCTTCCTCCGGGTTTCCCCCTGCGGTTCGATGAGGTGCATCAGCCATGCCAAACCCTGTGTTCTCGTAAAGCCTGTATTGTTAATTGGATACAAGGATATCGGCCGACAGCAGAGGTACTGGAACAATGAAGGAATTACGCGGTAGGGGTGCAATCTGCAACCCCGGCAGAGCCAGTTCCCTTGTGGGCAGAACAGAAAGCCCTACGGTGTGACGCTGAGCTTGCGCAACGCCTCGATTCGATCTTCGAGCGGTGGGTGGGTGGAAAAGAGCTTGGAATACACATCACGGGCACTCAGAGGCGCAACGATGTACAGGGGAGCGGTCGCCGGGGAGACATCCATCGGCAAGCGCTTGTTGGCATAGCCTAGCTTTTCAAGTGCTTTGATCAGGCCATACGGGTGACCCACAAAACGGGCTGCGGCAGCGTCGGCAGAGAACTCGCGCGTGCGGGAAATCCACATTTGCAGGATCAGCGCGGCAATCGGAGCGAGGATCATCGCTGCAATCGCCAGAATTGCGCCCAGGGCATTCCCGCCGCCCGTGTCGCGCTCATCCCGGTGATAGCCGCCGAACATCATGCGGTATTGGCCCATCTGGGCTACGAAGGTAATCGCTCCGGCAATGGTGGCGGCAATGGACGCCGTCAGTATGTCGCGGTTCTTCACGTGTCCCAGCTCGTGAGCGATCACGCCTTCTACCTCTTCCTCGGTCATCATTTCCATCAGGCCGGCGGTGACGGCCACCGCGGCGTTATTGGGGTTGCGGCCCGTCGCGAAGGCATTGGGGGCGGCTTGCGGAATCACGTACAAGCGCGGCATGGGCAGTTCGGCCCGCTGGCAGAGCCTCTCGGTGATTGCGTACAAGCGCGGCGCCTGCTCGCGTGTGACCGGTTGGGCCCCGCTCATCGCCAGCGCGACTTTGTCGGAGAAGAAGTAGGAAAAACCATTCATCAGAACGGCTATCAGCAAGGCCAGCTTTAACCCCTGTTCGCCGGCGATTGCCCCTCCGGCGATGACCAGCACGATGGACAATCCGCCCAACAACAGCGCAGTCTTAAAGGCGTTCATTTTCCCCCCGAGGACCTCTCCAAAAAACGGTTCCAAAGTAACGTCAATCAGTCTAGAAACACGCAGCACAGGCGTCAACAAAAAGCGGCCGAACACAACTGCCCCCGAAGTTCATGCAAAAACAGCGGTTACGCAACACAAGCTGGACCACCTTTCGTTTACGCCAAAACCGATTCCGCTGATTCCTGCCGCTCACCCGGTTTTCGAGCAAAGCGCAATTCGCTTGTTCCCATGTCCTGGACTATTTCAACACCGTCGCCGGGCAGAACGGTGCCATCCAGGATTTGCATCGCGAGCGGGTCCTGAATCAGACGCTGAATGGCCCGCTTCATGGGACGAGCGCCGTAGGCAGGATCCGAGCCTTCTTTATACAGCAGCGCCCGTGCCCGATCGGTGACCGTAATGGTAATCTGCCGCTCCTGCAGCAAACGGCTCACGCGCGCTAGTTGCAAATCCACGATACGTGAAAGTTGCTCTTCTCCGAGCGGGCGGAACACCACAATTTCGTCCACGCGGTTCAAGAACTCCGGACGGAACGTACTTCGCAATGCTTCCAGAGCTCGGGCGCGCATCCTTGCTTCATCGCGGCCGGCAAGCTCAAAAATCACAGACGAGGCGACATTGCTGGTCATGACCAATACCGTATTGCGGAAGTCCACGGTGCGGCCCTTGCCGTCGGTCAGGCGGCCGTCTTCCAGAATCTGCAGCATGACGTTGAAGACGTCGGGATGCGCTTTCTCAATTTCGTCGAAAAGCACAACAGAAAATGGGCGCCGACGCACGTGTTCGGTGAGCTGCCCGCCTTCTTCGTAGCCGACATAACCCGGCGGTGCACCCATCAGGCGAGCCACAGAATGGCGCTCACCGTATTCCGACATATCCAGCCGCACCATTGCGCGCTCGTCATCGAAGAGAAACTCGGCCAGCCCGCGCGCGAGTTCGGTTTTCCCCACACCGGTGGGCCCCATGAAGATGAACGAGCCAATGGGACGATTCACGTCGGCCAAACCGGCCCGGCTGCGACGAATCGCCCCCGCAACACGAGACAAGGCCTCTTCCTGCCCCACCACGCGCTGACGCAGCCGATCTTCCATGTGGATGAGCTTCTGCACCTCGCCTTCCAGGAGTTTTCCGGCGGGGATGCCCGTCCATTTGCTGACGATGCGGGCGATATCGTCTTCGTCCACTTCTTCCTTCAGCATGCGCTGATCTTTCTGCAAGGCGTCGAGTTTGCGCTGAGCTTCCGCCAGATCCTTCTCCGTGCTGGCGATGCGGCCATAACGAATTTCTGCGACCTTGGCAAGATCACCCGCGCGTTCGTGGCGTTGTTCTTCCGTGCGCAGCTGCTCCAATTGCTCTTTCAGAGAGCGAATGGTCCCGATGGCCGCTTTTTCGTTCTGCCAATGTGCGCGCAGGCCGCCGGACTCTTCCCGCAGGCCGGCCAACTGAGCTTCGATTTGCTGGCGGCGCTCGCGGGAATGTGAGTCGTCTTCCTTAAGAAGGGCTTGTCGTTCGATTTCGAGCTGCAAAATACGTCGCTCGATCACGTCCAACCCGACGGGCAGGGAATCAATCTGCATGCGCAAGCTGGCAGCGGCTTCGTCCACCAAATCGATGGCCTTGTCCGGCAAAAAGCGGTCGCTGATGTATCGCTGCGAAAGGGTGACAGCGGCCAGAAGAGCGGCGTCCTTAATGCGAACACCGTGATGAACCTCGTAGCGTTCCTTCAGGCCGCGTAGAATCGCTATTGCGTCCTCGGTGGTCGGTTCGCCGATCAGCACCGGCTGAAAACGGCGTTCGAGTGCCGGGTCTTTTTCAATGTGCTTGCGATACTCGTTCAGCGTGGTTGCGCCGATGGAGCGCAGCTCGCCCCGGGCCAGAGCCGGCTTGAGCATGTTACTGGCGTCCATCGCGCCTTCCGCGGCGCCGGCGCCTACCAGGGTGTGCAATTCGTCAATAAAAAGAATGATCTGGCCATCCGCGTCAGTAATTTCATTCAAGACAGCCTTCAGCCGGTCTTCGAACTCGCCGCGATACTTGGCGCCCGCAACCAACGCTGCCAAATCGAGCGCGACAATGCGTTTCGGCTTGAGAACTTCAGGGACGTCTCCAGCCACGATGCGCTGGGCGAGACCCTCCACGATGGCCGTTTTTCCCACCCCGGGCTCGCCGATCAGCACCGGATTGTTCTTGGTCCGGCGGGCAAGAATCTGCATAACCCGGCGGACTTCCTCGTCGCGGCCAATCACCGGATCCAGTTTGCCGCGGCGGGCCAGGTCGGTCAGGTCGCGGGTGTACTGCTCCAGCGCGCGAAAGGTTCCTTCCGGATTCTGGGACGTGACACGCTGCGCGCCGCGCACCGCGACCAGCGCTTGCAAAATGCCTTCATAGCGCACTCCCTGCCGAGCCAGTAGTTGCTGGGTGGCGTCGCCACGCGCCGTGGCGATCGCCAGCAGAAGGTGTTCTGTGGAGACATAGTCATCTTTGAAATTGGCGGCTTCTTCGAACGCGTTCTTCAGCAGGGTCTCGGTGGCCGGACTCAAGTACTGCTGGCCCCCCCCGGTCACCTTGGGCAGGGCGGAAAGCCCCTGCGCGATGGCGGTGGAAAGCGTATCTGCTTGCACGCCCAGCTTGGCGAGCACGGGAGGAACTATCCCGTCGCGCTGCCGGGCAAGCGCGGCAAGAACGTGCACCGGTTCGACGTGCTGATGCTGGTGTTGCGCCGCAATCTCTTGAGCGGCTTGTACGGCTTCCTGGGCCTTTACCGTGAATTTGTCAAATCGAATCATGGCAGCACCTCACGCCAGCGGAAGCGCAAGCGGGGTTGCGAAGTCACCCGCAACCCCGCAAACTGATTCGCGCGGCGGAACGTTCCCTTGTCAGTTGCTGTTAACCGCAACCTTGATCTGCTTCGGCTTGGCTTCCTCACGCTTCGGCAAAGTGACGGTCAACACCCCGTTCTTGTAGTCCGCTTTGATGGCTTCGGTGTTTACCGTGTTGGGCAGCGAGAAGCTGCGGCTGAAAGCGCCATAGCGGCGCTCAACACGCAGGTAGTTGTCTTCCTCGACCTTCTTTTCGAACTTGCGCTCGCCACGAAGGGTCAGCGTGTTGTTCTCAATGCGCAGGTCGAGGTCTTTTTCGTTGATGTCCGGCAAGTCTGCCTTCACGACCAGGTTGTTACCGTCCTCGTAGATGTCCACTGCCGGCGCCCACGTAGTGATGGAAGAATCATCCGTGGGGAAGCGGAAGAAGGAATCTTCCAGGAAGCGGCTCATCTGGTCCTGGAAAGAGGTCAAGTTGCGAAATGGCTCCCAGCGAGTGATGGTTTTCATGTTGTCTAGCTCCTCCTAGAATGTGTCGCGCCATAAGCGCAAACAAAGCATATAATATGAGTGTGATGATGTCAAGTATTTCTTGGGCCCTTCTGTGGCCTTACCACATATCCCATCTTAGTCTCTATAATAGCTTCAATATGAAGCACTTAATGTATGCTGTTTCCGGTATAGTGAGAACAATTGGATGATCTTTGGCTTGGGTTCTTCTTTCCACGATTTGAATCATTTTGCGGGTATCGGACGCCGCTTCCGCCAGCATTTGCAGAAACGAGTGTTCTGCTACGTGGTGGGAGCACGAGCAAGTGATCAGGTAGCCGCCGGGCCGCAGGAGCTTCAGGCTCCGCAGGTTGATCTCTTTGTAGCCGCGTAAGGCGGCCGGAACGCTGGCGCGGTCCTTCGCAAATGCCGGTGGGTCCAGGATGACGGTGTCGAAGCGGCGCCCTGCTTCGTCATATTCGGCGAGAACATCGAAGGCGTTGGCCGGGCGGAGAGCGATATTCGAGATTGAGTTCAGATCCTGATTTCGCTTTGCTCTTTGCAGGGCTTCCTCAGAGATGTCCAGAGCTTCCACCGACTGGCACTTTCCTGCGATGGTCAAAGCAAAGCCGCCTTGGTAGGCGAAGCATTCGAGCGCGTCCCCCTGGGCGTATTCAGCGGCAGCCAGGTAGTTTTCGCGTTGATCAAGGAAGGCACCGGTCTTTTGTCCATGGAAGAGGTCGAATTCCCAACGCAAGCCATTCATCCGTGAGGTGACTCTGGCGGGCACATCCCCGAAGAGGACTGATGTTTGCTGAGGCAGGGCTTCCCGCTGACGCACTCGCGGGTCGTTCCGCTCGAGCACGCCGAGCGGTTGAAACAACTCTGCGAGCAGCTTTGCGAGAACGTCCTTCTGTTTATCGGCGCCCTGGCTGAGGGTCTGGACGACAAAATAGTCGCTATAACGATCAATCACGACGGAGGGAAGCAAATCGCCTTCGCCGTGCACCAGCCGATAACACTCCGTATTGTGAACCACCTGCTTGCGGTGTGCAGCCGCCTGGAGCAGGCGCTCGCGAAAGAAGGCTTGGTCTACGGGCTGGTCTTCGCGGGTCAGGAAACGCAAGGTGATCTGTGAGCGGTCGCTGAAAAAGGCGCGCCCAGCGAAGCGTCCGCGATGGTCCACCACGCGCACAATGTCGCCAGCGTCGGCAGACACCTGCGAGACATCGCTGCGATAAACCCACAGGTGGCCAGCTTCCAGGCGCGCAAGGCCCCTGGCTGTGATTTTGGCGCTGGGTTCGGTCAAACCTCACCTCAACTGAATCGAAGTGATAGCATACGCGGCGCGCGCGCAAAAGTCCTGTGAGCAAAAGAGAATGAAACTCAGCGATTTTGACTACCCCTTACCCCCGGAGCGGATTGCCCAGCGACCGCTGCTCCGGCGGGAAGATTCTCGCTTGCTTTTGCTGGATCGGGCACAGGGTGAGTTGCGCGATTACCGGTTTATTGACCTGCCGGGAATGCTCCATGGTGATGAATTCCTGGTGCTGAACAATACGCGGGTCTTGCCGGCCAGGCTTTTTGGCCGGCGCACGGGCGCGCGTGCGGAGCCAGCGGGGAAGTCGGATCGCATGCGCCATCAGTTCCTCTCCGCACAGATTGAAGTATTGCTCACGCGGCAGTTGGGGGATGATCTTTGGCAAGCCCTGGTGCGTCCCGGCCGCAAGGTACGCGTCGGTGAAAAAATCATTTTTGGCGAGGGGGAGCTTGCTGCGGAAGTTACCGCGCGCGGCGACTTGGGGCTGCGCACCTTGCACTTTTGCGCTCCCACCGGAACCGTGCGCGAGCAAATCGAGCGCCTCGGCCACATGCCCCTGCCGCCCTACATCGAGCGCCCGGACGAACCCTCGGATCGGGAGCGCTACCAGACCGTGTACGCGAAGCAGGCAGGAGCTGTAGCCGCACCAACCGCCGGCCTGCACTTTTCGCAGGAGACCTTTGCCGGGCTCGCGCAACGCGGAATACCGGTCTGCGAAATCACCCTGCAGGTTGGATTGGGAACATTCCAACCGATTCACGAAGAAGATATTGCGCAGCATAAGATGCATGAGGAATCATATGAGATCACCGAGGGCGCTGCCGAAACGATTGCTAAAGCCCGGGCCGAAGGCCGCCGCATCCTGGCCGTTGGTACAACCGTTGTGCGCGCCCTGGAAGATTCAGCGTTGAAGTCAGCCGAGGAGGGTAGCGCAGAGCTTTTGAAGGCGGGCCAATCGGATGCTGGCATCTTCATTCAACCCGGGCACAAATTTCGCGTGGTGGATCAGCTGTTGACAAATTTCCATTTACCCAAGTCCACGCTGCTGGTGTTGGTCTGCGCATTTGCGGGACGCAGCGAAGTCCTTGCGGCTTATCGGCACGCGCTCGAAATGGAATACCGGTTTTACAGCTACGGAGACTGCATGTTGATTCGCTGAAGGGAACATCGGAAAGTACAAAGGGGCGGAAGCAGCGTGCGGCCCCGCCCCGGTGGTTTTTCAAGAAAGTCGGCGGGTTCGTCAGTTGTTCAGGACGAGGACGCGCTTTTCCCCGGCAAAGCGAACTTCCTGGATCTCGCCGTTGCCGCCCACGACGACGGCGTTGTTGGATTGCTTGGTCGGACGTTCAATAAACTCACCCGTAGTTTCCACGATCACGCTTTTGCCCTGCTTGACGGTAACTTTCGTTCCGTCGACCAGGATTTTGTAGTTGCCCACGTCCAACTGTGTCCGGCCGATCTTCGCCGGAACCAGCAAGGAAATAGACTTGGCCACGGGGTCCGGAGCCGCAAAGGCTGGAGCTACCAGCGCCAGAACCGCAAGGATTGCCACGCAACTGACTGCCCACCGGACTGCTGATTGCAACGTACGCATTGCTTTCTTCCTCCTGTAGTTTGAATACAGGACAACCGTTCCGCATCGCGATGGACGGAGAAAAAGAGATTGACAGGAACCCGAAGAGGGGAATAGTCTCCCGGCTGACGCGCACTTCCTGTGGCGGAGAGCCTTTGAAGTAGCGAGTGTCTGGGCCTTGCGGCTGCCCCCGCAAGGCCTTTTTTAGTCCTCCCGGATCGTCTCTCTAACCCAGCACAGCGAAAATGTGGCGATGGTGCTCAATCGGCGCCTGTTCCTGCCCTCAACAAAATTGATTACCGATCTCCTCACTCCAGGTAACGCAGCGCATGGCGCAAATGTTTCACATAAACTGCCTTTTTCATGCCTGTTCCTTAGACGGCAGAACCTCCACAAACGATAGCGCCTGCGGCCAGCCTGCCCGCAAGAAATGGACCCTGGTTCGATGCACTGGGAAGGCCGGGCGCTTGCAACAGGTTCGCTGCAATGCGCTATCTGTTATTTGAGAGACATGTATGGGAAGCTTCGTCTATAATCGGAATCTTTCCGCGGGGAGGGGGCAGGTTGCGGTATCTGGTTCTCAGCGATATTCACGCCAACGCCACTGCGCTTGAAGCTTCCCTTGCTGCGGCAGACGGAAGGTGGGACCGCGCTGTCTGCCTGGGAGACTTGGTTGGCTATGGCCCCGATCCCAATGAGGTGGTGAAGCGGATTCGCGATCTGGGCGCGAAAACCATCCGCGGGAATCATGACAAGGCCGGATCGGGAATCGAAAGCGCGGAAGACTTTAACCCCCTTGCCAAGCGCGTGGCCCACTGGACCCGCGACCAACTCACGCCGGAGAATCTCACGTTTCTGAAGGAACTTCCTGCAGGCCCCGTTCAGGTGGATGGACTTTCCATACTGCACGGCGCGCTTCGCAATGAAGATGAGTACGTTTTCACACCCGCGCAAGCCTTGGAAGGTCTGCTGGAAGCGCCCACGCAGATTTGCTTCTTTGGCCACACTCATTTCCAGGGCGGCTTTTCCTTCCGCGATAACCGCCTGGGCGTGATTCAACTGAAGGCCGGCCCCGGGGCCAGCTTCGCTGCGATGCAAATCGACGAAGAAACCCGGTATCTGATTAATCCGGGTTCGATCGGCCAACCAAGAGATTCAGATGCGCGCGCGGCCTTTGTGATCGCGGATATGACCCACCGCGTCATCGAATTCTGGCGCGCGCCGTATGATATTGAAGCGGTGCAAAAGCGCATGCTCGACGCCGAGCTCCCTGAGCCCCTGGTGCTGCGTCTGGGCTACGGCCGCTAGTGCCCGTGTCGCGTCAAACTACCTGAGCGAACCGTGAGCGAGCCACAATCAGAACAGAACAACCGCTTTCCTGCAGCGTTTCTCGCCGGATTGGTTGTGATGGTCATTCTGGTGGGAGTGGTTTGGCTGCTTTCGCGGCAAACGACCACTTCTTCCTCACCGGCGCAGTTGCCCTTCGGGGATACTGAGAAAGCTTATGCGCGGAGGATTCACTTCAAAGACATCCAGATGGGCCGGGCGGTCAATTTTCTCGGTCATGAGGTCACCGTAATTTCCGGCACGATTGAAAACGTTGGAAATCAGGACATTCTGGAAATGACTATTGCCGTGGAGTTTCGCGACTTTGCAGGCCAAGTCGTGCTGCGCGAGGAAGTGCGGTATCCCGATACGAAAATGCCCCGGATTTCCGCCAGCGGCCAACGAGATTTCGTCTTCAACTTTGAAAAGGTTCCCGCAACGTGGAGCCAACAGTACCCTCAGTTCCTCGTTACCGGGCTTCGGCTCGAGCGATAACTGCGCCCGAACCAGGCCACTAGCTCGCCCAATTTTCCAGCATATAATCGCCCGGTGAACCGCCGAAGCCGCAAACTAGAACCGAAACCAATCGATCCGGAAGCGCTCCACCACCTCCTGGCGGAATTTACCGCCAGCGGCAATGTGGAAATATTTGAGCAGGGCAGATTCCTTCCACAACTGGCAGGGTTTCGACACGAACTTAAACTTCAAACAGGGCGGTTGATGCTGCAGCTCTGGTCGGAGGAAGCAAACCTGGTGCGGCAGGTCATCTCTTTGCGAGAGGAAACAAGCGACCGCCTGATGCTGGACGTGCGGCGATTTGGCAAGGCGCAACCCATCAGCCTGGAGTTCGTTCGCCGAGATTCCGCTCGGGCGCCAGAGCGGCTTACCCGGGAGAAATTCCGCGCGCGGCTTGAACCGATTCTTATGGATCAGTTTCCGGACGAAACTGTCGAATCCCTTACCGCTGCACCGGATCTCGAGCATTCGTTTTCGGGAAATTTTACGCGGGGCGTGATGGCGCGAGGTGGCCAGCAGCGCGCGGTTCTTGCCGCCGCCCCGGGCGAACTGCCCGCCACTCTGGATGGCGCGGTTACGTTTGGATTGCTGTGGCTCGACTGGGTCCGCATGCACGCATCCCGGCGGGTCGTGGCTGGGCTTCGCCTGATTCTTGCCGAAAGCGCGATTGCCAGCGCGGCGTTTCGCTTGCAGGCGTTGGATGGCTCACCGGAAATCGAGCTCTATTCCTACGACGAGGCCACATGGCAATTCCGGCGTGTGTCCGTTTCGGACAGCGGAAACATCGCTACCTGGATGACACCCTTGCGGGAAGTGCAGCGCACGCTCGACGCTGCGCAGGAGGATGTTCAGCGCATTATTGCAATTGCGCCAGATGCCATCGACCGGATTGTGCCGCCTGGAACAAAAGAAGTTGCTCTTCGCTTCCGCGGATTG
The DNA here is from genome assembly GCA_964500065.1 of uncultured Acidobacteriaceae bacterium. Taxonomy (GTDB): domain Bacteria; phylum Acidobacteriota; class Terriglobia; order Acidiferrales; family UBA7541; genus CAZCNH01. The sequence continues at coordinate 21,157 of CAZCNH010000017.1, forward strand.
GAATTTGCCCGTTGGAAGAGCGGCGCGGTAACCATGGGGCTTGGTGGCGAACGCGAACTGGTCACGCCCGCGAGATTCTCCAAGCTCAAGAAGCTCATCGGCAAGCTGGAGACATATCGCAATCCACAGGGTACTGATACCGCTCACCCTCTGTATCGGGCGCAGGCGGAGCGCTGGCTCGAGACGATCCTGCTTGCTGATCCAGCTCGGATCGATGCGCATCTAAATCCGAATTTTCTTTACTCCCAAGTGCCTGCTTTTTCTTCAGCTGATCGAGGCGTGCTGGACCTGCTGGGAGTTACGCGGGAGGGTCGGCTGGTGGTGATCGAGCTGAAGGCTTCGCAGGATTTGCATCTTCCGCTGCAAGCTGCGGACTATTGGCTGCGGGTCCGGGCGCATCAGTGCGCAGGCGACTTCCATCGCTTTGGGTACTTCGGGGGCGCGGAATTGCAAACGGCCCCGCCCTTGCTTTACTTGGTGGCCCCCGGCTTCCAGTTCCACCCCTCTACCGATACCGTCTTGCGCTATGTCAGCAAAGAGATCGAGGTCACGCGAATCGGCCTGAACGAGGGCTGGCGACGCGGCGTGCAAGTGATCTTTCGGATGTAACAAAGTGTGGGACGGCAAGGCGCGCACTCAGGCCAAAAAAAGAGAAGCGGGGTCTGCCCGAAGGCAGCCCCGCTTCCCGGGGTGTGTCCTAGAAGTGGATGTACAGAGTTAGATGCCGGAGTGGGAAAAAGGTTGCTCTTGCATTTGCGAGCACTCTTGATGGTACGCAAAATTGGAAAAGTCCTCTGTTTGTGCCATGATACCGGGACTCTGCCGTCGAGCGAGGGCGCAGCGAAAGTATGGGTATCAACGTTCGATTCTGGGGAGTTCGCGGATCTACTCCAACCCCGCGTCGCGAGAATCTGCGCTACGGTGGCAATACCTCCTGTGTCGAAGTGCAGATTGGCGGCGAGCTCTTTGTTTTTGACTGCGGTACAGGTTTCCGCGTATTCGGCAAGGAATTGCTCAGAAAGGCGGGGCGCAGCCCGGTTCACGCCCGCGTATTCTTGAGCCATTACCATTGGGATCACATCCAGGGAATTCCGTTTTTTACGCCTTTGTACAATCCGGATAATCAGTTTGACTTTCATTCTTTCCGATCCGTGCAAACCGATGTGCAGCGCGCCCTGGAAGATCAGATGCAAACTCCCTACTTCCCGGTGGCCATGAAAGTGATGCGCGCGAAGCGGCGCTTCCATCATTTGCAGGAAGAAACCCGCGACTACGGGGGCGGCGTGCGCATCACCACCCGAAACCTCAATCATCCCCAGGGCTGCTTTGGCTATCGCCTGGAACACAAGGGGAAAATTTTTGTTTACGCCACCGATAACGAGCCTGGGGACCCGCAGGGCGATCAAAACGTACGCGCCCTGGCCGAGGGCGCCGATCTTTTTATTTACGATTCTCAGTACACGCCGCACGAATACCAGAATGGCAAGCAGACTTGGGGACACTCCACCTGGGAAGAAGCTGCCAAGATTTCGCGCGATGCCAAAGTGAAGAAGCTTGTGCTTTTCCATCACGACCCGGATCACAACGACAAAGACATCGACGCCATTCTCCGCAAAGCCAGGAAGCAGTTCTCCCGCACCGCGGCGGCTCGCGAAGGAATGAAGATCAAGCTGTGACCCCCGGGCTGCCTTCGGCGGCGGAGACAGATAAAGACTGAAGCTCAATTCCAGGACAATCGCTGCAAGACCCGGACTCCAAGTGAAATTGCGCATGGCAACGCGGACAATAGCTCCGGCTCTGCCGCGAAGCAGGCGCAGGCGGACGAAGGAACCGCTCAACATCACCGAAGTGTCTCTTTAGGAAGCCAGCGCGGTGACGATCGCGCGTTTTCTGGAACTTGGCAAATTCCCGCAGAAACGCTGGCGAAAGCTCACTGGAAGTTGGCAAGGGAAAGCGCAGGTTGCGGTAGGACTGCCCTGCAAACCTTTCGAAAGCAGCAGGGGGCAGCAGGACAGATGCAACCGCCAGCGTGTCAAACGACGCCAGGAGGTTGCGCGCCAGCGTGTCCTTCGCCCGCATGGCGGCAAAGGGGGAGAGCGCCACGGTCAAGGTCTCGCTGAACCGCGCATCCTTGTCGTCCGGGTAGAGCCGGCGGTGCGCGGAACGAAAGCTGAAGGTGATGGCGCTGATCAATAGAAGCGTCGTCAACAGCAGATTGACCCACACAATCACACGCACACCCACCCAGATATACACCGGGACGACTACCAGCAATACGGCAAACAATGCGTTCGCAAACAAGCCAGGCCACCGTGCGGCAGCGTGAAACTCGTTTACGCGCTCGTGCGCCGTCTTCACGTCCAGCTGTCTTTTCAATTCTTTTTCAATGGTTGCTGCACGCGAGCCTGTTTGTTTTCGGAGGGAAACGAGCAACGCCGCAATTCGGCGAGCTTCGCTGGCGGACAGGGCGCGATGGATTGATTTGCCACCCGCCAGGACGTAATCTCCCCGCGAGGAGAACTTTTCTGCTTCATTCCACGCCAGCACCGCGGAATCTTCAGACCCAGCCTCAGTCTGCGCAGTCCGGCCTGCCAGAACGGATTCCGCAGTGATGGCAAGAGGTTCGGGGTCCGTCAGGACGACGCCGGCAAAAATCGGCAGAGGATTGGCAATGGCCGCTTTGATCTTCCAGGCGTTCAGGGCGATTTCCGGAGCGAAGGGAATCCAGTGTCCGCGAAAATTCCGCGAAAACACTTGAGCGCGCGGGGCGACCCAGGAAATACACTGGCTGAAGTACACCACCGCGAGAATCAGGAATAGGGCTTCGAGATCGGTCATTCGCCGACGGGCGATTCCTCTCCAGCTTTCCCCGTTAGGACACGCTTCAAGTAGACGAGACCCTTTTTCAAAGCGCCCGCCAGAGCCACAAACCCGAGCACGATCAGCTTCCAGAATTTCTGCAGCAGGCCAGACTTGAGCGCCACGGCCGCAGCGCCACCGGTAATCAACGCTGCCAAACCGTATTCCGCGATCTTATCGCCGGCCACAAACTCCGCGTAGCGCTGCCCCTGCACATACTCGAAGCCGCCCATGATGGCCTCGTATTGCGGAACCGTGGCATCCACGCCACTGGGCGCCAGCACCAGGTCAACATTCATGGTACCCCGGCGGCCCAGGATGCGCGTCGAGTAGTTGATGGTTTGTTCTTCTTCGGGGTTATCGCCGCGTCCACGGATGGCCCAGGTCAAGTTATTGGATTTGGGATCATAGAAGGGCGGTTTGTGCCAGCCGATGATATGGAAAGCGCCCCATCCGCGTTTCTTGCGCTCTTCATTCGAAGCTTCCGTGCCCTCCGTCAGGGATTTCAACAGGGCCACCGCATCGAGTTTGTCTTTTTCTTCATCTTTCACATATCCGACAGGATCGAACTCAAAAATCATGAACCAATAATTGCCTTCTTCGGCGTTGGCCGGGATGAGTACGCCAACTTCGCGCCCCGTGGGCGGATTTTGCGTCAACTCGAGAAACCGCTTGGCGCCTGCCTGTCCCGAGAACTTGTAGCCTTCGGGGATTTTGACCTCAGCATACTGGCCCAGTTTGCCGACAGTAGGGCCTTCCTGCCATTGAATATCGCCCTGTGCGGCCGCGGGCAAGGTGCAGCCAACCAATGCCAACGCCATAACAAAAAATGGAACTGTGCGCCGCAGCGACATTTCTTCCTCCCGCGCGGCGAAAACGCCGGCGCTTTCCGGGAATCTACGCTCGGCCCTTGTCCATGTAAAGTTAATTTTCTGTGAATGTCAGTTAAGAAGAACTAGCTCTGCGCTGCCGACTGCGAAGGTGGTGTTACGAGAGGCGAGAGCCACTTTCAAATTTTCCATTTCTTAGTTGCGCAGGGAAGACCAAAGCCAGAGCAAGGGTGATAATGCAAGCAACTCC
>CAZCNH010000017.1:25195-54093 GCA_964500065.1 uncultured Acidobacteriaceae bacterium
GCCAGTTTCAGGCCGGCTTCCTCCGGGGTGCGGTCGCCTTTGCTGTTGTTACAGCGGTAGCAGCAGGCAACCAGGTTTTCCCACGTGGAGGTTCCGCCGCGCGAACGCGGCATCACATGGTCCAGGGTCAACTCGGACGCGGGAAAGTTCCGGTAGCAGAACTGGCAGGTATTGCGGTCGCGCAGCAGGATATTCTTGCGCGAAAGCGCGCGCGTCTGCTGCGGGATGTGCCGGTAGGAGAGCAGGCGGATCACCGAAGGCACACGCATACTGTTGGAAGAGGAGTGCACTTCCTTGTGGTTATGCTCCTCGGCCTGCGCCACACCCTTCAGCATCAACACCAGTGCGCGACGCACAGCCGTCACATTGATCGGCTCGAACGTGGCATTCAGCACCAGCACCGGCTCCTGCATCACCGACGGCTTCTTCATCGGCACTGCCGCTGCGGAGCCACCCTTGGCATCCGCCGCTGCGCGCAGATTTACCTTTGGCCGTGGACGCAGACCACCCTTGGGGTATGTGCTCATCAGGTCATCCCGCTCCTGGCGAAAAGACCGCCTTCCCACCGGGTTCAATTCATTAGATGCGAGGCGAAACTTAGGCGTCCATCCGGCTGGATGGCGTTGCAGGCAGGGGTTGTGATGGCCCCCATTGGGGAACCACCCTGGCCACGGTAACTCCGATGACCCCAGCAGCGCCTGCATTCCTGAGCGCCCGCGAACAGGCATCTAACGTTGCACCCGTGGTGAATACATCATCTACCAGTAAAACCCTCCGTTTGTCAACGCGCGTGCCCTCGCGGGCACTATAGGCGCCCTTCACGCTGCTCCAGCGCTCCTTGCGGGTCAGGCGGTGCTTTTCCGGGCGCGGCCGTGTGCGCACCAGCAACACACTGCTTAGGGGCAGACCGAGCTGCCTGGCCAGAGGGCGGGCAATCAGTTCGGCCTGGTTGTACCCGCGCTCCCGCTGGCGCGCCGGATGCAGCGGAACGGGAACAACCACGTCGGCAGTGATGCCTTCCCGGTGTACCAGTTCCGCCAGGCGCGTGGCAAACCAATTGGCCAGCGGCGTTACCCGATGGTATTTCAGCAGCACAACCGCTTTGGTGGCGTGGTCGTCGTACGCGGTGAACGAGCGTGCGGAATCGAAATCGTACACGCCGCGCCGGCAGAGTTGGCACATAGGTTGCGCACTGGCGGCAGCCACGTCAGAGTCAAACGGGCGTCCGCAACGCCCGCAATGCGGCCCGCTGAGCGCCTGCAGCTTCTCCAGGCACGCCGCGGACACCGGCACGCGGCTCGCCGTCACCAGCGTTTCTTCGCAGATGCGACACGGCGCCGGAAACACCACCGCCGCCAGCGCATCCAGCGTTTCGCGCAAAAGGGAGGGAAGGCGCACGGCTCACACAGTAACCCAGCGCGTGATTATGGAAAAGTCTCGAAAGGCCTGCTACGGTTGAACGCCCTATGGGTCCATCCACCGACGTGGTTAGGCAAGTAGTGCAAGGTGCCTTTTTCTCTCCATGTTAGGATTCGGACAAGCGGGCTGGTTACGGAGGCGGTCATGTACCGAGTTTCACGGGTCCTGCATATTTTCGCCGTTTTTTGTGCCGGTGTATTCCTGTGTGCGGCGCAGCAGCCAAGTCCGCCGCAGATTGATTCCGCCACCTATGTGATCGAGAAGAATGTGATGGTGGCGATGCGGGATGGCGTGAAGCTGGCGACCGACATTTATTACCCGGCGGCGGGTGGCGTAAAGCGCGAAGGCAAATTTCCCGCCATCATGGAGCGCACTCCCTACGATAAGACCGGAGCGTCGCGCGGCAACGGGCCGTTCTATGCCAGCAATGGGTACGTGTATGTCGCGCAGGATACGCGCGGGCGGTACGGCTCCGAAGGCGTGTGGCACATGATGGTGGACGACGTCGCCGATGGCTACGACACCGCGCAATGGCTGGTCGCGCAGCCGTGGAGCGATGGCGGCTTCGGCATGGTGGGCGGCTCGTATGTGGGCGGAACGCAACACGCGATGGCACTTTCCGGCGCGCCCGGACTGAAAGCGATTGTGCCGATTGATGCTGTCTCCAACACGGGATATTTCGGCATGCGCAATGGCGGCGCGTTTGAATTGCGCTTCATGAACTGGATTTTCACCATTGGCGGGCCGCAGGGCAGCCGCGCCGCGCGCGATCCCGGCACGCAGGCGGTGCTTGCCGAAGCAGGGAAGAACGTGCGCAAATATCTGGAGGCCCTTCCGTTGCGCAAAGGGACAACTCCTATACGCCTCGCCCCGGAATACGAAGAATGGCTCGTCACCTCGATGAATCATGGTGAGAATGACGCATATTGGAAGCGGCCCGGGCTGAACGTTTCCGACAACGTCGCCGCGTACAAAGACATTCCCGTTTACATCGTGGGTGGGTGGCACGATTCCTGGGCGCGGCAAAGCCCCGATACTTACGCGTCGCTGGTCAAGAGCAAGAAGTCGTCGGACAAACTCATCATGGGCCCCTGGATCCATGGGCGGCAGGGCCGTGCGTTTCATGGGCAGGCGGAATTTGGCGCCGCAGCGGCCCTGAACATGCGCGAGTTTCACTTGCGCTGGTTCGATCACTGGCTGAAGAGCGCGGCCAACGGCGTGGAAAACGAAGCGCCGGTGAAAGTGTTCGTCATGGGAGGCGGCAGCGAAGCCAAAGCGGAAGAAGGCCGCCACATGCATGGCGGCACATGGCGCGAAGAAAAGGAATGGCCGCTTGCGCGCACAAAATGGACTCCTTACTACTTGCAACCTGACGGTTCTTTGAGCACGCAAGAGCCGCCCGCCGCAGAGAGTTCCACAACGTACGATTTTGACCCGCGCAACCCTGTGCCGACGATTGGCGGAAATATTTCTTCCGGCGACGGCATCATGCTACAGGGCGCGTGGGACCAGAAGTGCGGCGAGCACGTGTGGAATTGCAAAGACGCCCTGCCGCTATCCGCGCGGCGCGACGTGCTGGTATTTCAAACTGAGCCGCTCAAGGAAGACGTAGAAGTCACCGGGCCGATTGATGTGAAGCTATGGATTTCATCATCAGCGCTCGATACGGATTTCACGGCGAAGCTGATTGACGTGCATCCGCCCACTCCCGACCTTCCGGGAGGCATGGACATGAACCTCGCCGACGGCATCCTGCGCGCGCGCTTCCGCAACTCGCTGGAAAAAGCCGAACTCATGAGGCCCGGCGCGGTGTACAAAATCACCGTACGCATGTACACCACGTCCAACGTCTTCAAAGCTGGGCATCGCATTCGCCTGGACATTTCCAGCAGCAATTTCCCGCGATTTGATGTGAACCCCAACACGGGCGAGCCGCTCAACCAGCACCGGCGCATGGTGACAGCGACAAACACCGTCTTTCACGACCGGGTGCGGCCCTCGCATGTAATTTTGCCTGTGATTCCCGCCCGGTAGCCGGCCTGTGTTCGCCCGATTGGCTCGGGTGACCGTTGGTACTGCGGGTGGACAGGTAGACCAGCCCCTACTACCAATGGTTGAGATTATTCTTGAATAGGAGCCCGCCGAAATTACAACCGGCCTTGTTCCTTCTTTTCCTGGCAGGAGATGCAGTGGCGAGCCCAAGGCACGGCGTCGAGGCGCTTCTGCTGGACTTCTTCGCCGCACACGGCGCAATCGCCATAGGCGCCTTCGCGAATACGCTTGAGGGCCTCGTCCACCAGGTTCAGAGTAGCGCGATCCTGATTGGTTTGCCCAAAGAGAAATTCCTTGGTGTAAGAATTGGCCGCTTTGTCGGCCAGGTCTACGGTGGGGTCGTCGTCGGCCTCGCGGCCTTCCTGTTCGGTGCGCGCGATGATACGCAGCAAGTCGTCGCGCTTGGCCTGCAGCTTCTTCTTGTAGTACTCCAACCGCTTCTTGTCCATTCCCGGCCCCTACAGATAGAAATTTCCTTGTAATGTAAACGCACGATTTTAGGCCGCGCCGCGAATCCTGTCAAGGCAGGCACGGGCCGTCTCCATTGCGGGTGCACGGGACGGCTGGTAAAATCGGAGTTCTGCGCGATGGGAAAGGTGACTGCAGGGCGTGGACAGAAATCCAGCGCCTGACTTCACCGAGGAGAGGGGCTTGTCCAAATACGATCTGGTCATTGTTGGAAGCGGTCCTGGTGGATACCAGGCGGCCTGCCGGGCCGGGCAGTTTGGGCTGAAAACCATCGTCGTGGAAAAAGACAGCTTCCTGGGCGGCACCTGCCTGCACGTTGGTTGTATTCCCACCAAGGTTCTGCTTCACCATGCGGAAGTCTATGAACACCTGAAACATGCAAAAGACTTTGGATTTGAAGTGAAAGATCTGAAAGTGGATTGGCCCGCGGTGCTGGCTCGCAAAGACAAAGTGGTGAAGAAGCATGCGAAGGGCATCGAGATGCTCTTCAAGAAGAACAAGATCGAGATGATGCAGGGCTGGGGCCGCATCCTTGGGCCGGGCAGGGTAGCCGTCGAAAAAGACGGTAAAGTAACGGAAATCGAAACAAAAAACATTCTTCTCGCCACCGGTTCGGAAGCCCACGCCTTTCCCGGGGTACCTTTTGATGCCAAGACGATCGTTTCCAATCGCGAGATTCTCTCGCTGCCAGAAATTCCCAAGACCATGATCGTAGTGGGCGCCGGCGCTGTGGGAATGGAGTTTGCCTCTATTTACAACACCTTCGGCACAGAAGTCACCGTGCTGGAAATGCTGCCGCGCGTGACCCCGCTTGAAGACGAGGAAATTTCTGCCGCACTCGAGAAGTCTTTCCGGAAGAAGGGCATCAAGATCCAGTGCGACGCCAAGGTGGAGTCCATTCAGAAGAGCGGCAAGGGCGTTACCGTTGCCATGAAAGACAAGGATGGCAAGGCACAGACGCTCAGCGCCGACGTGATCCTGATTGCCATTGGCCGCCGGCCATTCACCGTTAACCTCGGTCTGGAAAAAACCAGGGCCAAAGTGGAACGCGGTTTTGTGCATACCGACAAGTTCATGCAGACGGCGGAGCCGGGGGTATGGGCCATCGGCGATATTGTTGCCGGCATGCCGCAACTCGCCCACGCGGCCTCGATGGAGGGTATGGTTGCGGTCGCGCGCATGGCGGGCAAAGATGTTCAGCCCATCGAGCGCACGCGCATTCCCAATGCCACTTATTGCGAACCTCAGGTGGCCTCAGTCGGCTTGACGGAAAAGCAGGCCCGCGAGGCCGGGCACGCCATCAAAGTCGGGAAATTCCCGTTCGTTGGCAACAGCAAAGCAACGATTCTGGATTCGCACGAAGGCTTCATCAAAGTTGTTGCCGATGAAAAGTACGGCGAGATCTTGGGTGTCCATATCATTGGCCCGCTAGCCACGGAGATCATCGCAGAGCCGGCCACCGCATTGCAGTTGGAAGCGACGATTGACGACATGATGGGCCTGGTTCATGCGCACCCCACGGTGTGGGAAGCGCTGGGCGATGCCTTTGCCGCAGTGCGCGGGCTTTCGATCAACGCCTAGCCGCACGCGGCGAGTGAGTGTTCAACCATTGACCACCGAAACGCGGAGCTGTCTCGCGGTTGACTTGGGGATGATTGGTTGGAGCGCAGCCTATGAGTTGCAGCGGCAGCTTGTGGCTTTTCGCAAGGCGGGCGCCCTGGGCGACGTGTTGCTGATTTGCCAGCACCCGCACGTGATTACACAGGGACGCAATGGGAAAGCCACTAATGTGCTGGCGTCGGAAAGCGTGCTGCGCCAGATGAATGTAACCCTGGCCGAAACCGATCGGGGGGGAGACGTTACCTATCACGGGCCTGGCCAGGTGGTGGGCTACCCGATTCTTAACCTGGGAGAGATCCGCCGCGACGTGGTCTGGTATGTGCGGCAGCTTGAAGAAGTGATGATCCGAGCCACGGCCGATTTCGGTATCGAGGCAAAACGCGCTACCGGCATGACCGGAATCTGGGTGGATTCGCCGCTGGGCGAGGAAAAGCTTGGCGCCATTGGCGTGCATATCAGCCGCTGGGTGACGTCGCACGGATTTGCTTATAACGTTGCCACTGACTTGCGCTATTTCGACCTGATCGTGCCGTGCGGCCTTGTTGGGAGACGCGTCACTTCGCTCGAAAAGTTGATGAATCGCATGGTGCCCTTCTGGGCGGCGGCGCAAAGTCTGGTGGCGCAGTTCGGGGAAGTTTTCGGGCTCCGCATGCAGCAGGCAACGCGCGGAGAACTGGAAGCGCAAATGGCGAAAGCTGCTGTGGCCTCGCCCTGATACGGCAAGAGTGAACAAGATTTGGAAGTCGGAGCCTTCATGGACCTAGTCAAGAAGTGGCCCCTAACGCGGCAGCAGCACCTGGATATGTACTACTACATGGTGCTGAATCGAGGCGTGGAAGATCAGATGGTGCGCATGTTCCGCCAGAACAAGATTCTGAGCGGCATCTACCAGAGCCTGGGTCAGGAGAGCATCTCGATCGGCAACGCCTTTGCCCTGCAGCCGAATGACTGGCTCGCTCCAATGATCCGCAACATTGGCGCTCTGCTGGTGAAGGGCTTTACCGCTCGCGATATCTTCACGCAGCACATGGCGCGCGTCACTGCACCCACCAAGGGAAAAGACAGCACCAGCCATTTTGGCGACTACAAAAAACGCGTCGTCGGCCCGATTTCCATGCTGGGCGACCTAATTCCGGTGATGTGTGGCGTGGCCATGGCCGGCCGCTACCTCGGGCAGAACCTGGTGGCCTTGACGTGGATCGGCGATGGTGGCAGTTCGACTGGCGCATTTCACGAGGGCATGGGGCTCGCCGCATCGCAGCGTGCCCCGCTCGTGGTGGTGATTGAGAATAACCAGTGGGCGTATTCAACACCCGTACGGCGACAGGTGCCGCTGGAAAATCTGGCCGACCGCGCCAAAGCCTATGGCATCCCCAGCCTGATCGTGGATGGCAACGATGTGATCGCCGTATACGCGACCACAAAGGAAGCCGTGGAAATGGCCCGCGAAGGGCATGGACCGGTGATTATCGAAGCCAAAACGATGCGCATGAAAGGGCACGCCCAGCACGATCCCGCCGAATACGTGCCCAGGGAAATGTTCGAATACTGGAAGGCGCGCGATCCGATCGCTCTATTCGAGAAGTATCTCGCAGAAAGCAAGATCATGAGCGAGGCGGAAAAGACCAAGATTCACGGGCGAGTGGAAAAGGAAGTGGAGGATGGCGCCCGGTTTGCCGAGGATTCTCCGCTGCCGCCTCCGGAAATGGCCGAGGAAGGTGTGTACTGCGATGGCCCCTCTTGCCACGACATGACTCCTGAATGGAATCGTTCCATCGATGAGGTTACCCCCCCGCGCGCCAGCGTTACCGCGCAGTGGATCGCAGACCGTTTGGCGCAACTGGACATGTGGTCTGGAGGAAACGGCTCTTTCGCAAAGAAATCTGGTGCGGGTGCTTCGGCGAGTTCCTCCGATGACGGAAAGCGCCGCGGTCAAGCAAATGCCAAGCCTGTTCGCGCGGCCACGAAAAGCGGAAAGGGGAAGAAGTAATGGCGAACTGGGTGGGAGCAACGGCAACCATGGGCGCGGCGGACCCGAAGGCTACCGGGCAGATTACTTTCTTGGAGGCGATTCGGCAGGCGCTCTTTGAGGAAATGGAGAAGGACCCTGCCGTTGTCCTCATTGGTGAGGACGTGGGCGTGTACGGCGGCGCCTTCAAGGTCAGCGCTGGATTGCTGGAACGATTTGGCTGGGAAAGAGTGATTGATACGCCCATCGCCGAAACCGGCATCATCGGCGCGGCCTTCGGCATGAGCGTGATGGGCCTGAAGCCGGTGGCCGAAATGCAGTTTATCGACTTCATTGCCTGCTGCTTCAATCAGATTACGAACTTCGTGGCCAAGTCGCACTACCGCGGCGGCCCTCCGGCCAATATGGTGATTCGCGGGCCATCCGGCGGCGGGCAACATTCAGGCCCCTTTCATTCGCAGAATCCGGAAATGTACTTTGTGCACACGCCGGGGCTGAAAGTGGTGTATCCCTCAACGCCGTACGACGCGAAAGGTCTGTTGAAGTCGGCGATCCGCGATCCCAACCCGGTGATTTTCATCGAGCATAAGTGGCTCTATCGCCGCATCAAGGAAGAACTGCCGGCGGAAGAGTACACCGTGCCCATCGGCAAGGCTGTGGTTCGCCGGCCGGGCGCGGACCTGACCATCGTTTCCTACGCGGCGATGATGCACCACTCCCTGGAAGCCGCTGCAGAACTGGCGAAGGAAGGCATCCAGGCCGAAGTGATCGACCTGCGGACTCTGTTGCCGCTCGATAAGCAGACAATCGTCGAATCGGTCAAGAAAACCAACAAGCTGCTGGTGGTGCACGAAGACACGCGCACCGGGGGGATTGCCGGCGAAATCTCTTCGATTGTGATGGAAGAGGCGTTCGAGGACTTGGATGGACCAGTCGAACGGGTTACGGCGCTGGATACGCCGGTGCCGTTTGCGCCGACCATGGAGGATTACTTCCTCCCGAACGTGAAGAAGATTGTGGAAGCGTCGCGGAAGCTGGCGAAGTACTGATTGAGCCTGGGTGACGGAAGCAAACCGGCCACGTCATCCTGAGTCCGAGGTCTACGAGAAGGATCTCGGATCGCAAATTGCGCGACGACGAGCAAGCGAGTCTGAGGAGAAGAATATGGCAACCGATGTGATCATGCCCCAAATGGGCGAGAGTATTTTCGAGGGGACGATCACCAAATGGCTGAAGAAGCCGGGCGACCGGGTGGAACGCGATGAACCGCTGTTCGAGATTTCAACGGATAAGGTGGACGCGGAAATTCCATCTCCGGCCGCGGGTGTGCTGAAGGAAATCAAGGTGGACGCCGGCAAAACCGTGCCTATTCAGACCGTCGTTGCGGTGATTGATGCAACAGGCGCGGTGGTTGCTTCGTCCGCGCCGGTCGCAGCGACCGCTCCGGCTCCAGCGGCATCTCGGCCGGCCGCTCCCGCTAACGCTGCTGCGGCCCCTGCCGCAGTTGCGCCTGCGGCCGGCGCCGCTGGCGGCAAGGCCACCGACGTGATCATGCCGCAGATGGGCGAAAGCATTTTCGAAGGAACCATCACCAAATGGTTGAAGAAGCCGGGCGATCGAGTGGAACGTGATGAACCGCTCTTCGAGATTTCCACCGATAAAGTGGACGCGGAAATTCCGTCGCCCGCAGCCGGCGTGCTGAAAGAGATTAAAGTGGAGGCAGGCAAGACCGTCCCGATTCAGACGGTGGTTGCATTGATTGGGGGGGAAGGGGTTGCGGCGGGCATGCCAGTGGGTGCTCCGACGCCTGTGGCTACGCAACAAGCCCCTGCAATGCAAGGTACCGTACGGCCGGCTGCGCCTCCCGTGATGACCAAAGATGGCCCGTTCCCAATGAGCATGGCGGGCAGCAAGATTCGCAGTTCACCACTCGTCCGGCGCATGGCCCGTGAGCACAATATTGACCTCGCGCAATTGCGTGGTACCGGCGCCGGCGGACGCATCAGCAAGGCGGATATTCAAGGCGCGATTTCCAGCGGGGCTGGACGTGGCGTGGCGCGCCCGGTCGCGGCTACACCATCCGCCATGCCCCAGGCGGCGACGGGGGGACAAGTACACGCCGCTCTGGAATCGGCTGTGCCGCGTGAACGGATATATTTTGGACGCTACGAAGTGGAGCCGATGAGCGTCATGCGGCAGCGCATTGCCGAACACATGGTCTCCTCCAAGCGGGTTTCTCCGCACGTATATTCGATTGATGAAGTGGACGTGACCGGAATCGCCAGGCTGCGCGCGAAATCGAAAGAAGAATTCGAGAAGCGGCATGGGACAAAGCTGAGCTTTATGCCTTTTTTCATTCGCGCGGCAGTGGATGCACTGGTGGCCTTCCCCACGGTGAATTGCTCAGTGGACGGCACGAACATCGTTTTCCACAAAGATGTGAATATCGGAATGGCCGTGGCCCTGGACTGGGGATTGATCGTTCCGGTGATCAAGCAAGCGCAAGAGAAGAATTTTGTGGGCATCGCGCGCGCGGTAAACGATCTGGCGGAAAGGGCTCGCGCAAAAAAACTGAAACCAGATGACGTGCAGGAAGGAACTTTTGCGATTACCAACCCCGGGGTGTTCGGCGGGCTGATGGGCTTGCCGGTCATCAACCAACCTAACGTGGCGATCCTCGGCATGGGCGCAATTCAGAAGCGCGCCATGGTCACCGAAGACGACGCCATCGCCATCCGCTCGATGGTTTACCTCACCTTGAGCTACGATCACCGCGTGGTGGATGGCGCCGTAAGCCACCAATTTCTCGGGCGAATCAAGGAAACGCTCGAGAACTGGAAAGAATCCATCCTCTAGAGAGCGTCCGTCTCCGTCAGCGCGTTATGGAAACCGGGCCACAGGGGCGTGCTTCGCTACGGTGGCGCCGGTTACCGTGCAGTTGTTGCCATTGCCGCTCAAGTCCGGTTGCGTGCCGGTGCCGGCCCAGCCCAGATGACTGGATATTCTTGGGGATAGAACAGAAGACTGAATCCGGCCCCATAGCATTCTGTGCTCAGCGGCAGTAAAAGTGCGGTTGTATACGGCGAAATAGGCGATGTAGCACTCGCACTGGGAGTTGGCCGACGATTGCCCACCGACGGTGAGCGAATTGCTGGAGTCGGAGACCACAGTCCCGGTCGTGGTTTGCCGGTTGGAGTAGGACACCTCAGCCGGGGCGCTCCCGATTGTCGCGCGGTAAATCTTCCCCTGTGTTGTAGCGCCCGGAATTTCTCCCGCAACATATTGCCTGTTTTGCGAGATTCGCCGCCAGCAAGAATTCCCCTCGTGCGGTCAAGCCACTGTTTCCATTTGGATTTACCCATAGACACGATGGCCTCCGCAGGGACGAAGCAAAGAAAAAAGGCGGATCGGATGATCCGCCTTGCAATTCTCTTCGTTTAGCCCGGAAGTATCCCGAGCTGGGGCTTGCGGGCAAGAGCCTTGTGGCCGGTCTTGCAAGCTCCGCTCTCTTCACCCTATAGATTCAGCATAGCATGCGGGAAGTGGCTATTATCCAGCCTTCCAGAAAATTATTTTGATTGCGGATTCAATGACTTACGCAAAGATTCCCGCTTCCGGGCACTTGACAGCGGTTTTGTGCTCGATTCCTATTGCAAACTGGCCGCAAGCCGCCCGGCCCACCCAGCCAGAGCGGGCAAGGGGACTATCTCGATTTCCCGGTTTTGAAGCATATGGCTCACGAACTGGTGGCGCTCAACGCCGGGCTGAGGGTCGGATTCGGTGATCGCCGCCAGCCTGGGCCGGGACAGCTTCTCCCGGATGCGTTCCGCGGTAAATGCAAATGCTTTTGCCTGTGCTGGATCGCGGTTCAGCGAAAGCGCCTGAATAAAACCCTGCGTGCCATTCTGCCGATAGTGGAAATCAATCCGCATGGTGTCGCCGGGCCCCGTAAAATCAGCGGCACGCGCGGCGCGCAAGCGCGGAAGCAATCCGGCCCCGGCAAAAACCTCGCTTGCCCGGCGGCGAATCGCCGCGGGTGAATCGGCCTGCCCCGCACCCACATCGCGGCCGCGCGTCCAGCGCGGTGGCGCAACATACTCTTCGTAAATACGCTCAAGTTCTTCCATTGGGTTGTCGGTCAGCACCGCCCGCTGCGGACCGAGCTGAATCAGGTTGGAGAGCATGTCGTCGAATTTTGCCACCTGTCCTGCGGCATCTCCTTCCGTGCCGGAAAGCCGCTCGCTCAGTTCCGCTTCCAGATTCCGCAGTAACGCAATATCCGCCTGTGGATGGATACGCCGGATGCGCGCGAACTCTCTTTCCTCGTGCAGTAATCGTGCCTCCAGCCGATTCTCGCGCGCGGAATAAAACAGGACTCCCAGGTTTGCAGTTTCATCCCGACTCAAGCTCGGTATGTATTTGATCAAACGAAACGCCCACGGTTGCCGTTCAGGTTCCATGTTGGTTAGTCCTTGAAATTCACAAAAGGCTGGCGCGAACTGCGCGCCGCATCAAGCAAAAGCCTCCGTACCTCTTTCCGCCTGCGATCGAGTTGCTCGATGAGTTGCTCGAGCGCTGCCGGATCCTGATACCACTCGATGGGAATTTCACCAGCCATTTCTCCCAGGGCTTCCAGAGTCAGCTTGTTTTCGATACGCTCCAGCCAAGGAGCGAAGGAACCCAGCCCGCGAACGCCCTGATAGACGCGGTGCCTTGGGTACAGGCCGCGCAGAGGCGCATCGGGGAACTTCCAGTCCCCCGCGCCGAAGAAAAAACCGTGGTCCAAGAACAAAGCACGGTAAGTTGATCCCGAAGATGAAGGCAGAAAAATCGCTTGTCGCCCGTTCACATTACAGGCCAGCTTGTCGGCGCAAAGGATTCCGAGGAAATCGTCCAGATTCTCCACTTCACGGAGCTGCTCATCCGGCAACAGATCGTAGATTGCAGTACGCTGCGGTTCGCCGGGATAGCGCGAGCCAAAATGCGGGCCCGGCGTCCATGGGATGGAGCGATTCCCGATTTGAATGCGCAATTCAGCGGAAAGCTCAATCAGTTCCGCGCTCACTTCAATCACTGCACAGGGAGGCACGGGCACCCCGATGCGCGCGGAAATACGGGTACCCAACATTTCGTTGACCAGAATACGTCCACCATGCGCAGCCTGAACGTTGTTCGACGGCTTCACGACATAAGAGAATCCATCCGAGCAGCGCATCAAGCACGATTGCGCGCCGCCCCGCATCCGCCGGATTGGTTCGAGCGCCAGAGGCACGACTGCGCAGATTAAGCACCCCGGGTAAATTACGCAAGGGGCTGCAGAGTTCGGCTTGACCGGATAAAGCGCGTGAGCTAGCTTGTTGTTGTAGTCCCGCAAAGGTGCCCGCCACGCCCGGCTCGTAGCATCGGAATCCGCCGCTGCCCCAAGTCAACAGGAGAAGCCATGAACTCACGTGCAATTGTCACGCTCATTGCGGCATTGGTGCTGGCAGCGTTGGTGATGTGGTACGCGCGCAGCATCAACCAGGGCCCATCTGCGCCCAAGGAAGCAACGCCCACCGCAGCGCCACCCGCCAAACCCATCGGCAAAGTGATGCAAATCGCCGCGCCACTGGGGCTTCCGCCGGTGCCCGTGCCAGCCGATAATCCACTGACGGAGGAGACGGTAGCGCTCGGGCGGCGGCTGTACTACGACACCGCGCTCTCCATTGACAACACAGTTTCCTGCGCCACGTGCCATCATCCCGATTTCGGTTTCAGCGACGGAAAGCCGGTGTCCACCGGCGTCCAAGGCAAGACGGGGACGCGCAATTCCCCCACCGTTTTCAACGCGGCCTATTTTGCGCAGCAGTTCTGGGATGGCCGCTCGCCCAGCCTGGAAAAGCAAGCAGAAGGCCCGGCTGAAAACCCGGTAGAGATGGCCCACACGCTTGCGGGCGTGGAAAAAAGACTCGCCGCTGACCCAAGCTACGCCGCCGAATTTGAGAAAGCGTTCGGCGCAGGCCCGATCACTTACGAAAAGGTGGAAAAATCCATCGCCGCTTTCGAGCGCACGGTGATCAGCGGCGATTCGCCCTTCGACCGCTACTTTTTCAGCGGGCAGAAGAACGCGCTTTCCGCTTCGGCGCGCCGCGGGCTGGAGATCTTCCGCGATCCGAAGAAGGGCAATTGCGCGGTGTGCCACAGCATCGGGGAAAAGGATGCGCTCTTCAGCGACAACAAGTATCACAACATCGGCGTGGGCGTGCGCAATGAGCAGCCCACCGACCTGGGACGCTTCAGCGTCACGCAGAATCCGGCCGACCGCGGCGCGTTCAAAACGCCTTCGCTGCGCAACATCGCGCTCACCGCGCCCTATATGCACGATGGCAGCCTGCGCACGCTGAAAGAAGTAATTGACTTCTACGTCGGCGGGGGCAATTCCAATGCCACGCTCGATAAGGAAATCCACACGCTCGACTTCCTCACCGGGCAGGAGCGCAAGGATTTGCAAGCGTTTCTGGAATCACTCACCGGCACGATGCCGAAAGACGTCACCGCGCCGCCGGCGAAGAAATAGGGCCGCTCAGATCGAAAGCAGCCCGTGCCTGCAAAGAGCGATTCGGCACGCGCTATCGCCCGAGAGAAAGCGTCCAGCCTCTCCCCAGTTGCTAGTGCCGCGTCCCGCAAGTTCCATGCATAAGTTGGGGCCGGGCGCGGCAGGTTAACGTGATGTAGGGGCGCTGCTTGCTGCGCCCAGAGTTCAGGGAGTTATTTGCGGGACGCGACACTAGCGTGGCAGCGCAAATAACTCCGCCGGCCGGACCGATTCGCGCACGGCCAGCGCGATCGCCGCAGCCATCACCAAGTCATCGTGCGCCCCCGGCAACGGCCCGGTTCCTCCGCTATCCTGTTGCGAATACCCACGGCACTGTTCCAGCAACCTGCGCGACATAAACACCTGCGGCGCTTCGCGCAACATGCGATCAAGCGCGCCAATCGCCTGTGGTTTGCTCTGTGCCGTGGTAAGCCAGCCCGGCCGGGCAGGCTCGGCCGCAAACAGTCGAGGGTACGCAAAAGTGTGATGCAGGGCTTCTAGAACGGCGTGGCCATGGTTGTTGCGCTCGACGGCAACCAGCGCGCCATGATAGCGGCGCCCCAACGCATTCAGCGACTCTGCGAACGCATGCACGCCGCAACGCGTGCATAGTTCCGCGCACTGCAAGCCGCTCGCGGCATCGAACACGACAGCGGCTGATGCATCGCCGCGGGCGAGGCCTTCGGCCACGTCTGCGCCGATCACATAGCTGCGCCCAGGTTCAGGATCGAGCCAGAAGCACAACTCGCCGCTGCGCTCAGTTTGCCGTGGTGCAGGAATCCGCCGCAAACGGGCTTCGATCGCAGCCACCTCGAATACCGGGCGCCCCGCCAGCAGGAAGCACTCCGCGTCAGTTTCAGCAAATTCCTGTGAAGCCAGCGAGCCAAATTGAGCGCGCATGTGCCGGCGATATTGAATTTGCTCAGGGGTCAGCTTCCCCAGCGCCGCCAAATCTGCCTCGCTCGCGGTTGGTTCAATTCTCTCCCCGGCTGGCAACGGTATGCGGTACGCGGGCTCCATCCACCACGGGAAAAAGTGCGGGGTGAACCCCTCGCCATCCTTCGCGCGCAGCCACTCGCGGTGGAAGTATCCGCCCGCACCATGAGCGGTGGATTCCAAGTCCACGTTGCCCGCCGGTGGAACCGCTGCCAGCAGCGCAGCCATCGTCGCCTGCGGCTGGCCGGGCCACAGGGCCACTTCCGATGCATGCAGGTTGTGGATGGTCAGGCCACGGCCCGCGTTGGGATTGCCGGCGGTGTCCACGATGTAGCGGCTATCGGTGCTTGCGAACGCCAGTTCGCGCACGGTGGATCGAGCCACTTGCAGCCGTTTTTGCAGCCCTTGGGGCAGGTAGCGAAAAAATCGGTGAACCAGACGGAAAATCTGCTGCGCTGATTCCATGGAATGAGCCACTTGAAGCGTGACGGTTCCCGGAACGGCGATGGTCTCGAGGAAATAACGCGCCGCGATATACGTGGTCATCCCGGTTTGCCGGGCTTTCAGGATGATGTTCCGCAAGGTCCGGCGGCGCTCGTAGGTACGCTGCGTAAGGTTTGGGACAAGCTGGCAGAGAGGCCCCGAGCGGGAACGAATAGAAAGGAATGGGATCAGCCGCTGACGCTCGCCTGGATCAAAACCGAAAAGCTTGCGCGCATAGGCCACGAGAAGATCACACACCTCAGGCTCCCAAACCTTAAGTAAGTTTTGCGGCTCGAGGAAGATCATGACATGTTCAGCGGATCAGGGTTTTCAGGCATCGTCTCGACACGCGAGCGCAAGGTCTGTAGGAATTCCATCTCCAGCGAGGGCGCCGCTTCCGCCTGGGTGAGCGCCGCGACGGTTTCGCGCAAAGACTCTTCGAGGCCGGCGATCTCAAGGATGATTTTGCAGGCGGTGAGGTTTCCTTCAAGCCCATGGGCAACCACCGTAGCCAGAATTCGGGGGAGAGTTTCAAACACATAAGCGGACGATGCACGCAGTACCTGCTTTCTTGCGTCGCCAGCCGCTAGTCGTTCTTCCAATTCCTGATCGCTGAGATTGCAGAGCCTGTGCATTGCCTCGCGCTCCTCCGACCCTCGCAAGAGTTTGATCGCGGGAAGCGCAATTTCAAGATTGGGCATGGTTTTCTCCTTTTGGGGTCGTGAGGGGCACGGGTGGCCGCTCGAGCAGCCCCATGCAGCAAAATGTCTCGTGCAACGAATCCAGCGTTTTTCCCAAGCGGCGGGAGATTTCGCTTTGACCGCAATGCAGGCGGCGTGCGGCATCCCATTCCGAGCGGTCTTCGAAAACGCAGAACGCCAAAATCCGCTGGTCGCGCGGTTCCAGCTTGCGCAAGCACCGCTCGACATCGCATACAAATACAACGGAATCTTCAAAGGCCCGGGCGCCCGGCCCGTCGGCTCGCGCCCGGAAGATTTCCCGGCCGAGCAGGGAAGGCATCCGGCCCAAGAGCAGCGAAGTTTGAAAAAAGCGCCGAAGCAGGCCCATTGCCCGGGAACGCTCAAAAGAAGGAAGCCTCATCGCGCTCCCCCCACACCCATCCAGGCCAGAAGCTCGGCACAACGAGTACACGAACGTTGATTGGTATTGGCGGCCTCCACTTTCAGCGCCCCGCAGCGTTCACAGTAGCGCAACTCCATTCGCGTCATGCATTGCATGCTTATTCCTGCTTCATTCTTCATCGTTCCTCCAAATGAAAAAGCCCTGCATCCCAGCCATTGGCTGGAATACAGGGCTCCGGTTTGCCCGAAACGCGCAAGCGAAACGGGAATTAGACCGTCTTCTTGAGCGTCATCGGGTTTTTCCGCCAGACCTGCCGCGGATATTTCGTTGCAAAGGCGCGCCCCGGTGAGGCGCGCCGCAGCACCGTTAACGGTAGGTTAGCGGGCTGCTTGATTCCGGTAGTAAGCCTCCTTCACAGACACCTTGGTAATTCGTCCCTGATGAAAACAAACCGTAAGCCGCCCCGAGAAGCGCAAGGCTTCGGCCAAAGTCTGAAAGGCCTTGTTCAAAATCTCAAATAGGGCGGCCTTCCGGCGGAACTCGCTGAACAGGCGGAATTCGGGCGGGCTGCTCAGCAGCGCTTGAGTCTGCCGGCGAACTTCTTCCCGGGCGTCATCGGGAACCGCTGGGGGGCCGGTTTCTGGAAAAAGGGGAGCGGAACTCGCGTCGCGGGCCATAGTCAATATCTCCGGAACGATAATTATCTAAAAGAGCAGATATGTCAAGTAAAATATCATAATGCTATAACTTATTGATTCTATGGTATCTCAGTTGCATTGGGTTAGCTGGGTGTTATAATAGGGGCATGAGCTTCGTATCGTTGCAGGAGAATTTGCGGAAGGAAGTACGGCGGCGGATCGAGACCGACGTGCTCACGGGGATGGAGCTGGCGCGCAGGACGAAATTCACGCAAGCGCACATCTCAAACTTTTTGAACGGCAAACGCGGGCTGAAGTTGCCGGCGCTGGACCGCATGTGCAAGGCGCTGGGGCTGACGCTCTACGACTTGCTGAACCCGCGCGAGCTGGAACGCTATGCCGCGGTGCCCAGTGGAAGCGACGAGAACTACGCGGATGTGCCGCTGGTGGAAGGGGCGATCGCCGCCGGCAGCGAAGTGATCGTCAGCGAAGATACTCGCGAGGTGCTGAAGTTCCGGCGCAGCTTCTTGAAGCGGATTCACGCAGAGATGGCGGCATTGCCGCCGGGTCCGGGGATGAGCGCGCGCAATGAATGGACGCGCTTTGTGCTGATTAAAGTGGACCCGCGCGAGGGCATGAGCATGTGGCCGCGGCTGGGGCCGGGTTCGACGCTGTTGCTGGACCGCCATTACAACAGCCTGCGTTCGGCGCGCAAGGGCGACCGCAACATGTATGCGGTGCGCAAGGGTGATGGGTGTACGGTGAAGTACGTCGAGGTTGGCGGCCCGGAGGGCAGCGAGCATCCCGAAGAAGCGCGCATCGTGGTGCTGCGTCCGCACAACCCGGAGTACCCCGTCGAGGTGATGCCCATCGAAGACGGGCGCACCTACGCCGACTTGATTATCGGCCGTGTGGCTCACGTAGCCATGGAAACGTAGGGAACAAGGCTGGTCAGACAAAATCACGCGAAAAGACCCGGTCGCAGAGACTGCGGCCGGGCCATTTTCTTGAGAGGGAAGTGAGTAGCGAACAGCGCGTCCAACTCCCCTGGAATTCCGTCTAGCGGCGCTTCTTTCCTTTCTTCTTTGCTGGCTTCTTGGCGGCCTTCGCTTTCCGGGCCTTCTTCCTCTTTTTCGCAGGCTTCCTGGACTTTTTCGCCGCTTTCTTCTTGGGCTTGGCCTTGGATCGTTTGGCCGGGGCCGGTGGCGGAGGAGGCGGAGCGAAGCTGGGCGGGCGTTCCTCGACCATCAACTCCTGTTCTTCTTCCTCGGCCGCCTCGTCATGGGCGGCTGCGGGTTCCTGATCGTCAAAGTGCCCGATGTCCTCTTGCTCGTCGTCGGCGAAGCTGCGTTCGAATACCATGAATCCTCCCGGTTGGGCGTGCCAGTCGCGTGTATAAGCGCAGTCAAAAGTTTTGTCAAGCCAAAGAATAGTGGACAAGCACGAGTTAAGAAGAAAGCCAGGACAATGAGTGTTGGGCTGTTTTTGGCGCGTTGGGTGCGTCTAAGTATTTGATTTTACAATGGTTAGAGAATTACTGGCGCGCAATAAGCAGCCGGTCGCCCACTTGAAGCTGTCGGCTGAAAAGGAACTGGTTCGCAGCGCGAATGGCCTCCACCGTGGTGCTGTAGGCGCGCGCAATGGACCACAGGGTCTCCCCAGCCCGCACGCGGTGGATACGACCCTCTTCGTTTGCCGGGGCATCGGCTTCCGTATCGGGCTGCTTCGCCACAGAGGATGCTTTGCCCTTGGCCGTGACTGGAGATTTGGCGGAAGCGCGCGTGGTGGCAGTCGGCGGACGTCCGCCGGGAAACACGCGCAACACGGCGCCGCGCGCGACGCGATCGCTGCGCAGGCCGTTCCACTGGCGAAGCTCAACCGTGGTCACGCTGAATTGTTCGGCGATGGAGTTCAGCGTATCGCCCCGCCGGACGCGGTAGCGCGTAAGCTTGCCCTGTTCGCCGGTCGCAGGCGCAGTGGCGGGAATGATGAGCTTCTCGCCTTCCTGCAACGCGGCCTTGGCTTCGAGATTATTGGCGTCGGCTACGGCCGAGGGCGTGACGCGGTATTTCTTCGCAATGGAGGTGAGCGTTTCGCCGGGCGCAACGCGATGCCGCCGCCAGAGCACGCGCTTATCCTCCGGAATCTCCGCAATCTCCGAAAAGAACCGCTCTGCGGTGCCTTCCGGTAAGTGCATTTCGAATTCAGGATCATTAGGCGTAACCATGCGCAGCAAGTGCGGGTTCAGCCCTTTCAGCGTTTCGACGCTGGTGTCAATCGTCTCCGCTACCAAACGCAAGTCAATCGCGGCACCGGGCTTAACACGATCGGTGCGCAACGGCGGTTCCGGTTGCGCCGAAATGCCATAGCGTTGCGGGTCTTTGGCGACGATTGCCAGCGCGATGATAATGGGCACGTAATTCTTGGTTTCGCGCGGCAACACGTTGCGGCGGTACAGCTCCCAGAAATCGGCGTACCCGGTGCGCTGAATGGCGCGCGCCACGCCGCCTGCGCCCGTATTGTAGGCCGCGACGGCCAGAAGCCAGTCGTTGAATTCCCCGTACAGATCGCGCAGATGCCGCGCTGCGGCGCGCGTGGCTTTTTCCGGGTCGCGGCGGTCATCCACCCACCAACTGGTGCGCAGGTCGTAGCCGCGCGCCGTGTAACTCATGAACTGCCAAAGCCCCACGGCCCGGGCCCTGGAAACGGCGTGAGGCTGGAAGGCGCTCTCGGCCTGTGCCAGGTAAATCAAATCCTGCGGCATGCCTTCTTCGCGGAGAATGCGGGAAATCATGTCGCGGTACCTGCCGCTGCGTTCCAGGCCGCGTTCCACGATGGCTCGCCCGCGGGGAGTCTGGAAAAAATTCAAATAGGAAAGCACCTGATCGTTTACCACCAGCGGTAAATCGTGAGGAATATCTTTCAGGACGCCTTCGGCCATTTCCCGCAGGCGGGGATCGGCGGGAAAGTTCACATCCGCGATTTCGTCAATTGCCGCGGGCTCCGCCTTTTGCTCGGTAAAGCCATCGCCTTCTTTAAAGGCTGCAACTTCGTAGGAATGAACCAGGCCCACAATGCGGTCAAAGAGCTGCTCCAGCCGCGCGTCGGAATGCAGGTCAATGCCGCTCATCAGGATCCAGTCCACCGCGTGATCGAAATCGCGGCGGGCCTTATCAAGATGGCCGGTCTTGTAGTTTTGTTCTCCGGAGCGAAACGCGGCTTCGACGCTCTCCATCAACACTTCCACCGCGGCACGGGGCCGGGGCGCAAGGCTGGGCGCGGCCAGGCGCGCGGTCTTCATCGGCAAGGGGCCGAGGGTGCGCGGCATTTCGAACTGCATTTGCGGCACGCTGGCGCGCACCGGCTTCCGGCCGGTCGTCTGGTCGCAACTAGTGGACAGCAGAGCGCAGATCACCAGTAGCCCGGCGACACCCCTGCCCATTTGGCGAAAAATTGCCATCTCGTAGGATTCTACGGGCCGGCTCAGCAGGGGTCAACGAATTCGGCGCAGAAACTTGAAAGCTGGTAACTGGCGCGCTGCCGGGCAAAACCCAAATCCTTCTCCCCGAGGGGGACGCTCGCGATAGTTGACTTGGTTGCGTCGGTTTCCCTATTATGGTTGCAGGCTGATGCGGGTCATCCTGCGGGTGGCCTCAAAAAACCAAATTTTCCAGGCCGCGGCTTCCGCGGCTTTTTCATTTCTACACGAAAAAAAACTTGCCGGCTCGTGCCGGGGAGGGACGGCTATGAAAACTCACGACGGATTCATCACTATGTCCGATGGCGTGCGGTTGTTTTTTCGATTGGTTGAGGGCGGCGATAAGTTGCCGCTGATCTTTCCTAACGGCTTCTATTTGGAGACGGATTTTGCGCGACTGTGGAAGGGGCGCCGGGTGGTGATCTACGATTTGCGCAATCGGGGGTATTCCGATGCTGTAACTGACGAAGCGAAACTTGCGCGGGGGATCTTGCAGGATGTAGACGATCTGGATCTGGTGCGCCACCATTTCGGATTTGCCCAGATGGATTTGCTGGCGCACTCGTATGTGGGCGTTACGGCGGCCCTGTATGCGATGCAGCACCCGGCTCGCGTCAGACAGCTTGTGCAACTCGCTCCCGCGCCGGCCGATGCGGCCAAGCCCTACCCACCGGAACTGAGCGCCAACGACGGAGTCGCCGCGAGCGTCTTTGCGGCCGTCGGCGAATTGCAGAAACAGCGAGGGGAATTCGAAGCCGCCGAGTTTTGCCGCCGAGTGTGGAAGCTGCTGGGCCGCATCTACGTGCTGGATGCGAAGCAGTCTGGACGCGCGCAGTGGGGCCGATGCGATTTGCCGAACGAGAGGGGCTTCATGAAGTACTGGTTGACGCACCTGCAGCCCTCGTTGCAGCGGCTAAAACTCACCGCGGAAGATTTCGCCAAAGTTACCGCGCCCGTGCTGACGATGCACGGCCGACATGACCGTAGCGCTCCCTATGGCGGGGGGCGCGATTGGCCGCGCGCGCTGCCGAATGCTCGGTTGCTGACCATCGAAAAGGCATGCCATGCGCCGTGGGTGGAGGCTCCGGAAAAAGTGTTCGGCGCGATCGAGACTTTTTTGCAGGGGTCGTGGCCGGCGGGCGCGGAGAATGTGGATGGAAAAGGCAGCCGGGGTTGAAAGCGACGCAGCGCCGGGGGGCGCAACGGCCATGCGCCTCCTCCAGCGCTTGCGCGGCTATCGCAAGGCCTGCTTCAAATCTTCGATAAGGTCCTGCTTATCTTCGATCCCGATGGACAGGCGAACGGTTCCCGGCTCCACGCCATGGGAGCGCAATTCAGCGAGACTCATGTTGTAATGCGAGGTGTAGATCGGCAACGCGCAAAGCGATTCCACACCGCCCAAACTGACGGCGAGCAGGAAGAGTTGAATGCGATTACCTAGTTGCCGCGCAGCCGGCTCGCCACCCTTCAAGTCAAAACTCAACATGCCGCCAAACCCGCGCATCTGCCTGCGCGCGAGTTTATGATCAGGATGTGACTTCAACCCCGGATAGTGGACGCGCTTGACCTTCGGATGCCGCGCCAGGAACTCCGCGACAGCTTGCGCATTTTCGCAATGCTTCTTCACGCGAATATCCAGCGTCTTCATTCCCCGGATCAGCAGGTAGCAGACGTCGGGATCCACGGAACCGCCGAGAAAAATCAGGGTATGCCGGGCGCGCTGGATGAATTCCCGGCTGCCCGCCATGGCGCCGACGATCAAATCCGAATGTCCGTTCAGGTACTTGGTGGCGCTATGCACCGCCACATCAAAACCCCAGTCCAGCGGATTCTGCAGCACGGGCGAGGCGAAGGTGTTATCCACCATGCTGACGAGCTTATGTTTCTTTGCCAGAGCCACGGCCTTGCGAAAATCCACCAATCGCAAGGTGGGATTGGTGGGCGATTCGGTGTAAAGAACACGCGTGCGCTCGTTTACGACATGCTCGAATCCCGCCAGGTCCGGCTCGATACGGTGCACGCGGATGCCCAAGCGCGGAAAGACGTCGCGCATCAGGCGGTAGGTGCCCCCATAGAGCGACGAAGTGGCGATCACCTCATCGCCCGCCTGCAGTTCCGTCAGCAAAGCCGTAGAGATCGCCGCCATGCCCGAAGCGGTAATCAGCGCTGCTTCGGCATGCTCGAGTTCCGCCAGCCGGCGCGAGGCCACTTCCTCGGTGGGATTGCCGTAGCGGGTGTAAATGTATTCGCGGCTCTTGCCTGCGGCCCAGCGCCTCATTTCTTCCGCGCTGGAAAAGGTAAACGTGGAACTGCGTGCGATCGGCGTGGTGACTGGTCCAGCCACCCCGTGTTTCGGGTCGTCGCCGCTATGGATCGCTTTTGTCGAAAGACGCCAATTGGAGGTACGTTTCATAGGGAGAGAGTAGACCTGTGCTTAAACCTAAGTCCAACGACCAATTTGGCGCATGTGGCGCAACCGCTCCCGGCTTGGCCGGAAGCGGCCGCGCAACGCCGGTCAGAAGCTACATCCGGCCGCTGGTCCTTCGCTTGCGCTATTCCTCTTCCTCGACTTTGTGGCCGTGTTCCGTCTTCCACTTATCTACGATTTTCTGAGCGATTTCGCCGGGAACGAAATCGTAGTGAGAAAATTCCATCGAGTAACTGGCGCGTCCCTGGGTCATGGAAGTAAGGGTGTTGGCATAGTTGAGCAACTCAGCGAAAGGAGCCTTGCCTTTGACGATCACGTTCTGCCCGCGCGTTTCGGTGCCGCTCACCGCGCCGCGGCGCGAACTCAAGTCGCCCATGATATCGCCCATGTATTGCCCCGGAGCATACACTTCCACGTTCATCACGGGCTCCAGAAGCGCCGGTTTCGCCTGCGCCATTGCTTCCCGGAAAGCCAGGCGGCCGGCAATCTGGAATGCGATGTCGCTGGAATCCACATCGTGGTACTTGCCGTCGTAAAGGCTCACGCGGAAATCCACCACGGGGCAGCCGGCCAGGTAACCTCTTTCCGCAGCGCTGACGATCCCCTTTTCCACCGACGGGATCCAGTTTTTGGGGATCGCGCCGCCGAAGATGTCGTTCACAAACTCAAAGCCGCCACCGCGGGGCATCGGCTCCATCTTGATGCGGCACACGCCGAATTGCCCGTGGCCGCCGCTTTGTTTCTTGTGCTTGCCCTCAGCGTCGGCCTTGCCGCGGATGGTTTCGCGGTAGGGAACCTTTGGTGGTTTCAATGTCACATCCACGTGGTAGCGCTTGTGCAACTTGGCAACGACCACTTCGATGTGCTGCTGGCCGGAACCCGCCAGCAGGAATTCCTTGGTCTGCGGGTCGCGGGAAAAGCGCAGGGCCGGATCCTCTTCCAGAATCTTGTGAATGGCCTGACCGATTTTGTCCTCGTCAGCGCGGGTCTTGGGTTCGATAGCGAAAGTGATGGAAGGCTCGGGGATGCGCGCCGGTGGATAGTACAGCGGCGATGCCTTGTCGCCCAGCGTATCGCTGGTGTGCGTATCCTTTAGCTTGGTGACCGCGCCGATATCGCCGGCGTGCAGTTCGGCGACTTCAGAATTGGTCTTGCCCTGCACAATCAGCACGTGCTGGAGCCGCTCGGGGCCGGAGCGGTTGTAATTGGTCAGCGTGGAATCGTTCTTCAACGTGCCGGACATGACCTTGAAAAGAGAAATGCGTCCGGCAAAAATGTCCGCCATGGTTTTGAAGACGAAAAGAGAAACCGGTTCGCTATCGGAGACCTTGCGTTCGACTGGATCGCCCTGACGGTTGGGCTGCGTATAGGCGCTCCACTTGCCGCGCTCGACCGGCGAAGGCATCATCTCCGCCACGAAATCCAGGATCCAATCAGTCCCGATGCAATGTAAAGCGGAGCTGAGCATCACGGGGAAGATTCGCTTTTCGCGGATGGCCTCGTGCAGGCCTTTTTTCAGATCGGGCACCGGCAAAGTGCCCTCCGCGAAAAATTCTTCCATCAGCTTGTCATCGCCTTCGGCAACCAGCTCCACCAGTTTTTCATGCGCAGCTTCCGCGGCGTCTTTCAGATCGGCGGGAATGTCCTCGATTTTGGCTTTGCCATCGCCATCGGGCGTATAGAGATGCGCCTTCATGGTGATCAAATCCACCACGCCCCGGAAATTCTTCTCCTGACCGATGGGCATCTGGACCGCCACGGCGCCTCGGCCGAAAACAGACTGAATGGATTCCATGGCGCGGTCGAAGCTGGCCAGCTCGCGATCCATCCAATTGATCACAAATGCCCGGGGAATGTCGTATTCGGCGCAAAAATCCCACACTTTTTCAGTTACTACCTGCACGCCGGCCACGGCTTCCACAAGGATAAGAGCGGAATCAACGGCGATCAGCGAGGCCTTGGTTTCATTCACAAACGTGCTGTAGCCGGGCGTGTCGAGAAAATTGATTTTGACATTTCGATCTTTTGCCCCGGGCATGGGCCATTCGGCGTGGGCGAGAGCGGCTTGAATCGAAATTTTGCGGGCTACTTCTTCTTCGTCGTAATCGGTGACCGTGTTGCCTTCCGCAACCTTCCCCAGCCGGTTGGTCACTCCGGCGGTGAACAGAAACGACGACACCAGTTGCGTCTTGCCGGCGTCGCCGTGTCCTACAATGCCAAGGTTTCGTATCCATTCTCCGGTGTACGTTTTCATCGTCTTTCTCCGGTTTACTGCGGATTTGACTGCGGGAGGCGGATGCTAACACAGCCGATTTGGCCCTTCAATGATTTGCCCCTAGATTCTACAATGCGGTGGGATGACCGCCACTCGTTCATTGCGCGAGGCCTGGGCCGGCCAGATCCGCGCGGAAGATTACGACGCGCACATGGCCGCTGTCGGCCAGGCGCAGGCCAATGCCGCACTGGTCGCGGAAGAGCTGACCGCGAGCCCGCCCCAACCCGGCGCGCGCATCCTTCTTGCCGGTGCAGGTACGGGCCAGGTTCTTGATTTTGTGGAACCGTCTATCTTGATGCCGTACCGCCTCACGTTTACCGACATTAACCCCGGCTTTCTCCAGGTATTGAAGCAAAGATTGGCGAAGCTCAGGGGCCTTCACATTGAAGTCCAGCCAGACGACGTCGAGGATTCAAAGCTGCCCGGAACTTTCGATCTAGTGATTGCCGTGCTGGTACTGGAACATGTGGATTGGCGTAAGGCGGTTGCCACCTTGTGCCGGCTTGCGGCCTCGCGCGTATTCATCATCATGCAGGAAAACCCTGCGAACGTGATTGTCCGCCCATTGCCCGGAACAATGGCTTTGCTCCAAGGAATCAAGAAAGACCTGCTCGGACGGGAAGATGTCCAAAGTGAATTCCGGAACAACGGATTTGCATTGCAGCACTGGGTTTCCCGCGAAGTGCCGGACGACAAAAGAATGGTTGCTTTGCGCTTCCAGCGGCTTTCCTAGCCCGTATTTCTCACAAGAGTTCGATCCCCGCGGCGCGATCACCACGAGAAGCGCGTGTACCCGCCCGTTTTCGAATTTGAGAAAAGATCGTCATTCTGAGGAACGCTTCCGATTCGGCGCGAAGCGTCGAATCGGGTGACGAAGAACCTCGATCACAAATTTGCGCGCGCGGCTATCGAGATTCTTCGGCCCAAAACGGGCCTCAGAATGACGGGGTTGGTTGGAGAGCGCGATTCGCACGCTCAAGCCGCGAACCACCGCTGTGAGAAATGCGGGTCAACAGGTGAGCGATATCAGGAAATTCCCGGAAGGATCAGCAGTGCCAAGGGCCATGTGCGAGGTGTTGCACGCGTAACCCGGAACGCCATTGCGGTCGAGCAGGATCAAGCCGCCAGTCCCGTTGCCGCGCTCGGCCAAAAGTTTCACGCTGGCGGCCGCCGCATCTGGCGCGGATTTTCCTGCACGCAGCATTTCTGTTGCGGTGCTGGCCAGCACCACCTTCATGATCGCTTCGCCCCAGCCGGTGCAGGAGACACCGCCCGCTTCTGCGTCCGCATAACAGCCGCAACCAATCAGCGGCGAATCGCCAACGCGGCCGGGATGTTTGCAGCACGTGCCGCCGGTAGAAGTGCCCGCGAACAGATTGCCGTGAGCATCAAGCGCCACCGCACCTACCGTTCCGTGATGTTCCCCAAAATGATGCCCAGATTTGTGCCCTTCACTTCCGGCGCAGCGAAGCCAGGCTTGCCGTTCGCGTTCCAGCACCAATTCCTTCGGAGCGCACAACGGCAGGCCCTGCTCCTGAGCAAAAAGTTCCGCGCCGGGGCCAGCCAGCATCATGTGCTGGCTCTGCTCCAGCACTTTGCGCGCGAGGCGAATGGGGTTTTTCACCCGCTCGACTGCGGCCACTGCCCCCGCTTTCAGGCTGCGGCCATCCATCAGAATGGCATCCAATTGCACCACGCCATCGCGATTCAGGTGCGATCCGAGACCGGCATCAAACACCGGCTCATCTTCCAGCACAATGATGGCGGCTTCCACCGCATCGACCGCGGCGCCGCCCGTGGAAAGAATCTTCCAGCCGGCTTCGAGCGCCCGGCGGCATCCCGCTCGGCAATCCGCCTCCGCTTCTTGGGGAATACTCCAGGCGCCGCCATGGACGATCAGAGAGGGTCGTTGTGACATGAAGTTAGGTGGCGAATAATACGAGCGGAGAGCCCGCCGCAGCTCCAGCAATCAGGATGGACCAGAAAAAAGCGCTTTTTGCAAAGCTGTGTTTTTCGTTCGGAAGAGCGGCCACTTCAGCTTCGCCGCCAGGTTCGCGGCGCGGCGCCGGTTCCACGGGCAATTGCACGGGAACAACCTCCACCATGTGGCCCGCCTGCATTTCCCGCCAGGTGTGCACGATGCGATGAATCACAGTGATATTGGGGAAAATCGCCAGCAGCCACAAAGCGGGCGCCATGCGGTTGCCGAGCGCGCCGATTATCAGCAGCACGATCCGCTCGGGGCGCTCCCAGAAACCCGCCTTGCAGGAAGGAATCAGCGATTCGGCTCGAGCGCGCGTGTAGCTGACCATCACCGAGCCTGCGGCGGCGATGCCGACGAGGATCGCATAGCGCCCGCGGCCCACGCCGGCGTAATGCCACAACAAGCCAAGATACAGCGCCAAGTCGGAGTAGCGGTCAATGACGGAATCGAAGTACGCGCCGAATTTGGTCACGCGGCCTTGCGCGCGCGCCACCCGGCCATCCACCATGTCAAACAGGCCCGCGAAGATCATCACCAGGCCTGCGGCAGGAAACAGTCCCTTGCCAAACAGCACCGCCGCCCAGATATTGACGACCAGTCCGGTGAAGGTGAGTACGTTGGGATTGACGCGCGTTGCGG
This sequence comes from uncultured Acidobacteriaceae bacterium, assembly GCA_964500065.1. Taxonomy (GTDB): domain Bacteria; phylum Acidobacteriota; class Terriglobia; order Acidiferrales; family UBA7541; genus CAZCNH01. The sequence continues at coordinate 53,242 of CAZCNH010000017.1, forward strand.
CCAGTCCGGCCACAATCTTGTCCAGCAGCCAGCGCGCCCCTTCGCCAATCGTGCGAGTCAGCGTCATTTTGATGGAAACAACAGCCGCCACCTAAACTTCTTCGTGGATGGTCTTCAACTGCAACACTTCGAATTCCTTTACGCCCGCCGGAGTCTGCACGGTGATTTCATCGCCCACTTTTTTCCCCATCAGCGCGCGGCCGATGGGAGACGTGGTGGAAATCATGCCCTTCGTGGCATCGGCCTCTTCGGTGGTCACCAGTTTGTATTCCACCTTCGCCGATTTCTTCAAGTCCATCAGCCACAAACGGGAGCCGTACGCGGCGCGGTCTTTCGGTAGATCGGTGAGATTCATCATGGCCACATCCGCTAGACGCTTCTTGAGCTGGCCCAGCTTGGCGGTCACATAGCCCTGGCGCTCTTTCGCGTACTTGTATTCCGCGTTTTCCGAAAGATCGCCGTGCGCGCGCGCCTTCATCAGTTCTTTAGGCAGGTCGTGATTCAATTCGTGCTCGAGCACACGGATTTCCGCTTCCAATTTTTCACGGATTTTGATGGCTGGATCAGTTGCGCCCATTGCTCTTGCCCAATTCAGAAACGGCGAATGCCAGCGAGGTAACCGCGGCCCCCGCGCAGACTTCACAACAAATTTCTGGCGGAGAGGGGGGATTCGACGACCCCAATCCGCCGCCAGCGGATGAAACAAAAAGCGTCGGCGGGGTGACGGCTGCACCCGCATAACTCATAAAAAAAACTGGCGGAGAGGGGGGGATTCGAACCCCCGACCCCGCTTTTGGCGGGGTAACTGCTTAGCAGGCAGCCCTGTTCGGCCACTCCAGCACCTCTCCGCGG
>CAZCNH010000018.1:0-54038 GCA_964500065.1 uncultured Acidobacteriaceae bacterium
CGCTTCCTGCGGGTTGCTCTTTTCCAGCTTGCGCTGGGCCCGGCGTTCCGCCTTCATGCGCTGTTTTTCCAGCCGCTTCATTTCTTTCTGGCGCTTCAGATACGTAATACTCATGGTCTTTCTCCTTGGCGCCGCGGCGATGCATGTGGGGTGGGCCGCCGGCACGATTACCAGCGGGGTTCGCGAGGCTGGCGCGGCGAATCGCGGTAATCGTCGCGTGAGTAGCTATCGCGGCCGCGGCCCCGGCCACCGCCGCCTTTGCCGCCCGGTCCGCGTCCGCCGCCACCGCCGAAACCACGGGGGCCGCTGCTTTCCTTCGGACGAGCTTCGTTCACCTTCAGGTTGCGGCCGCCAAATTCCTTGCCGTCCAGCCCGGCAATGGCTTTGGCTGCTTCCTCATCATTGGGCATTTCCACAAACGCGAAGCCGCGCGCGCGGCCCGTTTCGCGGTCCTTCACAATGTGGACCCGCGAAACCGCGCCAAAGGGAGCGAACAGGGCGTTCAAATCTTCTTCGGTGGTCTGGAAACTCATGTTGCCAACAAACAGATTCTTCATTTCTTGCTCTCCTGATTAAGTTGAACACCCCGCAGCGCTAGTCCGCGGCGTTTCGCCCCTGAATCCATTCTCCCGGGAGCAGTTCCATTCTACCGCGAGAAGCCACCCGAAGGGCACCCGGATGCAAGGGGCGATTGGCCAGCTTGGGCGGGACCAGGTGCGCGGCTTCGACCGTCTTGCGTTCCATGTTGATGCCCAGGGCGCGTTCCAGCAGAAACAGCTCGGTGCGCTGCTCGCGGCCAAACAGCGTGGTGGCCACGCCCAGTTCGCCGGCGCGGCCGGTACGGCCCACGCGATGAATGAAGTTCTCGGCGATGTCCGGCAGATCGTAGTTGATGACGTGGGCAATCTCCTGCACATGGATGCCGCGCGAGGCCAAATCCGTAGCTACCAGCACACGGTAGCGCCCTTGCTGAAACCCGGTCAGGGCCGCGGTGCGCTGGGATTGCGAACGGTCGCCGTGAATCATGGCGGCGGAATAGCCGTCGCGGGAAAGGCTGCGCGCGATGCGCTCGGCGCCGCGCTTGGTGCGGGAAAAGACCAGGCAACGGCCTTTTTCCTGTTCCAGCAGATGACACAGCGCGGCGTGCTTATTGAGGGTGGTCACTTCCAGCGCCTGCAAGCGGACATTCTCCGAAGGCTTGGACGTGGAGCCAAAGGAGAGCCGCACGGGATGGCGCAGATAATCGTGAACCAGGTGCTGCACCGATGCTTCCAGGGTGGCGGAAAACAGCAGGGTTTGCCGGTCGCGTGGCAGGATGGATACGATGCGGCGGATGGCCGGCAGGAAACCCATGTCCAGCATGCGGTCGGCTTCATCCAGCACCAGTGTTTGCAGGGTGCGGAAGTCAATCAAGCGGCGGTCGAGAAAATCTTCAAGCCGGCCCGGGGTGGCCACCACCACGCGCGCCCCTTTGCGAATCGCCTGGAGTTGATGCGTTTCGGCCAGGCCGCCCACCACCAGCGCGGCGGCGCTCAAGCGTTTTCCGCGGATGGCGTTGAATTGATCGGTCACCTGCATGGCCAGTTCGCGCGTGGGCACCAGCACCAGCGCGGCGATACCCGGCGCGGCACTGTGCGCCAGTTTCTCCATGATCGGCACAAGGAACGCCAGGGTCTTGCCGGTCCCGGTTTGAGCCGTGGCCAGCACATCTTTGCCTTCAAGGGCCTGCGGGATGGCCGCGGCCTGGACGGGCGTGGGAACTATGAATTGGGCCAGCCGGAGCTGTTCCTTCAATTCAGGGGAAATCTGGAAATCGGAAAAATTCTTCATTTTGCTTTCTTGCTGGACTTGCGCGGGCGCATTTCCTCTGCAGCAGGCAGGGGTGCGTGCGGCCATCGGGCAGCCAGTCACTTTAGATTACGCTTGCGACAAACGGAGAAGACTGAAGGCGGGTGTTCTCAGATCAGGTCGAGCACCGGAGGGACCGCACAACCACTGCCGAAGTAATAAGCGCAAAAGAACTATAGCATAGCCGGACAGGAATAGCCAGCTTTCATTCTCGAGAGTTTCTACGCCACGCGCGTGGTCGGCTCCCGGCAGGGATCAGGGGTGGCGCGGAGGAGGCGCGATCGCATCGGTGAGCGGGCCGGCCAGTTCGTCGTACACGCGGTGCAGGTACCAATCAACAAGGTAAAGATCGAAGAGTCCGTTCTGCTTCGGATCATTCCGGGTAATCTTCGCTTTTAGATCCCCGAGCTGCGGAAGGATGGCGGCCTTGGCGGCATCGGGATCCAGTCCCCGCGTTTTGGCGGCCTGGCCTTCGCGCAGCAGGATGCGCATCACCTCCATGGTATTGCGCAGCAGTTCCTTATCGCGGAGCGGCTCTTCGTGTCCGGTGATGATCGTCGTAGCATCGAGTTTTTCTATTTTCTCCAGGGCCGCAAGCCAGCTGCTGGGATAGCAGCCCAGCGCAAAGGTGACCGGGTTCACGATCAAATCGCCCACCAGAAGAACTTTTTCCCGCGGCAGGTAGAGCACGGTGTCGCCGGGCGTAACCGCGCGGCCAAAGTTCATCAACTGAATCGTGCGCCCGCCCAGATGAATCTCCATCTGGTCCTGGAAGGTGACGCCGGCAAGGGTGTGGCGAACGCTATTTTTCTGGTCCAAAAAGAACTTCGCCTGGGCCAGGACCTGTTTCAACCGGGGAAGGTTTGCGGGCGGCGGGCTGGCCGCTTCGCCGTCGGCCACGCGCTTTTCCAGGCTCTGCACGAAGGGCGGGAAATCTTTCTCCAGGAAAGGCCGGTTAAATTCAATCGCCGGGCCGGCCATCATCAAACGCGACTTTTCCTGCGTGATGACCACAACATCCGGAAACGCCTTTTTGTAGACCTCGGCCCCGTACCAGTGGTCCCAGTGCCAGTGGGAATTGACCAGATACTTCACCGGTTGCGCCGTGAGCTTGCGGATTTCCGCAAGGACGTTTTCCGCCGCCGCGGGCGTGCCGTTCGAGTCGAAGACCAGCACGCCTTCGCCGGTGACAATAGCCACGGAGTTACCGTCGAGCCCAAACTCCCCGTACGGCGGGGTCATGAACAGATAAATGCCTTCAGCGATATCCACTCGCTTGGGCGCGGGATGGGATTGGGCTCCGGCCCGGCCCACAGACACAAGTACCAGAAGAGCGGAGAGGCAGATTCCACGATTCATGATTGAAAGTCCTTTTCGGCAGTTGAGCATCTCGGGCGACATTTGCTTAGACGCAGCCGGGGGGCCAAGTGTTGCCACTGACATAATACGAAGCGTACTGTATGCAGAGCGTGCGCGGAACTGCAACAACCGGCTGAATCAACGCTTCCCCAAACAAAGCCACCGGACTTACAATAGGCTTAACCGCCCGCCCGGGAAAGAGGCTGCTATGTCCCGGCTTGCCCTGGTACTGCTGGTTTGTTCCTCGTTCGGCGTTTCTCTGTTCCAGGCGCAAAAGGAAAAGGCTCCTGCGTCTTCTGCGCCGCAGCCGTACGTCATTCCCGAGGAGGCTGTGAAGCGGCAGAATCCCATCAAGGCGGATGATAAATCCATCGCGGATGGCAAACGGCTGTTTGCGACAGAGTGCGTGATGTGCCACGCGGAAGACGGCAGCGGTAAGTCCAGCCTCGCGGAATCCATGCAACTCGCGTTGAAAGACCTGCGCGAGCCCGCCACCACGCAGCAGCACACCGACGGCGCGCTGTTCTACGTTATCCAAAAGGGCAAAGGGAAAATGCCGCCGGAAGAAGGCCGCCTGAAAGAGGCGCAAATCTGGTCCCTGGTGAATTACGTGCGCTCGGTCGTCAAGAAGGAAGCTGAAAAACCGGCGAAGAATCTCTGAGTGAGGCCTTTTTCCCGGATCCCTGGCCGAGAATTGCTTCCCCGCGCCTTCCTCAATTGGTCGGTGTCGCCGATAACCTTGCGCAACTTTTCCTGCCTTACCCGTGTTCAATCACCTGAGGCACGTAGGATGCGTAACAAGGAGCGAGGGCGATGAACACACGGAAATGGCTGCGATGGGGCACTTTCGCGGCGGCGGCAGCGATGCTGGCCGCGCCGGCTGCCCGCGCACAGGGCGCCGCTGGAACTCCGCCCGTGCAAGCCATCGGGCGAACCGCGAGCCGGCAACTCACCCCCGAACAGAGGACCAGGGTGCAGGAGATTCGCAGAAGCGCGCAGGAGCAGGTCCGGGCCGTGCGGAACGATCAATCGCTCGCGCCCGAACAGAGGCGGGAAAAGATCCGCGAAATTAACCGCAGTACGAATCAGCAGATGAAGGGCATGCTTACGCCGGAACAATTTCGCCGCTACCAGCATCGCGAGCACGACCGGCGCCAGGAGCGGCGCCACCACAGGCAGGGCAGCCGTCCGCCACGCCCGCCTCGCAACTAAACAGTTCCCCCGCGGTCCCCCCGGGGAGGCCTTCGGGCCTCCCCCTTTTTTTTCTCCAAGGCGGCGCGGCCAGCTCAGGAAAACATCTGGTATTCTCGTAATCGTGTCATTGCTGCGAAACTTGGCGCTGGCTTTTTCCCTGGCGGGTGCGATCGGTTCTGCTCAGAATCCGCCGACTCCGCCGCCGCAGGCCGGTCCTTCGCCGTCTCAAACAACCCCGCCAGCGGCGCCGGCAGCGCCTTCCCAAGTAACAGTTCTTTCCATGGGCACGGTGGTGATTGATCCCGGCCACGGTGGGGACGACCCTGGGGCGCGCGGTTCGAGCGGTGTCCTGGAGAAAGACGTGGCCATGGTTCTTGCGCAATTGCTGCGCAATACTTTGGATAAGCAGGGCTTTCGCGTGGTGCTCACCCGGCAGGCCAACGAAAGCCCATCCTTTGACGATCGCGCGGCAACCGCCAACGCCTATCGTGGCGCGCTGGTGGTGACCTTGCACGTTTCCTCGACCGGCATGCCGGGCGTGGCGCGCGCGTACTATTCGACGCCGCCGGCCTCGCTGCCTCCCGAGCCCGCAACCCGCCCGGCCGGCTTCTCTGAGAACAATCAGCAATTGCCCGCACCGCGGCCTATCGGCCTGGTGCGCTGGGAAGAAGCACAAGCTGCCTACCTTGCCGCAAGCAAGCGGCTTGGCGAAGCGGTTCAAGCGCAGATCAGGTTGAAACTCGACAAGTCACCCGGTGAGGCCGCGCCAGCCAGCCTGCGCGACCTGCGCTCTATTGCCGCCCCGGCTATCGCCGTGGAATTGGCCAGTGTTTCGGTGAAAGATGGCAAAGCCCTGGAACCGTTCCTTCTCCCCTTGGCCGAGGCGATCACCCAAGGCCTTCGCGCCTATCGTCTGGCTGCTGCGTCTGCGGGAGACAAACTGTGATTCCCCGCCACCTGCGTATCACGATCTTGTTGCTGATTGCCTGGGCGCTGATCGTGGTCTTCTTTCTTCCTGGCATCACGGGAAGGCTGTCGCGTCTCTCCACTTGGGGCGATGGCGGGGTTGAGCAACAGGCGCGCCGCGAAGTGATTCGTGCGCCCGCGGCAGAGCCGGCTGGCCCCGCGGCGAAAGCCAGGCTTTTTTGGGCCGCGCCGTCAGGCGATGCGGTGGAGCCCACAGAAGTTGAACTGGCGCTCGATAGCTCACCACAAGAGCGCGCCCACCAGGTATTGGACGCTTTGATCGCCAAAGCGCCCTCGCTGGCGCAGCGTACGCTGCCGGCTGAAGCGGAAGTGCTGGAAGTGTACGTGCTCCCCGACGGAACCGCCGTCGTTGATTTTTCTTCCGCGATTGGCGCTTCCCTGCCGTCAGGAATTCGCAGCGAACGGCTGGCGATTGAATCCATCACGCGCACGCTGGCGGCCAATGTGGAATCGCTGTGGCGCGTAAAGATTTTGATTCAAGGCCAGGAAGCGGATACATTGGCAGGGCACGCAGACCTGACGGGATACTTCGAGTTGAGGCCCCCGCCGGCCAATCCGGTTGTCTCCACGCCGGAAAAGCCCGAAGAAGCGAAGGGTGCGCGGGCCAATCGGTGAACGTCGAGGCCAACATGAGAGCTGACGAACGAGCCGCTGAACATTTGCGCCCGATAAAAATCACGCCCGATTTTGTGCCCACCGCCGAAGGCAGCGTGCTGATCGAGGTCGGACAGACGCGCGTCATCTGCACTGCTACGATCGAGGATGGCGTGCCTTCGTTCCGCAAGGGCAGCGGCAAGGGATGGGTGACCGCGGAGTACGGCATGCTGCCTCGCGCCACCGACAAGCGGACCGTGCGCGAGGCTGCGCGCGGGAAACAATCAGGCCGAACTCAGGAAATTCAGCGGCTGATCGGGCGCTCCCTGCGCGCCGTAATCAATGATGCCGCGCTGGGCGAACGCACCATCATCGTGGATTGCGACGTGATTCAAGCCGATGGCGGCACGCGCACCGCTTCCATCACTGGCGGCTTCGTGGCGCTGGCGCTTGCCTGCGAGCGGATGGTCGCGGCGGGCATCCTGAAGCAGGTTCCGCTGCTGGATTCGGTGGCCGCGGTGAGCGTTGGGCTGGCCAATGGCGACCCAGTGCTGGACTTGTGCTACGAAGAAGACGCCACTGCCGAAGTGGATATGAACGTGGTGATGACCGGCAGCGGCAAGTTTGTAGAACTGCAGGCCACCGCCGAAGGCCGGGCCTTCGAGAGCGGCGAACTGGCCATCCTGCTCAAGCTGGCCAAGGATGGGATTGAGGAATTGACCCGTCACCAGCAGGCCCTGCTGCATATGACGTTCAAGAAAAAGTAGGACAGGCTCCCGACCGGTCCGGGTTTTGGTTCGCCTTCCTGCCCATGTTCACTTTGCTTTTCAAATTATCCATGTTGAAACCAAATGCCGGGCAGTCCGGGCGGCCGGTTTTACGATGAAGATCTTCGTCGCATCGTCCAATCCCGGAAAGGCGAGGGAGTACGCAGCGCTGGCTGCAGCGTTCGGCGCCGCGGCGCGCATGGAGCTTGACCTGCTGCCGAACTTTGCTGCCTTGCCTTCCTTTCAAGAGTCCGCGCCTACATTTGCGGAAAACGCGGCGGGAAAGGCGCTGCATTACAGCCGCTTCGTCGAAGCGCCGGTGATCGCCGATGATTCCGGCTTGTGCGTGGATGCGCTGGGCGGCGCGCCCGGCGTGCACTCTGCTCGCTTTGCCGGAGCAAACGCCACCGATGGCCAGCGCATCGAAAAACTCCTTTCGGAATTACGCGAAAAGAATGCTTTGTTGCGGGAGCAGCGCGCAGCGCACTTCGTGTGTGTGCTGGCGCTGGCCCGGCAGGGACGCGCCCTGGCGGTCGTTTCGGGGCGCTCGGATGGCTGCATTCTGGAAGCGCGGCGGGGAGCGGGCGGGTTTGGCTACGATCCTGTTTTTCTCTGCTCAGCCCTGGACAAAACTTTTGCCGAACTTTCCCCTGAGGAGAAGAACCTGCATAGCCATCGCGGCAAGGCGTTTCGCAGATTGTTGGAAGTGATATAGTCCCCGGGCGGATCAATATGAAACCAGCGAGGAAAAAGAAGCCGGGCAAGCCGGTCAAAGCAGTGAAGCCGGCCGCCAAAGGAACCGCCCCGGCACGGGTGCGGGCCATCCTCAAAGGGCTGGATGCCGCGTATCCGGATGCGGCCTGCGAACTAAAGCACGAAAATGCGTTTCAGTTGCTGGTGGCCACGATTCTTTCCGCGCAATGCACCGACGCGCGCGTGAACATGGTTACGCCCAAACTTTTCGCAAAATATCCCACGCCGGAGCATCTTGCGTACGCCAATCCGCGCGATATCGAGGAAGAAATCAAGTCCACCGGATTTTTCCGGAACAAGACCAAATCCATCATGGGCGCGAGTAAGAAGCTGGTGGAAGAATTTGCCGGCCAGATGCCGCGCACGATGGAAGAAATGCTCACCCTGCCCGGCGCAGCGCGCAAGACCGCCAACGTGGTGCTCGGCACCGCCTTCGGAATCGCCAGCGGCGTGGTGGTGGATACGCACATGCTGCGGCTTTCCAAGCGCCTCGACTTGACCCAGCATGACGACCCCAAGAAAGTCGAGCAGGATCTGATGAAGATCCTGCCCCAGGAAAAATGGATCCAGTTTTCCCACCAGGTAATCTGGCATGGTCGCCGGGTGTGCGCCGCGCGCAATCCGAATTGCGCGGAATGCAATCTGGAAAAACTCTGTTACGCGAAAGATAAGGCGGTTTAGCCCGGCGCATCCTGGTAAGGTTGGTCCGGCGCCTGGCGCCTGCTATCTATCTCCTCACACGTCTTGCCGGCCCGGTTCCCAGCCTCGAATAACCTTGTTATATTCGCTGCGGAAACAAAGGGGGCGTTTCATGGAACCACTAACGGGCAAGGAAGTTTCCGCGCGTATCACCGGCATGACCAGCGCCAAGCACCAGGTACACGGCTACTCCGTGGATCTGACGGTTAAGAAACTTTACGTCGTTGACCCCACCGGCCGCGTGGATTTTGGCGGCAGCGAATACATGCCTGCCGGGCGAATCGAGCTGGCGGCAATGCGGCGCAATACGGATGACAAGTACCTGTGGTGGGAACTGAGCCGCGGCGCGTACTTCGTCGAATTCAACGAATCGCTCGACCTGGCCCCCGACGAAATGGCCGTGCTGGAGCCGGACGATCGCCTGTTGCGCGCCGGGGCGATGCACCCCGCGCTTTATTTGCGCGGCAAGCAGGCTCCGCTGGAAATGCTGCTGGACATCAACGTTACGCGCTTGATGGTCAAAGAGAATGCCCGGCTTTCTCGCGTTCGCGGCTTCCGTCTGGCGATCGGAAAATCTTCGCCCGCAGCCGCTGGCAAACCTGCGAAACCCTCAAAAGCAAAGAAGTAGAAAACCAGGCTCGAAGTATACTGATTCCGTGTCCGGCGAAACTTCTCTGCACGCGGCGCTGAAGCGCTATTGGGGCTACGATTCGTTCCGTCCGATGCAGGAGCGGATTGTCTCCAGCCTGCTGAGCGGAAAAGACGCCTGTGTGGTCATGCCCACCGGCGGCGGAAAGTCTCTGTGTTATCAATTGCCGGCCGCTTTGATGCCGCAGAAGACGGGCATCGTCATTTCTCCGCTGATCGCCCTGATGCAGGATCAAGTGGCGCAACTGGAGCAAATCGGAATCCCCAGCGGGGTGCTGAACAGCGCCGTGTCTCCGGGGGAGCAGCAGCGGGTGATGCGCCGCGCGGAACAGGGCGAATACCGCCTCTTGTACCTTTCTCCGGAGCGGCTGGCGAGGGAAGATTCTCTCGAGTGGCTGGCCCGCGTTCCTCTTTCCTTTTTTGTGATTGACGAAGCTCACTGTATTTCAGAATGGGGCCACGAGTTTCGTCCTGAATACCGACAGTTGAGCCGCCTGCGCTCGCGCTTTACGCAGTGCCCGATCGCCGCCTTCACCGCCAGCGCCACGCGCCGCGTGCGCCACGACATCATTGGGCAATTGCAATTGCGCGAGCCCGATAAGTACATCGCCAGTTTCCATCGTTCCAATCTGCGGTACGTCGTACACCCCTGCGCGGGAAAAGACCAGAATGAATTGATCCTTCGAGCCATCCGCAGCTATCCGCAGGGCAACCTCATCCTCTACGCGCCGACCATCGCCCGGGTGGAAAGCACCGTGGACTGGCTGGAAGACGCGGGCATCCCCGCCATCGGCTACCACGGGCAAATGGACGCGGCCACGCGGCGCAAGAATCAGGAAAGATGGATGGCCGATGAAGTGCGTGTTCTGGTGGGGACCATCGCGTTCGGGCTGGGAATCAACAAGGCCGCCGTGCGCGCGGTGATTCACCTCTCCCTGCCCAAGTCGGTCGAGCAGTTTTATCAGGAAGCGGGACGCGCCGGGCGCGATGGCCAGCCTTCCGATTGCGTCCTGCTCTGGCAGGGGAAAGATGTGGGGTTGCTGAATTTTTTCATCATGCAAATTGAGGACCGCGCGGAAAAGGAGCGGGCATGGCAGCGCTATCACGAAATCCGCCGTTTTGTGGATGCGGCGGATTGCCGCCACCGGCAAATCTGCCTGCATTTTGGGGAAACTCCCAAATGGAAATCGTGCGGAGCGTGCGACGCGTGCGGTTACCTGCCGGCGTGGCTGGCCGAGCCCGCGCGGGCGCGCCGCTCGAAGGGGAAACGCAAAGCAGAAGAAACCAGGCCCCGCCGAACCTCATCGCAGCAGGATCTTGGCGCAACGGCTGTACCCAACCCGGAACACGAAGCCATTGCGGAGTATCTGCGCGAATGGCGGCGCGAAACGGCCGAGGGAATGGGAGTGCCGGCGTTTGTGGTGATGCACGATTCTTCTCTGGAAGCCTTGTGCGCCGCCCGGCCCCGCACCCTCGAGCAGTTGCGAGCGGTTTCCGGCTTTGGCGACCGGAAAACCAGCACCTATGGCCCGCAGATCCTGAAAGCGCTGCAGGAGTTCAGTAAAGGCGCGCGCGCCAAAAGAGGCATTGTCCGCGGCCCCAAGCCTGCCGAACAGACCGCGCGGCTGCTGGCCGAAGGGCGGACATTTGAAGAGGTCGCGCAGATTCGTGGCCGCAAGCTGGCCACCGTCACCGCCCTGGTCGCGGAGATGATCGAGCAAGGTGAACTGGGTTTCAACCCGGCTTGGATGGACGCCGAAAAGCGCGCATCCATCGAAGCCGCATGCAGAGCTCATGGTATGGAGCGCTTGCGTCCGCTGAAAGACGCTCTACCGGAAGAAATTACCTACGAGGAGATTCGAATCGTTGTGGCCCACCTCCGGTCCACAGGCAAAGGCTGAGGTAGGGGGCGGCCTGCGCGCCCGCCCTCCTTTTCGGGACCGCATTCTCACAAGAGCTTCAATCTGAAATACGGGATGCAACGCGGGAAGCGGGGACGCAACTATGGCTACTCGCTTTCGCTTTCTCTCGGAGCCTCATCTGGGTTACATTCCCCGCACCTGTGGAGACGTTCGACTACATCGTGGTAGGCGCGGGTTCGGCCGGTTGCGTGGTAGCGGCACGGCTGGCGGAGGATTCGCAAGCGCGCGTGCTGTTGGTGGAAGCAGGCGGCGCCGACTCGCACAAGGAGATTCACGTCCCCGTTGCGTTCCCCACTCTGTACCGCAGCGCTGTGGACTGGAACTTTGAGACCGAGCCGCAGGTTCACCTGGGTGGGCGCCGGCTCTACTGGCCGCGCGGGAAAGTGCTGGGCGGCTCCAGTTCCATCAACGCCATGATTTACATCCGCGGAAACCGCCGGGACTACGACGAATGGCGCGACGCGGGAAATCCCGGCTGGGGCTTCGACGACGTCCTGCGCTGCTTCAAGCGCTCGGAAAATAACGAGCGGGGCGCTTCCCAACTGCACGGCGCGGGTGGTCCGCTGAACGTGGCCGATCTGCGTTCGCCCAATCCGCTTTCGCTGGCGTTCCTGGAAGGTGCCCGTTTGATTGGCCTGGCCGCAAACGCCGACTTCAACGGCAGCGAGCAGCTTGGAGTGGGCCTCTATCAGGTCACGCAGAAGGCGGGAGCGCGGCACAGTGCCGCACGCGCGTACCTGCCCGGCATTCCGCGAAGCACCAGCAACCAAAGCACCGCCCCGTTTTCCTCCGTTGCGGGACGACCGAATCTTCAGATTCTGCTCCAACGGATGGTTGCGCGCGTCGTGTTCGAGAAAACTCGGGCCGTGGGCGTGGAAGTTCTCAGCGGGGCTACACGCTCATTCATTCGAGCAGAGCGCGAAGTGATTCTCTGCGGCGGAGCTATTAATTCACCGCAATTGTTGATGCTCAGCGGCGTTGGTCCGGCAGAGGCGTTGCGCGCGCAAGCCATCCCGGTGGTGCTGGATTTGCCCGGCGTGGGCGCCAATTTGCAGGATCACTTGTCCGTGGACGTGCAGTGGCGGTGCCGCGCCCGTGTCAGCCTGGCCCGCGCGGAAGGTTTTTTCAGCCAGATGCAGTACCTGCTATTGCGGCGCGGGCCACTCACTTCCAATGTTGCCGAGGCCGGCGGCTTTGTTTGCACGCGGCCAGGTGAAACTTTGCCGGATATTCAGTTTCACTTCGCTCCCGTGTTGCTGCGACGCCATCATGAAGTTCGGCCGGCGGAACACGGATTTTCCTGCTGCGTAACCCTGCTTCGTTCGCCCGGCCGCGGGCGCATTGCGCTGCGCTCTGCCAATCCCCTCGAGCCGCCCGCGATTGACCCCAATTACATGGCAGACGCTTCCGACTGGGTCTCCCTGCGTGAAGGCGTGCGGACGATGCAGCGCATCGGCGCCTCCGGCGCGTTCCGGCGGTTTGGGACCGAGGAGGTCCAGCCGGGAGCGGGGGTGCAAACGCAGCCGGCGCTGGACGGGTTTTTGCGCGCGCGCTGCGAAACTCTTTACCATCCCGTGGGAACGTGCAAAATGGGGTGCGACGAAGAAGCCGTGGTGGATGCTACCCTTCGAGTTCGCGGAACCGAAGGGCTGCGTGTCGCGGATGCGTCTATAATGCCCGTGATTCCGCGCGGCAATACCAATGCCCCGGCGATAATGGTCGCAGAAAAAGCCACGGAAATGATCGGGGCGCGCCCAACAATCTGACCGAGAGGATTTGTGGAACCGAAACCTGGAATCTCTTTGACGCAACAGAGGCGAGGATGGCAGGCCACTCTTGTGCTCGCGCTCTGCGGGACGGGGCTGGCCGGAATCGGCGCGCAGCAGCCGGACCTGAAGCAGCGCGCGCAAGCCGTCGTGGCCCGTATCTCGGGCGAAATCGAGGTTGCCGGCCTCGAACAGCCGGTCGAAGTGGTGCGCGACACCTGGGGCATTCCTCATATTTACGCCAAATCGCAGAAGGACCTGTTCTTTGCCCAAGGTTACGTGGTGGCGCAGGACCGGCTGTGGCAAATCGAAATCTGGCGCCGCCAGGCCGAAGGCCGGCTGGCGGAAGTGATGGGGCCGGCGGCGCTCGAACGCGACCGGTACGCGCGGCTGCTACGCTATCGCGGGGATTGGGATGAGGAGTGGAAAAGCTATTCGCCGGATGCGCGGGAGATCACCGAATCGTTCGTCGCGGGTATCAACGCATACATCGCATCGCTCGGCGAGCATCTACCAGTCGAATTTCAGATCCTGGGTTTCCGGCCGGAACCGTGGACGCCGGAGGCGTGCGTCGCGCGCATGGCCGGCTATCCCATGACCAGCAACGCCGGCGACGAGTTGCTGCGCGCGGAAATCGCCGCCAAGCTGGGTGTGAAAAAGGCCGAGGAACTCTTCCCGACCGACCCGGTGCGTCCGTGGGATGTTCCGCCAGGTTTGAAATTGGATGGCATGGATTCCGCGGCTCTGCGGGGCATCACGGCGGCAAGCGGCGGGGTGGCCTGGCCCGGCAGCGAAGGCAGCAACAATTGGGTGATTCGCGGCGGGCGCACCAAGTCGGGAAAGCCGATTCTGGCCAATGATCCGCACCGGGCGTTGCAACTGCCGTCGCTGCGCTACATTGTCCACCTGGTCGCTCCCGGCTGGAACGTGATCGGCGCCGGCGAGCCTGCGCTGCCCGCGATTTCCATCGGCCACAACGAGCGGATCGCTTTCGGTCTGACCATTTTTGCTGCGGACCAGCAGGATATCTACGTCGAGCGCACCCGCGAGAACGACCCCGACCAGTACAACGATCGCGGCGGCTGGAAGCGCATGGAGGTTCTGGAAGAAACCATCCGCGTCAAAGGCGAAGCGGAGCCGCGCAGGGTGCGACTGAAGTTCACCCGGCACGGCCCGGTAATCCATGAAGACGCCGCGCATCAACGCGCCTACGCGCTGCGCTGGGTGGGCGCCGAGCCGGGCTCCGCGGGATATTTTGCCGGCATGGCCATCAGCCGCGCGCAGAACTGGCAGGAGTTCCGGCGCGCGCTGGTGCGCTGGAAACTGCCGCCGGAAAATTTCGTCTACGCCGATGTGGACGGCAACATTGGTTATCAGGCGGCGGCCAGCGTGCCCATTCGCGCCAACTGGCTGGGCATCCTGCCCGTGCCGGGAGACAGCGGCTTGTACGAGTGGCAGGGCTTTTACAGCGTGGATGAACTTCCCAGCGAATATAACCCGCGGCGCAATTTTTCGGCCACCGCCAACAACAATACCCTTTCGCGCAATGACCCGCGGGCCATCGGCTTCAACTGGGCCAACGACTACCGCGTAAACCGCATCCGTCAGGAACTTTCCAAGGCCGAGAGTCACACAGTGGAAGATTCGCAAAAGTTGCAGACCGACTATGTCTCGCTGGCCGCTCAGGAATTTGTACCGCTGCTGGCCAGCGTGGATGCTGGCAACGAGAAGCGAGTCCGAGCCGTGAAGCTGCTGCGCGACTGGGAAACGCGCATGCACAAGGATTCGCCGTCTGCAGCCATTTACGCGGTGTGGATCGAAAAGCTGCGCGAGGTTGTATTCAAGCCGCATGTCCCGGAGGAGTTGTGGCCGCGCGCGCGCCGCATGGTGGATTTGCCCGCGCTGCTCAAGGCTCTGCGCGACCGCAAGAGCAAAATTTGCGACGCAACCTGCCAGCAGAAAGCTCCCTGGGACGCGCTGGATGCCGCGCTCGCGGAACTGGAGCGGCGCCTCGGCCCGGATATGGACCGCTGGCGGTGGGGTCTTTTGCGGCAGGTGGAGTTTCGTCACGCGCTGGGAAATATCCCGGAGCGCGCGCAGCTTTTCAACCGCGGCCCCGTCGAACGGGGAGGCGACGGCACCACCCTGAACGCCGCCGGCGGTCCCAACTATCGCCAAACCAGCGGCGCTTCCTTCCGGCAAATCCTGGACACTTCGGACTGGGACAAGTCGGTGGCGGCCAATGTTCCCGGCGAATCCGGCCAGCCGGAAAGCGAGTATTACGATAACCTGCTGCCGTTGTGGTCGCGGGACCAGTATTTCCCGCTGCTGTATTCCCGCGCCGCCGTGGAGCACAACGCCAAGCATCGCCTGGTTCTCAGGCCCTGACCGGCCGCGCGGCTTTGTGCCGGCACTTTTCTGTTGCGCTATAATTCGCGGCACTGGCGGGGGCGTCGTGATTGGCTCAGCTTCGACCGCGACTCGTTTGCAGCGGGCAGCGTTGGTGGCGGTGCGTCATTTTCCAGCATTCTCAAATGGCATCGGGGCTTTGGTTCGGAGCGCACTTCCCTTTGTCGTCTTCCTGATGCCGCTGCTGGTGTGGCCGGGCGCGGACCGTCCCTTTTCCAGCCCAAAACTAGCCCTGTGGAGTGTGGCCACATTCGCCTGCCTGTTTTTTGTTCTTGCCGCCCGGCAAGCAACGGAGGCTGGCGCACCACTGCGAGCCACGGTAGCGCTCGCCTCGCTGGGAATTTGCGTGAGCCTCTCCGCGGTGCTTGGAAGCAGCACCGACTTCGCGTCGCTGTTGCTGACGCTTACTGCTATCGGCTGGTTTGAGCTTCTCCGCTTAGCCAAACTTGATGACCGCCAGTTGGCCGCGGCTTTGCTTGCTGCCGGCGCGATCGTCGCTCTGCTGGCTTGCCTGCAGTTCTTGGGCGCGGATCCGTTCGCCGCGTTTGGCTGGACGCGAATTGGTGGCGCCGCGGCGCGAATGCGCGTCTTTTCCACTTTGGGCAATCCCAATTATGTGGCGGCCTTCCTTGCCGGGACTTTTCCGCTGGTTTTGATTCTTGCCGCGGACAAGACTCGCGCGCGCCGTTTGATGATTCCGGCGGCGCTGTTGTGGGGTGCCGCCTTGCTGGCCACCGGCTCCAAAGCGGGAGCGCTGGGCGCGCTTGCCGGTTCACTGGCGCTGCTTCTGATGAGCCCGGTTGAACGAAAATGGAAATGGGCGGCGTTGGCCTTTGCGTGCGCCGCATTGGCCCTCGCGCTTTCCCCGTCCCGTTCAATCGCAGAAACCGTTGAAGGACGCCTGTTCGTGTGGCGCGTTTCCCTCCCGCATGTGACCTCCATTCCACTGCTGGGATATGGGCCGGGCGCGTTTGAATCGCAGTTCGCTGGCTGGCAAGCCATCTACCTGGGCGATTCCCGGCATTTTCAGGATCTCCGGTTCGCGGCGCGTTTCGACCATGCGCACAACGATGCCCTTGAATGGCTGGTTACTTACGGTTGGGCCGGCGCAGTCGCACTTGGATCTTGCCTGGGCTTGTTCATTTTCTCCGCGGCAAGGAACCGCCAGGCTTCGCCCATTGTGCGTGGGGCGCTTGCGGGAACCGTCGCCATCGGCGTGATGGCCATGGTGGATTTCCCGCTGCACCGCCCGGCAGAGTTATTCCTGGCGGTCACGCTGATGGTGCTCAGCGTGGCGGTCCGCGGCGGAAAAAGTACTCTTGAGAAAGAGCATCTGGTGTGAAACGAAAAGGGGGAACAAACATGTCGAAGCCGTTCTTGTACCGATGCGTTGTGCTCGCGGTAGCGGTGTGCGCCTTGTGGGGAATCGGCCGGTCCGCTGCGCTGCGGTTTCACGAGCAGCGCGAAGCACTGCTGAAAGTGGCGGTGGCCGAGCAGGGGCGGCTGGGCCTGACCAATCGCGCCCAGCTTTTTGCCAAATATCCATCGCCGGAACTGGGGCTCTGCAAAGTCGTCCAGGTATCCCCCGGTGCCACGGCCGAAGTGGTGGTGCCGGGCAAGTTCGTGGCCGGCTCGAAGTTTCTATTCGAAAACGACGACATCGATGTGGTGAAGGAAGCCGCGACCACCACCGAGTACCGCGCCACGATCCGGGCCGCCGCAAATGCCGCCCCGTGCCTGGCGGCGGTGCATGCGTTCTCGCCCGTAAGCGCCGGTGCTGCTTCCTGCGATGCCGTTCAAATCGGCGGGACCCCCGAGTGGCAGTTTTCCGCGGCCAATGGCTGGGCCATCCGGCTGATTCCGCAGGAGGAAAAGACCAGGGCCAAGGGCCGTGCCGCCGGCCTCGCCTACCGCGCGGAATTTACCCGTCGCGGGGAGAGGCAGCCCTTTGAGACTTTTCCGGCGCGGATGAAGCTGGAGGATGCCTGCCCCACCGGAAATTATGAAGTGAATCTCGAAGTCGAACGAGACTCCGGTTCGGCGCCGGGCGGCGTCGAGGAATACCAGAAGCTGGCGCAGCAAATGCAAAAGCCGGGGATTACGCCGCAAGAATACGAGAAACTCCTGCAGCGTATGACGGAACTCGCCACGCAGATGCAAAAATCCATGGAGGCTTCTTCGCAGAAGCTCAACCAGAGCCTGGAAATGGAGCAGCGCCTGGAAAACTTCGGCTGCAAGCAACTGGAGTTCACGCTGTTGGGCGGGACGGCAAACGGCAATCTGAATTGCCGCGATGCAAGCGGGGCGACGCAGCCGGTGAAAATCACCGGGACCCTGAAAATGGCGGCACGCTGAACGGAGCCCGCAGGACGGTTCAGCGCACGAAGTAACCTTTGCGGGCGCGCACGGTGGCGTCGGCGCGTTGCACGGTGACTTTCAATTCGTGCCAATCGCCTTCGGCGCCGCGTTCGGTGGGATAGAAACCCAGCGTATAGAGGTTGCGCAGTTCCGCGGCCACGCGTTCGTAGGCGCCGGCCAGGTCCTCGAAGCGGTCCGCGCGAAACATCGTGGTGCCGCAAGCGTCGGCAATTTCCTGCAATTGCTCGCGCGCCTCTTTATATTGCAGGCTGTCCCCGCTGCCCTGCTTCACCACCATTTGAAATTCGGTGTTGAGATACACCGGATAGACCGAAACCCCTTCGCTGCGGATGCGGTCCAATAGCTCGTCGAAGCCCACCGAACTGCTGCTGCCGGCGCCTTGCAGCGAATTATCCACGCCATCGGTCATGACCACGATGGCGCGGCGCGGGCTGTCGTTGGCGGCCAGCAGGTCCAGGGTGTTCCACATGGATTTGTAGAACTCGGTGCCCCCGCGGCGGTTCTTGGTGCTGTCAATTCTCTGTTTCAGCAGCTTCTTATCGCTGGTGAAATCTGAAATCAGCATGTAGCGGGAGGTGAAGGCGGCGATGGCGATGCGGTCATCCGCACCCAGCACATCAATGAATTTCTTTACCGCTTTCTTCACCACATCAAACTTGGAGTGGGTGCTGCCGCTCAAATCCAGGAGAATGAACAAATCGAGAGGCCGGTTTACCGGCTCAAAAATAGAAATTTCCTGCCGCGCGCCGTTGTCTTCAACGGAGAAATCTTCCTTCTTCAGTCCGGACAGGCTGGCGCTGGACGGATCCACGACATAGGCATTCAGCACGACCAGGTCACTATTCACGTGGAGGCGGCCATCGGAAGTTTTCGCGGCGGCCGCGCGGGCGGTGGCCGCGCTTCGAGTGGTCAGGGCAATCGGCTGTTCTTTGCCCGCATTCGAGGAGGCATCGCGAATCACCCGGCGTGGCTGGCGCGCCATCGGCTTCACCAGCGGTACCCCGGCGGATTCAACCGGGGGCGCCGTTGCCGTAGCCCCCCCGAGCGGCATCAGGAACAAAGTGCCGCTCTCGCTGCGAACCTGAATCACGGGGCGTCCTTTTGCTTGCGGGCCGCGCGTTTCCTCCGCCCACTCCCCGGTGCGCACCACTTGCCCGCGCTTGGTATTCAAGCCGATGTCCGCATCGAGGCGCGCGGGAAGGTGCAGCATGACATTGCCACTCTGGCTTTGCGCCAGAATCCGCGAGGTCACGCCGCGCACGGTGATTTCGCCCGCCGCCGATTGAATGGAAAGCACTACGCGGGCGGGAACCCATACGCGCAGATGCAGGAGCGCGCTCTGCGCGATGCGAATGGTCACCACGCCCGGCGCCGATTGGTCGGCGGTAATCAACGTTTCGTCGAAGGCTGCGCCGGCGTTGGCTTCCGCGACCGCGTGGATCACTTTGCCTTCCACCACTTCAACCTCGGTGCGCCCGGCGGGGTTCTGCAACACCAGCACGTTCACCGAATCGTCGAATTCGCGCGCCCAGCGGTTCCCCTGGGCATGAGCGGCGGATGCGACGACAAGAAATCCGACCACGAGTCGCAAAGCCAATCTCATCGAATGCTTGCCCTCCATTGGCCCATATCTTCCAACGTGATTGAGCGCTTCTTTATCAGAAACACCATCCCCCGTGTTTGCGTTCTAGATACGCGACCTTGTACCTGAAAGTTCCGAGACAAAGGAGTCCGCGCACTACCACCTGATACGTTGGTTTCCAGGATGGTCCGGGCAATTTCCCACAGGAAGGCCCGCGTATTCATTTTGACGCTGCGGCCGTTGTCGGTATTGAACTGAAGCGCCAGCGCCAGTTTCTTTTCCGGCAGGTAATACATTTCGGTGAGGTAGCCGGGCATGAAGCCGGAGTGGCCAAGCGCCGGGCCGAAGGGCGTTTGCGAAATGATGATGCCCAGGCCGTAGCGCATGGCATTGGGATTTGGCCCCATGGGAAAAGTGACTTTGGTCATTTCGCGGCGCAGGCTTGCGGGGACCACGTCACCCCCCACATAGATCCTGACCCACCGGGCAAGGTCTTCGGCATTGGAGATCAGTCCGCCACCGGTCCATTCCATTTGTGGGTTGAAGGCGTAGAGACCATCCTTCACTGTCTTCTCGTCGCCAAAGCCAAACAGTTGACGGCCCAACGTGCTGTAGCCGGGAATCAGCCCGCGCAATCTGGGCTTTACCGAGGGTTCGGTGTTTTTCAATTTGCAGGGTTTCAGGATGCGCCGCTTCAACTCAGCGTAGTAGGTTTTTCCGGTGGCCTTTTCAATGATCATGCCCAGCAACAGGTAATTGGTGTCTGCGTATGAGTACGCTGCGCCAGCGACATTGGCAGGCGGCAGATCGAGAATGTGCGCAATGAGCTCTTCCGGCTTCCAAACTTTGTAAAGGTTGGCCTTAATCTGGGCGTTAAAGGAAGGCTTGTCGTAGTATTCGGGCACGCCGCCGGTATGTCCCAGCAGCATGCGCACGGTGAGTTGCCCGGCGTTGGGCACGCGCGCGAACCACGGTTCTTTTCCCAGCCATTTTGCGACAAGATCATCCAGGCCGAACTTCCCTTCCTGCATCAGTTGAAACGCCACTGCGGCAACATAGGTTTTCCCGACGCTCCCTGAAAACATGCGGTCGCCGGGCCGCATGGGAATCTTCGCTTCTTTGTCCGAGAAGCCGGCCGCCGCCGCGCCGGAGCGGCCATCGGGCAGAACGTATCCCACAACCACGCCGGGGAACTCGCCATTGGCGTGCAATTCTTCGAGCCGCTTTTGGATGCGAGCGTCAAGCGATGCCGGCGTGATGACCGAACCCGCGGCTTGCGGGTAAGCGGCAGCCACGCACACCGCCACAGCCAAAAAACACGCCAAGAGCCCGACTGCTTTTTGCCGCATCATGAAGTTGGACCTCCGAGTTTAGATGATTGAACAACCTGAACGTCGCAGGAACGCAACTATCGCCAGAATGTAGTAAGATAATCTTTTGGCACGTCCGTTCTTGTTTGCCACAGGCAACACGCCACGCCCCTAACCACGGATCTGCCGGGAGGCCGGAAAGAAACCATGGCTACCACTTTGCAACCACCTCAAACTGCCACGGACAAAAAACGCGAAGTGCTCGAGAAGGCGGTGATCCGTTTCTGCGGTGATTCGGGAGACGGCATGCAGATCACCGGCAGCCAGTTTACCAATACGGTTGCGCTCTATGGCAACGACCTGGCTACTTTTCCGGACTACCCTGCCGAAATTCGCGCCCCTGCCGGGACGCTTCCGGGCGTGAGCGGATTCCAACTGCATTTCGCTTCGACCGACGTGTTCACGCCGGGTGACACGGTGGACGCTTTGGTGGCCATGAACCCCGCGGCCCTAAAGATGAACCTGGCCGACCTGCGCATGAACGGCATCCTGATCGTCAACACCGACAGCTTTGAAGCCGGCGACCTGAAGAAGGCGCACATGACCTCGAATCCGCTCGAGGACCATTCGCTGGATGGCTACCGGGTTTTCCCCGTAGCCCTGTCCAAGCTGACCCGCGCCGCGCTGGAAGAATTGGGGCTGGATGCCAAGTCCATGGACCGCTGCAAGAACTTCTTTGCCCTGGGGATGTGCTACTGGCTCTACAACCGGCCGATGGACGCCACCTTCCGCTGGCTGGATGACAAGTTCACCAAGAAACCCCTGCTGGCGGAAGCCAACAAGCGCGCCATGAAGGCTGGCTACACCTTCTGCGACGTGACCGAAGCATTTCAGGTGAGCTATGAAATTCCGCCCGCGAAGCTCACTCCCGGCGTATACCGCAACATCAGCGGGAATGTCGCCGTGGCGCTGGGCTTTGTGGCGGCCTCGCAGCAAGCGGGCATTCCGCTGTTCCTGGGTTCCTACCCGATTACGCCGGCTTCAGACATCCTGCACGAACTTTCCTCCTTCAAGGATTTCGGCGTCATCACCTTCCAGGCCGAAGATGAAATCGCCGCGATTGCATCCGCCATTGGCGCGTCGTATGCCGGTTGCCTGGGCATCACCACCACGTCCGGACCGGGCATGGCCCTGAAGACTGAAGCTATGGGACTTGCCGTGGCCACCGAAATTCCGCTGGTGATTTGCGACATCCAGCGCGGCGGCCCTTCTACCGGCTTGCCCACAAAAACGGAACAAGCCGATTTGTTGCAGGCTTTGTTCGGTCGCAATTCGGAAGCGCCGATTCCCGTGGTGGCTGCTTCCACGCCGGGAGATTGCTTCTGGGCCACCCTGGAAGCCTGCCGCATTGCACTGAAATACATGGTACCGGTGATTGTGCTTTCCGATGGGTATTTGGCCAATGGATCGGAACCGTGGCGGGTGCCGCATGCGGACGAATTGCCAAAATTCCCCGTGAAGTTTGAAACCAACCCAACCGATTTCCGTCCCTACAAGCGAGATGGTCAAACGTTGGCGCGTCCCTGGGCGATCCCGGGAACCAAGGGGCTCGAGCACCGGATCGGCGGACTGGAGAAGCAGGACGGATCGGGGAACGTCAACTACGAACCGCTAAACCACGAAAAAATGTGCCACATCCGCGCGGCAAAAGTGGCGGCGGTGGCGCAAGATGTTCCCGATGTGGTCCCCGCGGGCGACCCGGACGGCGACCTGCTGATCGTCGCTTGGGGTTCCACCTACGGCTCGGTGACCGCCGCGCTCAATGCGCAGCGCGCCAAGGGCCGGCGAATCGGCCATGTGCATCTGCGCTGGATGAATCCCCTGCCGGCCAACCTGGGCGACGTGATTAAGCGGTACAAGAGAGTCTTGGTGCCGGAAATGAACCTTGGCCAACTGGTGTGGGTGCTACGGGCGAAGTACCTGGTGGACGCCTTGAGTTACGCGAAAATCCAAGGCAAGCCGTTCAAGCAATCCGAAATCGAGGGGAAGATCGAAGAAGTCCTGGGGATCGGCCCAGCCATGCCCGGCGTGCGCCTGGGGCGCGGCGGCGTGGAATCGCCGGCAGTGAGCGAGGGGTAATGTAGCTGCCGACCTTATGGTCGGCGCGCCTGTTTCGTTTGACGACTATTGGAGACGACATGAGCACTGCAACGCTTCCGACGTACACGAAAAAAGATTTTCAGACTGACCAGGAAGTGCGCTGGTGTCCGGGCTGCGGCGACTACGCCATCCTGAACGCCGTGCAGTCTGTGTTCCCCGAACTGGGAATCCCGCGGGAAAAGTTCGTGGTCGTGAGCGGCATCGGCTGTTCGAGCCGCTTCCCCTACTACATGAACACCTTTGGCTTCCACTCGATCCACGGGCGCGCGCCGGCCATTGCCACCGGCGTGAAAATTGCGAACCCCGATCTGGAAGTCTGGGTGGCCACCGGCGATGGTGACGCGCTTTCCATCGGCGGCAATCACACGATTCACGCACTGCGCCGGAACATCGGCATCAAGGTGCTGCTGTTCAATAACCGCATCTACGGTTTGACCAAGGGGCAGTATTCACCCACTTCCGAGCTCGGCAAGAACACCAAGTCCACTCCGTACGGCTCGCCTGATCGTCCCTTCCTGCCGCTTTCGCTGGCCCTGGGCGTGGAAGCCACGTTTGTGGCGCGCTCGGTGGACGTCTTCCAGCCGCACTTGAAGGCCGTGCTGAAGCGGGCGGCCACGCATAAAGGCTCCGCCTTCATCGAAATTCTGCAGAACTGCAACATCTTCAACGACGGCGCCTGGCGCCAGCTCACCGAAACAGCGGTGCGCAGCGACGCCACGATCGCCGTCGAGCATGGCAAGCCCCTGATCTTCGGCAAGAACAGCGACAAGGGTATCCGCATGAACGGAATGAAGCTGGAAGTCGTCACCCTGGGCGACGGCTTCACCGAGAAAGATCTGATCGTTCATGACGAGTTCAACCCCAATCCGGCTTACGCCTTCCTGCTTTCCCGCATGGAGACCGAGCCGGGCTTTCCTACTCCCATCGGCATCCTGCACCATGCCAACTACGACCGCTACGAAGACCGCATGGCCGCGCAGATCAAGCAGGTCCAGGCCAAGCAAGGCAAGGGCGACCTGGATAAGCTGTTGAACATGGGCGACATCTGGGAAGTGAAGTAGCCGCGGATTCTTATCAAATTCAGGGCGGGCCTTTTGGGGTCCGCTCTTTTGTTTTTCACGACGGCCGGGTAGGTCGGGCTGCCCAAGCGGGGCTAGTTCGGCTTGGCTTTTTCAAAGATGAGAAGGTAGTTGGCCTGCCCGGTGGCGCGCTGACCATCTCGAGCAAACTCCGGGTCAAAGAAACGCAACCGGAAACCGGCTCGAGCGGCATCTTCGATAATCAACTCCGCAGGAATGTTGTGACGGTTGTGGTACTCCGAACGCGGTCGCGCGAGCGGCCCGGAGTGATCAATTACTGCCAGGAGGCCGCCCGGCTTGAGCGCGCGAAAAATTGCCGCCAGCATGGCCTCGTATTCGCGAAACTCGTGATAAGCATCCACGGTGAGAACCGCGTCGAGCGAATCCGCGGGCAGCTTCGGGTCGTTGGTTTCCCCACGCACCGCTTCCACCTGCGTAAGTCCATCGCCTGTAATGCGCTCGCGCAGCCGGGTGATGGTGTTTTCCGCGATGTCCACGGCGAAAACCCGGCCGGTTGTGCCCACGCGCGCCGCCAGATGCCATGTGAAATATCCCTGGCCGGCTCCAATATCGGCGACGCGCGATCCCGCGCGCACCCCCATGCGGTCCATTACATCGTAAGGACGCTGCCACTGGTCACGCGGGCTGCGGGCGGGCGCGCTGGAGGAAAGCAAGACTGCCTGTGCCAGTTCACGCTCGAGTTCCCTGGCGGAATTCAACCGCGAGAAAATGCGACCAGCCCGGTCCATCACGTAAAGTTGCGGAGTCCCTTGGACGCGGTAGCGCTTGGCGATTTCCCCGGCGAGCCCCTTCCCGTCGAACAATTGCGGCCAGGGCATCACCAGCCGCTTGGCCATGCGCTCGAAGGCTTTCCTCTCGTCATCCACGGAGACGCTGAGAAACGCGGCGCCCTGCCCGCGGTATTTTTCATAGAGCTGTTTGAGTAGAGGAACCTCCTCTACGCACACTTTTCAAGTGCTGGCCCAAAAAACAATCACCAGCGCCTGGTTCTTGTAACCGGCAAGGCTGAGCGGCGCACTCTTCCAAGGCTTGGCGGAAAATGCAGGCGCTGGCTTTCCCAGACTCAGGTTGGCAATGTCGTACAACAGGCTGTCTGCTTCACGCGCCGCCGGAGAGCCAGGGGCCTCGCGTACAACGCGTTCGAGCAACACCGTGGCCTGAGCAGTATCGGTGGAACGGATCGATCGGCCGTGGGCCAGCAGAGCACTCGCCCGGATTCTCGCATCGGTGGTCGCTTTCGCGATTCGTTCCAGGCGTCCTGTCAGCAGGCTCGCATCCTTGCGCTGATTCGCCAATTCGTTCAGCACATTGGGCAGCCGTTCCCAGGCTGCGTCGTCCACAGTGAGAGTGTCCATGAGGGCCAGAACCTCGTCCCCCCGGTCGGAATGGAAAAGAAGGTGCAGGGCTTCCGCTGTGGCCAGCCCCGCCGCCTCTGTGCCTGGATACTTCTCCCGGTATTGCCACAACAAGCTCAGCCATTTCACAGCGGGGTGTTTCGAATCTTCATTCTTTCCGCCGCTCTCCCGGAAAGCCGCAATCTCTTTCTGGGCCTCTTCGATAACCTTGCGTACCTCCCCGACGGCAGGGTCCTGCGTTGCTCTGGGAGCGGGCCCCTGGGCCCCGGCGGGTACAATTGCCAGGAGCAGAGTTATTACAGAACGATTCAAGCGGTGCATCACCATTGCCGCCTCCGGTTCGTCCAATGAGCTAAACGGGGAGATGCTCACAAAAGTGGGTGGTGGCCGCAAGCGACAGTGGGTGAAACCAGAGTGAATTAAAGGTGTCCTGGTGGCGTCATGTAAGACAGCAGCACACAGGCTTGGAAGTCACAGAGCAGAAGGAGCGGGACATGGCAAACCCGGTCAATGTGATACAAGTTGGCGATTTCGTCTTGCGCGTGGACTCGGGCGAGTTGCTTCGGGGTAATGCTCGGGTGCCTCTCCAGGAGAAGCCTATGCAGGTCCTGCTCCTGCTGGTTGAACGGGGCGGCCAGCTGGTGACTCGGGAAGACCTGAGGAATCGCCTGTGGCCTGCCGATACCTTTGTGGACTTCGACCGCAACCTCAATACCGCGGTGAAGAAGCTACGGATCGCCCTGGGTGATTCGGCCGAGAAGCCCCGCTACGTCGAGACCATCCCCCGGCGCGGGTACAGGCTGATTATGCCGGTTCGAGCGGACGGGGGACCGTCGCCGGAGTGCAACCTGGATAGCTCGCCGTCAAACGAACCTGCCACTTGGAATCCCGCGGTACCATCAGGTTCATCGCCCTGGGCCAAGGGTTGGCGTGCGGCAGTGCCATTCACCCTGGTGGCAGTCTTTCTGGGCTTGTTGGCGATGTCTCCCGGAGAGCCGCGCACTCCAGTCGCCAGGAAGCTCGTCAATTGTCCGGCGCCGGTCACATTAGCCTTACTGCCCTTCCAGCACGAGGGCCGCGGAGCCCCGCACTCTCTTTCGGTTGAACTTAACGAAGGGGTGGCGCGGCAACTGGTCCGAACGGCAGAAAGCAATCTGCGGGTTTTTTCCGGGCGCACCGTCCAAGAATACCTTTGTTCGAAGAAAGATTTCCGGCAAATGGGCCAAGAACTCGGCGTGGCCTATGTGTTGGAAGGCAATGTCCGCCGGGCGGGCAACACTCTGCGCGTTACGGCGCAACTTTTCGAGACGCGCGCTGGCTCATTAGTGGTAGCGGAGTCGGTGGATGTGCCTGCGGAAGAAACTACGCAGGCAATGGAGCAAATCGCCAGCCGGGTCGCCGGCGCCATCATTCGCTGCCTGGTTCCACCCCAGCGTGCTGCGCTTTAGGCGGCGAACTTCGCGCCAAGGCTTCCTCAGGAGAACGCGACAGCAGAGTAAGCGCTTGGTCGCGCGCGCGGGTAAATTCGGCACGCAGCGAGCGAGCTACGGGCTGCGCGGGCGGCAGGTTCAGCGCGGCGAAATTGCGGTACGCGCCGTTTTGCGTGATGCGGAAATCAAGGTGCGGCGCGGTGGAAAGACCCGTGGAGCCGACTTTGCCGATGATTTGGCCCTGGCTGACGCGCGCGCCGGGCGCCACCAGAATCTTTGACAAGTGCAAGTACTGGGTTTCGTACCCATTCGAGTGCCGAATCTGCACCAGGTTTCCATTGCCGCCTTTGCGGCCTGCATAGACCACCCGGCCGTCGCCAATCGCCTGCACCGGCGCGCCGTAAGGTGCGCCGTAATCAACCCCCAGATGTGGCCGGCTTCGCTTCAAGATGGGATGAAAACGGCTGCGGCTGAAGCGCGAAGTAATCGGCGCGCTGAACTTCAGGGGCGAGCGCAGAAACGCTTTTTGCAAGGACGAGCCGTCGGGCGCGTAGTAGGCAGGCTTGCCTGCAGGATCGCGGAACAGCACGGCCTGATAGGGCTTGCCCGCGTTTACGTATTCGGCGGCCACGATGCGGGCGTAGCTGACTTCCCCGCCCGGGTAGATCTTCTTCTCCACTGCGACACGAAAGGTATCCCCGCGCCGCGGGTCGGTGTGGAAATCCAAATCCCAGCCGAAAATGTCCGCCATCAAAATGGCCAGTTCCGGCTTCTCTCCGGCGTCAAGCACGCCTTCGAAAAGGGAGCCTTCAATTTCGCCACTAACCGTCACCAAGGCGACGTGCGCTGGTATGATTTTGATTTCGGCGTGAAAGGCCTCGGGAAGCTCGGACGTGGAAACCTGCAGGGTGCGCTCGCGGTCAATCTGATACAGCACCGCGCGCAACTCGCCATCCAGCGAGTGCCCGATGGAGATGCGGTTTCCGGCGCGGATTTGCCGCAGATCAAACACCTGCTGCGCGGATTCGATGACGCGGAAGGCGACTCGCGGAGCAATCCCCGCGCGAATCAGCAATTGGGAAAACGGAACGCCGGCCGGAAACGCCTGCTCGGCAAAGGTCACAGTAGTCTTGCGAATGTGTTCAGCGTTTTCCATCGCGAGACGGACTTCCCGGGCGAACTCCTGCTGAGCCGCCAACCGCCAGCGGCTCGAATACCCCGCAAAAAGAACCCCCGCAATTGCCAGAACGGCCAGAATTAGTCTTCTCAAGGTCAAGATCACGCTCTCCAAGAAAATTATTGTTGTCCAGATTTGCGCGGGGACGGACCCAAGAATGCGCGAAGTTCGTCAAAAAGCCAACCCTCGGTTCGCCGCTATCCCGGTTTTCCAGTCTAACCGGGAACCCGCGCGGATGACATTCCTATTTTGAGCCAATTCGCTGCACGGCCGGAGTGCCGCTGCTGCATTCCGTGGTGCGAAAACGCGGTGTTTTGGGACTGCGCGAAGCGAGCCCGCCACGTGGGCGGCAAGGCCCGATTTGGGAGGGAAAGTTCCCCGTTGGGAAATTCCGTGGACCGATCTTTCCTCTGTACAAATAATCATGCGGATATATACAA
This sequence comes from uncultured Acidobacteriaceae bacterium, assembly GCA_964500065.1. Lineage (GTDB taxonomy): Bacteria > Acidobacteriota > Terriglobia > Acidiferrales > UBA7541 > CAZCNH01. Next base: position 27,880 of record CAZCNH010000018.1, read on the forward strand.
GATTTGCATGCTTTTTCTTGCGGTCCCTTGGGAAAGAAGCGGCCCCATGGTGGTCTCCGAATTGCTCATCGGGCGGTGATTTATTTCTGGGCTCCCTTCAGGGGTAATCAAAGCCAAGGGGAAACGTCAAGCAGATGTGCAAAATGGAAAACGGCAGCTCATTTTTGGAAGGCGCAACCTCGCTGGGACTTTCTTCCGAATGCCAAGAATCGGTCGAGCCCTTGGCATGCGCTGTGCGCCGTATTTGCGAGCTTTTGAATTGGGATTGTGCTCAGTTCTGGTCTCCGGCGCTCGTGGATAGGTCCTTGCGCTTGGCGTTTTGCTGGTGCATGCCGGACCGCAAAAGGAGAGCACGCTTGGCACTGGAGCAGTTGCTCGATCAGGGTGGGCATAGTGAAATCGCAGGCCGGGTGTGGGCAACAAAAGCACCCGTTTGGATTGCAGACCGAGCGCCGGAAGACTCGATTCCGCCATCGAACCCTCCGGCCCCCGAGGAAGTGCGGACCATCTTCGCTGCGCCCCTGCTCAAGGACCGTACCTATCGCGGGGTTTTGGTGTTGTACCGGCAGCGCCCTGGCTCCGGCGGCCCGACCTTACGGCAGGCGCTGGCCGCCGTCCACAAGGTCGAGTCCTTCCTGGAGGAAGACCACTGGGTCCGCCAGCAACGGGAGGATGCAAAGATGAACGCCATCAGCCTCTTTGCCACGGGGATCGTCCGCGACTACAGCGAATTGCTGATGACCATCCTGGGCAACCTGGACGTCATTCTGGGAAACCGCTTCTTCCCGGACGAATTGAAGTCCAAGGCCGCCCTGATCCAGGATGCCGCGCTGGATGCCGTTGCGCTCACACGCCACATCAGCGCCCTCACCTACCACCAGGCGATTCCGGGACAAGCGCTTCAATTGAACGCGATCGTCCGGGAATCCGAGAAAAGCATCCGTGAACTTGCCGGGGAGAAGGTGCAGGTGCGCTTCGATCTCGAGCCGAAACTTGGCTGGATTCACGCTGACCACTTACAGATGCTGCAAGTGGTCTACGAGCTGGCCAAGAATGCAGTGGAATCCATGCCATCGGGCGGCACACTGGTCATTCGCACCGCAAATATCCCCCAGTCCATGCCCCAGAGGCTTGCGCCAATCTTGCAGGCCCCCGGTGATTACATCGAGCTCACCGTTCAAGACGACGGCTGCGGAATGGACATCGAAACCAAGTCCCGCATCTTTGAGCCTTTCTTTTCGACCAAGAGCGCGCGCGGGCTCGGCTTGTCGGTAGTATACGGGATTGTGAAGCGGGCCGGGGGATGGATTCGCGTCGAAAGCAATCCAGGCCAAGGCTGCAGGTTCAGCCTGTTCCTGCGAGAAACTGCTTGTCCATTCAATGCTGCGCCCGAGTCACCGGCGTAGGAAACAGGGGAGCATGCGGCCCCGGGCCGGGTAGCGCAAATCCTGCTTTACTTCGGCTTCGCACGACCTGCAGGACGCCATGATGACGAGTGCACAAGAGGGAATCTTGCCGGCCATTCTTGTTGTTGAAGACGATGTCAGCATCCTCAACCTGCTCGCTGATTTCCTGCGCGCATCCGGTTACACGGTGCTGGCGGCCACCGGAGGTCCCGAAGCGCTTTCCGTGGCGGACCAGCACACGTCGGAGATTCATCTGCTGATCACAGACGTGGTGTTGAAATCAATGGACGGTCGTAGCCTCGCCACCCGCCTTCTGCAAACACACCCCCGGATGAAAATTATCTTCATGTCCGGCCACACGCAAAAAACATTGAAACACAGGGGGATTGACTCGGACCGGGAGCATTTCCTGCAAAAGCCTTTTTCTCTTGCGTTACTTACGAAAAAAGTGAACGAAGTCATGACTGAACAGGAGAACTAACCCGGATTTCTCGCGGAAGAAAAGCGTCGCGAGTGAGACGGACAATGCCGGGGCATAGCCCTGGCAGGATGCGGGAGAAGTCTCTTCGTCATTCGAGGCCCGGTTTTAGCCGAAGAACCTTGGCCACAAATCCGGGGCGGCCACCAGCGCCGAGGCTCCTCGTCCGCCTCCGGCGAACTCAATATGAGAGAAAGAGAGGCTCTTTTCGCAGCCTGCCAGCTTGCCCGCATATCAAGCTGGACGCCAAGGAAGAAGAGCGGAGTTTGCGTTTATTGCCGGCCGGAAATCTCATGCTCGCGGGGAAGGCCATATCGCGCAAAGAAGTTGCGCTCCCGCAAATTTTGGAACACGCGCCCGGCGACTTCGGCCGCGGCCGAACCGCTCACCGCGCGGCGCGAATGCCCGCGCAGCAACACGCTGACCACCATGCGCGGCTTGGCGCCCTCGCTGTACGCCAGGAACCAGCCCAGGCGCGAGCCCTGATCGCTGCACGTTCCCGTTTTCCCGAACAGTTGATCCCCATAGGGATCAAAGCTGCGGCGCCCGGTCCCGTACAGCACCGTGGCCAGCATGCCTTCGCGCACATCCGGAATCAGCGGCTCGATTTCCAGTTTACGTTTCACGCGCGGGGTGAAACTCGCGCGCTCTTCTTCTGTGCGGGGATACTGCAGGTAATACAGGGTGCCGCCGTTGGCCAGCGCCACGCCAATGGCCGCCAGTTGCAGCGGCGTCATCAGAATGCCCTCGCCGAAACTGGACATTTTCCCCACGCCTCCCCACTGCGGGGCCTGCGCCGGCAACGTGCCCGGGTGTTCTTCGAAAATGTTGTAGCCTGCGGGCTCGCCCAGGCCGAACTGCTGCCCGTATTCGTGAACTTTTTCGAAGCCCATCTTGCGGCCCAGCACTTCGAAATACGGGTTGTTCGAGTGCGCGATGGCCTCGGTCAGATTCATGTAGTTTCGCCGCGCCACTTTGATCATCGTGTCGCGGGTAATCACGCCTTCGCTCAGCGCGGCAAGCCCAACCACCGGCTTGAAGGTGGAACAGGGCTGAAAGCCCCCGCCAAACGCGGTGCGCTGATTCACGATACTCAGCACCCGGCCGGTGTCCGAATCCACCACGACCACGGTTCCATTCAAGTGGCCCAGAGCGGCCACTGCGGCTTCGCGCACCACCGGCTCATCGAATTCGGGAATGTCGTCCACGGTGGGGTCGGTGAAGGTGGGAATGCCGTTGTAGGTCAAGCTGGGATTCTTGGGCTTGCGCTTGGTAGTGGCTTTCTTCGTCGCGACCGGCTTCTTCGCGGTGGTCTTTTTGGCGGAACTCTGCGCCCAGGCTTCCACAGAAAGTCCGGGAGAGAGGAGCAGCGCATAAGCCAGCAGCGCCGCCGTTGCCCGAGGATGGGTCTTCTCCTTCATCGCTCTAGCCGTGATCGTCAGCCGCCTGCGGCCCCGCCGCAGACCTAAGCCCATACCACTCTGCCCTTTGGACGCGAGCTGCAAGAAATAGTCACGCGCCAAGGCTCAGAAATTGTAGGAAACCCGGCCCCCGATGGCAATAGGAAACATGGCCAGGGTACAAGATTTAACACGGCGTTTACAATGCCCGGGCCCGTTTTCACTTGAGGTCCAGCGTGGCTGCGTTCTCAAGGCAGCCGCACTCGCGGCCTTATTCGCAGCGCAGGACGATCATGGGATCCACGCGCGTGGCGCGGCGCGCCGGCACCCAGGCGGCCACAAACGCGACGCCGGCCAGCAGCGCCAGCGCAGCCCCGGTCACCAAGGGATCGAGCGGGCGCACGCCAAACAACTGGTTGGCGATCACCTTTTGTAATCCGACGGAGCCTCCCACCCCGATCAGCAAGCCGATTCCGGCCAGCAACAGGGCCTCGCGCAACACCTGGCCGACGATCCGGCCGGTGCTGCTGCCCAGCGCCATGCGAATGCCGAATTCACGGCGTCGTTGGGAAACGTGATAGGCCAGCACGCCGTAGATACCGATAGCCGAGAGAAACACCGCCAGACTGCCGAAACCCATGGCCAGGGTCATCGCGGTGCGGCGCGAGGAGAGCGAAAGATTGGCGCGGTCGTTCATGGTGCGCACGTCAAAGAGGGCCAAGTCCGAATCCACCTTTGCCAGCGCGGCCCGCAGCGATGGCGCCAGCGCCGCCGGATCACCCATCGCGCGAACGGCAAAAGTAAACCCGCGATCCGTATTTTGGGTGAAGGGAAAGTAGTAAGCGCCCACGGTGCGGCCAAAATCAGAGAGATTCTCGAGACGTACGGCGCGCACCACTCCGATCACGGTCAGCCAGCGGGTGTTCGGGCCGGGATGAGCGGCCTCTTCGGCGCTTTGCGGAGCGTACATTCTTCTGCCAATCGGGTCGGTATCGCCCCAGAACTTTTTCGCCAGCCGGTCGTCCACCATGATGACCGGCAGGGAGTCAGCGCGGTCGCGCTCATCGAAGGCGCGGCCTTTCAAAAGCCGGATGCCCATGGCTTCGAAGTAACCCGGGGAGACCACTACCTGGTGCGGTGACACCACCGATTCGCCCGGTTTCATCTGGTAGCCTTCGGCAAAAATCACGCTGTCACTGTAATCGCCACCCAACGGTATGCTGCTGGTAATCCCAGCAGACTGCACGCCCGGCATCGCCCGCATCGCTTCGAGAGAGCGGTCCACCAAGGCAATCAGTTGCGGATCTTCCGCGTACCGCGCGCGCGGGGCCACGGTGCTGGCGGTTATCACTCCTTCCGATTGGAAGCCGGGGTCCACCTGCAACAATGCGCGGAAGCTGACCAGCAGCAATCCGGCGCTGAGCAGCAGCACAAAGGCAAAGCCCACTTGCGCGACCACCAGGCTGCGGCGCACTCCGCGAGCGGCGGCGCCGCTGGTGGAGCTGCGCGCGCTATCGTGCAACGCCGCCACCAGGTTGCTCCGCAAAGTCCCCAGCAGCGGCAGGCACCCCAGCAGCAGCCCGATCACCAGGGCGACACCAAACGAAGTCGCAACGCTCAGCGCATCCAGGCGAATTTCATGGGCGCGCGGCAGGCGATCGCCGCCGATCCAGCCCAGACCGCGCAACAACCCGGCGCTGACCGCCAGTCCCGCCACGGCGCCGGCGCCGCACAGCAGCAGATTTTCCGCGATGAACTGGCGCAGCAGCTGGCTGCGGCTGGCCCCCAGCGCCTGCCGTGTGGCGATTTCTTTCGAGCGCATCGAAAAACGCACCAGGGCCAGATTGGCCACATTCAGCGCGCCAATCAGCAAAACAAAAAGCGCGCCGCCCCAAAGCAGGAACAGCGTGGGACGGACGTCGCGCACCATGACTTCTTGCAACGGCTCCACCGATGTATAGAAACCCGTGGCCAGCAGCATTTCCTTGATGGCCGGCAGAGCTTCAACAATGCGTTGTTTCACGGCGTCCACTTGCGCCTGCGCCTGCTGAATCGTCGCGCCTGGTTTCAACCGGCCGATGTGGCGGTAACTATTGCTGTGGTAAGCCTTCTTCTGCTCCGGCGTGAAGGCCAGGGGCACGATCACGGCTACGTCCGGATCCTGAAACACGAACCCGCGAGGCATCACGCCCACCACCTGGTAGGGTTTTCCGTTGAGGCGAATGTCCTTGCCCATCGCGTCCATCGCGCCGCCAAACAGGCGCTGCCAGGAGGGGTAGGTCAAAATCACTTTCTGTTCCGCGCCTAGTTCGCCTTCGGCATCGGTAAAGGCCCGCCCCACAACTGGCTGCGTGGCAATCACGGTGAAGAAGGTCGGCGTCACCTGCATCGCGTCCACTTGCTCCGGGGCGCCTTCGATTCCCAGGGTCATGCTGCTGGTGCGATAGAGCGCCTGCTCGGCAAAAGCAGGCACGCCAGCGCGGCGATCCAGGTAACCGGCCACGTCACTGTTGGTGGAACCACCCGCACCCACCCCGGGATAGCGGTTGGACATGAACAAGATGCGGTCGGATTGCGGCACTGGCAGCGGGCGCAACAAGACGGAGCTTACAATGGCCAGGGTGGTGGAATTGGCAGCCATGCAGACGGCCAGGGTCAGCAGCACCGTCAAGGTGAATACCTTGTCGCGCCGCAGGCTGCGCAGGCCATATTTCAATTCGGCAAAGGTCTGGTCCATGGATCGCTCCTCCTCGCTAGTTACGACGGCATGCCCGGCAAAGTTCCACGAAGCGCGGATTGGCGCGCCGCCACAAAAAACTGGCAAAAGTGCGCGACTCACAAGTTCTTGGCAACCCGGGCAGCGAAGGCCTTCGTCTGCTTCCGACGGACTCAAGGATGAGGGAAATCACGACTTCATGCTTAGCGCGGTTGGAACATGGTCTGGCAATCTTGAACCTGCGGATATTCCAGGAGAGAACTTCGGGCTATCCCTTGACGCGCACTTCGCGGAAGCTGAGCAGGACCCGACCGCCGGATTCCGGACGGCCAAAGCTGGTTTGCGGCTTGAACTTCGAGAAAAACACCACCTGGTCCAACTGTCGGCGGGTTTCAAGATTCCTTGGGCCGGCGATGATTTCGTAGCTAACCGCCTGGCCGACCGAATCCACCATGGCTTCGACGATCACATCATCTTCAAAGGCGCGCCCCTCGTCATCGGAAGGGGAAAGCGTGAAGGGTGCCATGTAGACGATCTCGGCAGGGCGGATGAGATTGGTGGGCACATCGTTGGGCACCGCACCCAGCGGCAAGCCGATCATCATGCTCTGAGCCATGAACGCGAACACGGCAAGGGCGCTCAGCACGCCGCCGGTTGTAGGAACAGCCATCGGCGCGAGGAAATTGCGGAACGTCAGCGACACGCGGGAGGCTGCGCGGGCATACCACGGCTCGGCATCCCTGGCGCTGGCCACCGCCAGCCGGATCTGCGTTGCCAGTCCAGCCGGGGCCACCGGCCGCTCGACGCGCGACAATACGGCCGAAATCCGCGCATAGCTTTCCAGACGCATCCGGCAATCCGGGCACGCCGCCGCATGTTCCCGCACCCGCTTTCTTTCTATTGAAGAAAGCCCTCCGTCCAAATACCCGGGCAAAAGCCTTTCGGTCCGCGCGCAATTCATTCACCACCCCCATGGACGACATCCGGGCGCAAACCACTCATTGACGGCAAACTGTTTGCTTCCAAGTGCTGGCCATAGCGCGCATGCTGTTCCCGCGTGGCTATCCACAGCGGCTCGAGGATTTCGCGCAATGCCGCGCGCCCGCGCAGGATTCGCGATTTGACTGTCCCCACACTCACCTCGAGTACCTCGGCCACTTCTTCGTAAGCCAGCCCTTCCAAATCCCGCAAAATGACGGCGCCGCGAAACACCGCCGGCACCTGGGCCAGCGCGCGGTGCACCACATCCTGCATTTCCTGCGCGGCCATCGAATCAAACGGGGATGGACCGCCATCTTCCAATTGCAGGGCTGCTCGCTGAGCTTCGCCCTCTTGGCCCGCGCTTTCCGCGTCAATCGAGAACTGCTGCCGCAGGTGGCGCCAGTTCCACCGGCGGTGGTTGAGCGCTTCGCGCACCGCGATGCGGTACAACCACGTCTTCAGCGAACTCGACCCGCGGAAACTGCGGATTCCGCGAAACGCCTTCAGGAACACTTCCTGCGTGACATCGGCCGCATCCGCGCCGTCGTTCAGCATGCCGTAGAGCAGGCTATATACCGGGCCGTGGTAATGGGTGACCAGCAGATCAAAGGCCGCTTCACTGCCGGCTTGCAATTCCCCGACGAATGAAGATTCGTCGTAACCCCAGGGCAGGGGTTCGATGCGCTGCCTTGCAAGTTCGGCCATATCCAAGGCCTTTCTTGCCATTCCGGCTTGGCTGGGCGCCAAGCCTGCGGCGGCCTGCAATAGCTCCGTGCCCCACTCCGACCATTTCCCTGAAGCCTCCAGGGCGGGCCCGGTATCGGAATTGTTCCTGCCTAGCTTAGACACCGCTTCCTCTTCCCAAGTTCCCAAGCCAACGAGCTTACTCAATACCCAGTAGGATACCAGAGCCCGGCCAGAAGGTTGGTTGACGATTTGAGCAGAGCGGGTCTCCCAACGACCCGGGGAACGTGCTGGTGTGGACACCACAACCAAGCTCAGGCCATGCATTCAGAGTGGTTTGGTCTAAGACATTGTTTGGTGGAGCCGAAGGGATTCGAACCCTCGACCTCCCCGGTCCTACCGGGACGCGCTCACCAGCGCTTGGATATAGCGGCGATCCTTCATCCGCTTGATGTATCGTTCGCGCCGCACCGCTTCGCTCCGCGTGGCAAATTCCTCGTGATACACCAGCGTCCATGGCCCGCGGTTCTTCAACGATTTGGAGTAATTGGCGTTGTGATAGGCCACCCGGCCAGCCAAGTCTTGCGATTGTCCCACGTAATAGCGCCCTGATGTTTGGCTTTGCAGAATGTAGACGAAAAATGCCAAGCGTGTGGGCCTGTTTTTGGTGGACCAAATTTGCGCCAGTTCGAACCAGCTTGTGCTGTGGCTGAGGCAACTCGAGCGCCTTCGGGCGATTCAAACTGACTTTCGCTAGCCTGCCGAAAGGGCGATCGGATGCCCCGACCGCACGGCGCGAAAGGGGACACGAAGCAACCGTGCCCCATCGCCTCCGCTCGGGACGATCAACCAGATCCCTCACCACGGGTTCAGTTCCGGGTCAATGGCCTCGTAAGCCTGTTGCCATCGTTCTTCGCCTCGGGATTATGAGCGCTCTCGTTCGCAAAGCTCCTCTCCGTCGGAACGTCCCGCAGAAGCCGCAAGCGCCTACAGTTCTCAATGCCGCCGCCGCGTGTTACGCTTCGCTATTCAGGAGAACTTGTGAAGTCGACCTTCGTTCTCGGTGCGGTCGTTCTACTCACCATTAGTGTCGCTGCCCAGAAGCACTTTGACGGCAAGACCTTATGGCGCTACGTGGAGGTACTTGCCGCCGACGACATGGAAGGGAGGGGCACCGGCACGCGAGGTCTCGAACGCGCCGAAGCCTATGTCGTCGATCAGCTCAAGAGAATCGGCCTGACGCCAGCGGGCGTGAACGGCTACTTTCAGCCGGTCAAGCTCCTGACGCGCACCGTGGTCGAAAGGGACTCGAGCGCGGCGCTGGTGCGCGAAGGCGAAGTCGAGGCGCTAGTGCTCGGGGAGGACGCTTTCTTCCCGAATGATGTGGACCTCGCGCCCCAGGTTGAGGCGCCCCTCGTCTTTCTCGGTTACGGCTTACAGATCCCGGAAAAGCAGTACGACGATTTCGCAGGGCTCGATCTCAAAGGCAAGGTCGCAGTAACGGTACCTGGCAGCCCGCAAGGAATCGATCCAGCTCTCGCTACGTATTACTCAGCGATGCCTCGGCGGTGGAAACAGTTCCGCGAAGCGGGGCTTGTCGGCTGGATCGAGATAGCGGCCCCGGAGGCGTCGTGGCAGTTCCTCCGTGACGCGATCAGGACGACGACGATGTATCTGGCCGGTGACGAACTCAACGACGCAAGAGGCCAGCAAGTGCACATGGTGTTCAACCCGGCCCATGCCGACAAACTGTTCGAGGCTACTGGCCATACGGCGCAGGAACTGTTCGTACTCGGAAAGGCTTACAAGCCTCTCCCACGGTTCCCCTTGCGGGTCAGCCTTCGCGCCACGATGCGCATGCGGAGTGAGGCGATCGACTCGGCGAATGTCGTGGCCAAGTTCCAGGGCAGCGATGCTCGGCTCCGAAACGAATACGTAGTATTGTCAGCGCACATCGATCACCTTGGTATTCGCGAGCCGGTGAACGGCGACCGGATCTACAACGGTGCCGTTGATAACGCCTCAGGCGTGGCCGCCCTGCTCGACATTGCGGACGCACTGAAACGTGAGGGTGCGAAGCCGAAGCGTTCAGTGCTCTTCACGTTCTTTACGGCGGAGGAAGGGGGCAAACTCGGATCGACGTACTTCACCGCGCATCCAACAGTCGACCGAAGGTCAATGGTTGCCAACCTCAATATCGACGGCATTCAGGCCATCGTGCCGTTGAAGGCGGTGCAAGTGCTGGGGGCCGAAGAGTCGGATCTCGGCGACAACACGCGACAAGTCGCCGCCTCATACCACGTGACGATCGACAGCGAGCTCCAAAATCAGTCGAGCCGGTTCGCCAATAGTTCGGACCAAGGTAGCTTCGCGTTTGCTGGAATCCCGGCCGTGAAACTCAACGTCGGATTTCCCGGCGAGCTCGATGCGGTGCAGCGGAAATGGCGGCGCGAACGGTACCACACACCCTTCGATGACGCGCGGCAGCCAATCAATCTAGAAACCATCGCGACCTTCGAGGAGATCGCGCGAGCGCTGCTGCTCGATGTCGCCAACAATCCTCGCCGCCCCGCCTGGAGGTCCGGCAGCGTCTACGAGCGCCATGCGAAGTAGCATCGGCAGCGTCGATCTGCGCAGCCAGTCGTTCGGTGAGATCCGGATCGGCAGTGGAGGCCGGAGCGGACTCAGACCAGAGGAGCGTTTGGTTCTCGTCGGATAGCTCGATCCCTTCGACTCCAGCTTGCCGAATCTTGTCTACGACGAACTTCTGGCTTCCGTTTGCGTGTTAACGATCATCTTCGCGTCACGACCTCAATCGCCACAAGCGGCTCGCGTCAGTCGACCGTCTTTCCATATGGCCTCGCTCAGTCGACGCTTTCGCCGCTTTTCAGGCGAGTGTCAGCCAGCCGCACGATGCGATTGGACCTCCAAGTGCAGCTCGCTGACAATTCGCTCCACGCTGTCCGAGTCGCCCTGCGCGAGAAGATCTCTGAGATCGTCGGCGGTCTTGATCGTGCGGAATTGCTTCGTCGGCGCGACGTACACGACCACCGGCTTGTGATCGCGGGACAGGTTCACGACGTTGTTGATCGTGCCTTTGCTCTTGCCGTCCCAGAGCATGAACCCGTACTCCGCCAAGTCTTGCGATTGTCCCACGTAATAGCGCCCTGATGTTTGGCTTTGCAGAATGTAGACGAAAAATGCCAAGCGTGTGGGCCTGTTTTTGGTGGAGCCGAAGGGATTCGAACCCTCGACCTCCTCGATGCCATCGAGGCGCGCTCCCAACTGCGCCACGGCCCCACCGAAGGTATTTGCACATTATAGCAGAGAAACATTCCTGCGCCACTGGGCGTAATTCCGGTAGCAGGCATCTAAGAAAACTACGAATCCCGAGGGAGTGAAATGAAGTTGACCCGTTGGCTTGCCGGCTGCCTGATGCTTGTGGTTGTCTGGCAATGCGCTCATGCGCAATCCGCAGATGACGTCATCAAACGGCACAACAAGGCCAGCGGCGGCGACAAGAGGCTGAAGGCCGTCACCAGCGTGCGCTATCAAGGTACGGTTGCCGTGAATGGCGGCGCGGCTCGCCCGTTCACTTGGATGGCGCGCCGGCCGGACCGGCTATACATTGAAATACAAACCGAGGCCGGCGCCGTCATTGACGCGTATAACGGTCGCTCCGGCTGGCGCGAATCCCCGGCCGGCGGTCTGGCCACCCTGACCGGGCGGGAGCAAACCCGCGCGCGGGCCAATGCCCTTTTTTTCAATGACCGATTCCAAGCCTACAAGAAAGAAAAAGTAAAAGCCGGGTTGGCAGGCCAGGACACGGTGAACGGCCGCGCGGCGTACGTTGTGGAGATGACCAGCTCCGTGGGCGTCAGCCGCAGACTCTTTTTTGACCGCGAAAACTACGCCCTGCTCAAGGAATCCCATGAACGCGATAACGGGCTCGAAGAAATCTTTTTTCGCGACTACCGCAGCGAAAACGGCGTCCTTGAACCGCACCGCCTCACTTTGCGCCGTGGCGGCGACACGTTTGAGATTGTCCTTGTAAACATCACCCATAACGCGAGCCCCGCCGACGCTGTGTTCGATTTTCCCCGGCGGGCGCAGGCTTCCCTGCCCGATATCCCAGCGCTGATGAAAGAATTGGAAAAGAACCAGGAAGCGGTCGAGAAAATCCGCCAAAACTACACCTACAACATGACCGAGACCAACCTCGAGGTGGACGACAAAGGACGCCTCAGGGAAAAATCGGAACGAACCTACGAAATCATCCACCTTGGCCACGGGCGACGCGTTCAGAAACTGATTGCCAAGGACGGGCAACCGCTCGACGCAAAGGAACAGCAAAAGGAACAGCAACGCGTGATCAAGGAAATCGAGGACTACGAAAAGTGGAAAGCCAAGGAACCCGAACGCAAAGCAAAAGAAGAAAAGGAACTGGCCAGGCGCCGCGAGCAGGGCAAGAGCGACAAGGAGGATGACGACCTGGAACTCAGCGACTTTATGCGTATCGCCCAGCTCTCCAACCCGCGCCGCGAGCGTTTCCGCGGCCAAGACGTGCTGGTATTCGAATTTTCGCCGCGGCCCGGCTACAAGCCGCGCAATCGCGCGGAATCCCTGGTGCAAAAATTAGGCGGGGTCCTGTGGGTGGACGAAAGCGCCAAGCAAATCGCGCGCATGGAAGCGCGCATGCTCGATAATTTCAAGATTGGCGGCGGGCTGGTGGCCTCGGTACACCGCGGGTCCGGGGCGGTTTTCGAGCAGGAAATGGTCAAGGGAGAAGTGTGGTTGCCGCGCTACGCCGAGCTGAATTTTTCCGCGCGCGCCCTGCTGCTCGCAGGCGTCAAAGTCAACCGCATCGTGAAATTCGACAACTACCAGAAGTTCAACGTGGACACCGTCCACCAGATCAAAGAACCGCAAAATCCACCGGACAGGTAACCTTGCATCTACAACAGTGGCAGGGAGGCGCGGCCTCAAACCTGCTGGTTAATGAACCTTCGTCATCTTGAGGCCCGGTTTGGGCCGAAGACTCTCGCTGTCCGGCGCACAAGATTGTGATCGAGATTCTTCGTCACCCGATTCGATGCTTCGCGCCGAATCGGAACCGTTCCGCAGAATGACGAACCTTGCCCACGAGGAAAATGGGAGGTTACACGCGCTGCTTGCGGCGATCTCGCCTCGCGGTCCGAACTCTTGTGAGAATTGCGGGCCAGGAGCCTTACTTCGCTTTCAGCATGACCAGCAACATTTTGAAATCGCGAACGGCCTTGAGCGCGTGCGGCTGGTTCGCGGGCATCAGCACCACTTGGCCGCTCTCGGCGAGGATGGGCTTGCCTGAAATGGTAATTTCCGCGCGGCCATCGAGAACTTGCACCAGCGCGTCGTAGGGCGCGCTGTGCTCGCTTAACCCCTGCCCTTCCGCAAACGCGAACAACGTAATCGTTCCCGCGCTATTCGCTACGAGCGTGCGGCTGACCACGGAACCTTGCTGATACTGGGCGAGTCCTTGAAGCTGCACCGCTTCGGAAATGGGAATCGCAATCTTGCTGGTGGACGCAGTTTCTGCCATGGTCGGCTCCTGTTCTCTCTGTTTCTTTCCAACACGCCGCGGAAACAATCACATGCGAGGGCACGGATTCGGGTAAATAAAGCTAAAGCGGGAGCTTTCGCTCTCGCACGGTAAGCTATGAATTGGGATCGCGGCGCAGAGTCAGGCGCGTAGTTTGCGACGCGCCCCCGACAGTCAGGCGCAATACGTATTCTCCCGCGGGCGCGAAATCGCCGCGCAGCATTTGAAACGGCGGCGGCGCTTCCTCATCGGTTTCCATCGCTTCATTCAGACGCGTGACGATGGCGTTGATGGCCAGCGCATCGGTTGCGGCTACCAGGTCAGCTGTGCCCTTGCTTAGCGCCTGCCTCTGGACCGCCGTCGTGCTGGCCGCGCGCTGGAGCCGCTCGATGGTGGCCGCGGCACGCGTTTTGAAGCGTTCGATTTGCTGGGGGGTTGGGTCAAAACGCAAATCCCACAACGCGCGATGGATGCCCGGGCTGTTCGCCAGCGCCAGGGTGCGCTTGCGGTTGCTTCCGGGCTCGGTAATCTCGAGCCTATCGGAAGCGCCTGCCGCAGCCTTCAAGTAGTAGCTCAGCAGCGCGCCGCTTTGCAGCCGCCCGCGCACTTCCGCGCCGGGTTCGGGTTTGACGATGTAGGGCGGGTTTTCCGCGGCCCACAGGAACTGGCCGCGCGCGGCGCCGCGCGATTGGTCATTCCAAATCGTCGCCGTGCGCTGCTCGAAGAGGAATGCGCCAGATGCGGCCACTCGGTCGTTCCACTGTTGCAGCGGAGTGATGTCGTCCAGCAAGTAGAAGCCGCGGCCGTGCGTGGCGGCCACCAAGTCTCCATCGCGCGGGTGAATCACCAGGTCGTGCGTCGCGACGGTGGCCATGCCGCTGCTGAGCTTCTGCCAGGAAGCGCCGCCATCCAATGACGCGTGCACGGCGAACTCCGAGCCGGCAAAAAGCAAGTTGCGGTTCTTGAGATCTTCCCGCACCACCAGCAGTGGTTCATTCGCGGGGAGATTCGCGGCGATGCTCGACCATGTCTTGCCGAAGTCGGTGGTTTTGAAAATCCAGGTGGTGAGGTCGTCGCTGCGGTGGCCATCGAAGGTGACGTAGGCCGTGCCGTCGTCAAAGTGCGAAGCTTCGACGTTGCTGACCCAAATGCCCGCGGGCACGCCGGGAATGTTGGCGCGCACGTTGGTCCAGGTGACGCCGCCGTTGCGCGTCACCTGCACGTTGCCGTCGTCGGTGCCGGCCCACAGCAGGCCCGGCACGCGCGGGGATTCCGCCAGCGCCACCACGGTGCAATGCAATTCCGCGCCGCTGGTATCGGGCGTGAGCCCGCCGGAGCGCGGATCGATTTTCACCGGATCGTTGGTAGAAAGATCCGGGCTGATGATTTGCCAGGTGCGCGCGCCATCCACGGTGCGCAGCACGTGATTGCCCCCTACGTAGAGTGTTTGCGGATTATGCGGCGAGAGGATGAGCGGTGCGCGCCAGTTGAAGCGCAAGCCGGCAGGCCAGCCTTGCCGCGGCGTGCCCGGGGCGTTGGCGGGGATGTAATCGCGCAGGTTGATGATGTTGCGCGACTGCTCGACTTCGCGGGTGAGCGCGTCGTAGCGGCGCACGCTGGCGTTTTCGGCTTCGGTATAGACCTTGCGCCAGTCGGTGGGGTCAATTTGAATGAACATGCCGTCGCCCCAGTGCAGTTTCCACCAGCTGTCGTTGAGGGTGCCGCGCACATCGCGCGAAAAATGCGGGCCGCCCCAGGTGCCGTTATCCTGCAAACCGCCGTACACGTAATAGGGATCGCGCATATCCACGCCGACGGCGTAGAACTGGGCGATGGGCATGTTGTCGAACAGAATGAACGAGGCGCCGCCGTCGTGGGTGAGTGTCAGGCCTTTGTCTTTGCCGATGTAGAAGCGATCGCCATGGTTAGGGTCGAACCACATGGCGTGGAAATCCAGTCCGCCTTCATAGCTGACCGGGGCGGGCTTGAGGGTGTGGCCCGCGTCCTCTGAAATCATGAAACTGGTGGTAAGGACATAAACTTTCTTGTCGTCAGTGGGGTTGATGCGGATCTGGCTGTAGTAGAAGGGGCGGTTGTTGTAACGGTTGACCTGCTTCCACGTCTTGCCGGCGTCTTCGGAGCGGTAAACTCCCGTGCCGAGCTTGGTCATGTCGGCAAAGTCCGGCGAATCTGGCGTGGGACGATTGCCGTGCTCGATGATGGCCATCACAATTTTCGGGTTCTTGCGATACACGGCAAGGCCGATGCGGCCGGTGTCGCCTGAGGGCAAGCCGTTGCTGAGTTTCGTCCAGGTTTTCCCGGCGTCGCTGGTCTTGAAGATACCGCCGTTGGGTCCGCCACTATCAAAGCGCCACGGGCGGCGTAACCGCTGATAAAACGCGACGTAAAGGGTGTTGGCATCGAGGGGATCCATCACCAGGTCAATCGCGCCGGATTTCACTTCGCCCGCGGTGGTATCCGGCAGGCCATTGCCAAGCTTTGTCCACGTTTTGCCGCCGTCAAGTGTCCTGAACAAGCCGCGGTCGCCCGACGGCCCCCAGAGGGCGCCGATCGCCGCGACATAAACAATATTGGCGTCGGCAGGATGGGTGACGATGCGCGAAATCTGAAAGGTATTCTTCAGTCCGACATTCTGAAACGTTTTGCCGCCGTCGGTGGATTTGTAGACGCCGTCGCCCCAGGCCACGCTGTTGCGGTTATTGGCTTCCCCGGTGCCCACCCATATGACATTCGCGTCTTTCTGAAAAATAGCCACATCGCCAATGGAGGCGCTGGGATAATTTTCGAAGATAGGAGTCCAAGTGGTGCCGGCGTTGGTGGATTTCCACACTCCTCCGGAGGCGGAGGCTACAACGACTGAGCGGAAATCGCTGTCGAGCGCTTCCACGTCCACCACACGCCCGCCGAAAACTGCCGGACCGATATTGCGCCAGCGCATTTCCTGCAAAAGCGATTCGGGTGATTGCGCCGCCGGCGCCAGCGGAAGAATCAAACCCACCATGGCCAGCACAATCACGAAACGTTTCATCGTGGATTTCATGCAAACCTCCCGGGCGTTGGACATTCTAACCCTATTCCTCGCGCGACCGCTCGGAGCCACCACGGGCCATCGCATTCCCCCCCCGGAACCTTGAAATCTGCGGGGCAGAATTCGGTCCGGCTCTACAGGACTTCACTCCGTCCCAGCCTGGTGCCCTTCCATCCCAAAGGGCTTGCGGCAAAGAAGGAGTCCGGCGAAAGTGCCAGCAAGGAGATTTCTGATGAAGAAGAAACTCGCCGTCGCGGCGCTGATAATGTGCGGGGGACTGGCCGTCAACCTGTGGGGGCAAACTCCGCAACAGCCAGCCAAAGGCGCGCCGCCTGCCAGCCAGCCAGCGCAATTCCAAATGCCGCCGGCCAGCGAACAAACCTTGAAATACATTGCCGAACTGCGTCAGCAGATCGCCGGTAAAGAAAGCCTGCCCGCCAGCCAGGTGTTCAAGAACATTCAGATGATGAAGGAGGTCCCGGCGGGCCGCCTGCTGGCGATCATGCGCGTGGGCTACGCGGCATCGCTGGGCGTGGAGTGCACGCATTGTCACGTCGCCGGCGAATGGGAAAAAGACGACAAAGAGGCTAAGTCCATTGCGCGCAAAATGATGGGCTTCGCGCGCGAAACCAACGAACGGCTCGCCGCCATTAAACAAGGCGCGATGGTGAATTGCACCACCTGCCATCGCGGAGAAGTGAAGCCGGCCATGAATCTGCCACCACGCCCATAACAGGCAATCCTCCGGAACTTCCTGCAGGGGATCGGCGTATCTTTCCCGCAGAGGGAAGTGCACCGCCGCATTTCGTTCAGGAGTGGTCATGAACAATTTCTTGCAGGATTTGAAGCAAGGCTTCCGCATGCTGGTAAAGAACCCGGCGCTCTCGCTGGGCGCAATTCTGGTGCTGGGATTCGGCATTTCCGGCAATACCGTCATCTTCAGCATGGCCAACGCCTACCTGCTGCGGCAACCCAATTTTTCCCAGCCGGAAAGACTCGTCCACGTGTGGGAAACCAACAAGCGGCAGGGCTTCAGCCAGATTCGCGCTTCGCTGCCAAATTACCTCGACTGGAGGGCGCACAATCAAGTCTTCAGCGATATGGCCGTGTTCAATTACACCGGTGAAAACGTAGTGGGCGCCGAAGGCCCGGAGCGGGTGCAATCGGGGCGCGTCTCCGCCAACGTGTTCGAAGTGCTGGGCGTGAAGCCGCACCTGGGCCGCGCATTCGAAAGCGGCGAAGATCAGCCGGGCCGGGGCGACAAAGTCATCCTTAGTTTCCGCTACTGGCAGCAACGCTACGGCGGGAAAGCCGATGCGATAGGTCAAACGCTGCGCTTGAACGACCGCGTTCACACTATTATCGGCGTCATGCCGGAGAACTTCGCCTTCCCGCTGACCACGACGCAGATTTGGGTGCCCCGGGAACTGGACGTCGTCAAGGCTCCGCGAGACCAGCGTTTTTTGCAGGTGGCGGCGCGGCTCAAGCCCGGCGTGACCGTGGCGCAGGCTCAGGCGGAGATGAATACGATCGCCAGCCGGCTGGCAAAGGAATACCCGCAGAGCAATGGGGATAGCGGCGTGAGCCTTACTTCCCTGCACCAGTCGTTGAATTTTGCGTACGACGTGCTGAGCATCGTGCTGGGCGTGCTGGGGGTGGCGGGATTGTTTCTGCTGGCGATCAGTTGCGCGCTGGTGGCTAACCTGACGATGTCGCGCGCGATTGGCCGCATGCGCGAGATGGCCATCCGCGCCGCGCTGGGCGCGAGCCGCAGCCGCGTGATCCGGCAACTGCTGACGGAAAATCTGGTGCTGGCATTCGGCGGCGGAGCGCTGGGCATCCTGCTGGCCTACTGGACGCTGAACGGCATGGCCGGCGCGATTCCCGAGGACTTGTACAAAGTCGGGCAACTGCAAATGGACGGCGCTGCGCTGGCCTTCACGCTGGGCCTGTGTCTGCTTACCGTGCTGATGTTCGGCCTGGCCCCCGCACTGCAAGTTTCCCATCCCAACCTGACCGAAGCGCTGAAAGAAGGAACGCCGGGCGCGGCCACCGGGCGAAGCGCCAACCATCTCTACCGTTCGCTCACCATCGGGCAGGTCAGCTTGAGCCTGGTCCTGCTTTCCGGAGCGGCGTTGATCGCTCAAGCGTTTATGCAATTGCAGAGCGCGCAACTGGGCTACGACACCAGGAACGTCCTGACGATGGTACTAACGCCCGCGCGCGCAAAATACGATACGCCGGAAAAGCAAATAGCCCTGCACCGGGATCTTTTGCGCGAAGCCGGCGCAGTGCCCGGTGTTTCCGTGGCCGCCACGGTGGACTATCTGCCGTTGAATCATGAGACGAATCCTGTGGAAGTGCAGACGGACCGCGACGCGACGCCCGCCAAAGGCCAGGAGCGCACCGCCAGTGCCCTAACGGTGAGTCCAGATTATTTTCGCGCGGCGGGGATCACCATTCGCCGGGGGCGGGCGTTTACCGCGCAGGATCATGCAGCCGCGCCTAGAATGATCATCATCAACGAAACGCTGGAAAAGAAACTGTTCCCCGGCCAGGATGCGATCGGCCGCACGCTCTACGTGAAGGATTTCGGCAAGAAAGAAGCCCAGCCTTGCACCATTGCCGGGGTCGCCAGGGATATTCGGTTCGGCGACGAGTTCGAAGGCGTCTTCCCGATGCAAGTCTATGTGCCGGTTCTTCAGGACCCGCCTTCCTATTTCCGGTTGATTGCGCGCGCGGAAGGCGCGCCGACCGCGCTGGCGCCGGCATTGCGGGAGGCCATCTGGCGGGTGGATGGGGCGCTGCCCATTCTGGAAGTGAGAACAATGGACGAGGTGGTGGCGGAATCGCTGCTGCCCCGCCGCATGATGGCCAGCACGCTGGGCATTTTCGCCCTGCAAGCGCTGTTGCTGGCCGCGATTGGGCTTTATGGCATCGTGGCCAATTGGGTCGCGCGACGCACGCGCGAAATCGGCATCCGTATGGCGCTGGGCGCGCAGCCGGGGGAGATACAGCGGCTTGTGCTGCGGCAAGGCGTGCGGCTGGTGGTGATCGGTCTGGTGCTGGGCTTTGCCGGCTCGCTCGGGGTGGCCAAGCTGCTTTCCAGCGTAATCGCCGGGTTGTCGCTGTTCGATCCGCTGGCGCTGCTGATTGGCCCCGTGCTGCTGCTGTGCGTAACGCTGCTGGCCTGCTATGTGCCGGCCCGACGCGCCACGCGCGTGGACCCGCTGACGGCGCTGCGGTATGAGTAAGCGGCACGCGCACTTCATTTTTACTTGCATCGTTTCCGCTTGCTGTCGCGTCTGATTAGCGTGCGAAAACTTCTAGTTTTGGCGAGCCTCCTTCTGGGAGCGGGAAGCGCAAGAGCCCAACTGGTTCCGGAGGTACGCCGGGCAACCGGCGCGCGTGATTTTGCCCGCGCGGAGGCGATGCTCGAAACCTACCGGCATGCGCGCGGCACAAATCCGGAATTCATCCTCGCCACCTCCTGGGTAGCGCGCGGGGCGCAAGCCGCGCAGGACTGGGAGAGAGCCGAGCGCTACGCTGCGGAAACGCGCCGGCTGGCGCTCGAGGAAATCAAGAAACGTCCGCTGGACGCGGAGCCGGACCTGCCGCTGGCGCTGGGCGCGTCCATCGAAGTGCAGGCGCACTCGCTGGCGGCGCGGCGCAAATTGGCCGATGCACTGGCGTTCCTCAACACCGAGTTGAAAACGTGGCGTGCCACTTCCATCCGCGCGCGCATTCAGAAGAACCTCCATCTTCTGAATTTGCAGGGAAAAGCGGCGCCGCAGCTCGACGTTTCCGAATATCTGGGCGAAAAACCGCCGGCACTGGCGCAGTTGCGCGGCCAGCCGGTGATTCTGTTCTTCTGGGCGCACTGGTGCGGCGATTGCAAGCAACAGAAGCCGGTCCTCGACCGGCTTCAGCAGGAGTATGCCAAGAAGGGATTGGTGATTGTCGGACCGACGCGGAGATACGGATATGTCGCAGGGGGAGTGGAGGCTGCTCCCGCGCAAGAATTGCAATATATCGAGCAGGTGCGCAACACATTCTACGGCTCGCTGCAAATGGCTGTGCCCGTGAGCGAGGAAAATTTCGACGCGTGGGGATGTTCCAGTTCGCCCACGCTGGCCGTGCTGGACCGCTCCGGCAAAGTCATCCTCTACAATCCCGGCCGCCTCTCTTACGAAAAACTTGCGCCCATCGTGGCCCAAGCCGTCAACTCCAGATAACTTACAGTAGTTCGGCAGCTCTGCGGTGTATTGCGGGAGTCGCCTACGGGCGCGCGGGTTCGGGGTGGAAAAGCCGCGTGGCCTTGTCGAGTTGCTCGCGCGTGCCGATGACCAGCACCTGGTCGCCGGGCTCCAGCACGAAATCGGGAGATGGGTTGTGGGTTACGTCGGAATAGCGCACGATGGCGATCACCAGGACGCCGGCACGGGTGGGAATTTCCAGTTCGCGCAGGGTTCTCCCCGCGGAGGGAGCGCCGGGAATAATGAAGAACATTTCCACTTGAACTTCCGGCAGAATCTGGCCCAGGTGCTGAATGGGCTGGCCCGGCACGGGCATTTCACGCAACATTGAATAGTCGCCTTCCCGCAAACGCAGGAGCTGGGAGGCCACTAGTTCGCGGGGCATGCCGTAGAGCCGAAATACGCGGACAACAATTTCCATCCAGGCTTCGAGTTCTTCGGCGATCACGTCGGTGGCGCCCGCCTCGCGCAATTCGGAAACTTCGTGCACGCGTTTGGTGCGGGCAATCACATGGACGTTGCGGCTCAGCAGGCGCGCATTGGAAATGGCGCGCGGCAAAATGGCCGGGTCGGAAAGCGCAAACACGATGGCGCGCGCGTGCACCGCTCCGGCGTGCTGCAGGATTTCCGGATTGCTCACATCCCCGAAATAGATGTGGATCCCTTCGCGCCGGGCTTCGCGCACCGTGCGGTAGTTCATCTCCAGTACAACGTAGGGAATTTGGTTCTCATCGAGCAGCCGGGCCAGCCGCCGCCCGTTCAGTCCGTAGCCACAGATGATGACGTGGTCGTGGAGATGCTCTTTCTTGGCGTCCTGTACCGGGCCTTCTCCATGACGGGTGCGCTTGCCGAACCAGCGCGAAACCGGCTGGCCCATCATGATCATGGCCGGCGTCAGCATCATGGTGATGACCGAGGCGGCCAGAAATGTCTGGTAGTGAGCTTCCGGGACAAGTTTCAAGCGGTCGCCTTCGCGCAGCAACACAAAAGAGAATTCTCCCACTTGGGCGATCGAAAGGCCGGTGACCGCGGCGAGCCGCAACGGATAGCCCATCACCAGAACCGGCACCGCCGCCGCCGCGGCTTTTCCGACCAGGATCGCGGCGGAAATCAGCAACAGCAGCGGCCAATGCTTCATCACAAAAGTGAACTGAATCAGCATGCCCACGCTGACAAAGAACAGGCTGTTCAGGCTGTCACGGAACGGCAGGATGTCGGCCATGATCTGGTGGCCGTACTCCGATTCCGAAATCACGATGCCCGCGAGGAACGCGCCCAGCGCCAGGGAAAGCCCGAAAAAAGATGCGCCCCAGGCCGTGCCCAGGGCAAAGAAGATGGATGCAATCACGAAAAGCTCGCGGCTGCGCAGCAGCACAATGGCATGAAGCAACTTGGGAAACAGGAACTTGGCGCCCAGCAGGATGACGGAAATCAGGGCCAGCGATTTCAGCAGCGCGAGCAAAATCGTGACCGCCTGCCCTGCGCCCGGAGCGGCCATCGCCGGCACCAGCGCCATCATCGGCACCACGCAGATATCCTGGAAAAGAAGAATGCCCAGGATGATGCGCCCGTGCACGGTGAACATTTCCCCCCGCTCTTGCAGCATCTTGATCACGATCGCCGTGCTGCTGGCCGCCACCAGGAATCCCCAGAAGACCGCTTCGCGCGCGGGGAACGAACCCAGCAGCAGAACGCCGGTGACCGACCCAATCGTAAGGCCGACCTGCATCGTGCCCGCGCCCAGGATCACGTCGCGCATCTTCGCCAGTTTTTCGAAAGAAAATTCCAGGCCGATGGTGAACAGCAGCAGGGCCACGCCGACTTCGGCCAGCACTTCCACGCCGGCCGTATCGGGCACCAGGCCGAACCCGTGCGGCCCGGCGAGCACCCCGGTGATCAGGTACCCGATGATGGTCGGCTGGTTGATCTTGCGCATCAGGAAGGCGATCAGCATCGCGATCCCGAAAATCACAATCAGGTCCGTGAATAAGCGGGGATGTTCCATTTGTCCGAATATTCTAGCCGCTCCCGCGGGATGAGCAAAACGCTCATGCGCCTGCTTGACAAGCGCATGCGGAGCAAGCAGGATGCGGGCGAAGGGGCGTCCGCGTAATGATGAAGCAACTCCGCTGGGCTGCGCTGCTGATCGTTGCCATCCTGTTGCTGGGCACGATCGGGTTTCACGTCATCGAGGGTTGGGCGTTTCTGGACGGCCTTTACATGACCCTGATTACGATGACCACCATCGGTTATGGCGAAACGCATCCGCTTTCGCACGAAGGGCGGATTTTCAACATCTTCCTGATCCTGGCCGGGGTAACCACCGGAGGCTTCGTGGTCGCCACCGTCACGCAGGCGATGCTAGAATTTGAACTTACCCGGGTTCTGGGGCGGCGCCGCATGGAAAAAGAAATCTCACGTCTGACCGGTCACTATATTATCTGCGGCGCGGGCCGTGTGGGCCGCACCGTGGTGCATGAACTGCGCGAGCGGAAGGTGCCCTGCGTGGTGGTGGAACGCGATCCGGCGCGCGCCGAATGGGCCAACCGGGAAGGCGTCCCCGTGATTCTGGGCTCGGCTTCGAGCGAAGGCGTGCTGCTGCAAGCGCGGGTCCAGCATGCCAAGGGTCTGGTGAGCGCGGTCACCTCGGACGCCGACAATCTGTACATCGTTCTCACCGCCAGCGGCATGGTGCCGGATTTGAAAATCATCGCGCGCGCCAGCGATGAAGAGGCCATCCCCAAGCTGCTGCGCGCCGGCGCCACGCAGGTGCTTTCTCCTTACCATTTTATCGGGCAGCGTATTGCGCAGTTGCTGCTGCGGCCCAACGTGCTCGATTTTATCGATACCGCCTTCGGCACCGAGCGCATTGACATTCGCGTGGAGGAGATCCGCCTTCCGCAGGGCTCTCCGCTGGCCGGACAAACGCTGGCGGAGGCCGACATCCGGCAGAAGGCCGGGGTGTTGATCCTGGCCCTGAAGCAGCACGGGCGCGAAATGGATTTCAATCCCGCGGCGAATGTGCCGCTGGGCGCCGGCGATTGCCTGATCGGCATCGGCAGCGCCGAAAATCTTCTAAAGCTGGAAAAGCTGGCCGGCGTCTGACCCCGCATGAACCTGTTCCGCATTGCGCTTGCCAATATTCGGTTCCCGGAGTCGCCAGAGGACTCGGTCGCCCAAACCGTGGAGGCCATCGCACAAGCCCGGCGCGAGCGCGCGGGCTTGCTTTGTTTCCCCGAGTGCTACGTGCCCGGCTACCGGGGCCCGGAGAAGCAAATCCCCATCCCCAGCACGGCCTTCCTCGAAAAAGCGTGGCGCGAAGTCGCCGCGGCGGCCGCGCGAGCAAGCGTCGCCGTGATCCTGGGCACCGAAAGGATTGTGGAGGGCGCATTGCTGGCCACCGTCCGCGTCATTCATCCCGACGGAAGCTTTGCCGGCTTTCAAGACAAAGTCCAAATTGATCCATCGGAAGAAAAGACGTATTCCCATGGTTCCGGACGGCAGCTTTTCCAAGTCGGAGAAATGAAATTCGGCGTGGCGATTTGCCATGAAGGCTGGCGTTATCCGGAGACGGTGCGCTGGGCCGCGCAGCGCGGCGCCCATGTCGTGTTCCACCCGCACTTTCACCAAGCCGAGCCGGGCAGTTACCGGCCCGCCACCTTTGCCGACCCGGCCAACTCCTTCCACGAAAAAGCGGCCCTGTGCCGCGCGGCGGAAAACACCTGCTACTTTGCCACGGTGAATTATGCGAGCGAAGGCTCGCCCACCACGTCGGCTGTAATTCAGCCCGACGGAACACTTCTTTGTTATCAACCCTACGGCCGGGAAGGTTTGCTGGTGGCGGATATTGATCTGGCCCAGGCAACCGGGCTGCTGGCCTCGCGCTGCCGAGGCTAAACGCCTCCGGCGTCTTCGCTGAGCCGTTAACCATTTAGAATCAGCATGTTGCAGCTAGAACCGCCGTACCATTGTGGGCCCGCGTGCAAGATTCTACTTTCGAACCGTTCTGTTGGGGTGGCAAGAAAAGGAAGGGGCCAACTTTGAGTGCTGCTGAGGGCCAGCCACAAGCGCGCCACAAGCGAGGGATACTCACCTTCGTTCTGGCCATTCTGCTTCTGGTATTACTGGTTGCGCTGAACCCCGGCAGCCTGCAAGCCGCGTTGCGGGAAATCGGCGAAATGATGGACTTGCAGAGCAGCCCGGTATCTGCCTCCCCGCCCAAGCTTTCCGAACACGTGATTCAAGAGTTGGCGCAAATGGAGCCGCAGCAGCAGGCGGAAATGCTGTTGCAACGCGCCACCAATCATTACGAAGGCGCCAACGAGCTGATCGCCAAGAATGTGGATAGCTGGCGCGGCAGGATCAATCTTTCGCCGCAGTTCAACGGTATGCTGAGCGTGGCCATCAACTCGAACGACTTGCGCGTGCGCGCCGCCGCCATCGAGATTTATCTGGCCGCTTACAACCTGAGCAAGGATGACGCCAGCTTTGTGCAGCTTCACACCCGCGTGGGTGACGACCCCGGCAGCCGCCCGTGGGCCCTTTGGATGCTCGGCGCGCTGGGCAATCGCGGCGTACAACCGGCACGCGCACTGGATACCCTGCGCGATTGGGCCGGCGATCGCGACGAAGAGACCCGCTACTGGGCCGTGGAAGGACTGGCTTTGCTGGGAAGCGATAACACTGTCCAGCCGCTGCTCGATATTTTCAAAAGCGATCCCGCCATGCGTGTCCGCGAACGCGCTGGGTGCAGCCTGGCGCAATCCGGCATGCTCACCAAGCAGCAGCGCATGACCGCCGTGCCCGCCCTGCTGGATATGGCGGAAGACGCCTCGGTAGATGCCACCACGCGCGGCTGGGTCTTTCAAGCCTTGCGCGACATCACCGGCGAAAATCATGGCTCCGACGCCGGCGCCTGGCGCGCCTGGTGGAACCGCCGGTAGAAGCGATCCTCCGTAACACAGACGTAGTGTTTCTTTTTCCAGCCTGCCTGGGGGTTGGCGAAGAGTCGCGGACAGGCCAAGTTCCGCGCTGCACAGGTCTCCCGTACAATAAGGTCTATGGACCAATCACCCTACCCCTTCATTCCCCTGCAATTCGAGCTATTGGATAACTCGCAACAGCGCGTCCGCGCCGCGGAATTCGAGGAACGCATGAAAACGCGGCGCACGGTGCGTGATTTTTCCCCGAAGCCCGTGCCCTATGAATTGATTGAAGCCGCGATTCGCATTGCCGGACGAGCGCCCTCCGGCGCGAATCAGCAGCCATGGACGTTTGTGGTGGTGAGTGACCCGGGGATCAAGCGGCAGATCCGCATCGCCGCAGAGGCCGAAGAAAAAGAAAGCTACCAGCGGCGCATGCCGGAAGATTGGCTTGCAGCGCTTGCGCCCCTGGGTACCGACTGGCACAAGGAATTTCTGGAAACAGTGCCGTACCTGATCGTTGTCTTCCGGCAGGATTACGGCGTTGCCGTCCAGCCCGATGGCAGCGAACGAAAAATCAAACATTACTACGTGCAGGAATCCTGCGGCATCGCCTGCGGCTTTCTGATTGCCGCGCTGCACTGGATGGGGCTGGCCACGCTGACGCACACGCCCAGCCCCATGGGATT
>CAZCNH010000019.1:0-28734 GCA_964500065.1 uncultured Acidobacteriaceae bacterium
CTACAGTCCTACGATTGGCCCGGAAATGTGAGGGAATTAGAGGACGTCGTTGCCCTTGCGCTGCTGTCCGCCAGCGGGCCAAGGATTGAGCAAAAGGACATTCAGCTTCCGCAAAGCGCCCTCGCGGCGTCAAACGGCGGGCTCCAAATCAACCACTGGCAGCCACTTGCTCTGGGCCAGCTTCGCGGCCAGCATATTTCACGCGTACTTATGATGTGCGGGGGGAATCGCTTGCTGGCGTCGCGAATTCTCGGCATCGGGCGAACCAGCCTGTATCGCTATCTCAAGGAATCCTCACCCGCTCACTCCGAGGGAAGGTAATACAAGCTTGCCGCACCTTCACCGGAAACTCTTTCGCCTCCTTCCCTTCAGTATCGTTTCGCGGCACAATCATTGTCCGTGCCGCGCTTTACCAATACGGGGTCCTTTCTCCGGCGGGCGTTTCCGCTGCTGTTGACCATCGTCACTTTCGTTTTGATCTTTCGCCGAGTTCAATTTGCAAACTTTCTTGTGGCGCTTCAGGGAGCAGACCACCTCCCCTTTGCTGGGTGGATGCTGACTAATGGCTTGCTGTACTTCCTGTGGGACACCTTCGTACTGGTAGTCGTCATGCGCTGGTTTCATGGCCCGATCCAATACCGTGAGCTGCTTCCTGTTCGCGCTGTCACTTATCTCATCTCTTTCCTGAACACCAACATAGCCCGTGCGGCAACTGCGTACTACCTGACACGGAAATTAAAGTCCGGATTTTTCCCGGTTGCAGGAACCGTGGTTTTTCTGACTCTGCTCGAGTTGCTGCAACTCGTCCTTTGGGCGACAGGGGGCATGGTCTTTTCACCTCAGCCGCTTCCCCGCTATCTGTTCGCTATCCCTTTCGTATTTCTCTTGGGTTGGTTGGCGATAGTTGCTTTCGCGCAGTCTCGCCCGGCATCTGCTGGCAAGCCGCTGCCAGCGCTGAAATCCAAGTTGCGCGCCGTACGCGATTGGCCGGTTTTTCAAACCTTTGTTCGCGCGCCCGTCCGCAGGTACGTGCAAATCATCTTGTTGCGTGCTCCGCTTTTCGCCGCTTCCCTATGCTTGCACTATTTTGCGGTTCGAACGTTTGGGATCGAGATTCCCTTTGCCCGGCTCCTTGCCTGCCTGCCCATCATTTTCATGATGGCTGCTTTGCCTATCACCGTCGCGCACCTAGGCACGACGCAGGCTGCGTGGATTTTCTTTTTTGGCGATTTGGCGCCAGCGCCGCAATTGCTTGCGTACAGCCTGGCTTCGCACTTGGCGTTCATGTTTGCGCGCGCTGGGCTGGGCTTGGTTTTCTTGCCGCACGCCTATCGCGACCTATTCGGACCGCTGGATTGGAAGGGATTGCTTTCCCAACAGCAGCCTGCGACGAGCGAAGCTGAATCCTAGGACAGTTTCCAGGAGGCGATGCTCATCGCCGGCACCGGCGCATGGATGATGAGTCGGGGTTCAGTCAAGCTCTGAACTTCCTGCGCAGACCAACCCGGCGCCACTTCCCGCAGCAAAAGGCCCTCGGGAATGACATCAAGAACCGCCAGGTCGGTGACCACCGTTTTCACACATTCAATGGCAGTCAGGGGAAAGGAGCAGGCGCGCACGATTTTGGGTACGCCCTCTTTTGAAGTGTGCTCCATGCAGACA
Organism: uncultured Acidobacteriaceae bacterium; assembly: GCA_964500065.1. Lineage (GTDB taxonomy): Bacteria > Acidobacteriota > Terriglobia > Acidiferrales > UBA7541 > CAZCNH01. Next base: position 1,663 of record CAZCNH010000019.1, read on the forward strand.
ATCAACCGGCGCGCGCCGGTGGCAATATCCATGGCGCCGCCGATGCCGCCCGACCCCTTGGCCCCAGGCACCTTCCAATTAGCGATGTCTCCTTTTTCCGAGACCTGAAAGGCACCCAACACGCTGACGTCCAGATGCCTGCCCCGGGTCATCATGTGCGATTCCGCCTGGTTGAAGATAGCCGCGCCCGGCAACAGAGTAACCGGGACTTTCATGGCGTCCACGATGTCGCGGTCTTCTTCTCCCGCTTTGGCGCGCGGCCCCATGCCCAAGATCCCGTTTTCGCTGTGAAAATATACGGTTTTGTCCTGCGGGATGTAACCGGCAATCAGGTTTGGGATACCGAACCCCAGGTTGACACAGGAATTGTCGGGCAGTTCTTGCGCCGCACGCTCAGCAATCTGCTCGCGCAATAACCGTGCTTTCATTGGCCGGTCCCCCAGATTCCCTCAGCTTTAACAATGCGATCTACAAAGAGGAAAGGTGTAACAATCACATCCGGGTCCAGCGATCCGATCGGCACGATTTCATCCACCTCGACGATCGTGGTCTGTGCAGCCGCAGCCATCAAAGGGTTAAAGTTCCGCGCGGCGCGCCGGTACACCAGATTTCCTAGAGGGTCTGCCTTGTAAGCCTTGATCAGGGCGAAATCAGCGCCCAGCGAATGCTCCAGGATGCAGCGCTTCCCGTTCATGTTCCGTTCTTCCTTGCCTGTGGCAGCCTCCGTTCCCACTCCCACATGCGTAAAAAATGCTGGAATCCCTGCGCCCTGGGCGCGCATCCTTTCGCACAAGATCCCCTGCGGGACCAGTTCCGCGTCCACTTCGCCCGCCGCAAATTGTTCCTGAAAATACTGAGCCCCGGGCCCGGGGAACGAAGCGATAACCCGCTTGATTTGGCGGTTCTTGAACATGATTCCCAGTTCGTTCTCTCCCGTGCCGCAGTTATTGCTGATCGCCGTGACGTCTCGGATGCCTTTGCGTGCCAGCGCTCGAATCAGGTTATTGGGAAACCCTGCCCCGCCAAACCCGCCGAACATGATGCTCGCGCCATTCGGTATGTCGGCAACAACCTCATCAACACTGGAAAAGATTTTGTTCTTCATTGCTCCTCACCGGAAAAGATCTTCAACTTCAGGCCGCAGCATGCTCTTCGCGCTCCCGGATCCTGGCACAAACGGAAAACCGCGAACAATCGCAACCGGGATTTTTCCGCGCTTGGGCATCACCAATCCTGCCGCTGCGGCAATTTCATCCGCTACAGCCATGACTGTAGCCTTCAATTTGTGACCATGGGCATCCCGCCGGCCTCTTAAATCCTCAAAGACCTCCATGCCGCACACGCCAATCGCGAAATTACACATCCCCAGACGCCACGGCCTGCCGAAGGTGTCGGTGATGATCACCGGGACGCTAGCTCGTGTGATTCTCCGAATTTCCATTGCGATCTTCCGGGCTGAGCCATCCGGGTTGGCCGGCAACAACGTTAGCCAGCCTGTTGGCACGTTTGAACGATCGACGCCGGCGTTGGCGCAAATCAGGCCGTGCTTTGTTTCGACGATTAGAGCCCGGTCCGACATGCGAATAATGCGCCGCGATTCCCGTAATACCACTTCCACTTGGCGCGCGTCCCGCCGCAGCCGGCGTGCCCAGGTCTTGGCCAATGCCGAAGGCTGCACGGCGCCAAGATTGACCATCTGCCCTTCTACTTTGGAGACCGCTTTTTGCGCAATCACCACAATATCGCCTCGGCGCAAGCCCGAGCCTTCTCTCTTCGCGGCGGCGCAAATCAGCCTTCCTAGGGAATTTCCACGGCGAAGTTCAGGGAGGGAGCGCAGGCCGATGACTTCAAACCGGAACGAGGCCTCTTTCATCCCTTCCCTTTTCACAAGTTTAGTCCTGTAACTCGTAACCCGGTGTGGTTCACTTTGTGCCGCCGGTTGACGCCGATGAGGAAAGCAGTCAGCGCTTCAACGATTCGCGCGTTTTCGAGTTTCCCGCCGTCCACAAACCGGCAATTGGGGATTGCGGCCACCCAGGGTCGCAAAATATTTCTCGTTTCCAACCTGTCTGCGCAGACGAAAACATCGCAATCGACCGGGTGAGCCAGATTTTGCAGGGCCTTGGCAGAGACATTGTGAAAGGCGGCGGCAAGCTCTACGCCATCCGGGATGTGCTGAGCTGCCTGCTCAGCCGCCGACCCAGCCCAAACCCCCACCACCCGAGTCGGCAAGCCCCCGATCGAAGTTTCCAGTGGTACAGTTACGTCCACAAGCGTTTGACCCGGCTTCCATACCTCTTTGAGCCCGTTAAGGGTCGCAAGTTGAGCCTCGAAGGGCACCGTAATAAATACCAGTGGGCAGTCCTTTGCCGCTTCGGCGTTTTCCAGACCCTCGACCTGGGCGCCCTTGCCGATGGTTTCGCGGACCTGAGCAGCCGCGCCCACAGCCCGCCGCCGGTCGCGCGACCCAATGCGCACGTGCTTTCCAGCCTGGGCCCAACGCATTCCCAACCCCAGCCCTTGATCCCCGGTTCCTCCGATGATTGCCACTGAGTTTTCGTTCATGCGCGCTCCGCCAACGGATTGTACCAATTAATTCAACGGTCCACAGGATTCCCGGGGCCCCTGCAATACGCAATCAAAAGGGCTGGAACCATGCTAGACTGTGGGCAGCCTAGAGATTCCTAGGCTTGGCCTTAGCCCGGTCCGCTGCCCCGTTGTATTATCAATAATGGTGTCAGTTTGCCCGGTGTGAATTTCCCAAGTTCGAATTTTCAGGAGGAAGGAAATGCAGTCGACTCGCTCAGTCTTTTCGATTCTCGCGCTCCTCTGTCTTGCGGTTCCCGCTCTTGGCGATACGCCGGAGAAACCCAAGAATTCCCCAAACACAAAGAAAGAAACTACCCCTGCACCGGTCACTGCTAAGAAAGCTGCGATCCCTGCAAGAGCAGTTACTCCAGCGCCAGGCCCTCAGTCGGCTGGCAGCCCGGGAACTCAGACCCCGAAGGCGGATCTCTTCCTTGGCTATCAGTTTGTTCGCTTCAACCAGGATAACCCCATCGGGGGGATGAACATGCATGGGGGGGATGCTAATGTAGGAATCAACGTCCGCGATACCGGCTGGGGCTTCGTCCTAGATTTCTCCGGTGGACGCGGGAGCCGCCAAGTTGCTCCGGGAGTCGACCGACACGGCAGCATGTTCACCTACCTCTTCGGGCCGCGCTACTCGTGGCGCAAGTACGATCGCGTAGTTCCCTTTGTTCAAGCGCTTTTTGGCGGTGCCCGGGCTGACCAAGAGGTGACGGGCGTTGCCGGCTCCGGAACGGCGGGTTCCTTTGCTTGGACGGCGGGGGGCGGCTTCGACTGGATCGCCACTCCGCGTGTCGGCTGGCGCATTCTCCAGGCCGAGTACATGATGACTCGCTTTGACGGCCCTTCGCTGAGCCGGGAAACTCAAAATAACATCCGTTTGATGAGTGGCATCGTGTTCCGTCTGGGGGCAGCTCCGCCTCCTCCACCGCCAAACCGCAACCCCTCTGCGAATTGCTCCGCCTCCAAGAGCATGGTTTACGCCGGCTCCGGTGAGGCCGTTGCCGTGACCGCGTCGGCAAGCGACCCGGATGGCGATCCCCTTTCCTATGCTTGGTCTGCGACCGGAGGCACTGTGGAAGGCTCCGGCTCCACCGCCCGCTGGAATAGCGCAGGTACCGCGCCGGGCTCCTACCGGGTGACCGCGCGCGTTTCTGACGGTAAGGGCGGCAGCACATCCTGCGATGCGGAAGTTCGCGTCGAAAACAAGCCGAACGCCTCGCCCACAATGAACTGCTCCATGGAGCGTAGCTCGGCCCTGAGTGGCGAGCGCGTTCGCATCAACACAAGCGCCAACGATGCGGATGGGGATCCCTTGAACTACTCCTGGCGGACAACGGGTGGGCAGATTGTCGGTACCGGGTCCAACGTTCAACTTGATACGTCCGGCTTGGCCGCAGGACGCTATACCGTAACCGGCCGTGTGGATGATGGTCGCGGGGGCGCGGCGGATTGCTCCACCTCCCTCAACGTGACCGTTCCACCTCCGCCGCCGCAGGCCAGCAAGCTCAACGAATGCTCGTTCCGTTCTGGCAGCGCGCGAGTGGATAACGTGTGCAAGCGCATCTTGGACGACGTAGCCACTCGCTTGAATGCCGAGCCGAATGCAACCGTGGTTTTGGTTGGCTATTCTGATCCAAAGGAAGCCAAGGACCTCAACGCCAAGCGTGCAGACGCCGCCGCGAAGTACCTTGGCACGAAGGGCGTGTCGGCCAACCGCATCAACCAGCGTACCGCTACCGGCCAAGTTGGCGCGGGCAAGGAAAATCGCCGCACCGACGTGGTTTGGGTGCCGGCAGGCGCAACCTACTAATTACTCACAGGACGATTTCTCCGAACAGAGGCGCGGTGGAGCGACCAGCTCCACCGCGCTTCTTGACGTTTTGGCACATCTCATTCACTTTGGCCATCGCCGTTTGGGACGGTTTTCCGCTAAGATAACCACAAGCTGTGGCCCGCAGCTAATTCCCTTGTTTTGGAGGACTGCATGACCGCCTCTTCCAGTTACCCTGCCATTCTTGTTTCTAGATTCTTTCTGGTTTTCGCTGGCTGGCTCAGCTTGTTGCTACCTGCTCAAGCCCAGTCCTCGCAGGATTGGGCTCTGCGTGCCTGCAAGAACGAAACGGGTGCGCGCATCGCCGATTTGCCCCTGAGCGAGATCAGCGTTGAGCTTTCCACTGCGGACGGCGACGGCAACGCTGTCATAAATTGGCGAACTACCCGCGGGTCGTCCGGCTTCTGCCGGGTCAGCCGGCAAGGAAACATCCTCCAATTCAAGGTTGAAGAGATGGCCAAGCCCGTAGGAACCGGGCAGCCCGATTCGGAGGAAGCAAGCTATGTCGCCAGCTGCCGGGCCGAGGCCGCTTCGCGGCTGGGTATAGCTGAATCAGCCATTTTCGTTCATGTGGTAACCCGCGACGCCAACGAAACGGAATTGGACTGGCGCACACGCCGCGGTTCGTCAGGCGAGTGCCGCGTGGACCGGCGGGGCCGCATCACAGCTTTCGATATTTACCGGCACAATGACGGCACTTCCGCGGGCTCCACTGGCGGCAGCGGTTCGCAAGAGCTCTCCTACGCGCAACGCGCGGCATACGACAGCGGTTATTCGTGGGGGCAGGATGATGACCGTAGGGGCCGCACGCGCGACTACCAACGCTATCGAGAACTGTTCACAACTGAAACCCAGCCCATTTTCCGCAAAGGCTATGAGGATGGTTTTGACCGTCGGCCGAAGGACTACCGCGTCAGCAGTGGTTCAGTGACGACGGATACTCCCGCCTCCACAACAACGCCCGCTGCCATCAAGCCTGGAAGGTATTCCATCGAGTTTGTTGCGAGCGGCAGGGTTCTCGACCTGAGGAATGAAGATGGCAGCACAGTTCAGCAGTGGTCGGGTGCGTTCCTGATGAACAAAAAGAACCAGTTATGGGACATCGAGGACGCACGAAACGGATATTTCTACATTCGCTCCGCGGAAAACGGGAGAGCGCTGACTGCCAGTGGTTCTACTAATGGCTCCAAGGTGGATGCTCAAACATTGGGCAACCGGCGGGAACAGCAGTGGCGAATCAAGGTTCTCGATAGCGGAGAGGTGTTGCTTGTTTCGCGGCTGGGTCCGGTGCTCGATCTTCCGGAAGGCAATCGCGACAACGGAGCAAAGCCGCATTTGTGGCAGGAGCACGGCCGCGAAAATCAACGCTTCCGGCTGAAGCCAGCATCCTAGTTCCATCGTGATCCAGGACTTCCGGCCGGTGATGAGCTATTTTTTCTTGGCGGTCTGCGGAACGGTCCACATATAGACCATGCGCCCCTCCACATCCTCTGTTTTCTCCGGAGGCCAGTCACCCATGCCGAATGCGTGGGAAACAATACGTGACCCTGGTTTCAGTTCCGCCAGCAGCTTCGGACGAAGCTTTTCATTAAGTCGCTCCAGCAGGTAAAGCGTTACAACCGTCGCGTCGCGAAAGTCGGATTCAAACAGGTCCTCATTGCGAAACTCGACCAGCTTCTCAACGCCGGCTTTTTTTGCGTTTTCTTTGGCCTCTTTGATCCGCTCCGGATCGATGTCAATCCCCACGCCTCGCACGCCAAACTCCTGCGCAGCGGCGATGATGATGCGTCCATCGCCACAACCCAGGTCGTAGACCACATCCCCTTTCTTGACCCCGGCCATCCGCAGCATCGCGCGAACCACTTCCGGTGGAGTGGGAACAAAATATATATCCGGCTTTCGTAACGGCTTGGTTGCGCGCTGCTGCTCCCCTGTTGCGGGCCACCCTGCCCCGGATCCTACATCGAAGAGGAAAAACGCGAATAGTCCCAAAGCAACTGCAATAACTATGGTTCGATGTCGCATATGCAATTCCTCTCAGTAAATTGAGGATCCACTCATCACAACGTACCACATTCAGATGAACTCTTTAGCAGGCATTGCGCGGCTACTTGACGGGGAGCGTTGCCAGCAGAGCCGACCCCATGCGGAAAGCTATAAACAAACCAAAAGCGAGGCTTGCAGCCCCGGAGACAAACCGGAAAGTCCGACTCATTCCTACAAATCGGCTGCCTTCCAAAGCAAGAGGGAGCGCAATTGCAGCGGTTACGGACATCATTCCGACGATGGTTCCCAAGCCAAACAAGAACAAATAAGCAACCGCCCACCCCGATTGCGGAATTGCCGCCAGAACCAGCAACGCGATGGCGGACGAACCTGCCAAACCATGCACAACTCCGACAAGAACCGGCCGCGCCAGCCGGTAGAGCGGAATCCCTGCAAGGCTGCGATCCATCCACGCGACTGGCGTTTTCCCGGGAGGGTGCGGATGCTGCTCAGGATCGTGCCGGTGCGGATGGGTGTGCACGTAATCGCCGTGCGCATGCACATGCGAATGTGAATGTCCACCGCCGGGGGTGCCCTCCGCTGCCCCTTTCAGCCAACCGGTAACTCCCCTTAGGTTGATCCAACCAAGAAAGACAAGCATCAAGCCGACGGAGAATTCCAGAGACAGACCAAGCTTGGCCGGGACTTCCACACCTGCCAAAACGACGATACTGCCGGCAAGAACTACGGTCAGCGTGTGCCCTAAGCCCCAGAACAGCCCCACCCACATGGATTGTTGGATGGACCTGTGTCGGGCCACAAAGGTCGAGACCGCAACCACGTGATCCGGGTCTGTGGCATGACGGAGTCCCAGGAAAAAACCAAGTGTCAGAATTGAGACAATCGGATTCACGAGCGCGCTGCACATCGTAACAGGTTGCGTTGCAAGTCTCCATGCCCCAGCTGATTCCTGCGTGATTGCATACGAGTCGCGCTGCCGAGTATGAATTACCTCCTGCTAGGGCTTGCCCCTATAATGTTTCCATGACGCCGCCGCGCATTCAGCAACAACTTGCTTTCCTTGTGCAAGCCGATGATTTGAAGAGCGTTCTCCGGCAATCACCCGTAGGCCGTGGCCAGCGCCGCGAGAATTCGGCGGAACATTCCTGGCATTTGACCCTGACCGCCTTGGTCCTGCACGAACATGCGCAGGATACGGTTGATCTGTCTCGAAGCTTGAAGATGCTTATCGTTCACGATCTGGTTGAAATCGATGCCGGTGATACTTTTGCGTATGATGCGGCAGGCAACGCCAACAAGGCGGAACGCGAGCGCGACGCTGCCGACCGGCTCTTCGCGCTTCTGCCCTCGGATCTAGCGCGGGAACTGCGCGGCCTGTGGGAGGAGTTCGAAGCAAACGCTTCTGCGGAGGCGCACTTCGCGAATGCCGTGGACCGCCTTCAGCCTTTCTTGCAAAACCTTCAGGCCGGCGGTGGTTCCTGGCGAACCCACAACCTTACTCGAGAGCAGGTTCTGCACCGGATGGATCCCATTCGCACCGGCTTGCCCGCGTTGTGGCCATTTGTTCTGGAAAGCTCTGAAAAATTCTTCGCCTCCTTGTAATCACAATCTGTGGCGATTCCGTCATAGTGGGGATCCAAGGCCCAGACCCCGCGCCTGCGAGCGGTTGACACTGCCAGCGGCGCAACTTACGATGTTCTTTCACCCAATCAGTGACCGGTCAGACCATCGCGTACTATCGCGTAATTGCGAAGATTGCTGCCGGGGGAATGGGCGAGGTGTGCCGCGCCCGGGACGAGCGTTTGGGCCGCGAAGTCGCGCTCAAAGTTCTTCCTGCGCCCCTCACCCACAACCCGGATCGATTGCGGCGGTTTGAGCAAGAGGCACGATCCGCTCTCAATCATCCCAATATTGTCACAATCTATAACCTGGGGCACGAACAAGCCAAGCCGGAGAAACACCTGGAAGCGGCCCGGCGGGACCTGCCGGGGCAGGCGGGAGCCTCGGCTTGGCTCGAAGGGTGGGAATGTCTCCCGAAAGAGCGATTGAAGAAGCGTTCCCGCCACCGGCTTCAAACACTTCTGGCAGCGTAAAGCGGTGACGCACCTACTCCGCGCTGGTTGGGTCGATAAGCCGGCGAACGGCAGAAATGCGGTTGGCCGGAAAGCCGCCACGACGAGCGTGCTCCCGGATCATTGCTTCGTCTGGAGCGAGATACACGCAGTAAAGCTTGTCGCCGGTGACATAACTCTGCAGCCACTGAATCTCCGGCCCTAGATCCTTGAGGATGCCAACGGATTTGCGCGCAACTTCCCGTATTTCGCTATCGGACAGTTTTTCGATCCCAGGAATTTCACGTTCAATGACAAATTTGGGCATCCCCGATTCCTCCGAAAGGCTTCATCCTAGCAAGAAAGCGAGACTGCAACAACAAGACAGGGGCGAACCGAAATGGATCTCCGAGGGATAAAAAGAACACTGAAAGAAAAATACCGAGGCGACCCGAAGGCTTCTAAGATCACACTCCACGCTAAAGGCAGCCAGGCCGGCGCCCCTGTGTCCTGCTCGGTCGATATCGGGCGCGCCGCGTACGCTGCGGAAGCTCATTCCGGAGTCGGCGGCAGCGGCAGCGCGCGCTTGTTCCGGCGATCTTCCTCTCGGTGCTCTGGCTGCGTGCGCGCAAATTACCTGCCAGATGGTGGCCAGCGCCATGAGCATACCCACAGAACGCATCGAGGTCATTGCAGAAGGTGACTTAGATCTTCGCGGTACGATGGGAATCTCAAAAGATGTGCCGGTCGGATTCGATGCGATTCGCCTCAGTTTCAACATTGACGCGCCGGGGGCCACTCCGGATCAGCTTTCCAAACTGAGGGAAAAAACCGAGCAATACTGCATGGTGATGCAAACACTTCTTCGCCCACCGCAAGTACAAACGAAATGGCGATGAACATTGGCGGAGGCGTGTGGGAGTCGAACCCACCATTCGACCCGCGAAGGGCCGAATCGCCGGCTTTGAAGGCCGGGAAAGTCACCGGACCCTTTGCGCCTCCAGAATGATTATACCGGGAGATGCGCGGGCGCCATAAGGCGTCCCTCCCACAGGAGAATAAAGCGGCCAACGATTCCGTCGAGAGTGATGGAAGGATAAATCAAAGCTCGTCAATCTGGAGACGGCGGGTCTCATCAGAACCGTGGGTGATATGTATTCGAGTGATCGGCCATTCGCTCGACCCGCCCAGGGCGGTGAGGCGATCGGGCCACTCGACGAGGATAATGGCAGGCTCGGCGAATAGGTCTTCCAGCCCCAGAGTCGCCAAATCCTGACGCCCGTCAATCCTGTACAGGTCGATGTGGTACACCTTCAATGGCGTCGGCAGCGCGCGCTGGAACAAATGGACCAATGTAAAAGTGGGGCTTAGTACATCTTCTTCTCGAGCCGCACCCAGACCGCTGATGATGCCCTTTGCCAGCGTAGTCTTTCCCGCTCCCAGTTCACCGGACAGGAGGACGAGGCGTGGCGGCTCCAGTAGCTTCGCAAGCGCACGGCCCTGCGCGACGGTTTCCTCAGCGCTATGCGACGACTTCTGCATTGGGGTTCCCAAGTAAGTCGTCCGCCACTTCGTGCCGCGCCTTGCCCAGATTGCCAAGGAGCATGGAGGCTAGCACGGGCGCTTCACCTGCCTCAGCAAGTCGCAAGTCGCCCGCTCGACCGTGGCAATAGACACTAAAACACAAGGACTTTTCCCAGAGTCCAGTCCCAAACTGGGCGACGTGGCCAGCAAGCGCTCCGGTGAGCACATCACCCGACCCGCCTGAAGCCATCCAGGGGTTGCCTGAGGTGTTGAGATAAGCTCGCACGTTATCGAAAGCGATGACGGTCCCTGCGCCTTTCAAGATAACGGCGCATTTCCAGCGGGCAGCCGCGTCTTGAGCGACTTCAATCCGGCGCGACTGAACCTGAGCGTTGCTGCAGGCGAGTAAACGGGCCATTTCGCCGGGGTGAGGGGTAATCGCAAGAAAACCTGTTTGATGGAAGGCCAAATCGCCCGCGCGGCCCGCAAACGCGTTCAGGCCATCTGCATCGAGAATAGTGGGAAGCTTTGTGTTTTTCACCAACGCTCGAATCAGTTCCTGTGTTTCCGGATGCGTCCCAAGGCCAGGCCCGATGGCCAGCGCGGTCTTGCCCTCCTGCAGTTTTTCCATCCGCGCATAATCCAGGCTACGAAGCGAGATCGTACCCGTGTCGGTTTCCGGCAGGGGTTCAGTCATCAATTCCGGAGCATGCCCGGCAACCACCAGCAGCGAACTTTCCGGCGTTGCCACCGTCACCAGGCCCGCGCCCGAATGAAGCGCGCCGAGACCTGCGAGCGCAGCGGCGCCGGCTTTGCCGCGAGAGCCAGCGATTACCAGCACGTGTCCGTAGTCTCCCTTATGACCGTCGCGCTTGCGCAACAGGGGCAATTCGCGAAATTCGGAAAACTCCAGCCAACGAAGGGAAGCGTCGGGAAGCAATTCATCCGGCGTGCCGATAGTGGCAACGCTCAACCGGCCCACGAAATCAAGATTCGCCCCCACCAATAGACCCGGCTTGGGCGCCGTGAAGGTGACAGTCTGCGCCGCGTGAATAGCTGAGCCTTCCTCCATTGCTCCATCCGCGGGAAGACCTGAAGGGATATCGACCGCAACCACGCGATAACGATGAGTCGGTTGGAGACAATTGACGTCGTCAATCACAATCTTCATTACGCCTTGCGCCGGTCCGCGAATGCCGACGCCCAACAGCGCGTCCACAACGTCAGTTGCCGAGGAAAGCAGATGGCGGCACGGCCACCAATCGGAAGCTTCACGCACAATCACGGTTGGAGCGCCGCAATCTTGCCACCTCTGCCATTGCGTGGCTGCGTCAGAACTGAGAGCAGCGGGATCGGCGACGAGAACGACCCGAACGCCTTCTCCGCGCCTGTGCAAAATCCGGGCGATAGCCAAGCCGTCACCGCCATTGTTACCTTTTCCACAAAGCACCACGAACGACCGCGGTTTAGTCTTTAGGTCTGCCGCTTCCAATCCGAGGCGCGACACCACCGCTTGCGCGGCATTCTCCATTAACTGCAAAGACGGGATTCCCAGCTTCTCGGTAGTTAGGCGGTCCGCGTCGCTGACTTGCGTTGAGTTAAGAATTTTCATGGACGAGGCTATTCTACTTTTGCAAGGATCACGGTCATATCGTCCGCCTGTTCGGGTGAGCCGGCCCATTCTTCCGCAGCTTGCACCAGCGATTCAGCCAGGAGTTGCGGCGCTATATCTCGTTGCCGAATTACTTCACTTGCGATGCGCTCGACACCGAATTGTTCCCCGTAAACGTTCTCCGGTTCGATCAGACCATCACTATAGGCGACCAGAATACTTCCCGACTCGATCTTAACGATGCCTTGTTCGTACTCGCAACCATCGAAAAGGCCCACCACCATCCCGCCTTCTTCCAACTGCCGGACGCTTCCGTCGGAAATAAGCAACGGGGGCAAATGTCCGGCGTTGGTGTAATACAACAGCCGCGTTTCCGGATCGAATGCCGCATAGAACAGCGTGGCGTAGCGTTCGGAAGTGGTATTCAGGAACAGGTGCCGGTTCAACCGCGAAACCAACTGGGCGGTCTGCATCCAGTTCGCGCCGTCCAAAACGATCTGGCTGCGCAGTGCCGCTTGTAAGTTGGCCATCAAGAGTGCTGCTGAGATTCCCTTGCCGCTGATATCGGCAATCGCAAAACCCAGACGGTCATGGCCTAGTAGAGGAAAATCGTAATAATCGCCGCTTACCACACGGGCAGCCCGGCAAACCGCCGCAAGTTGCAGCCCCGGCACCTGAGGCAGCACTTGAGGGAATAACTGCCCCTGCACCTGCTGGGCGATCGCCAATTCGTTTTCGAGCCGCTGGCGCTGCCGTTGCTCATTGATCAGACCTTCGACGGAACCGGTCATCGCGTTGAACGATTCGCCCAGGGCGCCGAGTTGGTCCTTTTCATGGGCGCGCACGCGGTAGCTGAAGTCACCTTGTTGCACATGCTCTGTCGCTTTATAAAGGTCCGATACAGCCCGGGTTATGGATCGCGTGAGAGCCACACCGGCACGCAGCGCACCCACTTCCAGCACCAGAAAAATGAACCCCACTGCGAACAACCCTGTCACCAGCAGGCCGCCGACGTCGCCGGGTGCATTGAACAGCCGGCGATTGAGCAGCGAAGGTCGCGTGGCGACAGAGGCAAAGATTGCCCCCTTTTCTTCGCCCAGGGTGGAGTCCAGATAGAGCACATCCATCTTTGAGATGCCGGTCACGCTGCGGTCAAAGAATCCCGCCGGCGGAGGAAGTGTTCGATCCAAGGCCGAGATGGTGCCGCGCTGCACGAGGTTCTGGTCGCCAAACGAGAGTTGACCTTCAAGGCTGTCGCCCAGCTTTGCCGGGCGCGTAATGGTGAATCGCAGCGGGCCGAGATCGGCCACAATACCCTCGAGCAATTCCGCAGAAAGCGGAACTGAAACGCGCACAACGCGGCGACGCTCACCGTCCCCGCTGGAAGCCACCCCATCCAGGCTTACGGTGTCGCCTTTCTGCACCAGCCCGCGGAAGCGTGCCTTTCCTCCGCTGCGCCGGAGCAGTTCCTCTCCCTCTTCCCAACTAACCCTTAGCCCAGGAAGGCGGTCGGCTGCGCTCTGGATCAGGGTTGCACCGTCTCCGGCCTTGGCGGAATCGCCGGGGCGAGTGGAAAGAACGACTGTCGCCGTATCGGACACCAAGTCCAGTCTCTCCTGCACGTCCTGGTAGATCAGATAGGCCGCCAGTTGGGTGTAACCTATGTAAGCGCACAGAACGGCCATACCCAGCATAAGAATCAACGGCACAACCGCGATGAAAACGTACGCGACGAGAAGCCTGTTTCGCAGGCTCCAAAGAAGCGCGTGGCGATAGCGAAAGAGCAAGCGCACGCTGAAGACAACCAGCGAAACAATCCCGGCTGACCTGACAAATGTGCCAAGCCCGCGGTCCGAGCGGAGCAAGAGCGAGACGCCCCCTAGGACGACCAGGAGGAGGAGAAGCCGGTCGAATGCAGAAAGCCTTCGCAAGAATCGGCGCAGGTAATTCACTCTAGACCCTTCAAAGAAAGAGGCCGGGCAGGGGCCCGGCCTCTAACGTACTCGATTCGGATGTTACTTCTCAAGCTGGAAGCTCTACCGGGCGGCCTGACGCAACTTACTATTCTTTACCCCAAAGGTAAAATAGATAGCGAAGCCGATCAACAGCCATATGATCAACCGCTCCCAAGTATGCAGTCCCAGTCCACTCATCAAGCCCAGGCAGCACAACATTCCCAAGATGGGCACGACCGGCACAAGAGGAGTGCGAAATGGGCGGTGAACGTCTGGCTTGGTCCTGCGCAGTACGAGCACGCCGGCACAAACCAGCACGAATGCGAACAGTGTGCCGATACTTACCATGTCTCCGAGCTGGCCAATGGGAAAGATTCCACCCACAACTGCCACGACCGTGCCCGTAAGAACGCTGCTCAAATAGGGGGTTCGGAACTTCGGGTGCAACTTACCAAACATTCCGGGTAGCAATCCATCACTGGCCATGATCCAGAAGATGCGGGCTTGGCTAAAGAGCATAACCAGCATGACCGACGTCAACCCTGCGATGGCACCGAGCTTCATTCCCTGCCCCAGCCACGGCATGTTCATTTTGTCAACGGCCACGGCCACCGGCGCCGCCGTGTTGAGCTGGGTATAATGCACTACACCGGTCAGGACACCAGCAAACAACACATACAATATCGTGCAGACAACCAAGCTTCCCAAGATCCCTCTAGGCAGATCCCTCTGCGGGTTCTTGGCCTCCTGGGCCGCTGTAGATACAGCGTCAAAACCAATATAGGCAAAGAAGATCTTTCCAGCCCCTGTTAGAATACCGCTCCAGCCAAACTCCCCAAAGTTCCCAGTGTTCTGGGGGATGAAGGGTTGCCAGTTGGAGGGAACAATGAATTTGATTCCCGCAATGATCAATGCAACTACCACGCCAATTTTCACAAATACGATGACCGTATTGACGTTGGCGGACTCGCGAACCCCGACGACAAGGATCACCGAAATCAAGAGAACGATAATGAATGCCGGCAGATTGAACACGCCATGCACGATACTGCCGTCGGCCATGGTCACAGATTGGAACGGCCCTGCTGTGAATTGGGCGGGAATGCCGATTCCATACTGGCCCAAGAAGCTCACCACCAACCCGGACCAGCCGACCGAAACGGTTGCCGCGCCCAGCGCGTATTCCAAAATCAAGTCCCACCCGATAATCCAGGCTAGAAACTCGCCCAAAGTCGCATAGGAGTAGGTGTAGGCACTGCCCGCAATCGGGATCATTGCGGCCATCTCGGCGTAGCAAAGTCCGGCAAACGCACAGGCAATCCCCGCACCAATCATCGAAAGGACGATGGCTGGCCCAGCATGTGCGGCCGCGGCATTTCCGGTAAGCACAAAGATGCCGGCACCTATGATGGCGCCCACTCCAAGCATGGTCAGGTCAATCGCGCCTAGCGCGCGCTTGAGCCCGTGACCGGAGTCCTCCGTTTCGCTAACGAGTTGATCAATCGCTTTGGTGGCGAAAAGCGGGTTCGCCATGCATTGCCTCCCTCACGTAAAGAATCCGGCAGAAACGGCCGGTTCAAACACATGCCTCAAGAAGCTCAAATCATACTCTCCGGGCTAATTTCAAGTACGCTTCGGCACGAGCCCCAGGTTGTTCTGCACAAACGATGTCGCGGGCCACCGCGACACAATCGGCCCCAGCTTCCCATACGGACCGTGCCGTTTCCAGCGTGATACCCCCGATGGCTACAATCGGCTTTTGCGTAGCCCGCCGCGCCCGTCGGATTAAGTCCAGCCCCACGCAAGGGTCCGGATTTGACTTCGTCCTAGTTTCGCTTACTGGCCCAATTGCAATGTAATCAGCCGAAGTCGGTACTGCTGCTTCAAACTGTTCCCGGTTGTGGGTCGAAACTCCGATCAGGCGACTCGCACCCACAATGGCCCTGGCTTCGTCTACGCTCAAGTCCTCTTGTCCAACGTGAACTCCGCGGGCGTCCGCAACCGCCGCAATATCCGGGCGGTCGTTGACGACCAACGTAATCCCAAAAGGCCGGCCCCATTCCTGCAATTCTTTGGAGACCTGGAACAGCCTGCGAGCGCTTCCCTGCTTGTCTCTGTACTGGAGCCACTCCACACCGCTCCCCGCTAAGAGTTTGGCGCAAGAAAAAACAGAATTGGGGAGCAAAACGGCGTCCAGTATAACGTAGAGGGGAGGAAAGACAAGCTTCATTTGGCCTTTGCAGCCGACGCATTTTGATAGCGTTCGAGAAAGTGGGTATCGATTTTTCCGTATTCGAAGTCGCGTTCGGCCAGGACTTTGCGTTGCAACGGAATCGACGTCTTGATGCCTTCCACCATGAACATTTCCAACGCGCGTCGCATTCTGGCGATCGCTTCCATTCGGTCCTTGCCATGAACCACCAGCTTTGCAACCATCGAATCGTAGTAGGGAGGAATCACCGCGTCGGAGTAGGCCGCAGTATCCACGCGCACGCCCGTGCCTCCGGGCGGATGGAAAGCGGTGATGCGGCCCGCGGAAGGAACAAACGTGTCGGGATCTTCCGCGTTGATCCGGCATTCGATGCTGTGTCCGCGGAATTTGACCTCGGGAACTACATCTTGAAGCTTCTCGCCCGCAGCCAGAAGAATCTGTGACTTGATCAGGTCAATTCCGGTGACCATTTCGGTCACGGGGTGTTCGACCTGAATTCTCGTATTCATTTCAATGAAATAGAGATCGCCGGAGGGATCCATCAGAAATTCCAGAGTGCCTGCATTGCTATATCCAATGCCTTCCAGAGCACGGGCCAGACGTTGTCCTATTTCCTCCCTCTTTTCCTCGGTAATCGCAGTGGAAGGAGATTCTTCAATGAGCTTTTGATGCCGCCTTTGGATGGAGCATTCGCGCTCCCCCAAATGAATAGCGTTCCCGTATAGGTCCCCAAGAACCTGGAACTCGATGTGGCGAGGCCTTTGAATGAAGCGCTCCATGTATACGTCGGCATTTCCAAAAGCTTGTTGCGCTTCATTGCGCGCCGTGCGGAAAGCAGGGTGCAGTTCATCCCGGGACCGGACGATCCGCATGCCACGGCCCCCGCCGCCCGCAACGGCCTTCACAATGAGCGGATAGCCAATTTCCTTCGCCGCTCGCTCCGCGGCGTCTTCATCAGGTACAGCGCCATCCGTCCCTGGCACAGTGGGGACCCCACGCTCCTTCATTTCTCTGCGCGCGCGGTCCTTCTCACCCATCATGCGAATGACGTCTGGAGAAGGGCCGATGAACGTGATGTGGGATGCGTCACACACTTCAGCGAAGTTGGCATTCTCGGAAAGGAAGCCGTAGCCCGGGTGAATGGCATCCACGTCGGTAATTTCCGCCGCGCTGATCACGTGGGGGATGTTGAGGTAGCTATCTGAGCTGCGCGGGGGGCCGATGCACACGGCTTCGTCCGCAAAACGCACGTGCAGGGAGTTGCGGTCTGCTTCCGAGTAAACCGCGACGGTGCGAATGCCCAGCTCTTTGCACGCGCAGATCACTCGCAGGGCAATTTCGCCGCGGTTGGCTATGAGAATTTTGCGAAACATGGCAGGGCAGGCTACTTCCCGTCCGGACGAATGGCAAACAGACCTTCGCCGTACTCTACCGGTTGAGCATTTGTGGCCAGTACCTTGACGATCTCGCCAGTTGCATCCGCCTCAATCTCATTCATCAGCTTCATGGCTTCAATGATGCAAAGCACCTGCCCCGCCTTCACCTTGTCCCCCACCTTTACATAAGGGGCTGATTCGGGATTGGGCGAGGAATAGAATGTGCCTACGATGGGCGACTTCACCACATGCAGATTGTCGCTGGCACTTTCCGGAGAAACAGACGGCATCGCGGGACTCTGCTTCGGTCCTGACGCAACGGCACCGGGGGCCGACTGAATGGACATGTTGCCAGGCGCCAAGCCACCGAAGGCAACGGGCGCCGGTCCCGGTTTCTTGAGGCGAACCCGGGTATCTCCGCTGGCAAACTCAAACTCTTCCAGTCCGTGCTGGTTCATAAACTCCAGCACCCGGTTAACTTCCGCCCAGTCAACGGAAGTGGCGGGGTGATGCGGCGTTATCCTTTTTGAGGTTTTCATCTAGAGTTGAAGAAGTTCTCCGCACATCCTGGTTAGGACTTTGTGTCCGTTGGGAGTAACAAGAACATCGTCCTCGATCCGCACGCCGCCAACGCCTTCAATGTAGATCCCCGGCTCGACGGTAATGATGTTGCCGGCGACGAGGGGCGCCTTTTGCCCCTTCGCTAGTCTTGGCACCTCGTGAATTTCTAATCCAATTCCGTGACCCGTACTGTGAGCAAAGAACTTGCCCAAGCCAGCCCGATCGAGACTGGACCGGGCGACCCCATCTACTTCCCCGGCGGCCACCCCCGCCCTAATAGCCCCCCGGGCAGCTCCATGAGCTTCCCAAACCGCCCTGTACCAGCCTAGGGACTGCGCAGAAGCCCTCCCAAGATGGACCGTCCGGGTCAGGTCAGAGCAGTAGCCGTGGAGTATAGCACCCATATCCAAGATAACCAATTCTCCCTTCTGGAGCTTTCGGGTGCTGGGACGAGCATGGGGCAGTGCGCTCCGGGGTCCGGACGCGACAATTGTCTCAAAGGAGGGTCCTTCCGCCCCCAAGCAGCGCATGCTGTAATCAATTTCGGCGGCTAGATGGTTCTCTTGGGCGCCAGGTCGAATCTTCTCCAGGATGCCCTCAAATACCCTGCAAATGAGCTGGGCGGCCTTGCTGACAAGCGTAATCTCTCGGTTGGACTTCACAGAGCGCAGGCTTGCTACAATGCCACTGGTGGGCTGGAGCTTGGTGCCACGCCCTACTACTTTCCGCAGCAGGCCCACCTGGGACAGGTTTAACGACTCTGCCTCCAAACCAACCTTGGCACTCTTTTTTTCCCGAATCCGCTCGGCGGCTGCAAGAATCACTGACTCCTCAGGAATCATGATGTCTGCCGCCTTTACCTGCTCCCTCGCTTGGATCCTATAACGGCTATCCGTAAAAAGCGTGACTTCGCCTGAAGCCACCAAAAGGACGCCGTTGCTGCCAGTGAAGCCGCACAGGTACCGAACGTTCGGCAGGTGGGTCACCAGGAGCGTTGAAAGCCCATGTCGCTTCATGGCTTGGCGCATGGCATCCAAGCGGCTGGCTTGTTCGTGGGTAGCCATAAATGAGAAAGGCGGGGAGGAGATTTGTCTCCTCCCCGCCGGGTTGAGGTCGAATCCTAGTCGGGTACGATGCGCGGGGTCAGGAAGAAGAGCAATTCGCGCGATTCCGAACTGATGGCGGTGCGCTTGAAAAGATGGCCCAGCGCCGGGATACTGCCCAGCAGAGGAACCTGGTTAACGTTGGTGCGCTGCTGGCTAACGATCACGCCGCCGATGACAACCGTGCCGCCATCGTTGATGATCACGTTGGTCTCCGCCTTCTGCGTAGTCAGGGCTGGGATACCCAAGATACGCGGGATACCATCGTCGATCGCAGTATTTTCCACCACGACTTCGAGGAACACGGTTCCCTCAGCGGTAATCTGCGGGGTCACTTCCAGTTTCAGCACCGCATCAATATACTGCACGGTGATGGTGTTGTTGACCACCGTCTGCAGCGGGATCTTGGTGCCTTGCTGAACCATGCCCTTCTTGTTGTTCTGCGTGAAGATCTTCGGTTTGGAAATCAGCTTACCAACGCCGCGCGATTCGGCCGCCGTTAAGATGAAGTCCAGGGCAAAGTTGGGCGACGAGTGCGCGTAGGTAACGCCGCTATTTGGCGCGGTCGCGCCCAAGTTTGAGTTCAACGGCATTGCCGTGCTTCCGGAACTTACGATTGGAGGAGGCGGCAACCCGGGACCACGTTCTACAGGGCTGACAAAGCTGTTGAATCCAAGAACACCGCCAAAAACGTTACGCCCACCAGTCGCGCTCGTGCCAAAACCAAACTGGGTACCCACTTCGCGGGCGAAGGCACGCGAAGCAGTCACGACTCTCGCTTCGATCTCAACCTGTTGCGTCTTGCGGTCCAATTGGTTCATCAGGTTGATGACGTCGGGGAACACTGCGGGTATGTCCCGAACGATAAGGCTATTGGAACGAACATCGGCAAGGATCTCGCCGCGGGAGGAAAGGAATCTTTTCAGGGTGTCCCGCAGAGTGTCGGCCTTGGCGTAACTCAAGGTAAAGGTCCGCGTCTCCTGTGTTACGGCTTCCGCCTCAGCCTTGGCAAGGTCGCGCCGCTCCTCCGCTTCTTTCTTCAGAGTGGAGCGGGTGGCAATCCGCAGCACGTTGCCGTCAATCTGCTTATCCAAGTTGTTGTTTCGCAAGGCAATATCCAGCGCCTGATCCCACGGTACATCCTCGAGCACGATGGTTATCGTACCCCTGACAGTCGGATCAATTACAACGTTCAAGCCGCTGATTTCATGGATCAACCGGAAGAAGTCCTTTAAGTCCAAGTCCTTAAAATTCACCGAAATCGGTTCTCCGGTGAACTTGCCCTGCTGAGGAGCCGAGCCTGATTCAGCGCGGCTCGATGTGGGCACCGCCGCCGGAGAAGTCATGGGCTCCACCATGGGCTTCGCCGCTGGCGCGGCAAGGCTCGCCTCGTTGCTCGTCAGGTTGGCCGGAAGACTCATCGCGGCAGCATCGGCCGCGATAGGATTGCTGGGCTTCTCAGTGGCAGGGGTAGATGCCGTCTCCTCTGCTCTCGGTGCTGGTGCAATTTCCGGTGCCGCCTTCTTGACCGGCGAAGGGTCGGGCGAAACCTTTGCCACTTGACCCGGCCCGAATGCGACAACTAAGGAGTTGTTAGACGGAGTCATCTGATAGGGCGTTCCTGCCGTCAGATCGATAACCACACGACTCACCGTGGCTTTGAACTGCCCAACGCGAACGCCCATCACTGGCGCATTTTCCGTTCCGAACTTTTTCTGGCTTGCCCGTGTCTGCGTACCCGCGAAGTCCAGTACCAGGCGGTCGGGACCGCTCAGGCGCATGGCCTCATAGGCCAGTTTCCCATTGCCCAAAACCGTGACCAAGGTCTGCTGCTCCGCACGCTCAACGCGAACGTCGTTGATCGTGGTGGCGTTCGCCATGCGAGGCCCCTGTACCGGCGAGCTAGTCTTAGCCTGCAGCGCCTTTGCAGAGCCACCTTCAAAGGAAATCGCCAGAGAATCTGCTGCGGTCCGCTGAACCTTCGGCTCTACGTTGTCTTGCAGCAGAATCTCGATACGGACTATACCCATTTCGCCTGAGCGATATTGAACCACGCGGTAGCTAGTCACCGTTTCAGACCGCAATACCCTCGCCCCGCTCGGTGTCGCCGCTGTGACGCCCGCCAAATCAACGACGAAGAGCGAGTCACTTGGGCGATAGGTGGTGTATTCAAACGGACCTGTCGCATTGGCCATGATGCGAACGTGGCCACCGGCGGCGGCCGCTTCAATCCGTACCTGGGGTGATTGCGCATAGGCTACCCCCACGGCCAGTGATATCAGGGCTAGGGCCGCACATGACCGGACGGCAACCCGAATTCCCCAAAGCGTCGTCTTCATCGTTATTCTCCTGCACTAGGAAAAAGTCTCTTGCTCACAGGCCGTTCCACTGCCTTCCCAAAAGCATCACGGCTAGACTGCCGGAGGGTTATCCCTTCCATGGTGATGCGCTCAACGCGACCATCACACAGACGATCCCCTTCCCTCAAAAAGTAAACTCTCCCCTGTGGAGTGCGGACCGCAGCGATCATTCCCTCAGCAGACCGGACCAGTCCATCCACACGCATGGTGTCAATCACCACGCTTCCCTTTCCAGGCGCGCGGCACGTCATTTCCGGAGTTTGCTGCCCAGTGCCGCGCTTACTTGATACAAGCGCAGAAAATGGGTCACGCCGATTTCCCGGCGACATCAGGGGACTCTCCGCCGCCTGACCTGCGGCCGCAGTGGGTTCTTGGGCAGGAGGAGCCGTCGTGCTGGCTGCGGGCGATTTCTTTGGCGGTGCAGTTTTCGCCGGAGCGGCCTGCTTTGTCGGTCCAGACGCGCTCTTCTTCGCCGGAGGCGCCTGTTTCTGCGCGGCAGGCGCCTGCTTTACTGGCGCTTTTGCCGGTTCAGTTGCAGGTTTCTTTGCCGGAGGCGCCTGGAGGGCATAGGTAGACAAACCCACACCCAGCCACAAGACCCCTCCCGCAATCATCGCCGTAATCGCCTTGAGCAATCGCATGATATGCCCCTCTACCGCTTTGCCGGCTGCTGTTTCGCCGGTTGCTTACCTTTTGCAGCTTGCGTAGATGCCTCCGCAGCCTTTGTGAAAAAAGTAACGACCGTACATGTCGCAATCACCGTGTGCTCCGGGCGAATGCTGTACTTATTGACATTGGCGCTGGCCTTTTCCTGTCCTTGGAATGCCAAGTCAGCCACATTGATAATTCTCGAAAGACGTCCCAGCCGCCCGAAGAAATTCCACACCGCGAAATAGGGGCCATCGAACTCAACTTCGAACGGTAGCTCGTTGTGATAATCAAGACTGTTGACCGGCTTGGAAGTAACCCTGCGAATTTCAACCCCGGAAGAAACTGCGGATGCATGGATCATCCGCAAAAATTCATCCACTTCCTTGTCTTCCGGAACAATCGTTTTCAGAACCTCGAGTTGCTTTTCCTGGGCCGCGATCTGCTGTTTCAGGTCAGCCTGGCGCCTTTCGTAGTCGCGCAGTTTTGCAACTTCAGGCCCCAGCCTGCTTTCTTCCGCGCGCGCACGCTCGCGCTCTTCGGCCTGGGCTTGGATCGGTGAGCCGGGAACAAAGAGCCCAGCGGCCACGAGCGCACCAGCCAGCGCCAGCGCCAGCAGTACGTTCACCATTGGAGGTAAGTCTCGGAGACCAGCCATCGTTCCCCCTCAGCTCTTCTTCTGCGCCGATGCTGCCCCGGCGCCCTCAGCCGGCTTGCCGCCGGGCAAAACAAAATCCGCTGAAACAGTAAAGAGAAAGACCTGCACGGCCTTATTTCTTTCATCCTGACGGGTTTCTTTAATCTCTACTTTGTCGAAATACCCGGCCCGTTTCAGCTGCGTCACCAGGTTTGCAACTGCTGAAATCGATGCCGCTGTTCCTTCGATACTCAAACTGTTGCCGCGCCGGCCCAGAGTGGTCAACCATAGAGAGTCAACACGGTTTACCGTCGTAGCTACCACATCCAGTAACTCCTGTCCCCCAACTCGATTTCGTTGCAGCTCTTGAATCACGTTGATGCGCTGGTCCAGGATTTCCTTTTGTTTCTGGTAATTCTCTACTTCGATTTTGACTTTCTCCAGCCGAGCTTTCTCGCTCTCCAGATCAGCGACCCTCTTTTTCAGGGCATCCAATTCGCCCGCGCGCATGTAGTAGATCACCGCGAGCGCGATTGCGCCCAGAATGGCGCCGCTCAGAAGGAGAATTCCTTGAAGACTGCCGCCCCCGCCGGGCATCGCTACCGAGCGCTTTGCCTTGGGTCGTTGCTGTCCCGGTAAAAGGTTGATGCGAATCATGGGTCGAAGCTCCTTAGGGCCAAGCCCACCGCAATAGCCAATCGCGGCGCCAAGTCGCGAAGCTGGTCTTCGCTGTGCTTCGCCGGGTTAATCGTCACCTTGCGGAACGGATACAATTCCTCCACCGGCATCGCGAACTCTTCCCGCAACAGTTCAATCAATCCGGGCACCCGCGCCGTGCCGCCGGAAACGTATATCCGCTGAATATTCTCTCCGCTTGCGGTGGCACGGAAGAAGTCAAATGTTTTCTGAATTTCCAGAATCAAGATATCTGAAACCGAGCGCAGGATGGAGTTCTTTTGATCTTCGGCAACGCTGGCGACCGCCTCCCCCATCTTTAGGCGCTCCGCATCTTCAAACCCCAGGTCCAATTCCTTCTGCAAAGCGTCGGTGTATTGGTTGCCACCTACGGAAACATCGCGGGTAAACAGGGGAATTTCCCCTCGCATAATATTGATGCTCATCACGCTGGCGCCGATATTCAGCAACGCTATGGTCTGGTCCGGAGCGCGGCCATCCTGAGAGTAGTTGGCCAGGAAGCAGTTTTGCAGGGCAAAAGCGTCAATATCCACCACCGCGGCTTCTTTGCTGGCCTGCTGAAGCACACTGGTGTGGTTCAGAATCTTCTCCATCTTCACGGCGACCAGCAGAACGTCCATCTGGGTCTCCGAGCTTTCCAAAACCTGATGGCTTAAGCTAACGTCGGCGATATCGAACGGAATATGCTGGCTGGCTTCCGCCCGAATCCGGTCAAACAGTTCGTCTTCGGTCATGTAGGGCAGGGGGATGCGCTTGACGATCACCGAGTGCCCCGAGACAGATGTCGCCACGTGCTTGGTCTTGATTTTCTGGCCCTCAAAAATCTTGTTGATGCCCATGGCCACAGAAGGCGCGTCCATGATAGCGCCATCCACAACCGTATCGGGGGTCAGTGGCTCGATGCCGAAATTGACCAGTTCGTAGCCCGCCTTCGTACTCTTCAGCTCAACCGCTTTGATCGTGCTGGAGCCGATGTCGAGCCCAACCAGAGACTTCTTTTTGCTCCCGAACATGCGCGCCCTCTCTATGCCCCGCCGGGCGAGGTCTTACTTCCTTTTGCCGTTACCGCGTACCCCGATGTGAATCTTCTTTTCCATCCACCGGTCCAGGATCGTCTTCTTGAACTTCCACCGGTTTCCGAGTTTGAACGCCGGAATACGATCCTCAGAGATATAGCGGTACAGGGTGTCAGGTGAAACCCCCAAATAGTGGGAAGCCTCCCGCAGATTCATCACTTCCCGAGACTCCGTCATGGTCGTCACTGTCCTTCTCTCCAGAGACCCGACCCTGCGCCCACACCCCGTGGGCTCACTCCGCCACGTGCGGCGGTTATGTCATCCCCAAAGCGTTCAGTCAAGCTTTGCGAAACGGCAGTTGTCCGAAGAGTTCCGGTTTTCTTCGGCAGTTCTAGGCCAAACACCGGCAGTTCGTACAATTGCTAGTTAACTTGGCAGGGGGTACCACTATATGTTGGGCGTTATTCGCAGGAACACCGTAAGCACAATTTCAATGCTTTCCGGACAGCCCTAACGAGCCCCAGATACCGTCTATTCGCCTTTTTGTTGAGGGATCCATCGCAATCACCTCCGGCCAGCGACGGCGGAACCCTTCGCTTTCCCATTTGCGGGTGGCATCAATTCCCATTTTCGAACCAAAATCCTGCATGCGCGCCGCATGGTCCAATGTATCCACGGGTCCCATCACGAACTGCACGTCCCGCTCCGGATCAATCGCGCACAAGGCCTTCCAGGCAACTTCGGAGTGGTTTTGAACGTCAACGTCCTCATCCACCACCACAATCACTTTGGTAAACATGGCTTGGCCGAGCCCCCAAATCCCGCTCATGATCTTTCGAGCGTGCCCGGGGTAAGACTTGCGGATGGAGACAATCATCAAGTTGTGAAAAATCCCCTCCGCCGGCATACAGACGTCCACGATCTCAGGGAATTGCATTTTCATCACCGGGAGAAAAATCCGCTCGATAGCCTGGCCGATATAGAAGTCCTCCTGCGGCGGCGGCCCTACTATTGTGGTCATATAGACCGGGTCTTTGCGATGGGTCATGCAAGTTACGTGAAAAACAGGATAGTCGTCCTCCAGAGAATAGAACCCGGTATGGTCGCCGAATGGTCCCTCGGTGCGCATTTCATCCACGTCAACATAGCCTTCCAGCACAATCTCTGCGTTTGCGGGAACTTCGAGATCGGAGGTTTCGCAAGGGACCATCTCTACAGGCTCGCGGCGAAGAAAACCAGCGAACATCATCTCGTCCAGATCAGGAGGAATGGGCAATATCCCGGCCAAGGCCACTGCGGGATCCGACCCGATGGCCACGGCCACTGGCATTCGTGCCGGCCTCCCTTGCGCCTTCAGCCTTCGAAAATGCTCAGCGCCGTGCTTTTGCGTCTGCCAGTGCATTCCGGTGCTACGCTCATCAAACACCTGCATCCGGTAGACACCCACGTTGCGTTTTCCGTTCTCCGGGTTCTTGGTAATTACCAGCGGCCACGTAATGAACCGCCCGCCATCCTGCGGCCAGCATTTCAAGATGGGCAGGCTGAAAAGGGAAAAATTGTCACGATGGATTACTTCCTTGCATGGGCCGTTCTTCACCAATTTGGGGAAGAACGCACCGATCTCCGCTAGCTTGGGGAGCATCTTCAACTTGTCGAAAAGCCCCTGCGGGGACTGCATGTCCAAGTAGCCGCGAATCCGCGCCGCTATGTCCTCCACAGCATCCACCTCTAGCGCGATGGCCATGCGCCGCTGGCTACCCAGCGCGTTAATCAGCACCGGCATGTTTGAACCCTTTGGCCGTTCAAACAGCAAAGCGGGGCCGTTGGCCTTGCTCACGCGGTCGGTGATCTCGGTAATCTCAAGCTCCGGGTCCACTTCCACGCTGATGCGCTTCAGTTCCCCTTCCTTCTCCAGCCGCTTGATGAACTCCCTCAAATCGCGATATGCCAAAGTTCCCCCAACGCAATCCCCAACGCCAACACCAGCTATTTCTTCGGTGCGTCCAGTACCACGATCAGAAAAGTCGCCACAGGCTCCAAAACCAGCGAACCCAGGAACCAGGCCAATCCCCTGCGCCCTTTGGCCTGTGCCAGTCCGGCGTTAATCAGCGCCAAAGTTCCCCAGCCAACAAAGTACCCCGGATCCTTGATCATTCTCGCGCCCTCAGAGTGAGCGATCCTGCAAATCTAGCACAAATAGGTGTTGCGTACCTTCGCCAACCGCAAAATGGAGAGGCACATTTATTGGTTTCTGCTGAAATATTTGAACGCGGAGAACGTCTGAGATAGCTGAGTGGACTTTCTGGGAACAATTCACACCGGGCTTGGGGTTGCCTCGTTGCTGGCCGGCGCCGCCGTGGCTTTACAACCTAAAGGTACCCGGCGGCACCGTTTTCTGGGCCGTACCTATGTCCTCAGCATGTTTGGCCTGAATGGCACCGCTCTGCTCCTGTATCGCCTCACGGGAACCTTCAACTTCTTTCATGTGGCTGCCCTGCTCAGTTTGCTGACGTTAATCCTGGGAATGCTGCCGACCCGCGCGCGGCCCTTCGCGGGATTCTTTGTCGCGCGCCACGCGTACTTCATGTCCGGCTCCTACGTCGGAGTGCTCGCCGCCACCGCCGCGGAAATCGCCACTCGCATTCCCGGCATGAGCTTCATACCTGTCGCCATTGGCTCTTCCATTGTGATTTGTCTGCTCGGCTCGTGGGTCATGATGCGCCGAGTTCCACCCACACTATCGCGATTCTTCAAGGCGTAACGCTCAGGAAAGGACCAATAAGCTTAAGATGGAGCGGGCGATGGGAATCGAACCCACAAACGAAACCACAAAGACTCGTCAGTTTTGTTGCAGATACGTCGCCCGCTCCCTGCAAAACCTGCTGTTTATT
>CAZCNH010000019.1:28744-53677 GCA_964500065.1 uncultured Acidobacteriaceae bacterium
GCGTCGCCAGAATTCTGTGCCCGGAACTTGTGCCTTGCAATTCTCAACCGGAAAGGATTCAGTAAGTTAAATGGAGCGGGCGATGGGAATCGAACCCACGTCCGAAGCTTGGGAAGCTTCTATACTGCCATTGTACGACGCCCGCTCACGGACACCTCGAGCATAGCACCGCGCGATTCGCAATTTCAAGCTGATGCGCCGGCATTCCAAGCGCAAGGCGCGCGACGGTCGTCTTCATTCGTAGCGCAAGGCCGCCAGCGGGTCCAAACCTGACGCGCGTTGCGCGCGAAACCGCCTGGCCAGAGCCGCCACGCAGCATAGAGCCAAAACATGCGGGTGGCAGCGAGGATGAGGTTAGGCCTTTGCTTGTTGGATGACCTTCGTCCAGCGATTTTGGGCCTTGAGAATCAGTTCGACAATCTCGCGAACAGCGCCATCGCCCCCGCGGGCCCGAGTTGTCACATGGGCCACCTTCTTGGCTTCGGGAACGGCGTTGGCCACGGCAACCGCCAAGCCAACGCGTCGCAACACGGGCAAATCCGGAAGGTCGTCGCCAAGATAGGCAACTTCACTATCTTCGACACCCGCTCGCTGAAGGACTTCGTCGTAGGCGGGCAACTTCTCGGGGCGATTCTGATAGACAAACTCCATGCCCACTTCGCCAGCCCGCCGGGTTGTTGCAACAGAAATGCGCCCGGTGATAATTCCCGTGCGCAATCCTGCGGCAGCAGCTAGTTTCAATCCGGCGCCATCATGAGCGTGAAAGCATTTCATTTCGCCCGCGGTCCCATCCGGCATGCTTACCAGATGAATTTTCCCGTCGGTGAGGACACCGTCAACATCCATTAGCAGGACCTTGATTCGTTTGGCGCGCCGCAAAAGGGAAGACTTATTCATTAGAGTCGGCAGTACACAGCCAACCGATGACCGAGAACGGCATGAACTGCGAGCCGCTCTGCTTGCGGTTGGCTGTCTCCTGCAAGCCGTTGGCTTCCACCTAGAAAAGTTGCAGGGTCCACAAGTCATGGACGTGGACCACGCCGAGCACGCGCTTCTGGTCGTCCGCCACAACCACGGAAGTGATTTTTCTTTCTTCCATCACTTTCAACGCCGCACTGGCCAGCTCGCGCGGGCCAATAGTCACCGGGTTTCGCGTCATGCATTCCGCTGCGGTCAGCGCCAGCACTTCCCCGCCGCGCTTCTGCATCAATCGGCGTAAGTCGCCATCGGTGATGATGCCCCCCAGCCGTCCGTCAACATCAACTACCGTGGTAAGCCCCAAACCCTTCTTGCTCATTTCATAGATCACTTCAGGCATGTTCGCGGCGACAGGAACACGCGGCAGCGCCTCCCCAGCATGCATGAGGTTTTCCACGCGCTGGAGTTGCTTGCCCAGGCGGCCGCCTGGATGCAAAGCCGCAAAATCTTCCGGCCCGAAGCCGCGCCGCTCAAGCAGGGCGATGGCCAGGGCATCACCCATGGCGAGCGTGGCGGTTGTGCTGGCGGTAGGCGCCAGATTCAGCGAGCAGGCTTCTTCCTTCACCGAAACATCCAGCCCGACATCGCTGGCGGAAGCCAAGCTTGACTTCAAATTCCCCGTCAGGCTTACCAGCTTTATGCCCAATCGCTTTACGGTGTCGATGAGTTGGAGGATTTCGTCATTTTCGCCGCTGTACGATAGCGCCAGCAGGACATCGTCACGGACCAGCATGCCCAAATCGCCATGTAAGGCTTCCGCCGGATGCAAAAACAGCGAAGGTGTTCCGGTGCTGGAAAACGTGGCGGCAATCTTGCGGCCAATCAGGCCACTCTTGCCCATTCCGGTGACGACCACGCGCCCCTTGCAGCCGAGCAGCAGTTCCACTGCGCGCTCAAACGAGCCATCCAGCCGCGCCACCAGCCCTTCGATGGCAGCCGCTTCAATCTTCAATACGCGCTTTGCGCTTTCAATCGACAAGCAAGGTTCCTTGCCCACAGATGACAAAGATGGGCGCTTCCACGGCTGCACGGATTTCGCCGAATCATAGAATCAAATCAGCAGAATCTGCGGATTCACTCTTTTTCTT
This sequence comes from uncultured Acidobacteriaceae bacterium, assembly GCA_964500065.1. Classification (GTDB taxonomy): domain Bacteria; phylum Acidobacteriota; class Terriglobia; order Acidiferrales; family UBA7541; genus CAZCNH01. The sequence continues at coordinate 30,811 of CAZCNH010000019.1, forward strand.
TCCATTGGCGCACCAACGCCGCCAGCCCGGTCAACTTCTTCAGCAAAGGCGCCAACTGATCGAGCGGCAAAGCGTTCGTGCCGTCGCTCAGCGCTTTTTCCGGATTATCGTGAACTTCCAGGAAAATTCCATCTACACCCGCGGCCACGCCGGCTCGCGCCAATGGCTCGATAAATTCCGGCTGACCACCGCTCGCTTTCCCCGTGCCCCCCGGCAACTGAACCGAGTGGGTGATATCGAAGACCACCGGGCATCCCGTCTTGCGCAAGATGGCAAACGATCGCATATCCACCACCAGATTCTGGTAGCCGAATGAGGCGCCACGCTCCGTCAGCACGATTCGATCACAACCCGTGCTGCGCACCTTGTCCACCGCGTTGCCCATTTCCCACGGCGAAAGAAACTGGCCCTTCTTCACATTCACCACACGCCCGGACTTGCCCGCCGCCACCAGCAAATCCGTCTGGCGTGAAAGGAACGCCGGAATCTGCAGCACGTCGCAAACCTCCGCCGCTGGGCCTACGTGGGACACCTCGTGCACATCGGTCAGCACAGGCAGTTTGCAGCCTTCGCGGATGGCGCGCAGCACGCGCAACCCTTGCTTCAGTCCCGGCCCGCGATAGGACGTGATCGAAGTGCGGTTTGCTTTATCGTAAGAAGCCTTGAAAATGTAGGGGATACCCGCCACTGCCGCGATTTCGGCGATGCGCTCGGCGAGCCGCGTGGCGTGCGCTTCGCTTTCGATCACACACGGCCCGGCAATCAGAAAGAGCGGAGCACCCCCGCCCACCCGATGCGGCCCGATCGTAAATTCGCCAGGAAGCGCCATTCGCCAAATAGCCTAACATACGCCGGGTTTGCCGCAGAGGCACGGCACCACAGAGGTGAAAACTTTCTTCCCCTGTTTCGGGCTCCTGTCTATCGCCTATAGCCCGGCGGCTAAGCTTTCTGGGTGACGGCGCCGCGCGCAGCGGCGGCGTTACGATGACGATTCTCGACGGAGGCCCCGATGAAGGAAGAGAACAGCGGATGCGGCTGCAATGGCTTGGATTTGAACTCCGGATGGAACTGGCATCCGAGGAACCACGGGTGGCCAGGCACCTCAACAATTTCGGCGTAAACCCCGTCCGGCGTCTTGCCGCTGAACCGGAGCCCGGCCTTCGTAAGCTGGTTTTCAAATTCCTTATTGAACTCGTAGCGGTGGCGGTGGCGTTCGCTGATGTCCTCGCGGCCGTAAGCTTTGTGTGCGAACGAACCCGGCTCAAGCTTGCAAGGCCAGGCGCCGAGCCGCATCGTCCCGCCCATCTCATCCACGCCAAGCAATTCGCGCAGTTTGTAAATCACGCGGTCTTTCGCTTCGGGATCAAACTCGGTGCTGTCAGCACACTTAATGCCCGCCACGTTGCGCGCGTATTCGATGGTCGCGCACTGCATCCCCAGGCAAATCCCGAAAAATGGGACCTTCTGCTCGCGCGCGTACTGGATGGCAAAGATCATGCCTTCCGTACCGCGCTTGCCGAAACCGCCCGGCACCAAAACGCCATCCACGTGGTGCAGACGCTTGGCCGCTTCCCCAACATTGTCAATTTCTTCCGCTTCGATCCATTCCAGCACGGTGCGCCGGCGATGCGCTAACCCGCCATGCACCAGCGCCTCGCGCAAGCTCTTGTAAGCGTCTTCCAGTTGAACGTACTTACCCACAACGCCGATGCGCACTTCCTCTTCGGGGTTATGGATTCGGTCAAGCAGGCCCAGCCATGCACTCATTTCCCTCGGTTTGGCTTCCAGTTTCAGAAGCCGGAGCACTTGCTCGTCCAAGCCCTCTTCAGCCAGCGCCACCGGCACTTCATAGATGGAAGGAACATCGCGCGCGGAAATCACGCAGCCGTCGGCCACGTTGCAGAACAGGGCGATTTTCTTTTTGAGTTCGCGCGGCAGGGCGCAATCGCTGCGGCAAAGCAAGATGTCAGGCTGGATGCCAATACTCAGCAACTCCTTGACACTGTGCTGCGTGGGCTTGGTCTTCAGTTCCCCGGCAGTCGCGATAAAGGGAACCAGGGTGACGTGGCAAAAAACAACGTTCTCGGCGCCCAACTCCAACCGCATTTGGCGAATCGCTTCGAGGAACGGCAGGGACTCAATATCTCCGACCGTACCGCCGATTTCGACGATGACTACGTCCGGGGCGTTTCCATGCTGATCGGTTTGACCCACCCGGCGAAACGCACCTTTGATTTCGTCGGTGACGTGCGGAATCACCTGCACCGTTTTGCCCAGGTAATCACCGCGGCGTTCCTTGCCCAAGATCAGTTCGTAGATGCGGCCGGTGGTCCAGTTGTTTTCGCGGGAAAGCGGTGCATTCGTGAAGCGCTCGTAGTGACCTAGATCCAGGTCAGTTTCAGCGCCGTCTTCGGTGACATACACCTCTCCATGCTGATAGGGGCTCATGGTGCCCGGATCCACGTTCAGGTAGGGATCGCACTTTTGCAGAGTGATTCTAAGTCCGCGCGATTCGAGCAGGCACCCAATGGAAGCTGCGGCTAATCCTTTGCCCAGAGAGGAAACGACGCCGCCGGTAACAAACACATACTTTGGCCCGCGCGCGCCTTGGCTACTCATTCAGTTGAGGTGTGGTCTCCGCTTACGAGGTGTAAATCCAATTATCCACACCCGTCTGGCTTGTGTCAATCCAGATTTTCTTGCAGTTTTCCCCGCAAGGATCCATCGGAACAGACCGACTACAGCAGCGAAGCAGCTTCCAGGGAAACATTCACGGCCCGATCCACCGCGAGTGCGATTTCGGCCGCGGTACCGGGCGCTTCGAGTGTTCCCAAAATGGCGAGAATGCAGCCGGCTTGCACATCCACGGCAGCGCCAGGTGGAGCATAGCCATACTTCGGCTCCCGGGCAGCAGCTTGCAGCAACATGAACAAATGCGAAGCTTCCATTTCTGATGCCAGCACGTTCATGCCGCACAGGATCTCCAGATAGCGGTTGTTCTCTTTGGCCAGGGGACCGTCGCCAAATTCCCGGCCGTAGAAGGAATCTTTGCTATGCACGAGCCCGACGTGGGTGTGCGCCCCTAATCCCAGTTTTTCGGCGGCGCCTTTCAAGGCGCTGGTGATTGGCACCGAGGCCACTGCTGGAATTTCTGCAGGCGCGTAGGAAAGCGAAGCTCCTTCATCCCGAACCGCGGCGGACGCAATCACCACATCGCTAATCTTCACCTCAGGCTGCAAGGTTCCGGCGGTGCCCACGCGAATGAAGCGCCGCGCCCCAAGCATCAGCAATTCCGTCACAATGATGCCCATGCTGGGACAGCCCATGCCGGTGGCGACGGCACCGACGTCAACGCGTTTTGCGCCAAACTGAAGCGTTCCCGTATGGACATCGTGGCCACGCTCGCTGGCAAATACTCGATGGTCAGCGAACCGCTCCCCGATCATCCGCGCGCGCGCGGGAGAGCCCGGCAAGTAGAAAACTCTCCCTCCAGGCTGGGAAGAAGAGATATCGGCTTCCGCCACCGAAATGTGGTGAACTTTTCTCATTCGGCTGGCCCTGCCTGTTTCAGGAACTCCTGGAGCAGCATATGAAAATGATGCACCCCGTTTTCGCGTTTGGGAGCATAGCGCCCGCGGTCGTAGAACGAGCTGCGCAGTCCCTTTTGAACCGCCTCGCACAGGTGCACATCCTCTGCTTGTACTTCGTCGGCAAATTTCACCGCGCGTTCGAGGCGGGCCTGCACTTCCGGGGATTCGGGGGAGCGGGCAAACCATTCGAAGATGGTCAGCGTCCGGTCGTGGCCCAGCGGAAGAATGACGTTGGTCTGCAAATTGTCAGGATAGATGTTCAGCATCAAATTGGGAAACACCCACACGTAGTAGGCGTCATCCGGCTGGCCTGCCTGCGGAACGTACATACGCTCACTTGGCCCAGAATCGGCTTGCCGCAACGGCGCGAACTGGCGCGAATAATAGCGGTGACATTCGGTCCGGTATTGCCCGTAATCAATTTCTTTCATCAATCCCGGGTGAGCGATGGGGATGTGATAACCCTCGAGGTAATTATCTACGTAAACCTTCCAGTTGCACCCAATCGCGTAATCCTTGCGGAACGCAAATTGCATTTCGTGAACGTTCCACGGCGCCACCCGCTGTGGAATATCCTCAAGAAAGGCGGAAAGCGCGGGCGCGGCAGGGTCGAGGTTGACGAAAACGAATTGTTCCCAAGTCTCCACCCGAATTTGTGGCAGGGGCATGGTGCTACGATCGAAGAATTCCATCCCACCGACGTCGGGCGTGCCAATCAGCTTTCCATCAAGGGAATAGGTCCAACCATGGTAGTGGCACCGAAAGTTTTTTGCGCAGCCCGCGCCTTCAGCGACAGCGCCCCCGCGATGCCGACAGACGTTAATGAAGGCGCGCAGCACGCCATCACCGCCCCGCACCACCACTACAGGTTCACCCGCAACATCCGCGGTAAAGAATCCTCCCGGCTGCGCGACAGCATCCGCTTTGCCGGCCAGTTGCCAGGTGCGATTGAAAACGTGCCTTTTTTCCAGATCCAGGAAATGGGGCGCGGTGTAGAAACCTGAAGGAAGCGTCCAGGCCGCTTCGATGCGCTGGTCAATTCCGGGCTTGATATTCGTTTCCTTCATTTGGGAGCTTTTCGATTCACCGCGCGCGGGGGAGCTATTCCGGTGAGCCCGCAAGCAGTGCTTCCACTTTCGCGATATCGGCGGGTACATCCACGCTCACAGTGTCCGCGGCGGTTTCCACAACACGGATCTTGTAACCGTTCTCGAGCAGCCGCAGTTGCTCCAATTGTTCAAGGCGCTCCCACTGGCCCGGCGGCAAAGTGGGAAACTCCAGCAACGCGGCGCGGCGAAATACGTACAGGCCCAGGTGTTTCGCGTGTTGAGCATCGACCCGCAACTTTTCATCGCGGACCCAGGGAATGGGAGCGCGCGAAAAGTAGAGCGCATCGCCTTGGAAATCCACCACGACTTTCACCACGTTCGGATCCATGATGTCTGCGGGGTTGCGAACGGGAACGCAAATGGTGGAAACGTTCACAGAGTCATCCGCCGCAAGCCCTTCAACGGCAGCATCAATTGACAGCGGATCAATCAGCGGCTCATCGCCCTGCACGTTCACATAAACGTCGGCGGGAACCTGTACCGCCACTTCCGCCATGCGCTCGGTTCCGGAACGATGGTCGGAGCGAGTCATCAGCCCTTCTCCCCCGAAGACGGCTATGGCCTGCAGGATGCGCTCGTCATCGGTTGCGATGATCGTCCGGCTCACGGACTTGGCCCGCCGGGTACGCTCGAAGACATGCTGAATCATCGGCTTGCCAGCGATTGGGACCAGGGGCTTCCCCGGAAATCGCGTTGCCCCAAAGCGCGCCGGAATCACTGCGATCACGTTCAATTTTCCCGCTTCATTCATGGCCGGAGCAGCTTCCCAGTAATGGGGTAATCGCGAAAACTCAGTCATGGTACCACAGGGTCTGGAACCATCCGGAAAACGCTTGCGCTGGGCTACGGAGTTGTTAGAGAATCCAGTCAGTTGCCTGTGGGAATTCTTGTTTCCGCGGGTGTACCTGACCAGGAAGCGCTCAAAGGGAGCTAGTGGATGGTTCAGGGGGCGACGCGCCGTGTAGTTTTCGCGCTTACGATTTCCGCATTGTTGTGCCCCAGTGTGCTTCCGCAGTCGCCATCTCCACAAAAAGCCTCTTTGGCGGATATACCCAGGCCCACCGCCTCGAAAAAAGATCAGAACATCCGCGTGGACGTGGATCTGGTGCTGGTGAACGTGACCGTTACGGATCCTTATAATCGCCTGGTAACCGGCTTGGAACGGGAGAACTTCAAGATCGAAGAAGACAAGACCGAGCAGGAAGTTACCCACTTTTCCAGCGAAGACGTGCCTATTTCCATCGGCGTGATTTTCGATTTGAGCGGCAGCATGGGCAACAAGATCGACAAGGCCAGGTTGGCTGCGCTGCAGTTCTTCAAGACGTCCAACCCACAGGACGAGTTTTTTCTCGTGGGCTTCAACGACCGGGCGCAACTAGTCAGCCGCTTCACCACCAGTGTTGAAGAATTGCAGACGCGCCTGATGTACACGCAGGCCAAGGGACGCACCGCTCTGCTGGATGCTATCTATCGTGGCCTGAGTGAGATGCGCAATGCGCGCAACTCAAAACGGGCGTTGCTCATCTTATCGGATGGCGGCGATAACCACAGCCGGTATAATGAGAGCGATGTTCGGGCTTTCGTAAAGGAATCCGACGTTCAGTTGTACGCGGTCGGCGTTTACGAGCCCTATGGTTCCCGCGGACGGACGCCGGAGGAACTTTCCGGGCCTTCGCTGTTGAACGAATTGACCGAACTGACCGGCGGGCGGGCATTCAGCGTGGATAATCTGAACGACCTGCCCGATATCGCCTCCAAGATTGGCATGGAGTTGCGTAACCAATATGTTCTGGGCTACCGGCCCAATAACCGGGAGCGAGATGGCAAGTGGAGAAAAATCAAAGTCCGCCTGCAAAAGACCAAGGGTCTCCCACCGCTCAACGTCTTTGCAAAATCTGGATACTATGCGCCGAAGCAGTAGGCGTTTCTGGTTCATTTCCGCCCTTTCTCTGATTGTGGTTTCCGCTGCCTTGCTGGCCACCGTTCCTGGCGCCGCGCAGCAAAAGCAGCCGCTTCCTCCGGAACAGGGGCGCATCAAGACCAACGTGGACTTGGTGGTGCTGCACGCTTCGGTGCTGGATACCCGCGGCCACGTGGTCACCGACCTCCCTAAAGACTCCTTCCGGGTCTACGAAAACAAGGTCGAGCAGGAACTTTCCATTTTTAAGCGCGAAGATATCCCGGTCACCGTGGGCCTGGTGATTGACAACAGCGGCAGCATGCGGGAGAAACGCGAAAAAGTGAACGCGGCCGCGCTGACCTTCGTCAAGACCAGTAATCCTGCGGACGAAGTGTTCGTCGTTAATTTCAACGACGATTACTACCTCGATCTCGAAAAAGATTTCACCAACAATATAGACGAACTCAAGGAAGCCTTGGAGCGCATCGACTCCCGGGGCAGCACCGCGCTTTATGACGCCGTGATCGGGTCGCTCGATCACATGAGGAAAGGTACCAAGGACAAAAAGGTGCTGCTGGTCGTCAGTGACGGCGAAGACACGGCCAGCCGCGGTGGAGCAAAGCAGGCTTTGCAGCGCGCCATGCTCGAGGCGCAGAAGTCGGAAGCGGTGATCTACACCATCGGCTTGTTGGGCACGGAAAAAAAATCAGACGCGCGGCGCGCCCGCGAGGCGCTGAAGCAACTTTCCGGAGCGACCGGCGGCCAGGCATTTTTCCCCGAGGGGCTGGAAGACGTCGAGCCCATTTGCACAGCCATTGCGCACGACATCCGTAATCAATACACCCTCGCCTACTACCCTACCAACACGGCGCGCGACGGCAGTTTCCGCGCCGTTCAGGTGCAGGTGAATCCCCCGCGCGGGCGCTCTGGCAGGTTCACGGTGCGCCATCGCACCGGGTACTTTGCCCCGAAAGATTCTTCTGTGTCCGGCGCGAAGTAGTTTTTCAAGAAACTACAGAGAGAAAACTATCGCCAACCGGAATGGGTGCGCAGCCGAAGTTCTGCGCGACAGTTTGTCCCATATCCGCCAGCGTTACCCGCGTACCCAGGCTGGCACCACGCCGCCCGCTTTTGCTGTAGGTAACAATCGGAACGTATTCGCGGGAATGATCCGTGGAGGCCGAGCAGGGGCAAGGGTCGCATCCGTGATCCGCAGTAATCATGAGCAGGTCGTCCGCCGACATCGCCGCCAGAAAGGGACCGAGCAACTCGTCGAATTCTTTCAACGATTTTGCAAAGCCCACGACGTCCTTGCGGTGTCCGTAGAGCATGTCGAAATCCACAAGGTTGGCAAAGATCAGCCCCTGCGCCTGGCCGTTCAGAGCATCATGTAATTTGGCCATGCCGTCGGCATTGCTTCGAGTGGTGACGTAATTCGCCACGCCGCGGCCGTTGTAAATGTCGTGGATTTTTCCGATGCCGAGCACGGGCACGTTCTTTTCTTCCAGTACATCCATCAACATGGGCCGGGGTGGTTCCACGGCGTAGTCGTGGCGTCGTTCCGTGCGCTTGAAGCTGCCGGGCCCACCCAGAAACGGCCGTGCGATCACCCGCCCCACGCGGTGCTTGCCATCCAGTAACTTCCGCGCAATCTCGCAATAGCGGTACAACTCCGCGATGGGCACCACTTCTTCGTGCGCGGCAATCTGGAACACGCTGTCGCCGGATGTGTACACGATGGGGTAGCCGGTGCGCACATGTTCTTGTCCCAGTTCTTTGATGATTTCGGTGCCAGAGGCGGGCTTGTTGCCCAGCGTCTTGCGCCCGATGGCTTTTTCATACGCATCGATCAAGTCGCGCGGGAAACCTTCTGGATAGACCGGGAATGCCTGATCCAGCCAAATACCCGCCATTTCCCAATGGCCTGTTGTGGTGTCTTTTCCCGGGGAGCGGGTTGCGCCCTTACCGAAGCACCCCAAAGGCTCCGGCGCCAGTGCAAGTCCGGCAAGTGGCGCGATATTCGCGAGGCCCAACTTGACCAGGTTCGGCAACCACAGGGGCGTCCCTTGCTGTGCGCGTTCGCGCGCAATATGCCCCAGCGTATTGCGCCCCTGTCCAGCGCGCGCCGCTTGGGCAGATACCGCATCACCATACTCCGCTGCATCCGGCAGCGGCCCAATCCCCACGCTATCCAGCACAATCCATATGATCCTCGTAAACACAATCACCTCGTTTAGAAATCAATCTATCACAGCAGGATTCCTGAACCACGGACCACCCGTGACCCATCAGGGTTGTAGTACAATTTAGAATTTGGGGCGAACCATTTGAACGCACTGTCGAACCGCACTGTGGCCGTGTCTCCAGATCCTGGCGCTTCCCCTTCCCCGGCGCTGCCCGAAGCGGAGTCTCTGATGGTCCGCGGGGCCCGCGTCCACAACCTGAAGAACATATCGTTCGAGATCCCGCATAACGCCATTACCGTTGTCACCGGAGTCAGTGGTTCAGGCAAGTCTTCCCTTGCCTTCGATACCATCTACGCCGAAGGCCAGCGCCGCTATGTGGAATCGCTTTCGGCCTACGCACGGCAATTTCTGGAACGCATCGAAAAGCCCGATGTGGACGAAATCACCGGGATTGCCCCAGCCATTGCCATCCGCCAGAAGAACACCACGCGCAATCCGCGCTCGACGGTGGCCACGACCACGGAAATCTACGATTACCTGCGCCTGCTATTTGCCCGCGTGGGCCAAACGTTCTGCACCCGCTGTGGCGAAGAAGTGCGCAAGGATTCGGTGGACGAGATCATCGCACGCCTGCTGGGCCGCCAGGGTTTGCATGGCCGGCGTTTCTTTGTGCTGTACAGGCTTCCGTTCGAAGAACCTGCACAGCAGGTGCGGAAATCCCGGGCGAAAAAGCCTTCGGCGCCCGACGCGATAACCGTCAAAAACGCCTTGACCGGATTGCAGCGGCGCGGCTTCAACCGGCTCTGGCAAGCCGGCCGCGTTTTCGAATTTTCCACGCCGGAAACTTTGCTGGACGTCAAGTTCGACGAGCCGGTATTTGTCCTGGTGGATCGCCTCGTTGTCAATTCTGATCTGCGCGCGCGCCTGGTGGATTCCGTCGAAATCTGCTATCGCGAAGGCAAAGGCGAAGCCATCCTTCAGTTTGTGCCCGCCGAGGAAAGGACCGAAGGCGAGCGGCTGACCTTCAGCGAGCGTTTTGAGTGCAAGAAATGCGGCACTCTGTATCAGGAACCGGAGCCCAGGCTTTTTTCCTTCAACAATCCTTATGGTGCGTGCCCGCGCTGCCAGGGTTTCGGCAATACGATTGACTTCGACCTGGATCTGGTCATTCCCGACAAATCGAAATCGTTGAACGAGGGGGCCATTGAGCCCTGGACCCGCCCGCGTTTCCGGCAAGTCGTGCAGGATTTGAAGCGTTACGCCCGAGTGGCCGGCATTCCGCTGGACACTCCGTTTCACCAACTCACTGTCAAGCAGCGCGAAAAAATCATCCAGGGTGATGCGGCCGAGGACTTCGCAGGCGTGAAGGGTTTTTTCGAATGGCTCGAGCGCAAGAAGTACAAGCTGCACGTCCGCGTGTTCCTGAGCCGCTATCGTGGTTATGCAACGTGCCCCGATTGCCTGGGCACCCGCCTGCGGGCCGAAGCGCGCGCTGTGCGTGTAGGCGGACAAACCATCACCGCGATTTGCAAAATGACCATCGCCGGCGCGCGCGCCTTCTTCGCCGCCTTGCAACTTTCATCGGCGCAGGCTGCCGTCGCGCAAAAAGTTCTCGACGAGGTCGGACACCGCCTGCGCTTCCTGGACGAGGTCGGCCTGGATTACCTCACGCTGGATCGCCTCACCTCGACCCTCTCCGGCGGCGAAGCCCAGCGCATTCAACTGGCGACGTCGCTGGGATCGAACCTGGCGGGCGCGCTCTATGTTCTGGATGAACCTTCCGTGGGCTTGCATCCGCGTGATACTAACCGGCTGGTGGCCATCTTGAAATCTTTGCGCGACCTAGGCAACACCATTCTGGTTGTCGAGCACGACCCGGAAACGATTGCCGCCGCCGACTACGTGCTCGATTTGGGCCCCGGAGCAGGTGAGCACGGCGGACGCATCGTCTTCGCCGGGCCCCAAGCCAAGCTTCTCGCCAGTGGTAGCGGAAATGGAAAACCCGATGAACCACGCAGCTTTTCCGAATCGCTGACGGCGCGATACCTCAGTGGTGAAATGCGTATCCCAGTGCCCCCGCAACGCCGGAAGGCAACCGGGAAATTTCTTCGCATCGCCGGCGCGCGCGAACACAACCTGCAGGCCGTTGAAGTGATGCTTCCTCTCGGCCTGCTGGTGGCAATTACCGGCGTGAGCGGCTCGGGTAAGTCCACTCTGGTTCATGATGTCCTCTACAAGGCCATCGCCAACCGCAAAACTCGCGGCGAACTGGGCGGCGCCTGCGACCGGCTGGAAGGCGATCGCTACATCAAAGAAGTGGTTCTGGTGGATCAATCGCCCATTGGCCGTACGCCGCGCTCGAACCCAGCCACGTACATGAAAGCGTTCGATTCAATTCGCGATGTCCTCGCTTCTACTCCCGACGCGCAAAAGCGAGGCTTCTCCGCCGGCCATTTTTCTTTCAACATTCCGGGTGGGCGCTGTGAGACGTGCCAGGGTGATGGCACCGTGACGGTGGAAATGCAATTCCTGGCCGATGTCGAACTGGTCTGCGAGGAATGCCGCGGCACGCGCTTCAAATCCAGCGTGCTCGACGTGCGTTATCGGGAAAGGAATATTCACCAGGTCCTTCAACTGACCATCCGGGAAGCCTTGGCGTTCTTTTCCGCGGCCCCCAAAGTCACCAACAGGCTGAAGATCCTGGAGGAAATCGGATTGGGTTATCTGCGCCTGGGTCAATCCGCCACTACCCTTTCCGGAGGGGAAGCGCAACGCTTGAAATTGGCCTCGCATCTAACCCGGCAGGCCCGGGCATTTGGAAATACCGAGGAAGAAGGCTCCAACGAAGGCGTGCTGTTTATCCTGGATGAACCGACCACGGGCCTGCATTTTGACGACATCCAGAAACTGTTGGCCGCTTTCCGAAAGCTGATCGAGGGTGGTGCGTCTCTGGTGGTGATCGAGCATAATCTCGACGTCATCAAGTGTGCCGATTGGGTGATCGACCTGGGGCCTGAAGGCGGCGAGCGAGGCGGCAAGATTGTTGCCACGGGCACCCCGGAGCAGGTGGCGCGCAACGCGCATTCTCATACCGGCAGGTTCCTGGCCAAGGTGTTGCAAGCCAACGGACGCAATCATCACTAGGAGCGTCATTCCAGAATCACTGAGGGACCGCGCGACGTGATACATAAGGCCCCCATCGCTTGCTTTCTCCTCTTGTTTGCGGCGCTTCCCTGTCTTGCGCAAACCAAGCCTGCAAAACCCGTCAAGTCGGGCAAATCAGCGGCGCAAAAACCTGACCCTATTGCGGTCCTGTTGAGCAAAGCCGATGAAGCCCTAGCCAAGGAAGATTACGCTTCAGCCATCGCCGCGCTCGAGAAGTTTACGGAAAGCCGCCCGGAGGAAGCATATGGATACTTCCAGTTAGGCTACGCCCACACTGGAGCGAAAAATTGGGAGCTTGCGCGGATTGCCTATGCGAAGGCCATTGCCCTGGACCCCAAGATGGGCGCCGCGTATTTGAATCTCGGGCTGATCCTTCTGGAGAAGGGTGATCCAAAAGACGCCGTCGAGTCATTGCGCCGGGCAAGCGAGCTTCTGCCCGAGCGCGCTCAGATCAAGTTTCTCCTCGGCACTGCCCAGGAACGAACCGGGCAAGTCGAACTGGCCGTTTCCAGTTATCGCGCGGCGATTCAGCAGGACGCCAAAACTCCCGAATTTCACCTGGCCGTTGGCCGGGCGCTGTTGAATCTTGGCAAGTACGCAGAGTCGCAAAGCAGTTTTGAAGAGGCCTTGAAACTTCGACCGGATGCGGCGCAGGCCCGGCTCGGCCTGGCCCAAGCCATGCTGGGGCAGAACAAATGGGCGCCGGCCGCAGCCGAACTCGAGCAATACCTGCGGCAGGTTCCTGGCGACTCGGCTTCGCGGGTGCAGCGAGCGCACGCTTTGCTTCAGTTGGGATTGCCGGGCGATGCCCTGAGTGAGATGGACCGCGCCGACGGTTCGGAAACCCCTTCCTTGGAGTCCAGAAAACTGCGGACGGACGCTCTGGTGCAACTCAAGAGATTTGATGAGGCCGCGGAGGTGCTCAAGGTCATTCTCGCTGTGGAACCGCAGAACGCTGAGCTTCACGCGCTACTGGGACGGCTGCTGCTACAGAAGCGGGACTTCCCTGCTGCAGAGAAATCCCTCCGGGCAGCCCTCCGCCAGAAGCCCGAACACCTCGATGCTCTGCGGGATCTGGCCTCCACTTACTATCTCGCGGAAAACTATCCAGCGGCTCTGCAAGTGCAAGATGTGCTGGCCAAGAAAGAAGAGCCTAGCGCGTTTTTCTGGTTCGTCCGCGGCACCTGTTTTGATAAGTTAGGATTGAAGCCGCAGGCCCTGGAAGCCTACGAGAAATTCGTAGCCATGGACCAGGGCCGCAGTGAAAAGCAGGATTTTCAGGCGCGGGAAAGAATGAAAGTCATCCGCCGCGAGTTGGAAAGAAAGAAATAGCGTGACGCTTCAAATGAAAACTTGCCGGCCAAAACAGAACGCGCTCCTGGCAGTCTTGGTGGTCATGACCGGCCAGACGGCTCCGGTGCGCGCGACCAATACGTGGAGTCTCGTCTCGCCTCCTGCGCAACTGGACCTCCAAGGCGACCCCGTGTCTCGCGCGCGTGCGTTTCCCAAATATGGAGAGGATTTGATTCGCGAGGCTCGGGAGGCGGTGCAGAATGCAGATTACGAGAAATCTGAGAAAATCCTGACGCGTTACCGGGACGCCGTGAAGGAGTTGCATGAGAACCTCCGGGCCCACGTTGATAACCCCGAGAAACGTCCAAACGGATTCAAGCAGCTACAGATCCACTTGCGCAAATCTCTTCGGGATCTGGATAACCTCATCGCCTCTATTCCCGTGAATCTGCACCCGCCCTTCGAGTTTCTGCGCAAAGAAATTGAAAAAGTGGATCGGGCACTGATCGAAGATCTGTTTCCTCGCAGGCCCGGACGGGAAGCAATAAAGAAAAAGCCATGACATTGTTCCGCAACATTTCGCTCTGGATCGGCGCCGTCCTTCTTCTTGGCATGAGCGCGCGCCCAGTTGCTGCGCAGAAGGACTTCCTTAGTCAATTGGAAGCTGACAGAATTCGTGACGCAATGGAGCCGAAGGAGAAGATCAAGCTCTTCGTCCTCTTTGCCGAAGACCGTCTCAAAAAGTTTCAATATGAACTGGCGAAGGGAGCTGCTGACAAACGGCGCGGTGAACGCATGGCCTATCTGCTTGATGCTTTTGCCGGTTGCATGGATGACGCTTCCGAGCTCATGGAACTCGGCCGCTTGAAGCAACAGGACATTCTGAAGGCGGTACAGTTCTTGCAGGGCAAGTCCAAGGAGTTTCAAGCCGAACTCGCACGGCTCATGGCGTCCACGCCGGAGACCGTAGGCTATAGGGAGAACCTCCATTACGCGCAACTGGCTGTGCAGGAAGCGCAGGAAGAAGCAGAGAAGGCCGTAAAGGAAATCTCTCCAGGCCCGGTTCGCAGGAAACAATAATCGCGCATGACACCCCGTAAAACGCCTGTGCCGTTGCTGGGAGGAGATCGCCTCCTGCAGCGAGTCTATACGCGGCTGGGCCTGGCTGGCCGCCCGCCCCATTTTGTCGCGGAGTTTTATCCCTATACCGGATTGGTGCAGACCATTCGCCTGCGGCGCGACATCGTGCACGTCCGTTTTTCCGATCTGCTGCAAAAAGCGCCGGTCCCGGTTCTGGAGTCGGCAGCCGCATTGTTATTGGCGCGGCTGTATCGTCGCACCCTGCCGCGCCCGATGGCGGTGCCCTACCGCGAGTATGCTTCGCACCATCGCACGCGCCGCCGTGTCACGGACATGCGCCGCGCTCGCTCCCGTCGTCAGGCTCTTGTCCCTGCGGGACGCTACTTCGATTTGTCGCCGATCTTTCAGTCGCTTAATCGGGAATATTTTTCCGGCGCATTAGCTATGCCGCAATTGGGCTGGAGCGCTCGTCCCTGGCGCGCCTTGCTGGGACTGTTTGACCCGGCACTGAACCAAATCGTGCTCAGTTCGCGTCTGGATCGCGAAGGGGTCCCTGCCTGGGCTGTGGAATATGTTCTCTTCCATGAAATGCTGCACATGAAACATCCCATCCGCCGGGCGCGCTGCGGCTTGCAGTCCCATTCGCCGCAATTCCGCGCTGAGGAGAAGCGCTATCGCTACTACGCGCAAGCCTGGCGATATCTGAAGCGCCGCTCCTAGCAACGACCTTTTGTTTCGAAATTGAATCTACGGGAGGCGAGAGCGCTGCGCTATTTTCTGCGGGCCTTTTTCTCTTCCAGTTTCTTGCCCAGTTCCAGAATTTTTCTGGCTGCTTGCTTGCCCTCCTTGGTGTCAGGCAGGATCTCAACATATTCGCGGTAGTATTGAATGGCCTCTTCCCATTCGCCTTTTTTTTCGTAGGATTGCGCCAGATACCAGCGCGGTTTGGCATAGTTCGGGCGATGCACCAGGCATGACTTCAGTCGCTCGATCGCCGCGTCATAGCTTTTGGTCTTGAAATAGTAAAGTCCGACTTCCAGATCCTTTTCCGCCAGGAGCGGATTGTACATCTCCCCAACTCCGCTTTCGGGCTTCTTGGCCGGCGACTGTACTTCCCCGAATCCCGCGCCAGGGCAAAAGAGGAGCAGCAATGCGCCGGCGATAACTCGTGAGACCAGTTTTCCCCCTCTCTGCCGCTGGTCACGCCCAACGGTCACGATCCCGACTTCTTCCAGCACCGTCACTACACCAACTCAGATTCGCTTTGCTATATTGGAAGTTGCCACGGCCGCGCTCCGCACATGGAACTTTCCCAAAAAGTCGCAGCGTTCCCCGACCAACCCGGAGTGTACCTCTTCAAAGATGCTCTCGGCACGGTGATCTATGTGGGCAAGGCGCGCTCGCTGCGCAGCCGCGCCAAATCCTACTTTGTGGACTCCCGGCAACTGGATGCCAAGACCGGGTCGCTGGTGCGCGAAATCGCAGAGGCCGACCACATCGTGGTGGACAATGAAAAAGAGGCGCTGGCGCTGGAAAACCAGCTCATCAAGAGTTACAAGCCCCGCTTTAATGTCCTGCTGCGCGACGACAAGACCTATCCCTATATCCGCTACACGGCTTTTGAAAAGTTTCCCCGAATCTATGTGACCCGCAAGCTGCGAAAAGACGGAAGCATCTACTTTGGCCCGTATTTCCCGCACAGCCTGGCTCACCGTATTGTGGATTTGATTCACAAGCGCTTCCTGGTCCCCAGCTGCACCGTGGACCTGACACGCGCCCATCCACGGCCCTGCTTGCAGTACTACATCAAGCGCTGCCTTGGCCCGTGCGTTCCCGGCCTCACCAGCGACGCGATGTATGCGGAAGCGGCGCGCGACGTGAAGCTTTTCCTGGAAGGCCGCCGCCATGATTTGATCAAGATTCTGGAAGGTCGCATGCAGCGCGCCTCGGACGAAGAACGCTATGAAGCCGCCGCAGGCATCCGCGATCAGATCCGGACTGTGGAAGAAATCGAGCAGCGCCAGAAGATTGCCGCCGCGGAAGGCGACGATACCGATGTGCTTGCCTGGCATGCCGAGCCTCCTCAAGCCGCCGTGAACCTGTTTCATATGCGCGGTGGCCGAGTGGTGGATCGGCGCGACTTCTATTTCGAAGAACTGGAGGAATTCGACTCCGGCGAGTTCCTTTCCGCGCTCCTCAAACAACTGTACCTGGAAGCCACCTACCTGCCTCGATGGATCCATGTTCCGCGGGAGCTCGAAGACCGCGAGTTGCTCGAAGCGATTCTTTCTGAACGGGCGGGCCGCAAACTGGAAATCGTCACGCCGCAACGAGGACAGAAACGCGCTTTCCTGGATCTGGTCGAACGCAACGCGAAACTCTCCTTTGAGCAGCGGTTTCGTGTCTTGAAGCCCTCCTCCAAGGCGATCGTGGAGGCCCTGCAAAACGCGCTTTCCTTGCCGGAACCGCCGAGCCGCATCGAGAGCTTCGATATTTCTCACATACAGGGCTCGGACACCGTCGCATCCATGATCGTGTGGGAAAACGGCCGGATGAAGAAATCGGACTACCGCAAGTTCATCATCCGCGGAGAAGGCCAGGGAGCGTCGCCGAGTCCAGGTGTCCCCAACCGTGCCAACGACGATTTCGCGTCCATGCAGGAAGCCGTTACCCGGCGATATCGCCGCCTGTTGGAAGAAAAGAAGAAACTCCCCCCGCTCATCCTGATTGACGGCGGCATTGGACAATTGCACGCCGCGGCAGCCGCGCTGGAGTCGCTTGAGATTATCAATCAACCGGTGGCCAGCATCGCCAAGAAGGAAGAAATCATCTACGTTCTTGGGCAGGAAGACGAGTCGATCCGCATGGATCGCTCTTCGCCCATTCTTCATTTGATTCAGATGATTCGAGATGAAACCCACCGCTTTGCCGTGGCTTTTCACCGACAGCGGCGCGGCGCCGCCCGCTTGCGGTCTGGACTTCTGGAGATTCCCGGCGTGGGTCCGCAAACAACGCGAAAACTGTTGCGCAAGTTCGGTTCGCTGGCGGCGGTGCACGCTGCCTCTGAGCTGGAGCTTTCGGCGGTGGTGGGCGCGGCGCTGGCCCGGCGGCTGCGCGCCGCCATGAAGGGTCGCGCGTAAAGTCATCCGCAATTGCAGGATAGGCCGCAAACATCCGCTTCTCGCATTCTTCGCAGGTCGAGCGGTCTTTGCTTGTGACCTTTCCCCTGCCGTGCTAATGTACAAACGGGAGGTGCGGAATGAGCGAAAGCACTGGTTCCAAAGTGAGCTATTTCCTCGTCGGACTTGGCGTAGGCACTCTGCTCGGCATTCTTTTTGCGCCCAAATCCGGGGAAGAAACGCGCGAATACCTCCGCGATAAAGCCGAAGAAGGCAAGGAATACGCGCAGCGCAAGGCCCGTGAGTTGCGTGAACGAGCCGATGAATTGGTGGAACGCGGGAAAGATGTTGTCCGTCAGCAGAAAGAGTCGGTAACTTCGGCCATTGATGCCGGCCGCGCGGCCTACGAACGGGAAAAAGCAAAGGCCCAGTAAGAAGCGGGGCGGTAAGTCCCGGTAATCGAAGAAGGATCTCATGGAATTCTGGTTGCCAATCTGGGCGGGCGTTACCGCAGTCGCCGTGTTGCTCCAAACCGGCGTCATGGTTGGACTTTTTCTTTCGGTCAAGAAAACCAACGAAAAGGTCACCAAGATCGCGGAAGATATGCAGCGCAAAATGGAACCCATCCTTTCCCGGCTCCAATTCACCCTGGATGAGACTCAACCGAAATTGGGCGCTATCGTGGCCAACGCTGCGGAGATAACCGAGGTCGCCAAGCGGCAGACGTACAAGTTCGACCGCGTGTTCAGCGAGGCCATTGACCGCCTGCGCGAACAGGTGGTGCGCGCCGATCAGATTCTGACCGGCGCCCTGGAAGGACTCGAAGAAGCCGGGACGGAATTTCGCCGCACCGTGTGGGAACCTGTCCAGAAAGCGACCGCTGTGATCCGCGGGATCCAAACGGGCATTGAGTTCCTCCGCTCGGCCCGGCAACCGCGCCCGTCTGCGGATCGCCCGCGCGGCTCCGGCGAAGAAGAGCTTTTCATTTAGCGCGTCTAATCTTTCGTGGCACCTACGCCCGCTCCTGCTCGTCACCACGCCCCGCGCCTCAAACCCGTAGCGATCATTTTTGCCAAACCACCCCTGCCCGGGCACGTGAAAACGCGCTTGCTGAGCGCGCTCACTCCAAAGCAAGCTGCCCAGATTCATCGCGCCTGCCTGAAGGATGCGGTGCGCTTGCTGCGCCGGGTGCACGGCGTTGAAAGAGGCTTGTATGTAGCCGGTTCCGCGAGGCAAGCCTCGGCCGTGGCGCGTTTGCTGAGACTTGGGCCAAGCTGGCACCTGCGGACCCAACAAGGCGCAGATCTTGGAGCCCGGTTGCACAATGCCTTTCGAGAACTGCTGAAAAATGGCAAAACAAAAGTTATCGGGATCGGCACCGACACGCCGTGGATGAAGCCGCGAGTCATCGAGCGCGCCTTCCGTTTGCTGAACCGCGCGGACGTGGTTCTGGGTCCGACCGAGGACGGCGGTTATTTCCTGGTGGGTACGCGGCGCGTGATTCCGGAAATGTTTCACGGCATCTCGTGGGGCAGCCATCGTGTCTTCCAGCAGACTCTTCGCGCGCTTGCTCGTCGCAAAATTCGCGTGGCAAGGCTGGCGACCGGCTTTGATCTGGACCGGCCGGCAGATTTGGCCCGGATCAGGCGCCGGCTGGCGCGGATCACAACCGAGGCACCCGCGCTTGCGGGTGCAATCGCGGAAATCTGCCGGCAGAAGAAGCGTACGAACCCGGCACGAAAAAGAGGGAAATGAATGAAAGCCAAACTTGTCGTTTTCTTCGCGCTGTTGGCGGTGATGCCACGGCTGGCGCCAGCCCAGCGGCAAATGGTAATCACCATTGACGATCTGCCCATGGCGATGAACTCCAGGGATCTGAAAGCCATGCAAGCGATGACCACGAGGCTGCTTGCAGTGCTCAGGGAAAGCAACGTCCCCGCGATCGGCTTCGTCAACGAAAGCCAGCTCTACGTCGGCGGCGAAGTGGACGCGCGTATCGCCGTTCTCCGGCAATGGCTTGACGCCGGAATGGAACTGGGCAACCACACCTATTCGCACCCGCGCCTGTTCACCACTCCACTGGCGCAATTCGAAGACGATGTGGTGCGCGGCGATGTTGTGCTGCGCAACCTGCTCGGGGAGCGCAAACAAACGCCGCGCTACTTTCGCCATCCTTACTTGAGCACCGGGCCGTCGCCACAAGTCCGCGACGACCTGGAAGCGTTTCTCCATTTGCGCGGCTATGCCGTTGCGCCGGTCACGGTGGATCACACCGACTACATGTTTGCCGCGGCCTATGCCGATGCCCTGCGAGACAAAGATGTCGCGCTGGCACAGCGCGTACGAGCGGCTTATCTGGCGCACCTTGCGCCGGCGCTCGATTACTTCGAGCGGCTTTCGCGCGAGGTGACCGGCGGCGAGCATCCGCAAATCCTGCTGATCCACGCCAGCCAACTCAACGCTGATTCGCTGGGCGAGATGCTGGCCGCGATGCGCGAGCGCGGTTACCGCTTCGTTTCTCTGGAGGAAGCGCTGAAACATCCTGCATACTCCATGAAGGATGGCTACGCGGGCTCGCCGGGAATTGTGTGGCAGCACCGCTGGGCAGAGGGCATAGGAAAAGCGAACCGCTACCGCGAAGATCCCGATCCGCCGCAGTTCATCGTGGACCTGTGGAACAACCGCAATCGTCCGCGGCCGAACTGAGTTTCGCATTTGAAATTTCGGATTTGGGATTCGCAAGCCGTTGCGCGGCGTGAAACCGGCCCGGCGCTACAGAATCCAGCCACCTCCCAAAACCATATCGCCATCGTAGAACACCGCGGCCTGGCCTGGCGTGACGGCACGTTGCGGCGAGTGAAAACGAACGCGCGCGTTGTTTTCGCCGACGGGTTCAACGGTGGCTGCCGCCGCCTCGTGGCGGTAGCGGATTTTCACCTGGCATGCAACGGGCTCATCGGGCCGGGCAATGGAAAGCCAGTTCACGCGGTCCACTTCGCAGGCATCCCGGCGCAAATCGGCGTCGTCACCAACGATGACGCGATTGTTCCGTACATCCAGTTCGACGACGAACATGGCACGGCCGGTGACGATGCCCAGTCCCTTGCGCTGGCCGATCGTGAAGTGATGCAGCCCGTGATGATGGCCCAGTACCTCGCCTGTGGTGGAGACGATTTCACCCGCGCGAGAAGGCACTTCTCTTCCCTTGCCGCCCAGGTACGCCTCGATGAAACGAACGTAATTCCCGTTGGGCACGAAGCAAATTTCCTGGCTATCGGGCTTGGCAGCCACGGGCAGGCCCAGTTCGCGCGCGATGTCGCGGACCTCGTTCTTGGTCATTTCGCCCAGGGGAAACAAGGTACGCGCCATTTGTTCCTGCGTCAGCCCAAAGAGGAAATACGACTGATCCTTGGAATCGTCGCGGGCCCGCAACAGTTCGTATCGTCCGGTCCGCGCATGGCGGCGAATCCGCGCATAGTGCCCGGTGGCGATGGTTTCCGCGCCGATTTGCCGGGCGGTCACCAGCAGTTGGTCGAACTTCACGTGGTTATTGCACAGGCTGCATGGAATCGGCGTGCGCCCTTCGAGGTAGTCGTTCACAAAGGGCTGTACCACGGTTTCCTCGAACTTCTGCTCGAAGTTCACCACATAGAACGGAAAGCCCAGATGCTCAGCTACGCGGCGCGCATCGTACACATCGTCCAGCGAACAGCAACGGCCATGCGCTTCGCCGCCCGGCATCAGTTCCGGCAGGCGGCGCTGGTTCCACAGTTGCATGGTCAAGCCGACGATGGGCGTGCCGACGCGGTGCAGCAGCGCAGCCACGGTGGAGCTATCCACACCTCCCGACATGGCAACCGCGACTTTGGTTTGTGTTTCGACCGTCATTGTTTTTCTTCAGAAAGTTCAGCCACAGAGGCACAGAGCACACAGAGGAACATCTACGAACCCTTCCAGATTTTTTTCCGTGTCCTCTGCGTCTCTGTGGCCGGCAGTTGCATTTCCTCGCTTACGTGGCTACCGCCTGCTTTTTATACAGCGGAGAAAGTTCGCGCAGGTGGTCGACTGCGGCGGGAATCACGCTCAAGGCGAAGTCCACATCCTCTTCGGTTGAAGAATGCCCCAGGCTGATGCGCAGCGTGGCGCGCGCTTCGGCCGCGGGCAGGCCAATCGCGGTGAGCACCCGCGAAGGCGCCACGGCTCCTGAACTGCACGCCGCGCCGGTGGAGCACGCCAGGCCCTTCAAGTCCAGCGCAATCACCAGCGCCTCACCTTCCACATGCTGGAAGGTGATGTTGGTGGTATTGGGCGTGCGCCGATCGCGACGGCCGTTAATGCGCGCCATCGGCACGCGTTTGATGATTTCATCTTCGAGGCGGTTGCGCAGCGCGGCCAGGTGATCCAATTCGCCTGCTTCGAGCCGCTGCTTGGCCAGTTCCGCAGCCTTGCCCAGCGCCACGATGCCCGGCACGTTCTCCGTACCCGGACGCCGGTCGCGCTCATGGTGTCCGCCGAATAGGAACGGCTTCAGCAGCGTGCCGGTACGGACGTAGCCCGCGCCTACGCCCTTCGGGGCATTCATTTTGTGGCCGGAAATGGCTAGCGCATCAAGCTGAAATTTTTCCACATCAATCGGAACCTTCGCCGCGGCTTGCACCGCGTCGGTGTGGAAGAAAACGTCAGCCTCGGCGGCGATGCCTCCGATTTCTTCCATCGGCTGCACCGTGCCCAGTTCGTTGTTGGCGTGCATGACGGTGATCAGCACGGTTTCCGGGCGCAATGCGCGGCGCACATCATCCGGACTGATGATGCCGTCGCAGCCCACCGGCACGTAGGTCACGTCGCAGCCTTCTTTTTCCAGAGCTTCGCAAGTGTTCTTCACCGCGCTGTGCTCGATGGTGCTGGTGATGATGTGCTTGCGGCCGCCGCCGACTGGAGCAGGCGCCGCGCCCACCAGACCGAAAATCAGCAGGTTGTCGGATTCGGTGCCGCCGCTGGTGAAGAAGATTTCGCTGGCCTTCGCACCCAGCAGCGCGGCTACTTGCGCACGAGCCTTTTCCACCGCCCCGCGGCATTTCTGCCCATAGGAGTGGATCGAGCTGGCGTTGCCGAAGTCGCTGGTCAGGTACGGCAGCATGGCCTCGAGGACCTCGCGGTCCACGGGCGAAGTGGCATTGTTATCGAAGTAGACGCGGCGCATGGTCATAGAATAGCAGGGGCTTGGGGCGAGGGGCTAGGGACTAGTGGCCCGAGGGCCAAGTGGCGAGTGATGAGTGGCGAGTGGCTAGGGTTTGGGCCGCGACTCTCGACTCTCAACTCCCGTATCCCTCTCCTCTTCTCCCAATTCCCTTGCCCCTAATGCCTAGCCCCTAGCCCCTGCCTCTAGGCCCCCTCCCCCCCTATGTTTTCCGTGATCGTCTTGACT
>CAZCNH010000020.1:0-13581 GCA_964500065.1 uncultured Acidobacteriaceae bacterium
GGAAGGGCCATCGCTCAACGGATAAAAGGTACGCCGGGGATAACAGGCTGATCTGAGCCAAGAGTTCACATCGACGCTCAGGTTTGGCACCTCGATGTCGGCTCATCGCATCCTGGGGCTGTAGAAGGTCCCAAGGGTTAGGCTGTTCGCCTATTAAAGCGGTACGTGAGCTGGGTTCAGAACGTCGCGAGACAGTTCGGTCCCTATCTGGTGTGGGCGCAGGAGACTTGAGGGGAGTTGTCCTTAGTACGAGAGGACCGGGATGAACAGACCTCTTGTGATCGGGTTGTCGCTCCAGCGGCATCGCCCGGTAGCGAAGTCTGGAAGAGATAATCGCTGAATGCATCTAAGCGAGAAGCTTGCCCCAAGATTAGGTCTCCCCACTCTTCGGAGTGATAAGGCCGGAGGAAGACTACCTCCTAATAGGCTGGGTGTGGAAGCACAGCAATGTGTGGAGCTTACCAGTACTAATCGGCCGAACGGCTTGACCAAAAAACTTTACCCAACACGTCGTGAAAAACCAGTGGCGAGAGACTAGGAATCACTGACTAGTGACTCACCGCCGGCTTGAACGGCTTGAGCAGCAACTTACGTCTCTCCGATACAATCGGAGTTGCCAGCTAAATTCAGTTTTCAGAACAAGTGGCCCTTGGCTTTGGCTATTCAATAGCCACTTGCCACTCGCCACTGGTTCAACAAGTTTCTGGTGGTTCTACCGCGAGGGTCACACCCGTTCCCATCCCGAACACGGAAGTTAAGCCTCGCAGGGCCGATGGTACTGCACGGGTAACTGTGTGGGAGCGTAGGTCGCCGCCAGATTAATAATGAAAAGAGGCCCCATTCTGCAAGCCGGAATGGGGCCTCTTCATTTCTCGCGACCCCGAGAGCAGTCGAATGGGTCGCGGCCATATTAAATAACAACGGGCCGTTTCGATTCCTCGAGACGGCCCGCTTGTTTTGCGATCTCAAATTCCGACCCGATTGCATCCGCAGCATCTTGAGTTTGCCGCGAGTGGAACGAAGAATCCCAATTATGTTCAAGCGGCCAAGGACTCGGGATCGAGGTTCTTCGACCGGCCCCGGGGGACTCAACCTAATAAAGGGACTTTCTCCACAGCCCGTAAAGATCGGCTGCTACATACCTGACCGCTCTTTCAGTGCGGGTTTTGATGACGCTGACGCCCGGGACACACGCCTGCGTTAGTTGCCGTTGTCCATGTGCCAGCCGGGGTTGAGCCACTTGCCGTTGCGGAAAACGAAAACTTCGGTGGCGCGGCCGGTGGAGATGTTGCGCTGACCGCTGACCGATTCGGTTTCGAACAGGTAGTTGGTGTAAATAATGGCGGTGCGGCCATAGGCGCGAATTTCCGTTTTGGGGAATTCCAGGCGCACCAGTTTGCTGCCGGACGCGACAAACTGCTTGGATGATTCCAGGATGGCATCGCGACCGGGCCACTGGTCGCCGCCTTCGCTATTGATGGCGATAGTGTCGTCGGGCAGCAATTGGGTGAGTTGCGTGGTATCTCCCGCGAACCACGCGCGCCACACCGCTTCGCGGGCCGCGAGTAGATTGTTTCTCGCCGGCTCGGGGAGCCGCACGGGCGAGGACATCTGCGCTTCAATGGCTGCGGGGTGCGCAAAGGTGTTGGACGCGGATTGAATCCAGCTTCCGTCCTTCTGTTTGGTGTAAATATCGGTGATGCGCAGGGAAGGGCGCCGCGCTCCATCGGGTAGCACGATGTCGGCGATAAAATTGACGATGGCCACGTCGCCGTAGAACATCACATCGAATTCCGGCAACTCGTAGGTGACGTTGCGGTCGCCACCTGCCGCCAGGCCCGGCTCGATGTAGCGCATGTAGTCGTCAATCCCCTTAATCAACCGCTGCTGTCCCCACAGATAGCCGCGCCAGTGCTCGGCGTGCGTTGCGCGCAGGTCGGCGCGATCCACGCGTTTGAAGCCATCGAAGATGCGCATGATATGCGCGCGAATGGCGTCGCGGTCCGCGGGACGTTGGTCACCCGGAATCGGGGCCGGGGCCTGAGCCAGCGCAGCCGGCGCGAGCGAAACCAGACACAAGGCAAGCGAGCCGCCAATGAGTTTTCTTATCCATGAACCCGTCATGTATGAATCTCCTTTCCTTTTTGGGGCCACCGACCCTGCCTATCGGAATGCGATAGGTACGTGCAACACACTTTCCTCGCTGTGGTTCAACCTCGCTTGGACTCGCCGGAGAGAACGGAGATTATTCCGTGCGCAGCGCGACGACTGGACTTCGTGCGGCTGCGCGCCGCGCCGGCAACCAGCATGCCGCCAGCGCCGCCAGCGGAAGGAGCAAAGCCGCGGCCGCAAACGTGACCGGATCCCACGGCGTCACCCCGAACAGCAGGGATTGCAGGAAGCGCGACAACCCCAGCGCGCTGGCCACGCCAATTGCCATGCCGAGCAACGCCAGCGTCATGCCTTCGCGCAGCACCTGGCGCAGGATGTCGCTGCGCTGCGCGCCCAGCGCCAGCCGCACGCCGAATTCCCGCGTGCGCTGCGTCACCGAATACGCCACCACGCCATACACGCCCACCACGGCCAGCGCCAGCGCCAAGCCGCCGAAAATTGCGGCCAGCACCATGGTGAACCGCGTGGCGGCCATCGCGCGATTCAGGTAGAAGCTCATGGGCCGCAATTTGGAAATCGCCAGATCCTTGTCAATGGAAGCAATCGCGCCGCGCACGGCTCCGGCCAGCGCCGCAGGATCGCCTGAGGTGCGCACCACAAAACTGATGTGCCAGCGCACGCTCTGGCTGAAGGGAATGTAAATCTGCCCGCGCACTTGCCGCGTGAGCGCGTGGTGTTGGATGTGGCGAATCACGCCCACCACTTCGGCGCTGCCCTTGATGAAAGCTCCTTGCGTAATCTTCTCGAATTCGAGCTTCCGGCCGATGGGGTCTTCTCCGGGCCAGGCTTCCCGCGCCACGCGCTCGTCAATCACCACGACGGGGCGCTGCGCCTGCTCGTCGAGCGCGTCGAAGAAGCGCCCGGCCACCAGTTGCGCGCCGATGGCACGGAAATACTCCGGCGTGGTGGAGCGATGATCGGCCATCACAGCGTTTTGTTTTTCGGCGGGCGCCCCTTCCGGCGCGAACGGACTATACCAATTGGGATAATCATCCAGCGGCAAGTGCGAAACGCCGCCCACCGATTCAACTCCTGGCAGCGCGCGCAATTTGTCTTCTACCGCACGAACCAGCGCGACATGCTTTTCGTCGCCGGGATAGCGACGGCCGGGCAAATCCATTTCCAGAGTGAGCAATCCGTCGGCACGGAAGCCGGGGTTCAGCCGGGTGATTTCGTTGAAGGTGCGGATCATCAGCCCTGCGCCGACCAGCAGGATGAAGCCCAGCGCCACTTCGCTGACAATCAACGCCGCGCGCCCGCGGCTGCGGATCACCGACGAAGTGCTGCGGCTGCTTTCCTGCAGCGCGTCCACCAGGTTCACTTTCGAGCCATCCAGCGCCGGCGCGAGCCCAAACAGCAGTCCGCAACCGAGCGCCACCGCCGCGGTAAATGCGAGGATGGTCAAGTCCATGTGCATCGAGCCAGGCGGCAACAAGCCCGGCGGCGCCAGGGCGGAAAGTCGCTGCAACCCCCACCAGCCCACCAGCAAGCCCGCCGCCGCCCCGGCAAACGCCAGCGCCACGCTCTCCAGCAGCAATTGGCGCAAGATGCGTCCACGCGATGCGCCCAGCGCGGCGCGCAGCGCCATTTCCTTGTGCCGCGTGCCCGCGCGGGCCAGCAGCAGGTTGGCCACATTGACGCACGCAATCAGCAGCACCAGCGCCACCCCGGCCAGTAGCGCCAGGAGCGCGGCGCGGATTTCGCGCACCGAATCGCCATGCATGGGCTGCACATTGAAACCGAGCTGATCGGTGGCATATTCGGTGAACTCGTTGCGCAATTGGCTGCCAATGGCCGCGGCTTCCTCATTGGCTTGCGCGCGGCTGACGCCCGGCCGCAGACGCCCGACCATACGCAGGAAATATTGCGTTTTTGACGCGGCGGCAATGGGGTAGGAGAAGGGAAGCCAGGCTTGCACTTCCGCGGGCACGTTGGCATCGGGCGGAAATGCCATGCGAAAATTCGGCGGCATCACGCCCACCACCACAGGGCTCGCGCCATCCATTTGCACCGGCCTGCCAATGATTGCCGGGTTGGCTCCAAATCGCCGCTGCCAGAATCCGTGGCTTAACAAAATAACCGGAGGCTTGCCGAGGCCTTCGTCATCGGCCAGCAGCGTGCGGCCCAGCATTGCCGACGTGCCCAGGGTGGGAATGAAATTCCCAGTGACCTGCCCGATCTTCACCTGCTCAGGTTCGCCTTCACCGAGGAAGGTTCCATTACTGACCCAGATTCCACCGATGGACTCGAACGATTTGGCTCGCTCGCGCAACTGTTGCAGGGCAAAACCGGCGCCCGGCGCGCGCGTCAGACCCATGGCGCGGAACTCGTTCCACACGATCACCAGGCGATCGGGTTGCGTGTAAGGCAGAGGATCGAGCAAAACGGCCTTGACCACGCTGAAGATGGCGCTGATTCCGCCGATGGCCAGGGCCAGGGTCAGCACCGCCGCGGCGGTAAAGCCGGGCGAGCGGCGCATCATGCGAGCGGCGTAGTGCAGATCTTTATTCACCGAATCGGTCAGATACGCGGCGGGAACAGCATCGCGGATTTCGTCCTTCACGCGCTCGACGCTGCCGAATTCCACGCGCGCGCGGCGGTCAGCGTCCGATGGCGGCACCCCCCGCTGCGCCAAGTCGGCGGCGCGGTGCGCGGCATACGCATTCAATTCTTCATCCACTTGCTGTTCGAGCCTGCGGCGACGGAAGACAAACCGCAAAGCCGACTTCAGTTGGTGCATCCATTCCATAAGAATCTGCAGCGGCCACCTTCAGGCGGACGCTTTGCCTATGCACATCAGAACAGCGGCGGTCAGCAGGCCGACACTGCAAACCATGCGTTCGGCTACGAATTGGCGCGAAGAACTTTCTGAATGGCCAGCGTGATGCGATCCCAGTTGCGCTTTTCCGTCCCGAGCTGGCGGCGGCCTGCCACCGTCAGCGAATAGTACCGGGCGCGGCGGCCGTTTTCAGACGTGCCCCATGAACCGCGCAGCCAGCCGCGGCTTTCCAAGCGGTACAGCGCGGGGAAAAAAGAACCCGGGCTGACACCGAACTCACCGCCGCTCACTTGCTCGATGCGCTGGGCTATGCCGTAGCCATGCATCGGCTGCAATTCCAGTGATCGCAGGATCATCAGGTCGAGGGTTCCGCGCAGCACATCGCCTTTCTTGTTTCCCATGCCCTCTCCTATCGAGCTTAGATAGGACGGTACCGCAAGTGAATTCCTTCCGTCAAGCCCTATCGAATTGCGATAGGTAAGCGTCCACCTCCTGCCGCGTGATTCCCCTTCTAACCTGGCTTGCCGCGAAAAAGCGCCAGTGAAAATAAGCTCAGAACTTCCTTGAATTTAGCGCCCAACGGCAAAACAATAGTAGTTGCCCGGATGCTCCATCCAGCGAAAATTCGAGAGATACGGAACTGGAAGCGGCATTTTGCGGACTGGCGGGCAAATGTGCCGCAACGCGAAGAGCAGGTTTTTCTCGTGCTGACCCTGGTGATCGGCGCCTTTGTCGGGCTGATCGTTGTGGCCTTCATTGTTTTGAGCGAGCGGTTGGGGGAACGGCTGTATCCCGCGACGGGTTCTGCCTGGCGCCCCTTTCTTTTCCCCATCGCGGGTTCCCTGATTATCGGCTGGCTGCTGTACCGGTTTTTCCCCGAGGCGCGCGGCAGCGGAGTCCCGCAGACTAAGGCCGCGCTCTACGCCCATGAAGGAAACATCACCCTGCGCACCACGCTGGGGAAGTTCTTTTGTACGTCGGCGTCCCTGGCCACCGGCATCCCGCTCGGACGCGAAGGGCCCGCGGTGCAAGTGGGCGCCGGTCTGGCCTCGGTACTGGGGCGGTGGATCGGCCTGGGCCCGGAAAAAGTGAAGTCCCTGCTGATTGTGGGGGCGTCAGCCGCCGTAGCCGCGGCGTTCAATACGCCGCTGGCTGCGGTGCTGTTTTCGCTCGAGGAACTGGTGGGCGATTTGCACGCTCCGGTTTTGGGCTCGGTGGTGTTGAGCGCGGCCACGTCGTGGCTGGTGCTGCGACTTTCGCTGGGAAACGAACCGCTGTTTCATGTGCCGCAGTATCAGCTTGCGCACCCCATCGAATTGCTGTTTTACGCGATTTTGGGAATCCTGGGCGGCATCCTTTCGGCGCTCTTTGTGAAAACCCTGTTGCGCATGCGCCGGTATTTTCTGGCACGGCCCGAATGGCACCGGAAGTGGCAACCGGTGATTGGCGGGCTTTCGGTGGGGGTACTGGGCATCTTCGTCCCGCAAGTGCTGGGCGTGGGCTATGGGCACGTAGGCTCGGCCATGAACATGGGGCTGCCGCTGACCATGATGCTCCTGCTGCTGGTGTCCAAGTTCTTTACCGTGACGCTGAGCTACGCCTCGGGGAATGCTGGCGGCATTTTCGGCCCCAGTCTCTTTCTGGGGGCGATGCTGGGTGGTGCGATCGGCAATATTGCGCACACGGCCCTGCCGGAGTTCACCTCGACGCAAGGGGCATATGCGCTGGTAGGCATGGGGGCGCTGTTTGCCGGCATCATCCGCGCGCCGATGACCAGTGTCATCATGATCTTCGAAGTGACGCACGATTATGCCGTCATCGTTCCCTTGATGATCGCCAACCTGACCAGCCTGTTTATTTCCCATCGTCTCCATCCGAAACCAATTTACGAGGAGCTAGCATTGCAGGACGGGATTCACCTACCGGCGCATGAAACGCGCGACCGGCGCTTGCGTTTTCGGGTGAACCGGGTGATGCGACCGGCCCGCCAGATCCTGCGAGCGGAAACCACGGTCGCGCACGCCTGGGAGCTGGTGAGCAACGAACGCGCGCGATCGTGGCCGGTGGCCGCTGACTCCGGATTGCTGGGCATGATCTCGTTTCTCCAACTGGAAGCGGCGCGCGAGGGCGGAAAATCAGAGGCCGAATTGAGCACGCTCCTAGATCCCTCGAAATACCCGCATGTGCATCCGGATCAGCCGCTGGAACTGGCGATGGAACGGATGGGACTTTCGGGGCTGGATTGCCTCCCGGTGGTCAGCCGGGCCAATATCCGGCAAATGATAGGCTTGGTATCGCTCTCCGATGCCCTGCGGACCTACGGGGTTTCCGGCCCCAACTTCGGGGGAAAATGATTTCTGTGGGATGAACTACAGCCTGCAAGACGCTTGCGGCAAGACCCCATCGCCCGGTACAGTGCTTGAGGAATGAGCATCTACGGCATCTCCCCACAGAGCCTGGAACGAATCCGCACTTGCGCGCTCGCCCAGCGCAAGAGCAAAGTGACGGTGCGCGATTTTGCGCGGCCCGCGGGGCGTGGCGCTAGCTTGCGGCAACTGCTGGCCACGATGCCGCGCATCCTGGCGGCGGAAGATTTGCGGGCGGTGGTTCGCGCAACACAAGCGGCGCGCGCGAGGCGCAAGCCCGTGCTGTGGGGCATCGGCGGCCACGTGATCAAGGTCGGGCTGGCGCCGGTGCTGATTGATTTAATGCGCCGCGGCTATGTAAGCGGCCTGGCCATGAACGGCGCGGCGCTGGTCCACGATTTCGAAATCGCCATGGTGGGAAATACTTCCGAAGACGTGGATGCTGTGCTGGGCGCGGGCGAGTTCGGCATGGCAGAAGAAACCGGGTTGCTTCTCAATGAAATGGCAGTTGGCGCGCAACGCAGCGGCATCGGAATGGGCGAAGCCGCCGGCAAACTGCTCAACAACCGCCGGCTGCGGGCAAAATTTCCAAGGCAGAGTGTAGTGGCTTCCGCGTACCAGATGAAAATTCCAGTCACGGTACATCTCGCGATTGGCACGGACATCCCGCATATGCATCGCTCGGCGGATGGCGCGGCTCTGGGCGCGGCCACCCACCAAGATTTTCGGTTGTTCTGCGCGCTGGTGCGGCGGATGCATCCCGGCGGCGTGTACCTGAACTGGGGTTCAGCCGTGCTGCTGCCGGAAGTGTTTCTGAAGGCAGTGAGTGTGGCGCGCAATCTGGGCACGCCGCTGCGTCCGATTACCACGGCGAATTTCGATTTCATCCAGCATTACCGGCCGCTGCAAAACGTGGTGAAACGCCCCACCTCCTCTGCGAAAGGTGGGCGAGGCAAGAGCTCGCATGGGTACGCCATCACTGGGCATCACGAAATTTTGATGCCGCTCTTTGCTGCGGCTTTGTAACCAGGCGTTGGCCACAGGGGCGCAGAGGGTTCAAAGAATCTCAGGGAACAAACCATTTTGAATACCAACCCCGAACCGAACGAACATCCGCCGGTGGCGGGCGATTCTTCGGGCGAAACGCCCAACTCGCCGTTGGAAGGCGTGATACAGGACTCTCCAGCGCCACCGCCCGTCAAGGCCAATGCTAGTGTACCGGAAGATTTGCGCGTGCCGTGGGATGGGCTGGACGTGGTCCTTTTGCTTTTCTTCGGCTTGGGATCGGCGTTGATCCTGGCGCAAATGCTTCGGTTCGTGTTCGCGGTGTTTTTCGCTTTTACGCCGGACCAGGCCAGAAACGCCGCCACGGTGAATACCGCATTTGCGGTGACGCACCAAGTCGCGTTTTCGCTGGCCTTGCTGGCCTTCATCTGGGTGCAAATGCGGCTGCGGTTCCGCGCGCCCTTTTGGGAAACCTTACGCTTCCGCTCGGTGCGGCTGGGCGAACTCAGCACCAGGGCAACGTACCTGGGGTTGTTGATGGGCGGGGCGCTGACCGCGATTTTCGTGAATGTGGTTTCGGCGCTCCTGCGCACGCCAGCCAAGCTGCCGATCGAGCAACTTTTTCAGAACCGCAGCAGCATCCTGATGGTGATGGCTGCGGGAATCGTAGTGGCGCCGCTGGTGGAAGAAGTCATGTTCCGGGGATTCCTGTATCCGGTGCTGGCGCGGAGGTTAGGCAAGGTGGCCGGGATCGCGATAACCGGGATCCTGTTTGGATTAATGCACGCCGCACAATTATGGGGCGGCTGGGCGCAAATCGCGCTTCTCGTCACCGTGGGAGTCTTCTTTACTTATGTGCGCGCGCAAACCGGCAGCGTGCTGGCCAGCTACCTGCTGCATCTGGGCTACAACGGTTTTCTGCTGCTGGGCTTCTATCTGGCCACAGGTGGATTGAAGAACCTGCCGCCGCCGCGCTAAATCCCGCAATAAGCTAGAATGATCCGCTTGTTCGTTGAGAGGAGAAACGTTTGAAATCCGCGCAACCGATTTGGTGGAACGATGCAGGTGTGGTGATGCTGGACCAGCGCTTGCTGCCCAACGAGGTGAAGCACATCACATACACGGACTACGCGGGCGTGGCCTCGGGAATTACCGAAATGGTGATTCGCGGCGCGCCGGCCATCGGGGTGGCCGCGGCCATGGGTATCGCACTGGGCGTGGCCAAATCGAATGCAGGCGACATCACCGGGCTGAGCGCCGATTTTGAAACGATCTGCGCGGTAATGGCGAAGACCCGGCCCACCGCGGTGGATCTCTTCTGGGCGATCGAGCGGATGAAGGTACGCTATCGCCAGCTCGTCAGCCAATCCACCGACCTGCAGAAAGTACGCAGCGGCATGATCGAAGAAGCGAAACTGGTTCACGAAGAAAAGACGGCGATTGACGAAGCCATGGGCCGCTTCGGCGCGGACCTGATGCCCGCCGAAGGCCAGGTGATGACGCAGTGCAACGCGGGCGCGCTGGCCACCGCGGGCATCGGAACCGCGCTAGGCGTGATCCGCGTGGCGCACCGCGACGGTAAGAAACTGCATGTGCTGGTGCCGGAGACGCGCCCGTACCTGCAAGGCGCGCGACTGACGGCGTGGGAGTTGCACGAGGACGGCATCCCGCTGACGCTGATTACCGACAACATGGTCGGGCACTTTTTGAAGACTGGCAGCGTGAAAGGAATCGTGGTGGGCGCGGATCGCATCGCCGCCAACGGGGATACGGCGAACAAGATTGGCACATACCAGATCGCCGTGCTGGCGAAAGAAAATGGTGTGCCGTTCTATGTGGCGGCCCCGATTTCGACTTTGGATTTGAGCATTGCTTCCGGCGAACAGATTCCCATCGAGGAACGCTCGTCCGAGGAAGTCACAGTGATTCGCGGGATGCGCATTGCGCCGGACGTGCCCGCGGCGCATCCTGCGTTCGACGTCACGCCGAACCGCTACATCACGGCCATCATCACGGAAAAAGGCATTGCGCGCGCGCCTTTCGAGCCGGCGCTGAAAAGATTGAAGGGATAGCCGCTCATCCTCTAGGTCGCACTTCGCGGTTCTCGCCAAGGCGCGGCCTGAGAATGGCGGGCAAAGGGCTATTGGTTAGCCGACCTGGATTGCAATCACGGCGCGGGGCCGGGGACGGAACCGGCTCAGGAAGTTCAGCAGACGCTTCTGCCATCCGTACTTCCGGTTGAGCAGGGCATGGGCGCGGGCAGATTCAGCTTCCGAAGCGATTCGCGCAAGGCCTTCGGCCCAATCGCCGTGTATCTGGCCGCGCATATCGCAGGGAGCGACGCGCACACGGGGGTTGTGCCGGATGCGCTTCACCTTGCCGGAATCCGCAAGCGTATAAAAGAAAATCTGCCCGTCCATTTCGACAAACCACACGGGAGTCCGCACGGTAGTACCATCCCGGCGGAAGGTCTCCACCGAAACATAGTTTTCGCGGGCCAATGCCATGCATCATTCGTAGCGCAGGGCTTCCACCGGGTCAAGCCGGGCGGCTTTCCACGCAGGGTAAATGCCGAAGATAATGCCGATGGCGCTGGAAACGCCCAGCCCCGTCAACACCCAGAAGGCGGAGAGCGTGGCGGGCAGGGCCGGAAACAGGGTGCGGACCAGTAGCGCGAGCACGGCTCCGATCAAAATGCCAATCACGCCGCCCATGCCGGCAAGCGTGGTGGCTTCCAGCATGAATTGCCAGAGAATGTTGCGTCGCTTGGCGCCGATGGCCTTGCGGATGCCGATTTCGCGAGTGCGTTCAGTGACCGAAACGAGCATGATGTTCATCACCCCGATACCGCCCACCAGTAGTCCCACCGAGCCCACTCCAAACGTGACAATGAAAATCCCGCCGCTGATTTGCTTCCACAAATCAATGAACGCGTCGGGCGTGAATATCGCGAAATCATCCGGCTTGTTCGAAGGCAGCTTGCGCTTGCGGCGCAGCAAGTCGCGCGAGGCATCCACCACCTGAGGAATTACTTCGGCGCTTTTGGCCTTGATGAAAATGACGTGGTCTTTCTGGTTGGGGAACATCTTCCGCAACGTGGTCAGCGGCATAATGGCGATATTGTCTTCGGGATTGGCGCCGCCCCCGATGGCACTCTTCTGCAGATCCTGCACCCCTACGACGGTGAACACTTTTCCTTCTACCAGCACCTCCTTGCCGACCGGGTCTTCGTTGTTGGGGAAAAGCGTTTTGGCCGTATCGTGGCCGATCACCACCACGTTGCTGCGGTGCTCGGAATCCACTTTCGTGAACCAGCGCCCGCTCTGCATGGTCACATTCAGCACCTGCTGAATTTCCGGCGGATTGCCCTGCAGAATCACATTTTTTGAGCGCAGGTCGCCGCGGCGCACGTAACTGGTACCCGCCCCGAACTCCGGCCGGAAGATCCGCAGCGAGGGCGAAGCGGCTTCTACGCCGGGAAGCAGCGCAATTTCCTCGGCCCATTCCGCTTCCAATTCCTTGCGCTGGAACCACTCGGTGGGCGGACGGCCCGTCGAAGCCCACGGGAAGCGATAGCAAATAATGACATTGGATCCGATGTCTTCGACCGCGGAGACGACATTCGAGTTCAAGCCGTTGATCACCGAGCTGATGATGATCACCGTGGCCACGGCAATCACGATGCCCAGCATGGTGAGCGACGAGCGCAGCTTATTGCGCCAGATGGCGTCCAGCGCCAAGGTGACCGCTTCGCGAACTGCCCCGCCGGTGCGCAACGGAATCTCGCGCAGCGAGCGCGTGGCCGCCCGGGGCGGCACCGTTGCGGCAGAATGGATCAATGTGCTGGGCATGCCCTGGCTCCAAAATTTCTAAACGGTTCAAAACGCCTTGCAGGAATCAAACTGCAAACCACGAATCGCTGGTTCACTCTGAGCGCAATGCTACAACCGGATCAAGACGCGCGGCTTTGGATGCCGGATAGATCCCAAAGAAAAGCCCCACGCTGGTGGAAACCAGCAAGCCGGAAAGAACCGCCCAAAGCTTGATGGCGCTCGGCAACGGCGTGACCAACGACACAAACTTGGCAATCAGAATCCCGACCACGACTCCAACCAGGCCTCCAATGGCCGCAATAGTTGACGATTCGATCAGGAACTGCACCAGGATATCGTGCCGGCGCGCGCCCAGCGATTTGCGCAAGCCGATTTCGCGCGTCCGCTCGGTCACCGAGACCAGCATGATGTTCATGATTACGATGCCACCGACAATCAGCGATACCGAAGCAATCGCCAGGGTCACGCCAAAGAAGGCTCCGCTGATACCCGCCCACAACGCCAGAAACGACTGGTTGGTGTCAATATGGAAATCGTCCTTGGCAGAATAGGCCAGGTGCCTGCGCCCACGCATGATCTGGCGGACTTCGTCCATAGTCTGGTCGAGCCGCTCGGGGCCGTTGGCCTTGCCCAGGATGCGCACGGATTGCTCCGAACCATAGGCCTTTTGAAAGGCGCGAAAGGGAATCGCGGTCCAGTTGTCGCGGGATTGGCCGAGGGCGCTGCCCTGTTTTTTGGCCACCCCGACGATCTGATAGATATCGCCATCAATGCGGATTTCTTTGCCGATGGGATCGATTCCCACAAAGAGATTGTCCACAATGTCCCAGCCGATCACGCAAACAGGAGCGGCGCGCAGGTCATCGGCTTCGGTGAGGAAGCGGCCCGCCTGCACTTCCAGGTCACTGATGCGAAACAACGAAGGGGTGTAGCCACGCAGGCTGCTGTCCTTCACGTAATTCATACCGAATTTCACGTCAGCGCGCTTGCTGATCGTGGCGGCCATATCCTGGCAGCCTTTGCAAAGCTCGCGCAGTGTTTCGTAATCATCGCGGGTGAGTTTTCGGCGCTTCTGTGCCTCGAGAAAGTCATCAATATTGGTGATGATAGCCGGGGATTTTTGCAGGATAAACACATCGGCGCCCAGGGTAAAAACGCGCTCGGCCACGTAGGAGTTCAAGCCATCAATGAAGCTCATTACGACAATCACACACATCACGCCGATGACGACGCCCAGCAGCGTGAGCGCGCTCCTCAGCTTGTGGGCCCACAAGCTGGATGTAGCAACGCCGACCGCTTCCCGCCACTCCATTGTGTTGCGTGCAGGCATGGAAACCCCGAGGCTCTCCCCCTTCATTATACGTGGCTTGGCAGGCAAATATTACCGAGGGAGAACAGCCGGCCCGCGCCAGTACCGCACGCCGGG
>CAZCNH010000020.1:13681-51038 GCA_964500065.1 uncultured Acidobacteriaceae bacterium
CCGCACGCCGGGAAAGACCACAAGGCTACCCCTAGCGGGATTTTGCCAATTCCTCGGAGAGCACTTCAGCCTTGCTGGCGAGATTTTGCGCGCGGAACCAGTCGCCCGACTGGGCGGCTTCGCGGGCCTGGCCGAGATAGCCGCGGATCTTTTCCGCCATATCGTTCTGGGCGGCATTCAGCCGGCGCCCGCTCACACGCTGCAGGTTGCTCTCGGCCTTGGCGATGGAGCGGCTGGTCTGCTCGCGCAGGGCCGCTTCTTCTTCCTTCGTATAGCGCGGGGAAATCCGGGGCGGCTCGGGCTTGGGTGAAGCGGGCTCGGTTACCGCCGGTTCCGGGTCGGGCGGATGGGTAGTGCTGCGCGGGCGGGTTCTGGGAGGAGGCGGCTTGGGCGCGGGCACAGTGAGCGTGGGTGGAGTCTTATCCGGCGTTCCGGAAACTTCCGGAGGCGCCATTTCCGGCGGGGGATTCCCCTGCGTGGGCAACGGCGCGGGCGGCGGCGCCTGAATCTTCTGTCTGTGGCAACCGGCGAAGGTAAACACCCCCGCCAGCAGCAAAACCAACTGCCCGCTTCGAGTCCAGACTGGGAAAGTCCTCAACATTTTCCTTATATTCTCGCTGAAGCGGCGGCGAAAGTCTGTAGTGCCTGCTGCCCTGCCCCGCCGGCCTACGGGCTCTAGCCGGCCTGCGGCAAGTCGATAACGAAAGTCGTGCCACGGCCGACCTCAGAAACAAAATCCATCGAGCCGTTATGCATCTGCACGATGCGAAACGCCGTGGCCAAACCAATGCCGCTGCCGCCCGGGCGCGTCGAGAAGTACAACTGAAAAACCTTGTTGCGCAATTCAGCCGGGATGCCGGGTCCATTATCGCGCACGCGGATGGTGATGCGGTTATTCTGTCGCGCACCCTCCAGGCGCACCCGCCCTGGTTCGGAGCGGCCTTTCTGCTCGCAGATGGCCTCCAGGGCATTTAACGTCAGGTTGAGAAGGGCTTGCTTCAGCAGAGTGCGATCGCCCAGCACATGGAACGGTTCGAGCGCCCCGCCGATTTCCACCGCGGCGCCTGCCTTGGCGAACTGTGGTTTGGCAATGTTGGCGACTTCGCGCAGCAATTCGTTCACCTCGAGCTCGCCCATTTCCATTTCCACCGGCCGGGAAAAATCCAGGAACGTTTTCACCACGCGGTCCAGGCGGTCGATTTCACTGTCCAGAATCTGCACCGCCTGATGCGCG
Source organism: uncultured Acidobacteriaceae bacterium (assembly GCA_964500065.1). GTDB lineage: Bacteria > Acidobacteriota > Terriglobia > Acidiferrales > UBA7541 > CAZCNH01. The sequence goes on from CAZCNH010000020.1 coordinate 14,916, forward strand.
ATGGGCGAAGTGCCGCCGTTCGGGATTTCCGGCGGCGGGATGGCCTGCTTCAAGTTCTCAATCCACAAGCGCATCGAGTTCAAGGGATTCTTGACTTCATGGGCCACGCCCGCGGTCACGCGGCCCAGCGCAGCCAGGCGTTCCGAGACTTGCAGATGGGAATCGAGCCGTTCGATGGATTCAACGTCGCGCAGAATCACCAACGCTCCCATCGCTTCTTTTGTGGCGCTTTCGTGGATGGCTTCGAGACTGGCCACCACGCGGGAGGCGGCGACTCCCGCGCCGGTACCGTTGAGATGAACTTCCACCGGTCCGGCGGATTGCCACGCACCATCCTGGATGCGCAAGGCGTCGCGCAGGGGATGCCCGACGGGAAAAACCTCGCTCACCGCCTTGCCGGTGAGCGTCTCCGGTGAAACGCCAAGGAATTTCTGAACCGCGGGACTCACCATCACGGCCTTTCCCTCGCGCGTGAAGAGGATCAACCCATCATCGAGTCCGGCCATCACGTGGTTCACGTTTTCCCGCAAAGTACTGAAAATTTCCTGGACTCCATGCAACTGCTGGCCGATTTCGCTGATTTTGGTGCTGACTTGGCCGAATTCGTCCGCAGACCGGACTGCGGCCGGCGCGATTTCACCTTTCGAGATGCGATCCAACTGTGCAGAAATTTTCGCCAGCGGGGCCAGGTACACATGGCTAACCAGCGCCGCCAGCAGCGTGAACGAAAACACCACCACTCCCACAGCGACGGCGGCGTTCTGCAACATCGGTTCAATCTCGCGTTTCATGAACGCAGTGTTCAGGGAAACGCGGATCTCGCCATAGGGTTGCGAGGCAAGATTGAAGGGCAGATCCAGTTCCAGGATCTGTGTGGGCCCGTAAAGCATTTTGATCTGGCGGAAAAAGCCTGCGGCGGCGAAGCTTTCCAGCGGCGGGCGTTTTTGCGGCGCGCGCCCGGGCATCGAAGCATCGCTGGAAACCAGCGCCACGCCGTCACGATCGGTAATGGTGACCTCATAGATCGTCGGGGAATAGCCCAGCGAGGATTCAATCATCGAAGTCAGCCCGGCGCTGTGATCGAACGCCAGCCGCACATATTCACGGATGGCTTCCGGCTCATTCGATTCGGGCACCAACCCGGCCGCAGCGGCGTCGTTTACGGCGTTTTGCGCTTGCAGGAAAACCTGCTGGCTGACGAACTCCGCGCGTTTCTGCGACTGGTCCACCACCTGGTTGACCAGCCGCGCCACATACAAGGCGGAAATCACCGCCGTGACCGCAAGCACCAGCAGGGCGGTGGAAAGCGTGAGCTTAGTCTTGAGTCGAAGCGGCATTGGATTTCGGGTTTTCCGCCTCGTATTCCTTGAGCTTATTGTGCAGGGTCTTGAGGCTGATGCCGAGCAATTCCGCGGCGCGGGTTTTGTTGTTGCTGGTGGCGGCCAGCGTCTGGTGGATCAGTTCCTTTTCCGCCTGCCCGACCGTAGTGCCCACGGGAAAACGCAATCCAGAAAGGCCGGCGGGCGCAACCGCCGCATGGCCGAAATCTACGGGCAGGTGCGCGCGGCTAATGGCTTCACGGTCGCACGAGATCACCGCGCGCTCCAGCACGTTGCGCAATTCACGCACGTTTCCCGGCCAGGTATAACTGTTGAAAAGGTTCATCACATCCTGCGCCACGCCGCGGACGCTGCGACCGTGTTTCTCATTCAACTCGCGCAGCAGGTGTTCGGTCAAAATGGGCAAATCCTCTTTGTGGTCGCGCAACGGCGGTAATTGCACATGGAACACATTGAGCCGAAAGTAGAGGTCCTGGCGCAGTTGCCCAGACTCCACAGCCTTTTGCGGATCCTTGTTGGTAGCGGCCAGCACGCGGACGTCCACCGGCGTCTCCGATTTGCTGCCCAGGCGGCGCACCTTGCGGTCTTCCAGCACGCGCAGCAGTTTGGCCTGCGTCGGAGCGGGCATTTCTCCGATTTCGTCGAGCAGCAGCGTGCCGCCATCGGCCAATTCGAAGCAGCCCATGCGGCGCTCGGCCGCGCCGGTAAAAGCCCCTTTTTCATGGCCGAAGATTTCGCTTTCCATCAGCGATTCTGGGATCGCCGAACAGTTGATGGCGACAAAGGGCTTCTCACGGCGCGGCGAAAGTTTGTGAAGGGTGCGAGCCACCACTTCTTTGCCTGTGCCGGTTTCTCCGGTGATGAGCACCGAGGCGGTGGAAGGCGCCACGGTTTCGATGGTCATCATCACCTGCTGCATGGTTTTCGACGTGCCGGCCAAGTCGCCCAACCGGCCTGCTGCACGCAATTGCCGCGTCAACGAATCCGCCGCGCGGCGATCCTGCACCCGCCCAAGCGCTCGTTCCAGCAGCGCCTGCAACACGGGGGCCTTCATGGGCTTTTCGATATACCAGAACGCGCCCGCTTCGATCGCCGCCACCGCCCGCTCTTCGCTGCCGCGCCCGGTAATCACGATTGCAGGCACTGCCACCAATTCCGGCGCGAGTTTGCCGAGCAGCTCCAGCCCGTTCATGCCGGGCAATTCCACGTCGGCAATCAGGATGGAGGGGGAAAATTCCTTGAATTTTGCCAGGGCATCCTCGGCGCTGCCCACTCCCAGCACTTCGCAACCCCAGGAGCGTAGCAATGCCTCGTAACCAAGACGGGCATTGTGCTCGTCTTCCACGATCAGGATACGGCCGTTCAGCGGGGATTCGGGCATCTTCTTTGGACGCTTTGAATGTATCAGCCCAATGCACCGATGCCAAGTAAGGTGACCGGCTGGCCTCGCAGCATTGCCTACTTCCGGCCAACGTACAGCGGACGGTCGAGTTGGAGTTCGATCTTTGTGCCTTTTTGCAGTTCCAATTCCTGGCCCATGCCGGAAGAGATCAGAAAGCCGGTGGCCGCGCCAACGGCCGCGCCCACTGCAGCTCCTTTGCCGCCCCTGGATGCGGCGCCTGCCGCAGCGCCAATGGCCGCGCCCACCGCTGCAGCTTCGATTTGCTCTGTGCCCCGGCTGGTGCGGGCTTCGATCTCGCCTTCCTTGCTGTCTCCCTTGCGCACGCTGTGTTCACCGGGGACACTGGCCACCGAAGCGACCACTGGAATCTTCCCTGCAGGAACCCGGATTTCATCGAAAGTGAGCCACAGGCGCGCGCGTCCGGTGGCTGCCGCCGGTTCGATACGGCTCAGGTGCCCGCGAATCTCGGCTCCCTGGGGAAGGATTGTTCCATCCGAAGCAATCAGCGGCTCCGCGGTTTTGACCTTGAATTTCTTGCCAATCTTGTCCTTGCGCGTGCTGAGCTTGCTTTCCAAGCGGACAAGAAACCTCGTTCCTTCCCCGACCACAGCAGTGCCGGCTGCAGGTCCCGCCTGAACCGGCTGCGCCGCGACCGGGAGAGAAAGCACATATCCCAAAATTGCCGCCAATGTTTTTCGTTGTGCCACGCCAGCCTCCAGCGCGTGCCGAGGACAGGGAATCGTCAACTCGCGCTCTTCCATTTGGATGAAATACAAGCAGGGAAGGCTGTATGCCCCGGCAGGCCAGTGGGCTAGAGCTTGGCTGCAAGTATGAGAAAAGTGAGCACTGTAATGGAAAGCAAGGCTGCCGCAAACACTACAAGACGGCGAGCCATCTTTTTCGAGCGGATGGATTGGAAAGGACTAGTCGCAGGCATGCTGCTCAATGGTGCAAGAGGAATTCCAATGGGCAGGGTTCAATTGTTGTTGCAAGCAAAGCACTTGTCGGAAAAAGATGAGGCGGAGATTAGTGTCCATTCCCAAAAAGGGCCTGCCAGTGCCTTTACAGGAATTGCCGCCCTCTAACCGGTCTTGCTCTCATACTCTTTTAACTTCCGATACAACGTGGTCTTGCCAATTCCCAGCAGCTTCGCCGCCGCCAGTTTGTCACCCCCGGCCTCTTGAACGGCCCGATAAATAGCCCGGCGCTCGACTTCTTCCATGGAAAGTACCCCGTCGTTCAAAGCGGCCGTATGGTCAAGATGCTGTAGATTGGAAGGCAAATCCGCCACATGCAGGACTGGACCGGAGGAAAGGGCCATCGCCCGCTCCATCGCGTTTTCCAATTCGCGCACGTTTCCCGGCCAGGGATATTTTTTCAAGCGTTCCATAGCCTCGCCGGCAATTTGCTTGGGCCCCCCGGTTTCCGAAGCAAACTTATGGAGGAAATGGTCCACCAGGGTGGGGATATCTTCGCGCCGGTCACGCAGAGGCGGGATGCGGATTTGTACCACGTTGAGCCGGAAGTACAGGTCCTGGCGAAAATTGCCTTCCCGGATGCCATCTTCCAAATCGCGGTTGGTGGCGGCGATGATGCGTGCATCGGTTCGCACCCGCATGTTTGCACCCACCGGCTTGATCTCTTTTTCCTGAATCGCGCGTAGTAACTTGGCCTGCAAATCCACAGGCAGGTTGCCGATCTCGTCCAGGAAAAGCGTGCCTCCTGAAGCTGATTCCATCAATCCCTGCTTGGCGCTACTTGCACCGGTGAACGCGCCCCGCACGTGCCCAAACAACTCGCTTTCAATCAAACTCGGCGCCAGCGCCGAACAATCCACGGGAACGAACGGGTCCCCGCTGCGCGGACCCTTATCGTGAATGCTGCGCGCCACTAGTTCTTTTCCGGTGCCGCTTTCGCCCAGAATGAGCACCGGGTAGGTGTGCTGTGCCGTTTTCTCGATCAGGCGGTACACGCGCTGCATCTTTTCAGACCCGCCGTAGAGGGCGCCGTATCCTTCTTGCCAGCGCGCCCTTCGTTCTCCGCTCGATTCACGGTTCATTTCGACGCTTCGGCCCAAGGCTTCCAGCGCCCGCCTCAGCTCTTTCTTTTTGTGTTCTTCTTCCCCGAGCAGGATCACCTGCGAGATGCCGGGCGCCGCCAGGGAAGGGGCAATTTTGGCGTCCCCAGTCACCGCCACCAAGTGTGCCTTGAGGTTCAAACCCAGGAGATGTTCGAGCAGGCGCCGCCCCGCGGCCTCTTCGTGTACCACGGCCAGGACGATATCCACCGGGCGGCTCTTGAGAAGCTGCTCAGCTTCGGCAACAGACTCCGCTTGCAGCCACTGGAGGCCGGCACGCTCCGCGATTTGGGAAACGTGCTTTTCGAATCTTCCAGGTTGAATGACCAGAAGGCTCACGTATGATGGCATCGCGTCTAGAAGCTCCTAAGAAAAATTCAAGCTTGGGAACGATTCCTTCTAGAGCAGATGCCCCTCCATCGTAGTAAGTGGCAACCTAATTCATTTATCACCAATAGCTTGGGATAATATCATCGAGGTAGCTACTTTCAAGGGAATTCCCAAATCGGGAAGAGACTGCCCGAAGGGTTTGCCCCAATGGGTGAGTGAGGACAAGATTGGAGCTATGCGCGGCTTCACTTCCGCGAACTGTCTCGGAATTTTGCTTCCCACACGTTACAATCGTGTTGCAAAGCCGCGCGCCCGTAGCTCAACGGATAGAGCGCCTGCCTTCTAAGCAGGTGGCTGGGGGTTCGATTCCCTCCGGGCGCGCCAAATTTACTGGATGCCGCGCTGCTCCCCAGAAATTGCCTCAGCTTGTTGCGGTCAAGAAAGCGGTGCTAGTATCCCTTGCCGGGGGGACAATGCTGAAGCCTTTTCTTGCCCTGAGCCTGGCGGTGGCTTTCATCTCGTCCGCGCAGGCGCAATCCAAGCCAGACATCAGCACGGCGACGCTTGGTGAACTCAATCCCAGGACACAGGAAGTCTCCACCGAGGAATTGCGACGCATCCTTGCGGAGAATGCCGCGACGATTCTTGACGTGCGCCCCTACATGGAATTTGCCATCAGCCATATCCCCGGGGCCCTCAACGTTGCCCAGAAGCCCGGAAGTTCGAAGGCCCTTTACGTTTCCGATGTTGCGGAGATTGGGCGGCTCCTCAATGGCCGCAAGGACGGGGCTGTGGTCCTCTACTGCAACGGACCGTTCTGTGGGAAAAGCAAGCGCGTTGCGGAAGAGCTGCTCGCGGCCGGATACACCAACGTTCGGCGATACCAGCTCGGCATTCCGGTGTGGAAGGCGCTGGGGGGACTCACCCAGATTGAGCCCGAGGGCGCGCGGCACATCAAACGGAACGACCTCACATCGGTGTGGTTGGACACGCGCTCAATCGAACAGTTCCAAAAAGGTTCACTCGCTGGCGCGAAATGGATCGGCATGGAAGTAACCCGGGGCGGCAAAGACAATCCTGCAATGCAACGCGCCAAGAACGACGGGACACTGCCGATTGAGGACCACAATACCCGCATCATCGTTTTCGGCGACGACCCACAAATAGTGCGCAGCGTGGCCGATTCACTTGCTAAGGAGGCCTTTCACAACGTTTCTTTTTTCGCTGATACGTATGCTGAGCTAGCGAAAGCCTTGAAACAGTCCGATTGATTCGCCCAGAGCTAGGGCATATTCCTTCCCCGCTGCTTGATAAACCAGGGTCAGCGGGCCCGAAGTTCTAAAGTCGTCCCCCAGGGCGCGCCAAGATTTCACACCCACCCGCTTCACAGGGAAACACCCTCTCTTCTTCGGTTGAATTGACGATGCGACTCAAGCAGCTTATGATGCGCGGATGCCGCCGCCCGGCCGCGCCATGATTGGCCAAACGCTCGGGCATGACAGAATCCTCGAACAAATTGGTGCAGGAGGGATGGGTGTGGTTTATCGCGCCCATGATGAGTGTCTCGACCGCGACGGTCTGGTCTGCGCCACTGCAAATCGGCACTTGGACGAACGGAGGCGCGGGTCTGCTGGCTGCGCTTCTCGGGTCCTCGTCGAAGCTCATGCCGACACTGAATGAGAAGTTTCCGCCACCGAATGGCATGGATCATCCTATGGTCACGAATACTCTTCTGATTTGCGGGGTCACGGTTCTGCTGGCTTTATTCATCACCCTTTATGGATTACTGCAGGCAAGGGTGGATGAAAAAGCCTTAGGAAAAGGGAGCTGAATCACAATTTCCTGTGGCGATGTGCTGATGCGCCAAGCCTTCAGCTATGTAATACTTGTACATACTGTGAGCAAACATCCAGTCATCATTCAAGGCGGAATGGGCGCCGGCGTATCCAGTTGGCGGTTGGCGCAAGCGGTATCGCGACTCGGTCAACTGGGAGTAGTTTCGGGCACAGCGCTCGATCACCTGCTCGCCAGACGCTTGCAGGATGGCGATCCCGGCGGACATATGCGTCGCGGCCTCGACCGTTTTCCTTTCCGCAAAATGGCGGAGCGCATCTGGGAAAAGTACTACGTGCCCGGCGGCAAAGAATCAAGCGAGCCTTACAAAAGCCTGCCGAAACATTCCAAGGATAGTCCGCGCGAACTGCTCGAGTTGTGCATTGCAGGAAACTTCGTTGAGGTCATTCTGGCCCGCGAGAATCATGACCACCCCGTGGGCATTAACTATCTGGAGAAAATTCAAATTCCGCACCTGCCTTCGATTTACGGCGCCATGCTGGCGGGTGTCGCGTACGTACTGATGGGCGCGGGCATACCAATTCGCATCCCCGGCGTGCTCGACCGTTTGGCCAATCATGAACCCGCCAGCTACGAACTGAACGTCACAGGAGCGCAAAGTGGCGATGACACCACGATTAATTTTGCGCCGCAGGATTTCATGGAGGGCGGTCTTGCTCCGTTGCGAAGGCCCTATTTTTTGCCGATCGTTTCTTCCAACACGCTGGCCGTAACCTTGCTGAAAAAGGCCAACGGCAGGATTGACGGATTTGTGGTCGAAGGACCGGCGGCGGGCGGACACAATGCGCCGCCGCGCGGGAAGATGCAACTCAACGAAGCGGGTGAGCCGATCTATGGAGAGCGCGACAACGTAGATCTGGGGAAAATGCGCGAACTGGGCCTGCCGTTCTGGCTCGCAGGAGGATATGGCAGTGCCGAAGAACTGCGGCGCGCGCAGGCTGCCGGAGCAGCCGGCGTGCAAGTCGGAACTGCGTTTGCCTTTTGCGAGGAATCCGGCTTGCGGGATGATTACAAGCTGGCCCTTTTGAAGAAAGCGATATCCGGAGGTGCCAAGGTCTTCACGGATCCATCGGCTTCGCCGACCGGTTATCCATTCAAAGTTGCGCAACTCGAAGGGACGGTTTCGGAGCGCGAGGTTTACTTGGCCAGGCCGCGTATATGTGATTTGGGCTTCCTTCGCGAGGCCTACCGGACGGAAACGGGCACGATTGATTATCGCTGCGCCGGAGAGCCGGTGACCGTGTACCTATCCAAGGGCGGGCTGCAAGAGGACACCGTGGGACGAAAATGCCTCTGCAACGCTCTGGTGGCGAACATCGGCCACCCACAGGTTCGTGGCGGCAAGTACACGGAAACCGGCCTGGTGACCTGCGGCGATGACCTGAGCGGAATCCCCCGGTTCCTGCCGCCCCACAAAACCACTTACCACGCGGCCGATGTGATTGCCAAGCTGCTCGAGGCTTGATTCTGCCGCTGCTTGTTTCTTGAATTCGCTCACTCTGAAGATCGCGACTTGGACCGCGCTCAACTTCGTTGGCCAACGAATTGTCCCAGATACCCGCCGGGACGAACACATTTCACAATCACGCCCCTTAGCCTTCCTGCCACGCGCGCAATTCCTTGTTGACGCGGCGGAGGCGCACGGCCATGGTGCGCGCCAGTCCTTCGTGGAGCTGCATGGCCAGCCGTTTGTGGTCGTCGGCCAGAGCATCAAAGCGCGCGCGAGAAAGCACAAACAGCTCGGTATCGGAGTGGGCAACGGCATTTGCCGAACGCGGCTCCCTATCCAAGAACGTCATTTCGCCAAAAAAATCCCCGCGCCCAAAGGTGGACAGGTGATAGGCCTGCTGGCCCGCAAGCGGCAGCAGAATGCGAACCGCCCCCCGGCGGATCAGAAACAGTTCGTCTCCCGCCTCGCCCTGCGTAAAGATTTTTTCGCCCGCCTGGAAGGTTCGAATTTCCATGCAGGCTTCCAGCGCCTCCAGGGTCTCCGCTTTGCGGCCGTGGAAGATGCTCATTTCACGCAACTCCAGAGGTTTTTCCGCGGCTCGCTCCACGCGGGCCTCTTCCAGGATGCGATCTTCAATCCATTCCAGCGCTTCATTGCGCGCATTGAAGACGCGCACATGGTGTTCCGGACGGACTATCCCCACTTGGGCGAAATATCCTTCCAAGTCTTTGCCGCTGGGGACATTGCGTGGAAAGTGGCTGAAGATCAGCAGCCCGCCGCGCTCGGCGAGCATATCTTCCACCTGATCCAGCAGGTGCGCCGCGGTTACGTCCACGGAAAGCACGCGGCGCATATCCAGCACCACGTATTTTCGTTGTTTCAGCTCCGGTTCCAGCGCTTTGTAGAACTGGTCGGTGGTGCCGAAGAAGAGGCTGCCTTGTAACTCGAAAATCACAGTCTGGTCTCCGCGCTTCTCCAGCCATTCCATTTCTTCCGGCGTGCGCACCTGTTTCGAAAACATCTGGTTGCCGTAGGTGATGCGCCGCACCACCGATCCGCCTACCTGCTCGCGGATAAACAGCAGAATCGCCAGGCCAATGCCGGCCGCAGAAGCGGCAATCAAACTGATGGTTTTCGCCACCACGATCACCGCGACAATCACCGCAAAATCCAGGATGGTCGAGCGCGAGCGCAACAGATGCAGGCTGTTGCGGTCGAACATGCGCACGCCGATCACGATGAGGATGGCGGCCAGGGCGGCGATCGGCACCCACGCGATCAGGCTGCCCAGCGCCAGAAACGCCAGAAGCGCAAGTGTGCCTTCGATCACACCGGAGAAGCGGGTGTTGGCCCCGCTGGAAATATTCACCAGGGTCGCGCCCATTTGTCCCGCTCCAGGCACGCCGCCAGCGAAAGAGGACGCGAGGTTTGCCATGCCCTGTCCGAACAGTTCGCGATTGGAGTTGTGCCGCGAGCGCGTGAGCGCATCCAGCACCACACAGGTCTTCAGCGTGTCAATGGAAAGCAACACGGCCAGCGTGAGAGCGGGCATCACCAGAAGCTGCAACTCCGCGAGGCGCAGGCCTGCGATGGCGCGAAAGCGTCCACTAAACCCGTCCAGCGTGCCCGAGGAGCTGGCAATCGGGCCAACAACCAGGTTGTTCCCGGTAAGGGACAACAATGATGAATCAAATTGCGCGAGGACGAAGTAGGCCAGAACGCCGGCGCCCAGTCCAAGGATGGCCGCCGGAACCGCTTTGGTCACCCGCGGCGCCAGCAACATCGTCACCATGGTGACCGCGCCCACGATAATGCCGCTCTGATTCCAATGCGATGGAGCGCGCAGCGCTTCCCAGAAATGCGCGCCATTCGGGGCGCCCAGCAGCTTCGGCACCTGGCTGACGATGATGATCAACCCCACGCCGCTGAGGTAGCCGCTCACCACCGGATACGGCATGTACTTGATGAGCCGGCCCAGGCCGATCGCGCCGAAGAAAATCTGGAACATGCCGCACAGCGCGGCTACGATCATCATCTGCAACACCGCCGAATCGGCGTTCACCCCGCGTTGGGTCAGCTCGATGGCCAGCGCGGCCAGCACCGCCGCCGCGGGAGCGCAGGGCGCGGTAATCAACCGGTTGGTGCCGCCCAGCGACGGCGCCACCATCCCCAGCACGATGGCGCCGATAATTCCGGCAATGGCGCCTTGCGCCGCATACCGCGCGCCCAACGGCGCGAAGATGGTCACGCCAAACGCGATCGCAGAGGGCAGCGCCACCAGCATGGCGGCCAACCCGCCCCACAGTTCACCGCTCCAACTGCGTGGCCTGCCTTCTCCCATGGTTTGCAGATGATACACCCACCCGCTGGAGAAGAGTTCGCTGCTGAGGTTCCTTCAGGGAGCTTGCAGGCAGAAAAAATCCCCATCCCGGCACCAGCGCTTCGGGATGAGGATTTCTTCTTCCGGGCCGTTGAGGCAGCGAATTACTTCGGCTGCGGCACGATGCGCAGATACGGCTTGGGCGCTTTCCACCCGTTGGGGTATTTCTGCTTGGCCTCTTCGTCGGAGACGGCGGGCAGAATGATCACGTCCTGCCCGTTCTGCCAGTTTACCGGCGTGGCCACTTTGTGTTTTGCGGTAAGTTGAATGGAATCGAGTACGCGCAGCACTTCGTCGAAATTGCGGCCGGTGCTCATCGGATAGCTGAGCATCAGCTTGATCTTCTTGTCGGGACCGACGACAAACACGGTGCGCACCGTGGCGTTGTTGGCGGCGGTTCGGCCTTCGCAGGTGTCTCCCGCCTCGGCTGGCAGCATGTCGTAAAGTTTCGCGACCTTCAATTCAGGGTCGCCAATCATGGGATAGGTGACTTTGTGGCCCTGCGTTTCTTCGATGTCAGCCGCCCACTTGCTGTGGCTCGATACCGGATCCACGCTTAATCCGATAATCTTGCAGTTACGCTTCTGGAATTCCGGCTGCAGCCCGGCCATGTAGCCGAGCTCGGTGGTGCACACCGGCGTGAAATCCTTCGGGTGCGAAAACAGGATGGCCCAGCCATCCCCAATCCACTGGTGAAAATTGATCTGCCCCTGCGAAGTTTCCGCGGTGAAATTGGGCGCTTCATCATTAATTCGCAACGACATTCTGTCTTTCTCCTTAACGAATTTGCCGGGCTGCGATAGATCTCCCCAAACGCAAAAGATGCGCCGGCACTGCTGGATGTATCCGCATCACCGGGAACTTGGTATTTATACACCCATACTGCGGGCCAACAAAAGGGCCATTGCGGCCAATTTAGGCACACCGCCAGTCTTTGTGCGTACTTAAGAAAGACGCCGCGCTGCGGTTGCCGGTTCAGTGCGAGTCATTATAGGCTTGCGCCCATCATTCCAGACTTCTTGCAGGAGGGTCCAATGTCAGCACACAAGAACGGCCAATGCGCCGCCGGTTCCAGTGCGCTCAACCGCCGGGAATTTGTCCAAGGGGCCGCCGCCAGCGCCGCGGCGATGGCACTACCGGGATGGCTCGGAGCACAAACAGCTGATTTGGGCAGGGTGCGCGCGGAAATTGAGAAGCGTCATGACGAAGCGGTGCGCCGCTTGCAGACGTGGATCCGCCAGCCCTCGATCGCCGCGGAAAACCGCGGGATGAACGAAGGCTGCCAATTGATGATGGAAATGCTGCGTGAGGCCGGCTTCTCCAACATCAAGAAGATGCCAACCGATGGCCATCCCGGCGTCTTCGCCACTTTGGATGCGGGCGCGCCGCGCACCCTGGGCATCTATTACATGTACGACGTCAAGCAGGTGGATCCCTCCGAATGGTCTTCGCCGCCGTTCGACGCTGCGCTCATTGACCGGCCGAACCTGGGCAAAGTTCTGATCGGGCGCGGCGCGACCAACCAGAAAGGGCCGGAAGCCACATTTCTTGCCGCGCTGCACGCGCTACGCGGCGCGCGCATGAAACTTCCCGTGAACTTCGTTTTTGTCGCTGAAGGCGAAGAAGAAATCGGCTCACCGCATTTCCGTCAGTTGGTGCACACCCCGGAAGTGCTGGCGGCAATGAAGAAATGCGCCGGGATTTTCATGCCGTTCCCATCACAGGATTCCGATGGCAACGTAACCATCACGCTGGGCGCCAAAGGCGTGGTGGAATGCGAACTGATTTCCAGCGGAGAACGCTGGGGCCGCGGTCCCAAGAAGGACATTCACTCCAGCAACAAAGCCCGCGTGGACAGCCCCGCGTGGCACCTGGTGCAGGCGCTCAACACATTAGTCTCCGCCGATGGCAACGAGCCAGCCATCGAAGGCTTTGCCGCCAGGGCGCGGCCCATTTCCGCGGAAGAAAAGCGGCTGGTAGCCGACGTGGCCAAGCGCATCAGCGAAGCCACCACCAAGAAAGCGATGGGCGTGGAGCATTGGGTGCGCGATGCCGGTTGGCAGGAATCGCTGGAGATGCTGGTCTCGCGCCCCACGGTGAATATCGAAGGGCTGGTGGGTGGCTACACCGGTCCCGGCGGCAAAACCATTCTTCCGGCGCGCGCCGTGGCCAAGCTCGACATGCGCCTGGTACCCGACATGACCGCGGCCGAAACACTGACGCTGCTGAAGGCGCATCTGGCGAAAAGAGGCTTCGGCGACATCGAAGTTAACATGAGCGGCGGCTACGATCCCACCAGCACGCCGGCCGATTCCGCCATCATCCGCGCGGAAACCGCGGTCTATCGCCAGCACGGGATTGATCCGGTGATTATGCCGCGTCTTGCCGGTTCATGGCCGGGGTGCGTCTTCACCGGCGAGCCGCTGAAGCTGCCTGCCGGACATTTCGGCCTGGGACACGGCGGCGGCGCGCATGCGCCCGATGAGTTCTACGTGATCGAATCCAAGCATCCCAAGATTCAGGGAATGGACGGCGCCGCGTTCTCCCACGTCGAGTTCCTCTACGAATTCGCGCAAACGAAGTGAGGTTACGCGCGGCGCAAAAGAGGCATCACACTTTGCGATGAATCATCGGCGCATTTTCGTGCTGACCTGGCTGACTTTTGTTTGCTCTCCACTTCGCCCTATGGGTCGCGCCCGCCTACGTTTGTTGTAGATGTATCGAGCTCCTCCCCGAAAGACGAGTCCGTGGCCAACATTAGTGAGCTACAGCCCGACTGCACCGGTAGCGCTTCGCTCCGATGGCAGTCCTCTCCAGGAAAGAGTATCCACCAGGGGAGCCAGCCGCGGAATCCCTAACTAGAACAGCCGTTCACTCGGCGGCGTTACACCCTTCAGCCGCAGGTAAATCGTGGTTTGGCCACGGTGGTGCGCATGGTGTTCGAGCGCCTTGGCCAGCAGCATCGCGCGGGTCACTTTCAAGTTAAAAAACTGGACTTCCTCATCGAGTTTGGCTGCATCCAGCTTTTCCAATCCCTGGATCATGAAATCGTAACTGCCCAGCACAAATGCGCGCAGGGCGGCTTTGGTCTGCCGCAATTCCGGCATCTGCTCCGGATTCTTGCCCTTGGTCGCATCGTAAGGATTCGCCTGCCCGGTAATCGCGCCGGCAAAGGCATAGTTTGTTCCGGCTAGGTGCACCATCTGTTCACCAAAACTGCGAATCTCCGGGGTGGGCTTAAAGCCGATGCCTTCCTCGGGCATGGCATCGACATATTCCTGCGCACCGAGTTTCATTCGCTTCCATTCTGCGACCAGCGTTTTCACGCGGTCCGGCGCCGCCCCCGCGCCGGTCGATTGCGCCTGGCCGAGTAACGGAATGAGCATCATCAATGTGAGAAAAGCTGTCAGGGTCACAGTCTTCTTGGCTTTCATGATTCTCTCCTCAGGAAATGCATTGCGCGCCGCGCGGGGGAACGGCACAAGTCTTTTTCGAAAATAGCTTATCAGGAATTTGCAGCAGCGGTTGCCGGTGACGGCAAGATCTACTCGCCGGGATGGTAGCTGCGTTCGAGGTTGCGCTTGATTTCTTTCCAGGTGAACCAAGCGGGCTTGAACTCGCCCTTGGCATACAGCGGCGCCTGATCGAAGAAGTGTTTGGATTGCGGGTTGCCGGACTGGCCGAACGTGACAATGGAACGCGCCTGCGGAGTTTTGCCGAACTCCACCACAGCCACATAGGAATTGCCGGCGGTGCCGTACTGTCGCTTGGTATCTCGCGGGGCGGGAGCGGTGAAAGTGAAAACCAGTCCAGCAGGACTCGGTCCGCCGCGCACGGGCAGGCTTGGCAGGTCGTCGGAGAAAGGTTCTTCGCCGCTGCTGCTGCGCCGCTGCATGCGGTTCACTTCGCCCCAGGGCACGCGCCACTGGCCGAAACGCGCCACAAGGTTTTCCATCGAAAGATCGAGCAAGCGGATTTGCCAGAATTCCGGGTCTCGCGCCTGCTCAAATTCCATAGTGCGGTTGCGCTGGTCCCACGGACGCAGCAGCCAATTGATGAAAAGCGACATCGGCGTGGAATCCAGCGTGCTGACCCGGTCCCATGCGCGCAACAGTTCGATGGCTTCGCGCGTCTTCTCCGCGCGCGCGGAATCCGCAGCGCGCAACCTTTCCCATATCTCGAAAAGCTTCGGCAGTTCCGTATCGGCGCGAGCCACGCGGCTATCGGTCGCGGCACGCGTCCAAGATTCGAAATCAAGTTTTTCCGGAGAGCCAAGGATCCGGCGCGATGCCTGCGAGCGCGGCGTGTCGTCTTCCGGAACCATGTACGCCGGATAATCCCCTTTTTTCGGGTTTGCTTCGCCCGTAGTGAGAAACACGGTTGAGTTGCAGTTCTGTACCCAGCCCGAAGGCGGGTTGGTCAGTTGCGGCAGTTCTTCGAACGCGTGGTAGCCCTGCCAGTTGTTTTCCGGCTGGCTGCCGTCCACGGGCTGTGTCCAATCAAGCTTAGGACCGCGCTTCGGCACCGCATTGCCGTGAGAGTAGAAAATGTTTCCTTTGCGGTCGGCGTAGATGAAATTCGAACCGGTCAGCGAGAGGCGTCTTAGCGCCGCCTTAAATTCATCGAGCGAGCGGGCGCGGTTCATCGCCCAACGTTGCCCAGCTTGCCCGCCTTCTTCCATCCGGGCAACGCGCGCGGCCACGGGTTTGCCGTTGTGTTCGCCCACGATCGGTCCGTGATGGGTCTTGCGGAACTTGTACCGCCAGGTTTCGATTTTGCCATCTACCCGCACGCGCACCTCGTCGGTCCACTCCGACGCGGTGCGGTAGCCGGAGCCGTAACGGTACGCCAGCGGCTGGGCAGGATCGTCGAATGTTTCGATGTATAGGTCGGCGGTGTCTGCGTAATTGTTGGTCAGGCTCCATCCCAGGTTGGGCGTGAAGCCACTGCGAATGTAGGGCGTTCCCAGGATCGCGAAGCCGGAAACATTCAGTCCTTGCTTGCTGGAAAGATGGGCTTCGTAACGCTGTCCGCCGCCGAAAAAGCCGACGTGAGGATTGATAAAAAGAAGAGCCTTTTTCGATTTGGTTTTTGGAGGCCGCGCGGCCCACATGTTGGAGCCGTCGTTGCCGCGATCTTCCGCAACCAGTGCGGATTCGAGATACGCAATCTGCTCAGGTGAAGGCTTCTGCGGTTCCAGCGCATCCACGCGCACGCCCAGGCGTAATTCGTTCGGGCGCAATCCGCCGCGGGTGGCCGCGCCTGCGCCGCCGCGTTCGAACGCCAGTGGGAACCAAGGCTCAAACCGCGTGAGCAGCGCGGGCTTCACTTCAGGATGTTTGGCCAGGTAATAGTTCAAGCCGGCGGCAAAGGCATCGAGCAACTCGCGGGTGCGCGCATCCAGCCGCGCGTATTCTTCCTGCGCCAAGTGGTTCACCTGGAAGGCGCGATTGGAAAGATCGGCCTGCAGGGATTCCACGCCGTTGATTTCTGCGCTGCGGCCGATGGCGCGGATGTAGTCTTGCTCGAGTTGCGGAAAATTGTCTTCCGCTTGCGCGTACATCAATCCGAAGACGCACGCGGCATCGGTAGGTCCGAAGATGTGCGGCACGCCATAGGTGTCGCGGTAAATCGTCACCGTGCGCGCCATGCGCTCCGCGGCAGGGTCAACCGCTTGCCCCTGCGCGGCGGCAGCCACGAGACAGAGAGCCGCGATCCGTTTGTAGTTGGCGAAGGCCGTTCGCAGGGATTTCATTCCGCGGCGAATTTTAGCAAACCGGCCGCGAGCGCGAAATGGCAAGGCGACGTCCGCTTATGAATTGTGCGCCGAAGAGGAGGCTGGCCTCCCGATTTGCTGTTGCAGAAACTGCCTGAACTCGGGTTCGTTGTGAATGCAGGACAGGTCAGGGTCGCGCGCCGCGTAATCAAATGCGTCGAAACCCGCCTCGACCGCCTGCCGCAGCGCGCCCAGGGCTTCCGCCGGTTTGCCCAGCACACCGTAGGTGCATGCGGCGTTGTACAGCACGTTGGAATCGTGCGGCCGCAGGCCCACCGCGGTCTTCAGGTGCTTGATCGAGGCTTCCGCTTTTCCCAAAGAAGCCAGGGCGTTGGCCATCAGGATATGCGCGCGGACATCTTCCGGAACGTGTTCGACGTGCCGCTCCATCACTTCCAATTGCTGCTGGCGCAGGCGGCTGGCTTCGGTCAACCGGCCCAAACGTTCCAGCGCCATGATCAGCGGCACGTACACATTGTAGTCGTGGCCGCTGGACTCGATGGCCCGCTCAACCAGCGCGGCGGCATTGGCCCAGCGGTCCGACGCGAAATAGGATTGCCCCAGCGTCCAGTAAGCGTTCTCGCAGTCCGGCTTGATTTCAATGGCCCTGCCGGCGAGGGCAATGGCTTCGTCGTAATTGTGCTGCGACCAGCAAATGCGCGCCCTGGCCGCCAAGGCTTCCGGGATGTGAGGGTCAATCTGTTCCGCTCGTGCGCAGGCCTGCTCAGCCTTATCCAGCCAGCGCGGATTTTTTTCGTGCCAATCGTAGATCAAGGCACAGGCGATGGCGATTCCGCCATAGGCCGGCGCAAACTGCGAATCGAGCTCGATAGCGCGCTCATACATTTCGATCGCCAACTCGAGATCCGCATGCGTACTGCGCCTGGCCAGACCGCGCCCGCGAAGGTAGAAATCATAGGCGCGCGGGCTTCCCGTGGGGCGGCAGGACAAAGCGTGCTCTTCCTGGGGCGAGAGTGAAATTTGCAGCGCCGAGGAAATACTCCGCGCGATTTGATCCTGCATGGCGAACAAGTCGGCCATTTCGAAGTCGAAGCGGTCACCCCACAGACTGTAGCCGTTCTGCACGCTCACCAGTTGTGCGGTGATGCGCACCCGGTTGCCCACGCGGCGGAGCGAGCCGCTCAGCACATACTCCGCACCGAGCTGCTGTCCGACCATGGGGGCCGTCACCGGCCGGTCGCGAAAGGCCACGATCGCCGAACGCGGCAGCACCCGCAAGCTGCGAATTTTCGTCAACTCGGTGATTACGTCCTCCGTCATTCCGTCGCGAAAATATTCGTCCTCACGGGCGCCGCTCAGGTTTTCAAAATACAGGACGGCAAGCGTCGGTTCAGCCGCTTCCGGCTCGAGCACGCGCTGAATTTCGCTGCGCAACTCTTCCGCAGACGAAAATCGCTGCGCCGGTTTTTTCTCCAAGCAGCGCAGAATCAACCGATCCAGACGTACAGGGACCCCCGGGCGCACCTGCCCGGGCGGTTCCGGCCGGCGGTGCAGAATATCGTTCACCAATGCCGTGCTCAGCTGTTCCTCGAAAGGCCTGCGGCCGGTACAAAGTTCGTAGAGCAAGACTCCAAGCGAGTACAAATCGGCGCGCGCATCCACCTCCATCCCCAGCAGTTGCTCCGGTGCCATGTACGGCAGGGTACCGCGCGCGGTATCCAGTTCGACGTCACCGGTAGGCGCAGCAGGGTCCAGGGCTTGCAAGTGCGGAAGCTTGGCTAGACCGAAATCCAACACCTTCACCTGGTTTTGCCGCGTCAGGAAAATATTGGATGGCTTGATATCCCGGTGGACGATCCCTTTGCCATGCGCGGCTGCCAGCGCTTCCGCAATCTGCCCGGCAAGCCGCAAGGCTTCGCGGCTTTCCACAGGCGCCGCACCCATCCGCTGCTTCAGCGTTTGCCCTTCCAGATACTGCATGGCAATGAACGGTTTTCCCTCGTGCTCGCCGATTTCATATACCGTGCATATGTTGGGATGATCGAGTGCGGAAGCGGCGCGGGCTTCGCGTTCGAACCTTTCAATCGCCTGCGCGTTGCGGGCCAGTGTTTCGGAAATGAACTTCAGAGCCACGGTGCGGCCCAGGCGCAAATCTTCCGCACAAAACACCACACCCATGCCACCAACGCCCAACTGGAACAGAATGCGGTAATGGGAAACGGTTTCGCCGATCACGACAAGATCCGATTCGGCGCGGCCTCTTCTAATGCTATGCCCGCGTTGCGAAGCAAGTCAAAGGAACTTTCCGGTCACCGCGCCAAATTGGGGGTTGCCGCGAATTCTGCTGCGGCTGACAATTCCTGACAACTCGAGCGAGGCACACAGGGATGAGTCATTCGACAGAACAGGCCGGGAAGCCGGTTGCGCGCCATTGGACCTGCCTCAAGCTGGATACCGTTCGCGAGTGGCAACGCGGAGCTTTTTCCATCAGCACCGATCCAAAGCGGCTGAACCTGGACGTGATCCACGACTACCTGACGCGTTGTTACTGGGCCGAAGGCATTCCCCGGGAAACTGTGCAACGTTCGATCGGCGGTTCGCTATGCTTTGGCGTGTACGAAGGCGCCGCGCAAGTGGGATTCGCCCGCGTGATCACCGATTTTGCGACCTACGCCTATCTCGCCGATGTGTTCATCCTGGAATCGCACCGCGGGCAGGGACTTTCCAAGTGGCTGATGGAGTGCATTCTTGCTCATTCCGAATTGCAGGGCCTGCGCCGCTGGAGCCTTGTGACTCGCGACGCGCACAAGCTGTACGCTCGCTACGGTTTCGTGATCCCGCCGAAACCCGACAACTACATGGAGATAGTCCATCGCCGTATCTACAAGAAGTAGCGCCGCCCGTCAGGTATTGTCTGCGCGGCCCTTGCAAGGAAGCTGAACGTCCCCGTAGTCTTGATTGTGCAAGGGGTGCTCCCGCGGCCGGCTTCACTTCGCCGGACATCACTCCTTTCGTCTACTTCAGGAGACGGTATGCTCTCTTTCTACTATTTTGGTCTTCCGATCGCTGCTGCCTTGGTCTTGCTTCTTCTCGCCATTCGAAAACGCACCGGGGTGGGGGCCTGGGTTTTCCGTTCCGCCGCCCTGGGGAGCTGCCTGACGGCGGCAGTCTTGGTCCTCTTGATCCTGCGGCAGAAATCCTCGACGGCGGGGATTGGCATACTTTTTGTCCCCTTCTTCGCGACGCTGGCCGCGCCGGTTGCCGGGTTCGCGGGTTGGTGCTTGCACCGGGTGTTGCATTGGCGCGAATCGTTAGCAGGCGGCACAGCCGGGCGGATTCTTCTGGTGTTCGCACTGGCGGCGATCGTCATCGGGTCTGGGTATGCGGCCCGCTCGGGCGGACGCATCCTGGAATTCGACCGGGCAAAAGACCCAGCCACCGGTCCAGCTCAACTGGAGGCTATCTTTCAAGGGGCCATGGAGCGTCGAGATTATTTTGTGCTTTCTGCCGTTGCGCGAAATCCGCAAGTTTCGCAACAGGTTCTTCTCGCCCTTGCGAAATCCGATGACGCTGGCCTGCATCAGAAGCGACAAGAGTTCATTGATACCTACGATCGCGACCAAATGGCCGTCGTTCGCCACGCGTTGCGCAATCCCAGCCTTCCCGCGGAGGCGATTCCACTACTCGCGCAATCGAAAGATTCGTATGTGCTGAGCGACGTCGCTGCGCATGCGCTGACCCCTCCCTCAGCGCTGCGCCAGATTTTTCAGCGTGATGATTCCTATCTAGTCCGCTGGGGGCTGGCTGCGAACCAGCACACGCCGCAGGAAATCCTCGAGCAACTGGCTCGCGAATCCACCGAGCCAGGAGCTGGCGGGGCCGATACGCACCGCTCCACTCGCGCGGGCTTGGCCACCAACACAGCAGCACCGGCGCACGTGCTTGCGGCGTTGGCGCGCGATCCAGATACGATCGTTCGCCGCAACGTTGCCCTCAACCCCGCCGCTCCGCCGGATGCGCTGGCCGCACTGGCCGCGGATCCTGCCGAGGAAGTGCGCTTCTACCTTGCGACTAACAAAGCCCTCGCGGAGGAAACCGCGGAAAAGCTGTTGCAGGATTCCAGCGAGCGCGTCCGCAAGTACGCCGCGCAGCGGATCGAACAGGCAAAGCATTCTGCCGCCGCGCGTCCGGCACAATCGGAAACCGGTCCGGATGCCGGCGGTTGCGACGGGCCCACCACCGAAATTGAAATCTCGTTTGCCAGATTTCGCACGCCCAGCGGACGCCGCCTAGTGATGATCGTTTCCAATTCCACCGCCAGTGCCATCCGCGCAATTTCGATCGGCAGCGCGCATCACCGTGAAATGCTGAGCATTCCCGGCAACGTACCCCTGACGGTTGAATCTCCGCAAGGTTGGAGCGGGAGGCCCATCTATTTTGAGGAAAGCCAGTACATGCAGATTTTGTGGGAAGCAGTCAATGCGGATAACCGCATCGTCCCTGGCCGCGTTCAGCAACAGTTCGCCATTCAAACGCAGGAGCCACCTCCCGCCGGACAGGCTATCTATGGCCCGGACGGAAAACCGAGCACGATTCTGGATTTTGGCAATGCGCCGTTCAACGCGTGGCTGGCGGACAAATCCTGTCGCTGGGGCCGCACTCGTTGGGCCGGCGAGGCAGCGAAGTAAAATGGCGAGCGATCGGGGCTACAGGCCACGACGAAGAAGTCTTGCTTCCCGCCGGCTGTTCTCCACACGGGAAATACGCTGTTCAGCGCATTCCCAGCGCGAAAGTTATGGAAGCAAACCCTGATTGTCGGAACTAAGGTCCGACCCCTTGAGGTTGAAATTCAAAACTGACCCACTACCACCTACTTCGAAAGATTCTTCGGCGACCTTTGGTTCAAGAAGTCCGCGATCTTCCTGCCCGACGCGGTCGGCGGTACCACGTTCTGAAAGACGATCTGCTTTGTCATCGGCCGCGAGCCGTAAACTTTTCTGTTTGCTCCTGTGTCTGCGCGAAGGACGCAGCCCTCCAGAGAAGCGCCAAGCATGGAATCGCCAGACCTCCGGTAGACGAGAAAGTCAGCTCTCGCGGTGCCAGCCTCGCGGCTCAGTTCGCGGACGGAGGGCCCGGGTGCGGCTTCGCGCCCTTTCCCCGCAGATTCAAACTTCAAGACTAGGTTGGCCTTCAACACGGATTCTGCACCCTCCGGACTCATCACCAGCACAATCAAGTCCGTTTCCTGCTCAACGAATTTGAATTGGACCGGGCCGCTATCCAGCACAAACATCGCCGGAGTGCCCCAGGCGCCGGTGAAATCAGGGGCAGTGCGGCAGGTCAAGGCGCCCCTGGCAGAAGCCGTCCCGGAGCCAAACCCGAATGTCTTCACTGATGGGAACACGATGACGCATTCAGCTTTGTTGAGGATTGGTGGAGGGATTCCTTCAGGGACATCGGCCGCATTCTGCAAAGCCCAAACAGCCCTGCTCAGAATCTCTTCTTCCACCTTTTGAGCATTCGCAAGAGGAGCCGCCAATACGCATGCAAGAAAAAACCGAGAAATTTTGCTCACAACCCAACCTTTTCTCCCGCGCGGCCTCATTTTGAAAGATTCTTGGGCGATTTCGCGTTGAGGAAGCCCGCCATACTCACGCCGGCAGAAGTGGGCTGCACAACGCTTTCCCGCACAATTTGCTTCGCTGTGACCGCGCGGCCATACACTTTCTTGTTCGCGTCACCGTCTTCACGCAGCGTCGAGCCTTCGAGCGAAACGCCCGCAAACAATCCGCGCGAACGCGAGTATGTAAGGATCTCTGCCTTCATCACCACATCGGTGGCGGCAGCAGAATCGCGGCCTTTGGGTCCTGCCGCGGCTGCAGCATCGGTGCCCAGTTTGACCTTGCTGCTCATCACCGACTCCGCGCCCTTGGCATTCATTACCAGTAGGACGAAATCGGTGGCTTGCCCGCCCAGTTGCAATCCAATATTTCCAGCTTCGAGCGCGAACATAGCCGGCGCGCCCCACGGGCCTTTGAAATCCTTACCCCCGCGGCAAATGATTGCGCCACGGCCGTAACTTGCGCCCAGGCCGATAGCAAACTTCTTTACGGAAGGAAAAACGACGGCGCATTCCGCCTTGTCCAGAATATCTTTCGGGATGCCGTCCGGGATGTCGAGGATTTCTTTCAACACGGTGGCACAATTCTGCAACCGCTCATCTTCTTTTTTTTGCGCCCCAGCCAAGCCGGCTATGACCAGCAACGCAGAAACCACCCAAGTTGTCCGCCGCATGCGCTTCTCTGGAGGGGCATTGCCCCGCAGGCCTATTCATACCGCAAGACGACGATGGGGTCTACCGCGGTCGCGCGGCGCGCGGGCACGTAGCAGGCGAGCACGGCGATCGCCAGAAAGAGCAGCACTGTCCCCGCGAAGGTGAGCGGGTCATGCGGCGTGACGCTGACCAGCAAACCCTTCAGGAAGCGGGTAACCCAGAAAGCGCCCACCAGTCCGATGGCCAGACCGGCCAGGGCCAGCTTCAGGGCGTAGCTAATCATCATCCGGAAGACGTCCCCACGCTTGGCGCCGAGCGCCATGCGCACCCCAATTTCCTGCGTGCGGCGAACAACGCTGAAGGCCAGCATGCCGTAAATGCCCACCGCCGCAGTCAGCAAGGCAAGCAAGGAGAAGATCATGGCCAGCGTCATGTTGAAGCGCGGATCCACCAATTGCCGGTCAACGTGCTGCTCCATGGTGCGGATTCGCCCGAGGTCCATATCTGCGTCGTATCGCTCCAACTGGGCGCGCAGGGAAGGAATCATCTGCACCGGATCCGTGGAGGTACGCACGATGAACTGAACACCCCACCGCGGAAATTGCGCGAACGGCCAATAAACTTCCGCCTTCGTGGTGTCGCCGGGACGGAAGGGTTGCACATCGCGCACCACCCCTACGATTTCGAGATTCATTTTGGTGGCGAGCATTTCGACGCGCTGTCCGATCGGATTCTCCCCGGGCCAATAGCGATTCGCCATGGTTTCGTTGATGATGGCCACTCCCGGAGTGGCGATGCGGTCGTCTGCAGTGAAGTAGCGGCCGCGAACCAGCCCAATGCCGAAGGTCTGGAAATAATTGTAGTCGGCATCAAACCACCATGCCGTGGGCCGTTGCCCGGCAGGAAGGGCCGGGCGCCCGGCGATTTGGAATTCCTGGCTCCCGTCCCCGCCGAAAAGCGGCCCGGCAGATCCGGCGCCCACCGAGGCTACGCCTGGCACGGCGCGCAGTTCGTCCACCGCCCGGGCAAAGTACGCCCCGACCTGTTCTTTCGTTGCGTATTTGCCCGGCGAAGTGAACGCAGGAATGGTAAGCAGGTGCGAGGTATCAAACCCGGGCTGCCAGTTCAGCAGGCTGGCAAAACTGCGGACGAGCAATCCCGCGCCCACCAGCAGGACAAAAGCAAGGGCGACCTCGGCGACCACCAGCACATTGCGCATGCGACCGGAATTGCGGGCTTCGCCGCTGCCGCGCCCCGCGCGCAAGACGTCCTGCAGATTCGCGCCACCTGCGGCAAGCCCCGGCAGCAATCCACAGAATGCCCCTGTGAGAAGGGAAACCAGCAGCGTGAATGCCATGACCGGCACGTTCACCTGCACTCCCTCCATGCGCGGAAACGAGGCGGGCGCCAATACGCGAAACAGATCCACGATCCAGGCTGCGAGAAAGATTCCCAGGACTCCACCAACCAGCGCCAGCAGCACGCTTTCTGCCATGGCCAGCCGCAATAGGCGCATGCGGCTCGCTCCCAGGGCCAGTCGCACAGCACGTTCTTTTTCTTGACTGAACGCGCGCGCCAGCAGCAGGTTGGCCACGTTGGCGCACGCAATCAGCAGCACCAGCCCGACCGCGCCCATGAAGACCAGCAACGCCAGCCGGACCGGGGCGACAATGTTTCCTTTCAACGATTGCACCGCAACCCCGAACGGAGCGTTATCCTCGGGATATTCCTTGGCCAGTTGCGCTTGGATGGTCTGCATTTCTGCGTTTGCCGATTCCACCGACGCGCCTGGCGCCAGCCGGCCGAAGGGGATGAAGCCGCGCCATCCGCGCCAGGTCTGCCGCTCGGGCCACAAGGGAATCCACATTTCCACGGTTTCGAGCTTCGGAATCTCAAATTCCGCGGGCAGTACGCCGATAACTTCGTAATTCTCGCCGTCAATTAACAGGCGCTGGCCCACCGCGTCGGCGCGACCGCCAAGCCGCGCGGTCCAGAATTTATGTCCGAGCAACACCACGTGCTCCCGTCCGGGGAGAAGGTCTTCCTTCAACATCAGGCGTCCCGCAGCCGGCGTCACGCGAAACGCCTTGAACACGTCAGGTGTGGCGATGCCGCCCTGCACACCCACGGTCTTCTGCTCCATGCGGACGCCCATCGGCCAACTGCGCGCGAGCCCGGCAGATTCGATGCTGCGCGCCATGCGCGTCCAGTCGGTCATGTTGGCCGGGGACGCTCCGCACCAGTTGCCCATGCGCTCCTGATTGGTCTCGCAGATCATCACCAGCCGGTCGGATTCCGGAAACGGAAGCGGGCGCAGCAGCACGCCATTCACAAAGCTGAAAATGGCGGTGTTGGCGCCCACGCCGATCGCCAGCGTGAGGATCACCACAAGGGAAAGCCCCGGGGATTTGAACAGACGACGAACGGAGAACTTGAGATCGCCGATGAGATCGGACACAACACCCTGCTTTCCGGGCGCGGCGGCAGAATATGGGCAGGACCGTATGGCCGCATCCCATCGGACGCGGGTTACCACCTCGCCCGATCATACTCCCGTTTGACGGAATGGTTTCACTTTTGTTTGGTTGCGGGTTCGCAGTAGCTCGCGCCCCTTCCAGCAGAGGCTCGCCTAGCCCCAGCTGAAGCCGTGTTTGGAAAGCGGCAACGAGCGGATGCGCTTGCCGGTGACGGTGAAAATCGCATTGCACACTGCGGGCAGAATGGGCGGCAGCGCCGGCTCGCCCAAGCCCGTAGGCGAGTTGTTGCTGGTCAGGAAGTGAGCCTCGATCACCGGCGGCACGCTGGACATGCGCATCGGCCGGTACTGATGAAAATTGCTTTCCATCGCGCGGCCTCCGGAAATGTTGATCTCGTAGCTCATCAACTGGCTCAGGCCGTCAATCACCGAACCCTGCACCTGGGAAACGGCGTTGCTGGGATTGATCACCTGGCTGCCGATATCGCCGGCCACCCACACCCGATTCACTTTGACCTGACTGCTGGCATTCACGCGGACTTCGGCGACTTCCGCGAAATATCCCAGGTGGCTGAAATGGAAGGCCACCCCCATTGCGGTGTCTTTCGGAAGGGTACGGGCGCCCCAGCCGGACTTCTCCGCCACCAGCCTCAAGACCCCGGCCATGCGCTGCGCGTTGAATTCGACTCCGGGCCGCTGTCCCGGTGGGTTGGGGAGCGGCTCGTTACTCAACAGGTCCAGCCGGAACTGTACTGGGTCTTTACCCGCGGCATGCGCCAGCTCATCGAGGAAGGACTGCATCACGAAGGCGATGGCATTGCTGCCGGGCGCGCGCAACGCCCCGGTGGGCACGCCCGAAGGCATCACCGAAGATTGCAAGGCAAAGTTGGGAACATATCGCGCGGGGAACTCATTGCTGGAAATGCCGGCGCTACCGGCAAAGCGCTCGCCTTCGCCGAAGGAAACAAAGTGGTCGCGCCAGGCGATCAGCTTGCCCGCGGAGTCCACAGCGCCCTGCAACGAGTGGTAGCCCGCAGGGCGATAGAGGTCGTGAGCCATATCGTCTTCGCGAGTCCACAGCAGCTTCACGGGAACACCGGCCACTTTGGCGATCCAGGAAGCCTCGACCATATAGTCGTTGTACAAGCGCCGGCCAAAGCCTCCGCCCATGCGCGTCATGTGCACGGTAATGTCGCGTTCAGCGATACCCAGGGTGCGCGCCACGATTAGCCGTCCGGCTTGTGGCCGCTGGCTAGGGGCCCAGATTTCGAGTTTGCCGTCCTTGAAATGCGCAGTGCAGTTCTGCGGCTCAAGCGGCGCGTGTGCAATGAACGGGTAGGAGTAGGACGCCTCCACCGCTTTGGTCGCCGACTTCAAGGCATTCGTCACATCACCATCGCTGCGCAGCGTGCGCGCCGGTTCCTGCTTAAAGATTTCTTCCGCGCGCCGCAGGAAACCTTCGCTGCTTTGCTGCGCGGTGGAGCCTTCATTCCACTGCACACGCAACCGCCGCCGCGCACTGCGGGCCGCCCACCAGGTATCGGCGACAATTGCCACGCCACCAAGCAAGCCGTCTGGTTCAGCGCCGCCCTCCACGATGAACGCATGTTTCACGCCGGGCAGCGCCTTGATTTCATCGAGATTCGCGCTGGCCACTTTGCCGCCAAACACAGGACACTTTTCGAATACCGCAGACAGCATTCCCGGCACCACCACATCTATACCGAATAGCGGCTTGCCGGTGACGATGGCCGGGTTATCCACACCATGAATCGGTTTGCCGATAATGGTGTAATCTTTCGGGTCTTTCATGCGCAGCGTCTGCAAGTCTGGGACCGGCAACGCCACCGCTTTCGCCGCCAATTCGCCGTACCCAAGCGTGCGGTTGCTCGCGGCATGACGCACCTTGCCCGCGCCGGTCGAGCATTCTGCTTCGGGAACACCCCATGCTTGCGCGGCAGCCGCAATCAACATTTGCCGGCACGCAGCGCCCATGCGCCGCATGGGGTCCCAACTGGTTGGCGTGGCCGTGCTGCCACCGGCAATCTGCCCGCCATAGCGAGATGGGTCCACGTCGGTCTGTTCAATGCGCACTGATGCCCATTCGGCATCCAGTTCCTCTGCGATCAACATCGGCAGCATGGTTTTCACGCCCTGGCCGATTTCAGGGTTCTTGGCCATGATGGTGACGGCGCCGTCTGCGGCGATGCGGATAAACGCCAGGGGGCTGAGCGGTGGTGGTGGAGCTTGTCCCTGCGCCAGTGCGAGAAAATCGCCGAAGGGATCGCCATAACACATCGCCAGCATGCCCCCACCTGCCGCAGCGGTGACTTGAAGGAAAGAGCGTCGGTTCAACTTCAACGTGGTTGTGGCCATGGCGATTACTCCTCTCCCCGCGCCGCTTTCGCCGCGGGTGCGGCACCGGCGGCTTGCAGAATCGCCTGCCGAATGCGCAAATAGGTTCCGCAACGGCACAGATTCCCTTCCATGGCTTGTTCGATTTCGCGTTCGGTGGCTTTCGGTTTCGTGGCGAGCAAGGCTGCGGCATTCATGATTTGCCCGGCCTGGCAGTAACCGCATTGCGGCACGTCCAATTCCTGCCAAGCGCGCTGCAACGGGTGCGAGCCATCCGCCGAGAGACCTTCAATGGTGGTGACGCGCTGATTGGCGGCGGCAGAAATCGGCGTCATGCACGAACGCACGGCGCGGCCACCCAAGTGAACCGTACACGAGCCGCATAATCCGATGCCGCAGCCGAATTTTGTGCCCCGCAGATCCAGGACGTCGCGCAGAACCCACAGCAGAGGCGTATCGCCTGGAACGTCAACGGTAGCGGGCTTGCCGTTTACCATCAGTTTGAAAGGCATCGTTGGCTCCGCAAGAACGAATTGAGCGCACTCTAGCACCGGCGCACGGAGTGGTCAACGCGAGATGTGTTCATGCCTTCTGTACTGGCAGCTCGGATGGCACCTACACTGACTGGCTTACTGCTCCAGCTTGACCCGCTCCACAGGCAAATCCCAATGCGCCAGCAGCAATTCAAAGCGGCGCTGCTCTTCGCGCCTGAAGGTCTCTTGGTCAGGAAAAAGCTGGCGTTCGAGCGCAGCCGTGTCCACCGGGGCAAAGCGCGCCACGGTGCTGCGGTACACAATGGTGACGCGATAGTCCCAGCGGCCGTCTTCGGTGGCGTGGAACACCGGCTTTTCCGCCCGGACCTCGAGGATCCGCCCGCTTTCGATTTGCTTGCGCAGGATGGGCCAGTGATTTTTCAGGAAGAGACGCCAGAACTCATCGGCGAAGCCCCATTTCACCTTGTAGTAGAACTCTTCGGTATAGGGCGCTTCCGTGGACGGCGCGCTTGGTTCCGCGGACCGCGCGTTGGAAGTCGGCTCTCCGGGCAGCGGCACCGCAGTCGTGGCGGCGTTGCTTGAGCGGCCATCGTTGGCAATATCGAGCGCGGTCGAAGTCCACACCGGCAGCGACTTATAGCGCGGCGGCGGGTTGACCTTCCAGTTCAGCACGGCTGCTCGCGTGCGCTGAAACAATGCATTGGCAGGCTGGCCGCGCGGACGCACGTCGCGCACAGCGCCTTTGTCGTCAATCATCACGATCACTGCTGTGGTGCGCGGCGGCATACCAGAGAAATCCGGCCCCGGACATTCCACCCAGTTCGGCGTTTGATCGAGGTACGCATTGGGCACCAGTTCGCCTGCGCGATACGCGCGGCGCGATTGCTGGCTTTCCGGCAAGATGAAGAACGCCGGACAACGGACCACAGGCGCGGCTGGCATTTCTCCCACCGGCGCCGCCACTGGCGCCGGCGTTGTTTCAGCGGGTGCTGGCTGAGGCGGGGGTACGCTCGCCGCCGGGGGTTGCGCCGCGGCCATCGGGGGCGCAGTTGGAGGCTGTGTAGCGGCTGCGCGTGCCGCAGCGGGAGCCGATTCAGCTTTTTGCGGTGGAACAGGCTCAGGCGCAGTTTGTTTGGGAGCCGGCTCCGTTTGAGGCGGGGTTTGCGCAACGACCGGCGCTGCAGGAGGCTCCGATTTTGGCTCAGCCTGCTTTTCCACAACCGACGGCTGCGGAGCAGAAGGCGCAGGTTTTCCCGGAAGGGGCACGGGCGTGGGCGGTGCAGAAGGATCCTCCCGTGCCGGCGGCGTAATCAGTGCCGACGGATTTGCGGAAGGGGTCGGCTCGGCTGGGGCGGGCGTCGGAGTGGGATCGAACATAACATCTGCGGCAAAGCTGCAGCGTACGGGGAGCGTCTTCCAGCGGGGAGTGCTCGACCGCCACTTGCGGACCGCGGCAACCGCTGCATCGAAATAGCCTTCTGGATCAATCGCGCCACGCGGCTTCACGTCCACCACCGCGCCGTTCTCATCCACGGTGATAAAAAGAAAGGAACGCCGTTTCGCATCGCGCGTTGCACCGGAGGGAAATTCCGGAGCCGGACATTCCAGCCACCGCAGAGGCTCGTCCACAGCAAACGGCGGAACCACATCGCCGGCTTTGTACCGTTGCGGCGGTACGACCGTCGGCCGGGTGGCAATAATGGCCGGGCAAGCTCCGGGAGCGGCTGTTTGCGCTTCAGCGGCCCCAGGCCACGCGCAGGACAAGACAATTCCACAGAGCACGACCCGTATCATCAGCAACCTCCGGATGGGGCAAATAGTCTAGCGCATTGGCCGCGCGGACGAAGCAGATTTTGCTGCAATGCCGGAGAAAGGCGGGTGGGGATTTACCGCGCCTTGGCGACCAGCAAGGTCAAATCGTCTTCCTGTTCCTTGCCGCTGAAGGTATGCACGGTGGCGGCGATCTTCCGGGTGAGTTCGCCGGCAGGCAAATGCGCGTGCTGGCGCAGGGTGGCTTCCAGGCGGGCCTCGCCAAAGAATTCCCCCTCGTCACTGGAAGCTTCCGTAACGCCATCCGAATAGACCACCAGAATGTCGCCGGGGGCCAGAGTGACTTCGCCGACAGTGCATTCCCATTCATCCACCAACCCTACGACTGTGGCGGTGGCTTCCAGTTTTTCGCACGCACCCGACCCGCGCAGCAGCAGAGGCGGGTTGTGACCGCAATTTACATAACGCAAGCGACAGCCCTGATCTGAATAATCCGCGATGAACATGGTGGCGTACAGGCCCGGCGTGACCGATTCAAAGAAAAGACGGTTTACCGACCGCATCAGTATGCCCAGTCCATCGCTTTCGGAAAGCGCCAGCGCATACTGGCCGCGCAGATTCGCCTGCAAATTGGCCATCAGCAGCGCCGCGAAAATTCCTTTGCCGGAAATATCGGCCAGGGCAAAGCCCACGCGGCCCTTGCCCATGTCGAGGTAGTCGTAGTAGTCCCCGCCGATGGTGCGCGCCTGATCGCAGCTTCCAGCGTAATCCAGCGTGACCAGCGGCGGCATGCGCTGGGGAAACAGCTTCACCTGCACTTCGCGCGCGATGCTCATTTCGTTGACCCGCTTGGCTTCCGCGGTCTGCCGGGCGGCCATTTCTTCGGCCAGGTGAATATTCTCCAGCGCCACTCCCGCCTGCCCCGCAACCAACGCCAGCAGCTTTTCGTCTTCATCCGAATAGGGTTCCTCGGAGAGCCGCTCGCCCAGAACCAGCAGCCCCGCGAGTTTCTTCTCGCGCGCCATGATGGGAACCAGGCATTCCGGGCGCAGCGGCACCAGTTGCGCCAGCACATCGGAGCGATCCGTCGCCGGGCCTATTCCGGCCAGGTGTTCGCGCAGCCGCGCCAGTTCCGGCAAGTCGGGCGGAACTGCCACATCCGGCGGCGCAACTTCCCAGGGCAGGCCGCGCTGCGCCAGTTCTTGCAGCAGCGGAGCCGCGGTGGAAAGAAAAACCAGCGATTCCGGAATGGGGCCGGGCGCGAACCGCTCCAACTTCAAGCGGCCTTCTGCGCGGAAATAGATTGCCAGCGACTGCGGATGCAGGGCATGAGTAATTTGAGCTTCCAACATTCCCGCCAGATGCGAGACGTCATCGGCGGTCCTCAATTTGTCCGCAAGCTCCTGCAGGATTTGCCGGGTGTCGTAAGCGCTGCGGAAAAAAGCGCGGTCCACCCGTTCCATATATTTGGAACGAACCCGCTGGTGCGTGTGGTAGAAGGCAGCGCCGATAAATGCCCCGGTCGCAAAAACGATCGGCCCGATGTGGGCAATGGGCTCGGGTCGGCCAGCCAGCCGCATGCCCCGCAGCCAGCCATCCACGGCAATACGGCCCAGTTCCGCGAAGTAAATGACCAGCCAGACCATCAGGCCGAGCGACAGGAAATCCAAACCGCGGCGGACGATCAGGTAGCGCGCACTCCGCCGGAGGAGCAAGGGAATTTCTAAAACGCGGTGCTTCACCACCGAATACGCCATGGACGCGGGCACCAGAATCAGCGCCGCCAGGCAAGTCGCTTTCAACCATGGGGCATTTGCATTTTCTATCCCCAGGGCATTTGCGGTCAGCCGGGCCGCCTCTGGTCCAAAACCGGCAATCGTTCCCCACAACACCACACGAAAACGTTTGCGGGCGTTAGGATCCTTCTCTTCGAAGGAATTGGAAATCAGGGCCATAAAGCCCAGCAAAATGAAACCAATCAACACGAAGCGGGCAAGGTTGGCGAACTGGTCGGTGGAAAGCCAGCCTGCTTGCACATAGAACGGATAAAACCGGCCCTGAAAAAACAGCGACGCCGCCGTGGGCAGGGCGACACCCGCGCAAACAGCGACCACCACCCATTTCAACCACGGTGCGCGCCGCTCAATCGGGGAAGAATCCGGAAAAGTAGTGAAAAATCCGTAGAAGAATGCCGGGCCCAGAAAAGCAAACGTCAGCGCGTAGCCCATGGCCCACGGTCGTACGGCAGGATCCAGCACCGGCCTGATTTTTTCGTACGCGGGTCCCGCAATGAATCCCGCGAACAACAGTGCCAGCATCCACGCGTGTCCATCGGTGATACGGGCAAAGAGCACGTACAGGCCAACGACCAGGAATAGGAGCGGATAGGAATAGGCGAGTTCGCGGCCAATCGCTCCACTCAAATTGGACAAGGTTTCTTGTGGCGCCGGCGGTGGGAGCTGAAGAATGACTTCCAGCGCTGAGCCCTCGCCTTCGCGGGAAAACGTAATTTTGACATAATCCCCAGCCGAACCACGGGAAACCACGTCATACCAGGGATCCATGCTGGTCAACTCGCGGCCGTTGATTGCGGTCATACGGTCGCCCGAGCGCAGGCCAGCTACGGCGGCCGGGCTGCCGTCGGCAACACGGGCGATAGGCATTGAATCACCGGCAGCCGCCTCGTAGAAGACAATCCCCAGAGAGCCTGCGCGGGGTTCCCAACGCGCGTACAGCATCCAGGTAAACGTATAGAAGATTGTCGCCACAGAGAACAACAAAGCAACGAGGTAAAGGACGGGCTTCGGGATGTTTCCCAGACGCAGCATTTGAATCAGCCATTATAGAGGAGAAGAGAAGTAAGAAGGAGGCCATCGCCTATCGCGCGCATCGCTACAAATGTGGGGAGGAGCGCTGAACAATGGTGGTGGCCGTTACTTTCTTGGTTCCCATAGGACGAAAGGACTATTGAACCACCTGCCAGACGTTATATTTTTTCTTTGGAATTTTGGAGGGGACCGCACATGTCCGCGCGAACTATTTTGGGAGTCTTCTGCCTTATCTTCCTGGCACCAGGAACACCCGCCCAGTCAATGACCCCCAAAGAAGAGTTCGACCGGGCCTGGGCCTTGTGGCACACCTTTGACCGCTCCAATCACGCGGAAACGATCCGGCTGTTTCGCTCTTCGGCCGAGCGGGGGCATGGGCAGGCACAAATGCAGATGGGGCTTTTCTTTGCGACCGGCGCGGAAAGTTTTGGCATCGCCCGCGATGCCGGCGAGGCTCTGCGCTGGTTTCAGCGCGCCGCAGATTCCGGTTATCCTCCGGCTGAAAAGCGCATCAGCGACATGTATCGTGATGGAAAGCAGCTTCCGAAGGACCCCGCGCAGGCTTTGCTTTGGCTGCGGCGCTCCGCTGACCACGGGTATGCGGAATCCCAAATGAGCCTGGGGTGGGCTCATCTTTTTGGACAGTACAATCTCCCGAAGAACCCCGAGGAAGGCGTTCGCTGGCTGCGCCTGGCCGCGAATCAGGAAAACGACAGCGCCCGCTACTGGCTGGGCTATTGCCACGTTTATGGCTTGGGCGTACCCAAGGACTACACCGAAGCGCGCCGCTGGTTCCTGCTGGCCGAAGAGGACGATTCGCGCGCCCAGAATTGGCTGGGCATCCTGTATGAGGACGGGTTGGGAGTTTCACAGGATTTTGCCGAAGCCGCAAAGTGGTATCGCAAAGCGACATACAACGAGGACGCGAAATACAATCTCGCCAGATTGTACGAATCGGGCAAAGGCGTTTCACAGGACTACGCCGAAGCTCTTAAGATTTATCGCGCGATCGAAAAGAACAAGCCCGATGCCATGAACGCCATCGGCGTGTACTACTCGAATGGCTGGAGCGTTACCAAAGATGACCGGGAAGCGCTGAACTGGTTCCGCAAAGCGGCTGATGCGGGATCCACGCAGGGACTGCGCAATCTGGCCTGGGCCTACGAGAACGGGCGCGGGGTCGAGCAGGATAAGGCCGAGGCGACCAGGTACTACATCAAACTTGCAGAAGGGGGCGATGTTTCCACAATGCACCAACTCGGCCATCGCTACGAAACAGGCATGGGAACCGCGATCGACCTGGCGGCGGCTGCGCAGTGGTTCCGCAAGGCAGCGGAAAATGATGACGGAGGCAGCGCGGAAGACCTGGGCCACATGTACCGCGATGGAAAAGGAGTGCCGCAAGATTTTGCCGAGGCCATGAAATGGTTCAAGCTGGCCGTACAAAACAAAGCCGACGGCGCTTACGAAGACATCGGAACGCTCTACGCACAAGGCAAGGGCGTGCCGCAGGATTTTGCAGAAGCGGCACGGAATTACCGGATTTGCGCGGATAAGGATGTGATGGTCTGCCAGACCAAGCTGGCCGCGCTGTATGAACAGGGGCAAGGCGTTTCCAAGAACATGGCGGAAGCAGGAAAGCTCCTGGAGAAGGCCGCCAGTCGCGGGAACGTGGAGTCGCAAAACAAGCTCGGGGCTTTCTATGAAAAGGGCGTCGGCGTGCCGCAGGATTTTGCGCAAGCCTATTACTGGTTCTCGCTGGCGGCGGCCAAGGAAGCCGCAGGCGCCGTGGAAAGCCGCGATCGCGTGGCCGCGCGCTTGACGCCGCAACAACTGGAAGAGGCACAAAAGCGCGCCAAAGAATGGTGGGATAAGCGGAAGTAGCGCGTTTCGCCGTTTCACTTGGCAGTTTGCGGCAGCGGCGAGGGACGCGGCGACAGCAAGGTTTCTTTCAGGTCGATCTGCTTCAGAATCGTCACAGCTTCCTCCGCGGTTGCCGGGCGCGGGCGGGCGTAGTTCTCGATGTAGGCCGGAAGGGCTTCCACCTTTTTCAGAGTTTTTCCGGCGAAGGTGAGACGCGCCATCAGGGCATGCCGCACATTGGGCGGCGTGTTTTGTTGAAACACGAAATTCCCCAGCGAGTAAAAAATCCACCCGTCCTTGTATGGTTCCACGCGTTGCGGTACGTGCGGGTGATGCCCAAAGACGGCCGTGGCCCCGGCCTCAATTGCCGCGTGTGCGAAACCTTCCGTTTCTTTGGCGACCCGGGTCAGATATTCCGCGCCGTCGTGCAGCGATACAATCACCACGTCCGCTTGCCTGCGCGCCGCCGCCACGTCGCGCGCCACGTTTTGCAGATTGCGTCCCCCGATCGTGGGTCGCGGAGGCGCGGGCTTCTTCGGAACGATCTTCTTTTCGCTCGCTTGCGGCGCTGGGTTCTGCACGGGGGGATTGTCGTTGCGCTCCGCGTAGGTGTAGGCGAGAAATGCGAACTTCACTCTGTTGCGCTCGAGGATTGCGGGCGCGTGGGCTTGCTCATACGTTTCGCCGGCACCGGCAGTTGCGATTCCATTGGCGCGCAGATGCGCAAGGCTGAAAAGCATGCAGGCATCGCCCCCGTCACCGAAATGATTGTTGGCCACGGATACCACGTCGATCCCGCCTGCCAGCAAGCTCTTTACTGAATCTGGCCGAAGCCGGAAGACCATGCCTTTGCTGGGCCACGGACCCTGGTCGCAAAGCGTGCCTTCGAAATTGCCGAAGGTGATGTCTGCGCCAGTCAGCGTATGGGCAATGTTTTGAAAGGGCAGGGAATAATCGCCCGTATCCACCATTTGTTCACCCAGCTTGCGCCCCAGAAAGATGTCGCCCACACCCAGCACGGTGGTTTCCGGCGGTGGCGGGGGTGGCGGAGGCACGGGCGGAGTCCCGCTAGCCAGCCAGCCGGCCACCGCGCAAAGGCATGCAAACGCTACTGCATAGAACCAGCGAGTCAATCGAATAAGCCCTTCTCGACCTTGCTTATGTTCTCTGAAAACCCCGTGGGTTCCCTAACCTTTTGTAACTTCCCACAGTCCAAACGGTATACAGACATACGCGGGCGGGAGAATACCGCACAGATCGGCTCGACACGGCGAATCTTCACGGCTTAGATTGAACTTTCTGCTTGGGATTTGCGTCTGGAACTGATAAGGAGGGGTTCGTGGCTAACTCGAATGCTCTAATCCAATTGGATGGTATCAAGAAGGTATTTCTGACCGACGAAGTGGAAACGCACGCCCTGAGTGGAATCCACTTGAATGTGATGCCCGGCGAATATGTGGCGATTGGCGGGCCATCGGGCTGCGGCAAGTCTA
>CAZCNH010000021.1:0-48223 GCA_964500065.1 uncultured Acidobacteriaceae bacterium
TTGATGGCGTTACTCAACAAGTTGTAGAGAACCTGCTTCAGCCGCACGCGGTCCACGTGCAGCTCAATTTCCGGCGCCACCCTGCTTTCCACGTGGATCTGCTTGTTCATCGCCAGAGGCTTGATCGTCGAAAGCACTTCGGGAAGGGCTTCGGTCAACTGGAAATCCTCCAAGCGGAGCCGGAGCTGGCCAGCTTCGACCTTGGACAGGTCCAGAATGTCGTTGATCAGCTGCAGGAGGTTGCGGGCGCCGGTCAAGACGTGCTCGACGTAGCGTTTTTGCTTCCCGTTCAGCGGCCCCGCGGTTTCTTCATTCAGCAGGTCGGAAAATCCGATCACCGCATTCAGCGGCGTGCGCAATTCGTGACTCATGCTGGCCAGGAACTGGCTCTTCAGGCGATTGGCGCGCTCCACTTCGCGGTTGCGTGCCTCCAGCTCGCGGTTAACGGCGGCGAGTTGCGCGGTGCGTTCCAGCACGCGCCGCTCGAGATCCTCGTTCAGCTTGCGGATTTCTTCCTCGGCTTGCTTGCGCGCGGTCACGTCGCGAAAAATCGCGCGCATGAAAACCGGGCGGGAATCCTGAAAGCGGAAACCGCAGCTCCCTTCCACCTCAATGCTGCGCCCGTCCTTGGTGACAAACAGAGAAGTGATGTCGCTTACATTCTCGCCGGCCGCGGCGCGTTCTCGGAATTTCAAAAAGTTTGCCAGCGCGGAGGGGTGGATAATTTTCTCCACCGGCAAGCCGTTCATTTCGCTTTCCTGATAGCCCAGGGTGCGCAGCCATGCCCGATTCACATAGATCAGCGCGCCTTCCGGGGAAGCCGTAAAGACCAGATCGCTGGCGTTCTCGAATAGATCGCGGTAACGCTCTTCGCTTTCGCGAAGCAGCTCTTCGGCGAGCCGGCGGGAGGTGATGTCATGATAAATCGCGTAGCCCCCGATGATTTTTTCATCGGCCCGCATGGGCACGCCGTACAGTTCCACATCGACCAGGCCCCCGTCGCGCCGCCGTCGGCGCACCGTCGCATGCACGTTTTCCCCGGAGAACAAGGAACGGCTGAACCCGTGCGCTTCTTCCTGCAAGTCCCGAGGGGCGATTAACTCGTCCAGCCGGCGGCCGATCGCCTCGTCCCGCTTGTAGCGAAAGAGACTTTCGAATGCAGCATTCACAATCTGGATTCTCTCCTGCTCGTCAATTACCACGATGGCCAGCGGATTATTTTCGATCAGAGCGTTCAACACGCTGGTGCGTTCGCGCAATTGCTGCTCCGCGGTGAGCCGGTCGGTGATATCCCGGCCCATTCCCATCACGCAGCGCATGCCGCCGATTTCAATCTGGCTCATGGTAATTAGCCCGGTGCGAATCTCTCCCGACTTGATCCGGAATTGCGCTTCAAAGTCTGCGACTATGGCGCCGTTCCGCAGGGCCTCGAGCGCTTGCTCCCGTTGCCGGGGATCCACCCACAATTGAATGCTCGAGCCACGCCGCCCGATTACCTCTTCGCGGGCATAGCCCGTGAGCCGCAAGAACGTGTCATTCGCCTCCACGATGCGGTCGTTCACGAGGGAGGTGATAACGATGGCTTCTCCACTGGCATTGAAAATTCGCGCGAATTTGCCTTCTGCTTGCCGGTTGGTCTCCGCAGCGCGGCTTTGGTATTCCAGCAGCACCAGCACCATGGCCAGGGCAATCCCCATCTCCCAGGAAAGATCGAGAACGTACCAACCCAGGCTGGATACATTAATGTTCCAGGACTGTGCGTTGCCGGGGAGCAACCAAGGCATGATGTGTTGCACGGAACTGAACAAGTAGCCGAATTGGTCCACCGCCGCGACTAGGCTGGCCAGACCCGCTACATGACCGCCCAGGGAACGAACGCGCCAGGCCCAGGAGAAAAAAACATACGAGCAATACAGGTACGAGGGAAGGAGCAAAGCGTGGCGCCCCACCTGCCGAAGGTAATAGGCATCCACCCCGCTGGCGCTCAGTGAAGAAG
This sequence comes from uncultured Acidobacteriaceae bacterium, assembly GCA_964500065.1. GTDB lineage: Bacteria > Acidobacteriota > Terriglobia > Acidiferrales > UBA7541 > CAZCNH01. The sequence continues at coordinate 1,997 of CAZCNH010000021.1, forward strand.
CAAAGGCAACCGCGCCAAAGGTCAGGACCGTCGCCAAAATTGCCACGTGCTGGCCCAGAAGTCTGGCTGAGCGCGGAGTTTCTCCGCCTTGGGAATCTTCGCGCAAGCAGGAAACCCCAAAAATCAGCAGCGGCGCTTTGGCAAACCCAGCCATGACCGAGAGAAACAAGAAGGACAGTTGCACGAGCCGCCATGCTTCGGGAATGACAATAGCCAGCTGCCCCGCGCCCAAGAAAATTCCGTAACACGTCCACGCAAGGGTCCACCACCCGAAGAACTGCTTCCGGCCCAGGCGAGTGTATAAGCCCCAGAAAAGACAAATCAGGAAAAAGGTAGAAAGGCCCTGCAAGGCAAGAAAAATCTGAAGGACTCCGGACTCCCTCATAATCCATTCCGGCGCACGAAACTGCGCGGGAGTGACTCCTTAACTCTCAATGAAATTCTACTGTCTTGCCGGGAGCCGGACAAACAGAAATCACGGGTGACGCCAATTCGGCAACTCACGCCTGGTACGCGGCCGCTTCCATAACTTCGCGGGAAACCGGGCTTGCAGGTGCAATCTCGGAGAAGAGACGGAAGATCTCCGGGTCCCACCAGCCACGGCGCACCTCGTCTTCCATTACGCTCAAGGCGTCTTCCCGGCTGAGGGCCGATTTGTAGGGCCGCTCGGTCGTGAGGGCATCAAAAACGTCCACGATGGTCAGGATGCGCGCGCCAATGGGAATGGCGTCAGCTTTCAAGCCATCCGGGTAGCCCGTCCCATCCATCTTCTCGTGGTGATGCCGGATGATCGGCAGGACAAGGCGGAAGGAATTCAGTGGCGCGCAGATGCGTTCTCCCACTACGGGATGCTGGCGAATGATGTCCATCTCCTGCGGCGTCAAGCGGCTGGGCTTGAGCAACACTGCATCCGGAACTGCCACTTTACCGATGTCGTGGACGATTCCGCTGCGGCGCAGCGAAATCAGCGTCTCTTCCGGCAACCCCATGCGCTTGCCAAGTTCCACCGAGTAGTGCGAAAGCCGCTCGCAGTGTCCTTCGGTATACGGATCCTTTCCTTCGATGCTGAGCGCCAGCGCGCACAACACTGATTCAGCGCGCTCCAATTCATCGGTATACGCCTTCTGATTAAGCAGGGAGCGAACCCGGGCGAGCAATTCTGCGCGGTCCACAGGCTTGGCCAGAATATCGTCAGCACCCGCTTTCAGGCTGCGGACGCGGTCCTTGGTGTCCGACATCGAGGTAACCATCACCACCGGCGTAAGGCGGGTTTGCGGATCGTGCTTGAGCCGCTTGCACACTTCATAGCCATTCATCAGCGGCATCATGGCATCCACAAGCACCAAGTCCGGACGTAAACGCGAAAAGGAGTCAAGCGCGATTTGCCCATCTTCCGCGGTTGCGGTTGCGTACCCTTCCGCTTGCAATACTTCTTCCAGGAGATTCCGGTCTACCGGTTGATCATCTACAATCAGGATTGTCGCTGCCATCTTGGCCTCGCGCCCCAGCTACTCCTGCTGGCAATAGAGCCGTTCGCCACTTCCGAATCAACCGTCCTGGCGCCGCCACGGTCAATTCGAACGGGAGCCAGTATGCGCGCAAGCCGTTCAGGGATTGTAAAGTGATTATGAATAGTGGGTTACAAAACACTGCGGCGGTGAGGGGCGGCCAAATCTGGTCGCACCTGTAAATGCCTGCACATACAGCACTTATGGGAAACTTGGCGAATGGGCCTTCAGAGGGTAACTTCGGAGGAAAGAGACTTTTGCACTACCCTGAGAAAATCCTGGACGTGAAATGGTTTCTGAATGAAAGCCGCGCCGGTACGCCTCAAAAGCGCGGAAACGGCATTTACACCGGCATCGGACATGGTGAAAATCACCCGATTGGTCAGCGCCGGTTGATTTTGCTCGATCCAGAGGTAGAGATCTTCCCCGGAAACCGTGCCGGGCATTTTCATATCGGTGATGACCAGGTCCACGCTGTTTTCTTTAAGAAACTCGATGGCTTCGGTTCCCGAAGAAACCGTTTTGGACCACAAGCCGCATCCTTGCAAAATATCCCGCTCGAGATCCAGCACCATTGCTTCATCGTCCACCAGAAGGATCCGCGCGGACGTCACAGGTGTTTCAACGGCGCCTTCCTCCAAGTTTCCAGGGAAGGCGGCAGTCTTCGCGGGCAACCGCACAAGGAAGGCAGCTCCGCCTGAAGCAATGTTTCTCACATGGATTTCCCCGCTGTGCTCCTTGACGATCCCGTAGCAGATACTCAAGCCCAGCCCGGTCCCCTTGCCAACTGGCTTTGTTGTGTAAAACGGATCGAAAATACGCTGCGGTTCGCTGACCCCGGGTCCACTATCACAGATTTCCGCGCACACGGCCCCGGGCTCCGTCCAGGTCTGCACTCGGATCTCTCCGCTGCGGGCGTGCTCCAGCACCGCATCCACAGCGTTGTTCAGCAGATTAAGGAAGACTTGCTGCAACTGATGAGCGTCGCCGACAATCGCGGGCAAATCCTCTGACAGGTCGCGCCGGACCGCGATATTGTTCAAGCGCAGGTCATACTCGCGCAATTGCAGGGTATCTTCCAGAATCCTGTTCAGCGACAACGGCGCCCGTTCCGGGTGGTGCTGCCGCGCGAAACTGAGCAAGTTCTGTACGATCCGGTGCGTGCGCTGCGCCTGGCGGTAGATCTTCCCAAGGTATTCTGCGCCGCGCGGAGTCACATCGTCGGTTTCGGCCAGCAACTGGCTGTAGCCCAGGATGGCGGTGAGGGGATTGTTCAATTCATGGGCCACCCCCGAAATTAGCTGGCCGACGGCGGCCATTTTTTCGCTTTGCAGGAGCTGCTCCTGGGTGCGGCGCAAATTTTCATAAGCCGCGCGAATTTCGTCGTTCAGCCGCACCAGTTCCAGATTGCGTTCCAGCAATTCCAATTCGGCTTGCTTGCGCGCCGTCTGGTCCAGAACGAAACCCAGGTAAGCGGTAACCTTCCCGGCGGAGTCGCGGGCCGCGAAGCTCGATTCGGAAACGGTCAGCACCTGGCCATTGCGCCTCTGCATTTCAAACTCGTATCCAGTGACACTGCCTTCGCGCTCCAAGGTCTTCTTCAGTTCTTCGCGGTCGGCGGGATCTACAAAGAGAGTGGAAGGAATGTCCACCGCCAGCAGTTCTTCGCGGGAAGAAAATCCGCTCATGCGCAAGAAGGCTTCGTTGAAATCGAGCAGCCGGCCTTCCGGGGTGGAGATGAACACGCCTTCGCGGAGATTTTCGAACAGCGCGCGGTATTGCTTCTCCGCCAGCTTCTGGTCGGTTACGTCCCTCAGGACGTGGATGGTGCCGACGCTGCCCCCGGGATCGCGAAAAACCGAACTCGATGCCAGCAGAAAACCTCCCAAATTGTGATCGGCTCTTTCGCCGTCGCCTTCCGCGCCCTCGCAATAGGGGCAGCTATTCCAGAAGATCCCATTGGGTTGAAAGAAAGACCGAATGAAGCGGCCTTCCAAAGCCTGCAAGGGCTTGCCCAGGCGGTCAAGCAGGGCCTGGTTCACACGCAGGACACGGAACTTTTTGTCATGGACGAGAATAGGATCGCTGATGGAATCAAGGGCCGCAGCCAGCAGGTTGCGTTGAGGCATAAATGCAGCAACTCCTTCGTCGGCGCGGATCAGCCATGCTCACGCGGCACGTGGGCCGAAACTGCTGTGAAACTAGCACACGGGAAAGAAACCCAGGCAGGGCAGCTTATTCCCCTGTGCCTTGCCGTATAATAGCGGCCACACGGAGGACAATTGGCAGCCGAAAAAATCCTTGTGGTGGACGACGAGGATTCCATCCGGGAAGTTGTCTCTACCCTGCTGACCGCGCGCGGCTACCAATGCACAGTGGCGACCAACGGCCGCGAAGCCTTGCAGAAGTTCCAGACCCTCGCGCCCGACCTCGTTCTCAGTGACATCGTGATGCCGGAAATGGATGGCTTGCGCCTGCTGGAAGCGACGCGTTCCCGCGACGGGGACGTTCCGGTGATTATGGTCACCGCCTTGCACGACATCACCACCGCCATCGAAGCCATTCGCCGGGGCGCGTACGACTACCTTCTTAAACCCTTTGAAAAGGATCAGCTCTACCTGAGCGTGCGTCGCGCGCTCGAGCACCGCCGCCTGGTGGCGGACAATCGCCGGTACCAAAATGAACTGGAAACGCTGGTGGCAGAGCGTACCGAGCAACTCACTCGCGCCTTAGCTGACCTCGAACATTCCTACGACTACACCCTGGAAGCATTGGGCGGTGCTCTGGACTTGAAGGACAAAGAGACCGAAGGCCATTGCCAGCGCGTCACCGCTTTCACCATTGCAATCGCCAAGGGAATGGGGATTGGGCGCGAGGAGATCCGCCAGATCGCCCGCGGCGCTTTTCTCCATGACATCGGAAAGATGGGTGTGCCCGACTGGATTCTCCGCAAACCCGGCCCTTTGACCGATGAAGAGCGCGAGGTGGTGCGCAAGCACTGCGATATCGGTTACGAAATGCTGCGGCGCATCCCGTTTCTGAAGGAAGCCGCGGAGATTGTGCTCTCGCACCAGGAGTTTTTTGACGGGACAGGATATCCGCGCGGCTTGCGCGGCGACCAGATCCCGCTCGGCGCGCGGATTTTCGCCATTGCAGACACGCTGGACGCAATGATTTCAGACCGGCCCTACCGCAGCGCCCTGCCTTTGCAAACCGCCAAGGAAGAAATCAAGCGTTGCGCAGGCACGCAGTTTGACCCCAAAGTCGTCGATATCTTCCTTTCTCTGCCCGACCATCACTGGGAAAATACCGACCTCACCCTCGAAGACCCCTTTCGCCTCTCCCAGTTGCGCAATTTGTAGCCGCATTTTCGCAACGCCAGCCTGCGCCTGCGGCACACATTTGTCTCACTTCAAGCGCGTGTTATTCTGTGCTGCATTCTCACTACACTTCCCCTCCCTTCCGTCCTTCATCGGCCGAGTCTGGTTCTGAGTTCTGAGTTCTGAGCCTGAAAACACTTGGGGCGGATCGTCTGTGACGACCCGCCCCAAAGTGTTGCCTCGGTTGTTAAACGAGGGCTAGAAGTGGATGCGCAGCACCATCTGGATGATGCGGCCACCGTTGTCGTCCGTGGTCGAAACATCGCGGAAGGCGTTGGTTACCTGGCCGAAGCCACCCGCCGCCGCACTGGCGACCGGTACAGACGTGGTTTCGCTGCCGGGATAGAAGAAGTTGATGTTGTTGAAAGCGTTCAGGAATTCCGCGCGGTATTCCAGGCGGACCTTCTCCCAGATCTTGATGTTCTTGATGATGCTGATATCAGCACGATAGAACATCGGACCATAGAGGAACGGCCGCTGGCAGAATGCCCCTGGAGTGCTGCAGGGACGGATGAACGCCGAATTGGCCTGACCGTTGGATGCGATCAAGCTGGCCGGGAAGTAAAAAACCTGGCCGGTCGGGGTCTTGCGGATTTGCAGCATGCTCTGGAGCTGCTGCGTCGTGATACCCACCAGCTCCACACCCGGATCGTTCTGGTTGAATGTGGCCCCGTTGGCGAGTCCGCTGTTGATCAAGAAGATGCGGCCGGACTGCCAGCGCTGAATGGCGCTGACTTCCCATCCGCCGATGATCTGGTTGACCCAGCCCTGACTCGAAGACCACTTCTTGCCTGCGCCAAATGGCATTTCATAGATCATTTGCATCTTGAACGCATGGCGCAGATCCCAAGGTGACGGTCCCTTGTTCCGGCCCTGATTGCGAACCGTGTCGAAGCTCAGGAAGTTGACCGAGCTATCGGCATAGAGGTTCGTGATGGACTTCGACCAGGTGTAGTTGGCGTTGAATTGCAAACCCTTTGACGGACGGTGACGAGCTTCAATCTGCAGTCCGTTATACGTCGAGTGCGTGCCGTTGTAGAAGCGGAACGCACCTGAGCCACCAACGTGCGGGTTCGCAACCAGGAGGTTAACCGGGTAGCCTGCGCCCGCCAGAGTCGCCGTCGCAAAGGTCGAGCATGGATTGAAAGTGCCGGCTCCCTGCATCGCCGTTACGCCAGCCAGGTTGCACATGAACTGGCCGGAGTTGCTGAAGGCCAGCGTGTTGCCCATCGAGCCCGCAGCACCCTGATCCAATTGCGTGATAAATGTTGCGTTGCTGAAGAAAGCGTTCGTCTGCGAGCCGTTCTGCGCCCCAGTAAACGCCGCGGTCAGCAAGGGGACGGGCACTTGGCCAGCAATGCCTTGGTTAGAGAAGCGAACCGTGCAGCCCGCCGTAGCCCGGCAGATGGTCAGGTTGTTGCGGGCATTGAGAAACTCCTGCAACAAGCCGCTCTCGAAGATGTTCACTTCGTTGACGTTATCCTGGCGCCAGAGGCCCTGGCCGTGGTTGCCAACGTAGCGGACTTCCACGACTAGGTTCGGATTGATCTCGCGCTGAATGCCAAAGGACCAATTGTGGACCAACGGAATCGCCAGGTCGGAATCAAAGGCGTTCACACTCTGCCCGCCAAATGGCCGAATCGCGAACGAATTCGCGTCGGGGAACGTGGCCGGGTTGGTGTTCAGCGACTGCAGGTAACTGCCGGTGGTCAGATTGTTCAGCGTCAAGCAACCGGAGATGAAGCTGCCGATGGTGGCGTTCGTAGCCGGGCACGCCGGAACGGTCGCGCCGATCGTCGGCGCATTGGCGAGACTGAAAATACTGGCATTGAAACCCGGATTCGATTGCGTGATGGAGGCAAAATTGTTGATCCCCTCACGCGTGAAGGTGATCGAATAGTTGCTCCGGAACACGGTCTTGCCGGGGCCGCCAAAGATCATGTTGTACACCTTGTTATCCATGCTCGGGGTCCAGGCCAAACCGAGGCTGGGCGCCCAGTTGTTCATATCCTTTTGGTACCATTCGCCGTTTCCGTTCAACTCAAAAACTGGGAAGGCCCCCGACGTATTGCCGGGTTGGAAGAAGTTGTTCATGCCGGAAACGCCGAATACACCTGCCAGGTTACCGGCAACGCGATACGAGAGATTATCAGGATCGGTTGGAGCTCCCTGGTATTCCCAGCGCATGCCATAGTTAATGGTCAGCGTGGGGAGGATGCGCCACTGGTCCTGTCCGAATACCCCGAATTCTGACTGGTTGATCCGCTGACGAGCGTTGGCGCCCGGTGCGTAGGTACGGGTATCTGGAGAAGCTGAAACGGTTCCTGTGTACGTCGAAACGCGGCCAGCCAGCAACGCCATCAAAGCGATCGCGTTGCCCCGGTTGGTGGCAGTCGAACCGGGGAAGTTGGCAGCAACGTTCATCAGGTTGATGGGATCGGCACCATTCGCGTTAATGGCCGCCGTCGCTTGAGCCCGGCTGAAATAGGATTTCAAGCGCAGTTCGGTAAAGGTGCCCCCAAAGGTGAAGCTGTGCTTGCCCTTGGTCCAGCTGAAGTTTTCAATCAACTGCGCCACCGCCGTATTGCGACCTTGAGTGCTGATGTTCAAGTGCGGGGTCGTAATCAGCGGGAACGTGGGGCGGATCAGGAAGCTGCCCAGGTTGGTCGTCGCATTGGGGTAAACGCTAAAGTCCAGGTCGGGGAAGAAACTGACCGGGGCGGTTTGCAAACCCCAGCGCAATTCGTTGCTCTTGTTGGCCGCCAGGTTATAGCGCCAGGAAGCGGTCCACTGATTGCGGTTGGAAATCTGGCTGCCGAAGTTGGCATCAAACGGGGCAACTGGATAGGTTCGATCAAAACCGTTCAGGAAGTCCGGCGTGGACGCAAAGTAGTTGTAGTGATAAATGAAGCTGATTTGATGCGCCTTGGCCGGGTTGTAGTCCAAACGAATATCCGGGAAGCGACGAGTCGCGTCTCCTGGATTATTGAACTGAATTGTATCCACGTGGGCCGCGCCGGCGCCCACCGGCGAAACTGTGACACCAGCAGTCGTACGTGCGCCTGCAAGCGCGTTCATCAGGCTGGCCACAACTGGATCCGCCACTAACGGGACATTCTGGCCCGCAGTTGTCGTCGAGTTTATGCTCTGGGACATGGTGAACAGGTTTACCGTACAGGTCGGTCCACTACCATTTAGCCCACGCGGACTACTGGCAGCGCAGGTGGTCCATGCTGCCGCATTGCCAGAAGGGGTCGTGGGAGAAGCCACCTGGTACTCGAACAGGCCATTCTGGGAATTCGGCGACAAGATCGTGCGGGTACGGACTTGCGACGACGGGTTGCGGTAGTTATCCATCGCCACGAAGAAGAACGCCTTCTCCTTGATGATTGGGCCACCCACCTTGCCGCCAAACTGGTTCAGGCGCTGGCGCTGCCGCGGGGTGCCGTTGACGTTCGAAAAGTAGTAGTTAGAATTGAAGAAGTCATTGCGGTGATACCACCATGCGCCGCCGTGATACTGGTTGCCGCCGCGAGTCGTTTCAAAACGGATGGAAACGGCGCCTTCCGAGGACTGGTCCGCACCCTGTCCAGCGGTCGAAATGCTGAATTCTTCCACCGTATCCACGCGCGGGCGGATGATGGTGAAGAATCCGTCGTTGGACTTCAAGAGGTTATCCTGAGCATTGATGCCGTCGTAGGTGATGTTGATGGCGCCCTTGGGCAGGCCCATGAACGACGTTTGGCGGGCACGGCCGGTGGTGGATGCGCCGGGGGTCAAGGTAGCAAGGTCCAGCGCGTCGCGCGAGGTCAGAGGCAGCGTGTTAATCGCGCGGCCAGTAACCGTCGAGCCGACCGTGGTTGAAGCGGTTTCGAGAACTTCCGCGCCGGCTTCGATGACCACGGTGGACTGCACTTCGCCCACTTCCATCTTCGCTTGAAGGTCGTAGATCTGGCCCACAACGATCTTTACGTTGCGAAACTCACCTTTCTTGAAACCAGCCATCGTCACCGTGACCGTATAGGTTCCGGGCTTCAAGCTCGCAATCGTAAAGGTCCCATCTGCGCCGGACTTGGTCTGAAAGACCGCTCCGGTCGCATCGTCCTTAGCCGTAATGTCTGCTCCGGCAATCACTGCGCCTGTGGCGTCAGTAACCGTACCGGTGAACGTGCCGACGGATGAGGCTTGGCCCCAGGCGCCTGCCGTTGCTACCAGACAGATCACAGCGAGGACGAGGAGCTGATTCAATCGCTTCGTCATTACCCCTCCTAGATTTGTTGTTATTGAGGAAAAGCCAGACACACCCGAGGGAAGCAGCGAGTCAAAGGCCGTCAACTTGGCGAGCGACCAAAACCCAAAGTACAAGTCTTACCCCCCACAGGGTCAAAGCCAAATGGCCGTTTTCCTGCACATCAAAGGCCATTATTGGCCGAGCGTTTCTGTTTTGTAACCTATCCATAATCAAGCGCTTGGGTGGATACATAGCTTAGAATATCCCTGCCTATGTTATTGAAATAAAGAGAGTATCCGCTTTTTGGGAGACACGGACAATACTGCTTATTCTCTCCTTAAGGAGAGTCATTTCGCTGGTTTCGGGCATTGCAATCGGCAACATCAGGGAGTAGTATCTGCCGACGCACGAACCGACACGGGGGGAAAATGGCCCTGATTCCAATCAAGACTTCTGCTGGCACCGGATACTGCGACTGCATCTGTGGGTGCTATAGCTTGGTAAGCTTGCGTGATGAGGAAACGGGTAAGTTTCTGTGCCCCGCCTGCGCCAAAGACCACTTGGAAATGAACTCTGGCCTGGGCATCCCACAGAAACCCCCGTCCCGCCGGGAGGCCGCCCCAAGACTGCCATCCGAGCCACCCATCCCTGAGCCCGCCGACCCGCCTGGCCGACTACGGTAGGGGCACCTTAACACAATGGGCGATGCGCTCAGCTTCCTGTGCATCCGTCTCAGGATGAACCTCAATCACCATTAGCCTCTGGGAATGCGCCGTCTTCGGAACACCTGACTGATAGTCACACCAGGCAGGACGAATCGTTATCCCCTCAGCGCCAGCCCGGCCGATTCGGTCGGGCGCTTGCGCCTCGCGATCACAAAATACCAGGTAGGAGCCGTTTCCGGCCATTCCCAGCAAATCGGTGCCTCCTTCAGGGCCGCCTGCAGAAAGGCCGCAAAGTTGGACGATCTCCATGGCTGCTCGAAGCCGTTGCTGCCGGCACGCGGACTCGGCACGCACGATTTCCGTCGCGCGCGCGGCGGCTCGCGGACTCATGGCAAGGTCGGCGGGAGCGGCATCGAAAAAATTATCGTGGGTGAACCGCGTATCAGTTCGTGCAAATTTGTTCTGCAACGCGCAACCCTGCTGCATGGCTGCGTGCGCCAGGCTGGGCCGGTTGGCGGCAAAATCTAGTTCACTCAGCCGGCCATAGCGGTCACAAAACAGATCGTCGCGGACCAACCGGTCTCCCGCCAGGATTCGCACCTTGGCCAAATCCTGCGTATTGCGCGCGATTGCCATGCCCCCGCCGTAACACCATTGGTTCTTGGTGAAGGAGAATGTCGCGTAATCGCCCGCAGCGCCGCACAGGCCTCCATCAGCTTCGGTCAGCAAAGCCAGGGCGCAATCCTCCACAAGCGTGATTCCTCGCGCACGGCAAATCCCAACAAGTTCCCTCACGTGCCTTTGCGGAAGGCCAAAATAATGGATCAGCAGGGCGGCCTGTGTGTCCGGCGGGATGGAAGCGCAGAACTCTTCCGGGCGCACCATCAGGTCCAGCGGCACGGGATAAAATGATGGCATGCCCCCCGCCAGCTTGATGGCCTTCAGTACCTGTTCGCACACAAAATCTGGAACCAGCACGCGCTGCCCGCGGACCTCGATTGCTTCCATCGCCAGGTAAATGGCGGCGCGGCCCGACCCAGTGGCAACCGCTCCGGCAATTCCGTACCGCTCCGCGAACCCCTCCTCCAGCGCGCCAATAGTTTTATCTTGTGACAAGGCAAACACGCAACGTTTTGAGACATACCTGCGTCGAACTCGAATAGCATATAATGCTTCCATCCGGTTCAACTTCATAGGAGGAGCGATGAGGACGAGAATTGCCGCTGCAACCCTGGCCGCCTTCAGCCTGAGCGGCGCCGCGTTTGCACAAGCGACGCAATCCGGCGCAGCCGCCACGGTCCCGGCGCAGCAACTGGTGGCCAAGACGCACTTGAAAGTCGGCGACGTGGCGCCGGATTTTACCCTGCGCGGCACGGGCGGGCGCGAGCCGGTGAAGTTGAGCGACTTCCGTGGCAAGAAAAACGTGGTGCTGGCGTTTTATGTGCTGGCCTTCACCGGTGGTTGAACGAAAGAACTGAAGGCCTACCAGGATGGTCTGGCCAAACTGGAAGAAAGTGATTCGGTGGTTTTCGGTGTCAGCGTAGATAGCGTGCCCGCCAACGCGGAGTTTGCCAAGCAGCTCGGCATCACCTTCCCGCTGCTGAGCGACTTTACCCGCAAGGTTTCCAAGGAGTACGGCATCCTTGACGACGAGCGGCAATTTTCGCGCCGCACCACGTTCGTTGTAGATAAGCAAGGCGTGATTCAACACGTGGAAGAAGGCAACGGCGCCATTGACCCCACCGGCGCTATCACCCTGTGCAGCGCCATCAAAAAGAAAGAAGGGTGAAACGCTCCAAGCTTCGGTTCCCAATCCCCATGGCAAAAAGGGCGGCCCTTGTGGCCGCCTTTTTTGTGTTATACACGGCCCTGTTACGTCGTCCAATCCAGAGGATCAACAGTTCAGATGCGGAGGATACTCATGCGCCCCTTTTCCAGGATGGTCCTACTGACGGTTCTGCTGACCTGCGTGGCGCCAGCGTGCCCTGCTCAGGAATTGAGTGCACCGGAGCGCAATTTTGAAGAACTCTGGAAGACTCTCGATGCGCGCTATTCTCACTTTGGTGTCAAGAACATTGATTGGGATGCGCTTCACCGGATTTACCGGCCGCGGGTGACGCCCAAAACAACAGAGGATGAGCTATTTGAAATCCTCGCTGCCCTGCTGGGCCACTTAAATGACAACCACGTGGGCCTGCGCTCGCCCTCCCGGCGCTTTGGCGCGGGAATCCTGCAGGAATTGACGCAGGAAGATTTCTCCTTGGATTTGGTGAAAGAAAAATACCTTCAGGGAAAAGCTGGTTTCTTGCACGACGGAGTCTTCACCTACGGTTGGCTGGGCGACAAGGTAGGCTACTTCCACTTCCGCGGCTTCGGCAATGTGGAGGCCAGCGGGGCGGCCGTGGGTGCCATCTTGAAGGAATTTCGAAGCGCCCTAGCCATCGTCGTGGATGTTCGGGGAAACGGCGGCGGCGACGATCGCGTGGGCAAGGCAATCGCCAGTCGCTTTGCCGACCGCAAGCGACTGTACATGACGGTGACCCTACGCAACGGCCCCCGGCATGACGATTTCGCTGCGCCCGTGGAGTGGTTTGTCGAACCCGCGGGACCAACTCAGTTCACAAAACCGGTGATCCTCTTGACGCACCGCTTCTCTGTAAGCGCCGCAGAGAACTTTGCTCTGGCCATGCGGACTTTGCCTCACGTGATTCAAGTAGGGGACATCACCTCGGGTGCGTTCGCCGACACTGCGGGCCACACTCTGCCAAATGGCTGGCGTTTCAGCGCGCCTTTTAACTTGTTTCGCGACCGCAACGGGTTCTGCTGGGAGGGCATTGGAATTCCTGCCGACTACCGTATTACCAATACGAAAGCCGATATCCAGGCCAAGCGCGACAAAGTGCTGGAGTTTGCGTTGGCATTGATTGCCTCAGAAGCGAAGCCCGCACCTGGTTCTCGCACGCTCGAATCCAAGCGCTGAACGGGCTATTGTTCGATGTCTGTGGTTTCGCGGCGGCGGAACGCGGTGACAACGACGCCGCCGAAAAGGAGCAGCGAGGGGAGCAGGAGCACGACGATGCCGGTATTGAGGGCGCGCGCGGCTTCAGGACCCTGCTGTTTCGCGCTGTCGTAGCACATGGCGCAACTCTGCGCGAAAGCCGCGGGCGCCGCGAGCACGAGGAGCAGCCATGCCGCCAGGGCGCGAAGGGGAGAAGAGGCCCTGCCGGGACGATTGCGGATTACCGCGTTCTGGTTCATTTCCATTTTCACTCTTCTCTTTTCCAATTCCAGCGGCAAAGCAAACACCGTCCCGGCGCGACAAAAACGCAGGCGGGACAAGACCGGGAGATCTTCCCTATGGGCGCAGGCTCAGGGCTCGCGCCGCATCCGGGAACATGATGGCCATCAGACACATGCAGATTACGGTAGCGGGAACCAGCCAGAGCGCCAGCGAAAACCGCTCGTAGCGCAGATGCATGAAGTAACCGATGATCATCGCCGCTTTCACAAGGGAAAGACCCAGCAGCGCGACCAGCATCATGAGCGGCGCCAGTTGCACATAGCCGAGCCAGACTTCGATGGCGGTCAGCGCGACCAGACCGATCCAGACGCTCAGGAATACTTTCGTTGTGGGTCCCGCGTGTTCGCTCATCGCAGCCTCGTTTTTTCAGAGCCGGGACGATTCATGTCCCGGCAGGTTTTCGTCTTCCTCTAAGAACTGCCGGGCATCAACAGTCCCGGCGCTACAATTGCAAAGGCCTAGTGCGGCTTCACCGACATCAGATAAATCAAGGGGAACACAAACATCCAGACCAAATCCACGAAGTGCCAGTACAAGCCGCTGACTTCCACATCCTCGCCGGAAAACTTATTACGACCAAAGCCCGCGGCAATCACACCCAGATAAATCACTCCGATGGTGACGTGGGTCATGTGCAGGCCGGTGATACCGAAAAAAGTGGCGCCAAAGAGCGGCGAGCCCCAGGGATTGCTGAACGGCCGCACGCCTTCATGGATCAGGTGATTCCACTCGTACAGGTGCAGGGCGCAGAACGTGATGCCGCCGGCCATGGTGGCCAGGATCCACCTCACCGCGGCAGAGCGGTCATTGCGGTGCGCTGCGGCCACGCCCATCACCATGGTCAGCGAACTGGCCAGCAGTACCACGGTCATCAGCGTTGAAAATAGAATGGAAGGAGAAAAATCGAACGGGTGCGGCCAATCCTTCTGGGAAATCCGCATGTACGTATACGCGAACAGCAGCGCGGCAAACGTCAGCGAATCGGACACGATGAACAGCCACATGCCCAGTTTTTTCGAGCCGACCGCGAACGGGGACTTCCCTCCCGCCCACTCATGGTCCAGCATTCTTCCGACGGCTTCGGCGTGATCGCTCAAGAATCGCCCTCCGTTACGACACAACTTTGCAGGTCCCGGCGCGCAGGCCAGCGTTACTGACTCAGATACACAATCGCAATCAGAAAGACCCAGAGCCCATCCATGAAATGCCAATAAATGCCGGTGACTTCCGCGGCCGTGGCCTGTGTGGCACGCGCGACGCTCCAGTTGCGCAGGGCAACATAGAACAGCGCCAGGACTCCGCCTCCCAGATGCAGGCCGTGCGCCGCAGTCAGCAGGTAGAAAAAGCTGCTGGCCGGGTTGGTGGCCACAAATACGCCGGCGGCGGCCAGTTCCCGCCAGACCATCCATTGCCCCGCAAGGAACATCACCCCGAGCGCGGTTGTCACGTTCCACCAGCGGGAAAACTGGGCCGTCTCCCCGCGGCGCACAAAACTCAATGCCCGCGAAAGCGCCAGGCTGCTGGCAATCAGGATCAGGGTGTTCACCCACACCAGCCGCGGTAGCTGAACCGGCTGCCACAACGGATCGGCCTTGCGAACAATATAAGAACTCACCAGCGCCATGAAAAACATCAGAATGCCGGCCAGCGCCAAGGTCATGCCGGTGTAATAGGCGCGCTGCGGCACACGCCAGTTGCCGGGCCCGCGCGCAGCGTCGCCTTCGCCCCGCCGGCTTCCCGGGGGCGCGCCACCTGCGTGGCCCAGTTCCAGTTCTTCGGCTACAACCGTTCTGCTCATCGGCCTCTGTTGGCCGGGATGAATGGCTTCCCGGCAGGCTCGGTTCAACCGCACCCGGTGGAGGTTAACTCTTCTTCTTCAAATCTTCGGGGGGCAAGTGCTGCATCAAATGATCGTCTTCATAGCCGGGCACGCTGAATTCGTACGCCCCGCGATACACTTTGCGTTCCTGGCCACCGAAGTTGTCGTGTGGCGGCGGTCCCGGTATCGTCCACTCCAGGGTGGTGGCATTCCACGGGTTCATGCCGGCCTTTTCTCCCTTCCAGATGCTCCACAGGAAGTTGAAGAGGAAGATCAATTGCGCGGCAATGGTGACGAATGCCGCATGGGTGATGAACTTCTGCAAGGGCACCAGCTCGCCAACAAAGTTCACACCGGTAGCATCCGCGTAGCGGCGCATTTGCCCGGCCATGCCCAGATAGTGCATGGGCATGAAAACCAGGTACACGCCCACGAAGGTGATCCAGAAATGGACCTTGCCCAGCGTCTCGTTCATGAACTTGCCGAACATTTTCGGGAACCAGAAATAGGTCGCCGAAAAGATTCCAAAGATCGCGGCCACGCCCATGATCAAGTGGAAGTGGGACACCACCCAGTAGGTATCGTGCAACGGGCGGTCGGTGGCCGGCTGCGCGAGGAACAATCCATCCACGCCGCCACTGACGAATAGCGACACGAAACCGAGCGCGAACAGCATCGCCACTTTGAAATGAATCTGCCCGCCCCACAAGGTGCCCAGCCAGTTGAAAGTCTTGATGGCCGAAGGCACGCCGATGGACATGGTCAGCAGCGAGAAGGTGAACGCGGTGTAGGGGTTCATGCCGCTCATGAACATGTGGTGGCCCCACACGCAGAAGCCGAGCACGCCGATGGCGCAAATGGCGTACACCATGGCCTTGTAACCGAAAATCGGCTTGCGGCAGAAGGTGGAAAGAACGTGCGACGCCACGCCCATGCCCGGCAAAATCGCGATATACACCTCCGGGTGGCCGAAATACCAGAATAGGTGCTGCCAAAGCAGTGGCGACCCGCCTTTATGATCCGCAATGATTTTTCCACTGACGTACAGGTCGCCCGGGATGAAGAAACTGGTGCCCGCATTGCGGTCCAGCAGCAGCAGGATGCCCGCGGCCAGCAAGACACCGAACGCCAGCAAGCTGAGGATTGCAGTGATGAACCAGGTCCACACGGTGAGCGGCATGCGCATCAGCGTCAAGCCCTTCACGCGCAGGTCAATCACGGTGGTAATGAAGTTCAGCGCTCCCATCAAGGATGCGCCGCAGAAAATCGCGATGCTGATAATCCACAGGTTCTGCCCGCCGCCCAGGCCCGGACCGGCGATGGTGCCCAGCGCGGAAAGCGGCGGATAACCGGTCCATCCGCTGATAGGCGCGCCCCCGCTGATGAAGAACGCGGAAATCATCACGATGAAGGCCACAAAGGTGGACCAGAACGAAAGCATGTTCAGAACCGGGAAGGCCATGTCCGCCGCCCCAATCTGAATCGGCAGGAAGTAGTTGCCGAAGCCGCCCTGCGGCGCGGTGGTAAGCACGAAGAACACCATGATGGTGCCGTGCATGGTCAGGATGGCCAGATATTTTTCCGGAGTCATCGCGCCGAACAACGGCACTTCCTGGTTGGGATACACCAGGTTGTAGCGCATGTAGAGCGAAAGCGCCATCCCGGTGAATACGGCTACCAGAGACAGCAGGTAATACTGGATGCCGATCACCTTGTGATCGACGCTGAAGATATATTTCCTCCAAAAGCCGGTGGGCGCCGCGTGCGCGTGCGCGGCGTGAACGGCATGGGCTTCCGTGGTCATCAATTCCTCCGTGGTTCCCGAGTCGCCCGCCGGGGCGCCGGGACGGTGCAACCCTGAAACGCTTTACTGGTTCTCTTCCAATTTCAGTTTCACTTCTTCGGCCAGCCACTTGTCGTAATCTTCCTGCGACACCACACGCAGGAAGCTGCGCATGCGGTGGTGACCCAACCCGCACAATTCCGCGCAGGCAATTTCATACTGGCCGATTTTTTCCGCCTTGAAGTGCAGGCGAATGACCAGGCCCGGCACGGTATCCTGCTTGAAGCGTAACTCGCGCACGAAGAAGGAGTGGGTCACATCCTTGGTGCGCAGCATCACCTCGATTTCGCGGTTCACCGGCACAGTCATCACCGCGGCCACGACGTCGTCTTTGCCGGCGGGGTCGTCAGGATCCAGCCCCAGCGGATTACTGGCGTCGTCAATCTTGTGAATATCGAGCTTGCCCCAGTGTCCATCCAGCCCGGGGTAGCGGAAATTCCAAGCGAACTGCTGCGCGGTGACTTCGACCTGTAGCGCGTCGGGCGAAGTCGCGCGCCAGTACATTTCAGCCCACGCGTCTTTGGCATAAAATCCCAAGCCGACGAAAAGCACTACGGTCGCCGTGGTCCACACCGCTTCCATGGTGTTATTGCCGTGCGAGTATTCCGCCTTTACCGAAGGCTTTGCCCGGTAGCGAAAAATCACCCACGCCAGCGCGACCTGCGAAAGGAAAAAAACAATGCCGGTGATCCACAAGGTGCGCATGAACTGCGCGTCAATTTCATTCCCCACCGTGGTGATGGAATCCGGAAACCACCAGGTGCGCTTCAGGAAAAAATAAATGGTGCCGAACGTGATAAGCAGGAGGACGATGGAGAAGATAACCGCAGTTGTAGCCGAGCCCCGGGACGCTTTTTTCAAAAGCCCCTCCCTCCGATTGACTTGAAAAACCCTGAACAAGCCCTTTTGTTTGGCGGCCATCATATACATCCACCAAGGAAATGCAAGAGGAAATGGTTCTGCCGCGGCCGTCCCCCGGTTGCTACAATTTCCAGACGTGGACTTCAGCACAAGGAACTCACCATGACGCGCAGCTTCAAGATGTGCCTTCTTCCGTTGTGCCTGCTGTTCGGCCTCGCCAGGGCAGCCCATTCTCAGGATCCCCTCCCGCGACGCCCGCGCGTGGGGGTGGCGCTGGCCGGCGGTGGTGCGCGCGGCTTCGCGCACATCGGTTTCCTCAAGTGGCTGGAGCGCAACCGCATCCCGGTGGACTACATCAGCGGCACCAGCATGGGAGCGCTGGTTGGATCAGCCTATGCGACCGGCAAATCTCCAAAAAAGATCGAGGCGCTTTTCGACGGTATGGATTGGAACGCGGTGCTCAGCGGCGAAGCTCCTTTCCCGCAGCTTTCATTCCGCCGCAAGGAAGATGAGCGGCGCTTCCCCAGCGCCATTGATTTCGGTTTTCGCAAGAACACGCTGCGGTTTCCTCGCGGCCTGATAAGCAACCACGCCGTGGGGCTGATTCTGGATCGCTTCGCCTTGCCATACTGGCAAGCGCGAAGCTTCGATGAACTGCCGATTCCCTTCCGCTGCGTGGCAACCGACCTGGTGAAAGGCGAGGCGGTCACCTTCCGCGATGGCTCCCTTTCCGAAGCTTTGCGCGCAACCATGGCTATTCCTGGCGTGTTTACGCCGGTGCGCCGGCCCGGCCAATTACTGGTAGATGGCGGCTTGCTCAATAACCTGCCCACCGAAGCCCTGCTGGAAATGGGCGCTGAGGTCATCATCGCCGTGCGCTTGAGCCGGCTGCCGCGTAACGCGGACGAATTGCCCATCGGCGGGATTGTAGATGGAGCAATTGACGTGGTTCTGGAAAACAACGAACGCAGGAGCGTCGAAGCGGCCCGGGCAAAAGTCCGCGTGATTCTCCTAACGCTGGATGTGGGCGCCTTCACCTCGGCCGATTTTGAGCACGCCCGGGAGATCGCCGCACGGGGCGAAATCGTCTCTGGAGAAGCGGCTCGGGAATTGCTCCAACTCGCGCAGGAAACCTCAGGTGGCTGGGACGCCTGGCGCGCTGGAGTAGATTCACGGGCCAAAACGGAAATTCCGAAGGTGGGCGGCATCCAAGTGGCGGCAAGCAGCGCCCGCGCGCAGCGGGAGATCGAGGCCGAAGCTCAAAAAGGAGGCGGGCAGCCCTTCGATCCACCCGCACTGGAGCGAACCCTGACGCGCATCTACGGAAATGGCCGGTTCGATAGCGTCGGCTATCACTTGACCGGAGAGGCCCCGGCTCCTTTGCTGCAGGTGGCCGCAGAGGAAAAATTTCACGGGCCGCCGTTCGTGCGCATGCTGGCCGAAGTCAACGGCTCTGAAACCGACAATATTCAATTCAATTTTCTGGCGCGGCTGACCGCGATGGATGTGGGTCACTACGGCGCGGAGTGGCGTACCGACGTCAGCATTGGCTCGCGCACCGCGGTGGCTAGCGAATACGACCGGCCGCTGGGCAACACCCGCTTCTTTGTGACTCCGCGCCTGCTGACCGAGCGCGCCACGCAGAGCCTGTTTCAAGGGAAGGACCGCGTCGCGGAATTTCAGGTGGATCGCGCGCTCGCGGGATTTGACCTGGGCTACCGCTTCGGGCGCAACAACGAGTTGCGCGCCGGCGTGGAGGCCGGGCATATCGGTTCCCGGGTGAGCGTCGGCGATCCCCTACTGCCCAGCGTGCATGGCGCGGTGAGCCGTGCGTTCCTCCGCTGGAATCATGATGGCCAGGATAGCCCCATGGTGCCGCGACGCGGCTGGCTGCTGCGAGCCGAAGGGAGCTGGTTCGCTGAATCGCCGGGCGCCAGTGGCCGCTTCCCGCAAGCGGAAATGCGTTCGTCGGCATTCTTCCCTGTGGGCGCTCGCGGCTCCATTTTCACAATTCTTTCCGGAGGCACAACCTTCAACGACGACGCGCCGCCAGCTCAGGCTTTCACCCTGGGCGGCCCCTTCCGGCTTGGGGCCTTGGGGCTCGATGAAGTCCGCGGCAACCATTTCGGCTACACCGCGCTGGGCTACATCCGTGAGATTTTCCGTACCTCGCCGCCCTTCGGCACGCGCGTACACATTGGCGCGTGGTACGAGGTGGGCAAAGTATTTGAAAGCGTTCCGCCAAGGGGCTACTACAGCAACGGGTCGCTCGGCATCGTGATGGAAACGCCGCTGGGCCCTCTGTTTCTGGGTGGCAGCATCGGCGAAGAAGGCCGCCGCAAGCTGTATTTCAAGCTGGGCAGATTCTTCTAACGCGGTTTTGCGGAGAGTGAAACGGGTTTTGTCCTGGCGGGGCGAAGGCTTTTCCAGCAGTTATTTGCGGATATTCAAGATACATGGTGCGGAAGGGGGGATTCGAACCCCCATGCCTTGCGGCGCCACCCCCTCAAGATGGTGCGTCTGCCAGTTTCGCCACTTCCGCACTTGGGAGGGTCAAAACAAATTCATTCTATGCGGAATTCGCGCACAGGTCAAAATGGCCAGGTTCGTTCTTATCTCCCTGCGGGTGTACAACACCGAGGGCATCAGGCGCGTCAAAGACTGGGAGACGCCTGCAAGGCGCGCTCAACCTTTTTCATTCTGGATTTGGAGGAATCATTGATGCCCCGCAACCGGTTTGCGCTTTTCGCTGCTTTATTCATGGCTCTAATGGCTGCAAGTCCTGTTTCTGCCGTTCCCTATGACTATGTGGGCTTCACGATCACGCAGGTCAGTCCTTCTGTCTACGCCTACATTTCCGCGGAGTGTACGCCCGCGGGCGTCGTCAGTGGAAATGTGGTTGCCATCATCGGTGACCAAACCGTGCTAGTGGTGGATTCCGGCTCGTTCCCCTCTGCAACGCGCAAAATCATCGCGCACCTGAAAAGCGTAACCACCAAGCCCATACAGTACCTCGTGAATACCCACTGGCATCAGGATCACATCGTGGGCAATGCAGAATTCAAAGACGTGTGGCCCGGCGCGGTTATCCTGGCGCATAGTTTTACTGCAAACGAGCTTTCCAAACCGGCCCGCGGCTCCGGCTTTCCCGAAGCTGAATACGAAAATCTGCAAAAGGAACTGGAGCGCCTCAAGCCCGTTCTGGCCACCGGGAAAAATGCCGACGGCACGGCCCTCTCCGCAAGAGACCGCGCCACTCTCGAAGAACGCCGCGAAGCCTATCTGGCGGAATTCAACGACCGGCCGCGCATTCGTTTTGTCGGCCCGGAGATGGCGATCTCCGGCGATTTGGAAATCTATCTGGGGAAGCGCCGGGTACAAGTGAAGCACCTCGGCACCGGCAACACCGCGGGCGACCTGGTGATCTACGTTCCCGATGAAAAAATCCTGGTGACGGGCGACATGATCGTCGCGCCAACACCGTTTGCCCTGGGTGTGGATCTGCCAGCGTGGATTGAAACGCTCGACAAACTGGAGGCCATCGACGCCGTGAAAATCGTTCCCGGGCATGGCCCGGTGATGAGCAACAAAGAGTATCTGCGCGACGTGCGCAAGCTTTTCGAGACCACTTTGCAGCAGGTGAATGCCGCGATCGCCGCAGGTGTACCCAAAGAAAAAGCTCTCGCTGATCTGGACACCACGTTTTTCAAAGCAAAGTATGTGGACAGCCCCATGCGCGAAGGCGCCTACGCGGCCTTCTTTGTGAATCCTGTTGTGAACGCCGCATACCGGAGAGCCCAACCCGCAGCCAAGTAGGTTCAACGCGTGGAAGCCCGTTGAAGGCAAAAAAAAGGACGCCCTTATCTTTGGGCGTCCTTTCCATTCTGGATTCGTTCCGGACTTACTGCTTTGGCTGCGACGGTGGCGTTTGCGCCGGCGTCTGCGCAGGGGGCTGCTGTTGAGCCGGAGGCGGGGTCTGCTGCGCCGGAGGCGCCGTTACTGGAGCCTTCGCCGGGGCTGTGCCTTCCAATACGGAACTACCCGAGGACGGGCCGATTTTGTTCTGGCGCAGGGTCAGTGTAATCGAAGTCAGCATGAACATAATGGCGCACCAGGTGGTTGCCTGCGTCAGAAAGGTCGCCGCGCCGCGCGGGCCAAACGCTGTCTGGCTGCCCGCGCCGCCAAAGGCGCCGGCCAGATCCGCAGCCTTGCCGCTCTGCAGCAGCACTACCAGGATCAGGGTGATGCAGATCAACACGTGCAGGATCGTGAGCAGCGGGCTCCAGAATTTCCACCCAATCGAAATCAGCGATCCGCCAATCAGAAACGAAATCAACCACTTCATCCACGTCGGCATTGCTTCTCCACTCTTCTTTCATCGCGTCATTCTGAGGAGTGATCGCCTTCGCCGCTCCAAGCGGCGATGGCGCGACGAAGAATCTCGATTACAAAGATTGTCAAGCTTGCTGCATCGAGACCTTCGCCCCGGCAAAAGCGCCCGGGCCTCAGGATGACGCAAAAAATCAGAAATTCACAATGGAGGCAAACGACTGCGCCTCCAGGCTGGCGCCGCCTACCAGTGCGCCGTCAATTTCCACCTGCGCCATCAACCCTTTGATGTTGTCCGGTTTTACGCTTCCGCCGTAGAGGATTCGCAAACCGCCAGCGCGTTCGGGGGTAAACTGCGCGGCTGCCAACCCGCGCAAGAACCGGTGAGCCTCGGCGGCCATTTCCGGCGTCGCCGTGCGGCCCGTGCCAATGGCCCAGACCGGCTCATACGCAATAATGATACGGGAAAATTGCTCACCGGTCAAAGATGCAAAGGCGCCGGCAAACTGCTTCTTCAGAACAGTTTCGGTCTGGCCGCCCTCCCGTTCCGCCAATAGTTCGCCCACGCACACGATGGGAATCAGGCCCGCCTCAAGGGCGGCTTTGACCTTCTTTTTCACGGCGTCGTCGGTCTCGCCGAAGAATTGCCGGCGCTCGCTGTGGCCGATAATCACATGCGAGCAGCCAGCCTCAAGCAGCATCTGCGCGGAAACCTCCCCGGTAAAGGCGCCTTTCCCTTCCCAGTGCATATCCTGCGCACCCACCTGGATTTGCGTGGTGCGCGCGCAGGCTTTGGCCGCCGCCAGCGCGGTAAACGGGGGGCAAACTACGATGTCACAGTGGGTGGCCTGGCCAATCAGCGTCTCGAAATCGTCAAAGAACTCGCGCGTTTCTTCCTGCGTCTTGTACATCTTCCAGTTGCCGGCAATCACAGGTCTGCGCATTGTCTTTTTCTCCGCAAGAAAAACTGAGGTAAGGAGGTCGGGACGTAAGAGAGCAAGGAAACTTCTAACTGCGAAACTCTCCTTACTTCCCTGCCTCCCTACTTCCTTACCTCGTCTTATCCGTCAGCGCTTCCACGCCAGGGAGCTTCGCACCGCCCAGAAACTCCAGCGAAGCGCCGCCGCCGGTCGAGATGTGGGAAACCTTCGACGCCACCCCGGCTTGATGGATCGCGGCCACCGAATCACCGCCGCCAATGATGGACGTTGCGCCTTTGCTGGTGGCATCGGCAACGGCCTTGGCGATACTCAGCGTGCCGCTCGAAAACGCGGGCATTTCAAACACGCCCATGGGGCCATTCCACACAATGGTTTTGGCTTTAGCAATTTCCGCGGAGTACGCGGCCATCGTTTTGGGGCCAATGTCCAAGCCCATCCACAAATCGGGCGTGGAGTTCACGTCCGCTGTGCCGGTGCGCGTATCGGCCTTAAGTTCTTCGCCTAACACGTGATCCACCGGCAGCAGGAATCTGAAGTTGCGCTCTTTGGCGTCGTGCAGAATGCGCTGCGCCAGTTCCAGCTTATCTTCCTCGACCAGCGACTTGCCCACGGGCAGTCCCTGCGATTTGAAAAACGTATAGGCCATGGCGCCGCCGATCAACATCCCGTCGGCGATCTTCATCAGGTTTTCGATTACTTCAATCTTGTCGCTGACTTTCGCGCCGCCCAGGATCGCCAGCATCGGCCGGTCGGGATTGCTGATGGCTTTGCCGAGGTAGGCTAGTTCCTTTTCCATCAACAGG
The DNA here is from genome assembly GCA_964500065.1 of uncultured Acidobacteriaceae bacterium. GTDB lineage: Bacteria > Acidobacteriota > Terriglobia > Acidiferrales > UBA7541 > CAZCNH01. Next base: position 25,678 of record CAZCNH010000021.1, read on the forward strand.
CCAGCGGCGGATTGCTGTACATGTTGGGTGATGCCGGCCACGCTGGCGTGAGCGCGGTGCGCCGAGCCAAAGGCATCGCACACAAATAAACCGTCGCACAGCCCCGCGAGTTTCAGCGAGAAGGCCTCATCGTTTTTTTCTTCCTCGGCGTGATAGCGAACATTCTCCAGCAGCAGCACGTCGCCCGGGCCGAGCGAACGGCTCTTGGCATCAGCCTCCGAACCGATGCAATCGCTGGCAAAGTCCACTTTCTTGCCCAGCAGTTCTGCCAGCTTCGCCGCCGCGGGTTTGAGGGAGTATTTCGGATCGGGCTTGCCCTTTGGCCGGCCCAGATGCGAGGCCAGCACCAGCGCGCCGCCCTGTTCGATGGCGTACTTCAGCGTGGGCAGCGTCTCGCGGATGCGCGTGTCGTCGGTCACGCGGTCTCCATCGAGCGGGACATTGAAGTCCACGCGGATGAAGACCCGCTTGCCCTTCAACTTCAGGTCGCGAATGGAAAGTTTGTTCATGAATTCACCCCGCGTCATTCCAAGGTCCGGTTCTTGGCAGGCGAATCTCGGCGGTCATGTCGAGATCCCTTGCCCCGCGTCCATCGGGACCCAGAACGACCGAAGCACCTAGAGTTTTGCCGCCATCAGCTTGATCAAATCCACGCAGCGCTTCGAGTAGCCCCATTCGTTGTCGTACCACGCCAGCACTTTCACGCAGCGCTCGCCAACGACCTTTGTGTAGCCCGCGTCCACAATGGCGCTGTGCGGGTTGCCACGAAAATCGGCGCTCACCAGTTCTTCTTCTGTGTATTCGAGCACGCCCTTCAGCGGGCCTTCGGCGGCGCGCTTCAGCGCGGCGTTCACGCCTTCCACGTTGGTGGCTTTGTCCACGGTGACCGTCAAGTCCACCACGCTGACGTTGGGCGTGGGCACGCGCATGGCGTAGCCATCCAGCTTGCCCTTCAACTCGGGCAGAACCAGGTGCAGGGCCTTAGCTGCGCCCGTGCTCGATGGAATCATCGAAAGGGCGGCGGCGCGCGCGCGGCGCAGATCCTTATGCGGCAGGTCCAGCAGCTTCTGGTCGTTGGTATAGGAGTGAATTGTAGTCATGGTGCCGAACTGAATGCCGAACGCTTCATGGATCACCTTGGCGACCGGAGCGAGGCAATTGGTGGTGCAGGATGCGTTTGAAACGATATGGTGTTTGGCGGGATCGTAGGCGCTGCTGTTCACGCCCATCACGATGGTGGTATCCGGGCCGTCGGCGGGAGCGGAGATCAGCACCTTCTTCACCGGGCCGCGCATGTGCTTCTTGGCCTCCGGGCCTTTGGTGAACAACCCGGTGGATTCCACCACGATTTCGGCGCCTACCGAAGCCCAGTCAATCTCCGCGGGATCTTTTGTCTTGAACACTTTGAAGCCACGGCCATCCACGGCAATGCTGTCGTCGGTGTGAGTGACCTTGTTGGGCAAGTTGCCGAGGATGGAATCGTACTTCAGCAGGTGCGCAAGAGTTTTCGCGTCGGTAATGTCGTTCACCGCGACAAACTCGATATCGGTGCCCATCGCAGCGCGCACAATATTACGCCCGATGCGCCCGAACCCGTTAATCCCGACTTTGATGCCCATGTGGCCTCCAGGTTTCGCCGCGTTGCAGGTGGCGTTGGTTGAGATTTTCCATGCACTTTCAGACAGAATGGGGCGGCAGCCCCCTCACGGCGAAGGTTTCCGCGCTGCTCATGGCGCAGCAAGGCGCGGAAATTCGATGCTAGGTCGTGCGCAACAAAATGTCAACGGGCTAGGCTGGCAAAGTAAGAGGCCTCGGATCCTGAACAAGCCGACAGAGAGGCGCCCTGACTCATTCGCAGAAGGATGTCGCGAGCCGCTCCAGCGGCGGGCGCAGCCGAGTTCTTGCGGTAGAAGAGGAATTTCTCCGTCTCGGATTCGAGGGAGTATTCGTTTGCCAGAAACTCCTGCAATGCCGCAAACCTTTCGAACCCGGCAAAGTGATCAACCCGCTCCAGGGGACAGGGGGAGCCCGAAGCGATGGCCCGCGACTTGGAAACAACCACGAATTTCGGCGGCCGACGGCGCAAGTCCGCCATCAATTGCGTCCGGACTCTATCCCCAACCGGTCCCGCAAGGGTGGGCCACACCGCGTGGATGTAGCGCGAAGCCGACCAGCGATTCGCGGCGACCAGCACCAGCGGAGATGGTCCCCAGTGGTACACCGTGTCATCCGCGGAAGTCTGAGACGCCAGTGACCTGCCGAGAAGTTCCATCGGGTGCGGTTCTCGTTCGCCCCGAAAATAGGCGAGCGCGCGGTTCGCTGCCCGCAACTCGGCCCGCAGAGGAATGGCAAAAGTGAGCAGGATCGCGGCGGCAGCAAGCCATCGCATCCGTAGCGTGCGCGCTTGTTCCGCCGCCATTCCTGCAATAAGGATGCCCAGGGGAGCAAACATGGGCACGAAATGGTAGCCGAAAAACAACCCGTGCAGCACCACCGTGAGCGTCGCCGCCATTCCCCACCAGACAACCAGGCACTGTGGAAGCGCGAAGCTCTCCTCGCGGCGCCAGCAAAGCCATGCCAAAGCAAACAAGATCGCCAGCAACAAATAGAGCGGCCAGACGGTGGGAAGCTTCAGGAAACCAATGCTGCACATGGGACTATCCCATAGCCCGTGTCCGGCCACGTGAACCAGGGGCATCACAATCATGCCGTGGTAAAGGGTGGCGACCTCGCCCCGCAGCGCATAGAAGAAAATCAACCCTGCCAACGGGGTCGCAAAACCAGCAGCGAGCAGGGTGGCGCGTTTCAAGAACTGACCCGGCGGAAGTTGCGGCCACCTCTTCGCCGCCCAGAGCAGCCCGATCCCAAAAAGCGCGCACGGTAACTTGATGAGGGCCGTAAGGCCCACCGCAAAACCGGCCAGCAGCCACAGCGCCGCATGATCTTTGCGGTACGCGCGAAGCGCCGCATAGGTTGCCGCTGCCAGGGGCAGGGACACAAAATAGTCCGGTTCAATGGGAGCGTTGCGCCGGTCGAAACTGTGAATGAGATAGATGGCCACGGCTGCCCAACCGGCAAAATGGCGCTGAAAAACAAGGAGCGCGATTTGGAAGATCAGAAAAACCGTAAGCATCTGCCAAATCCCTTCAAAGATGCGCACCGAAACGGGATCGTCTCCCCATAGCAGGTGGGAAAGACCATACGCGGCAAAAATCCCGGGGGCCTTCACATCGAACACGTCGCGGTACAACAGCTGACCTTGCAGCATGGCCCGCGCAATGTAGCGGTAGGTGGCCGGGTTTAGCGCGTCGTCTGGAAAGGAGAGCGTGCTGAACTCGAGAAAACAGATTGCGCCGAGTAAGAGCAGGGCAATGAGCGCATTCTTCATGAGACTAAGCTATGAAGGGATTGTGATGGGCGGACTCTAGCAAATTCCTTGCGGCAAGTAAAGGAAAAGTAAACGGGCTAAGCCCGCAACTCCCACAAGAGTTCAAACTAAGCTTGAGATTCAACACGGGAGTGCCTATCCAACAAGGCGTCTTTTTTTTGCTCCACTACCCGTCAATGCGGAAATACCTGGCATACCGTGGCTCTGCGCCACTGTTGTGGAAAACACGGGCCTAGCGGGGATATTCGCGGACGGCGATCACCTTATCGCCGGCAAACTTCACAAAGATGGTCTCGGCGGGTGGATGGCCGTAAATCCAGTCTTCTGTTTCCAGTCCGTCCAAGTCCTTCTCGCGGACCTTGCGCTCGGGCTTGCCGATCGCGGCGATCACCATTTCCCGGTCCATGCCCACTACCGCGCGCTTTTCACGGATGGCATCCTGGTATTCCTTGGGCAGAGTCTCCACCCAGTGCACCGCGGCCGAGCGCTGTTTGGAAAAATCCACGAAGCCGGCCAGATCGCGTTTCAGTTCGTCGGGCGTGAGATCGGGAATATCTTTGCCGTAGTCAAGAATAATGGTGGAGCCCAAGCCTTGAAATCCAGCCGGGCCGCTGGGCTGGTCGGTGGTCTGCGAAGTGCGCATGGATGGCCCGCCGCCTCCGCCCATCCCGATGGAAATGCGGTCCTTCCAGCTCTTTTTCTTGCGACCGCCGCCGTTGATATCCACCCAGATTTCACCGCCCTTGAAGTCGAGCCTGGTGATTTGCACCTGGTCACCGGGATTGGCAGCGGCTCCTGCGGAGCCGGTCGCGCGTCGCAGAGCCTGCTCATCCAAAGGCTTGCCCGCCGCATGGCGATAACCGTTTTTCCCCGCGGGCAGCGGATTCACGGCGCGCGCAAATTCTCCCATCACGTAACGGATCAATTCAAGCCGGGAGCGCGGCTGCAACTTTTCCGCGCGTTCGCGCGGGGGAGAGCTTTGCTGCACGGAAACTTGCAGCAGTTCGGGAAACACCGTGACTTCCCCGGTGGGGATCTCGACAGGCGGCTTGGCGCCGGGGCGTAGCGGGCTGACCGGTACATCCGCCCACGCCACTCCCGCTGCCAGAAAACCCGCCAGGATGGAATAACGCACTTTCATGTTTTCCGCACGCCCAATGGAGGCAATCTTTATTTTAGAACGTCCTGCATGGCAGGGGAAGGGTTAATCCACGGAGCCTTCCACAAACCTACAATCGCGGCCGTGCAAACTACAGTGAGTACGATGCTGGCTTCCGGGCCGTAGTTGCCGCCGCTGAGCCACTCTGGACCCGACACTGTCACACGAAGCAGGGAGGGTTCGAACTTGCCGCCGCTTACAGGTAACGCAAAAACCGGACCGAGAAAATAATTCCACGCCCAATGCAGGCCGGTGGGCAGCCACAATCCTCGCGTTTTCAGATAGGCTAATGCCAGCAACACGCCAGCGAGGATGGTATTCGCCGTTCCCAATGCGGTGCTCCCGGGATTCCCCAAGTGCGCCGCCCCAAACAAGCCGGAGAAAAACAGGATGGCGCCCAACGGGCCAAACGACTCCATTAATCGTTGGAAGGGATAGCCGCGAAACACGACCTCCTCAAAAAGCCCCGCAGTCAGGAAAAGAAAGGCCGCGCGCCCCAGACCGCCTGCCAGATTCGGCGCATCGTTCCAACCGTCGAACCGCAGCACACCGCACAAACTCATCCCGCCCGCCACAAGAACAATCAGCAGGATACCCAACGCGACCCCTTGCGCGGCCTCCAGCCACCAGCGCCGGTAAAACCAGAGTCCAAGCGTCCGGAAACTGCGATGATCGAGGGTGCTGAGCAACATCCACGAAAGCAGCAGGCAACCCACGCTCCACCCGCCGCGCTTCACCCCCTCGCCAAAACGAAAGAGCGCCCCGCTCATCAGCATGACCACAACCATTCCAATGGCCATGAACACCAGCGCGCGCCACGCGGGACGCACGCGCTCGTCGCGGCCCATGAACCAGCGGCGAGGCGAGAAGACTGATTCACTCGAAGGGTTGGAGATTTCGTTCATCGGAGAATTGTCCGCCTGCGCGAATTACCAAGTTAGGTGACCTCCACCCGCACCCCTTGCCGGTCTATTTTCATTGGCAGGAGCTGTCCACCGGCGGCGACCACCGCATCTTCGACTGCGGTACGCCGGTCGGGTTCGATCAGCAGCATCAGGCAGCCGCCTCCGCCCGCGCCGCACACTTTTCCACCCAATGCGCCTTTGCGCGCCGCGCCGGCAATAATGCGGTCAATCACCGGAGTCGAAATGGTGGGCAGATTGCGGCGGCGGAAATTCCATTCCTCGCGGATTAGCCGGCCGACTTCGTTCCAGCGGCCTCGTTCGAGGGCGATTTTCATGGCCCGCGCCACCTGCGTGATCTGTTCCAGATTTTTCTGCACGCGTGGGTTGCCATCCACGTGCGCCTTGAACACTTCCCAGTTGTTGATTCCGCTTTGCCGCGGCTTGCCGGTATAGACCAGCACCAGCCGGCTTTCCAGTTCATCCAGATCCACGTTCAGAGCTTCGCGGCGCTCCCCTCCGGGTTCCAGGTGCAGCACGCCCGCGCCTCCGAAAGCGGGCGGGTAGTGATCCTGCGTGCCGGTGGGCACGCGGATCACGATAGCTTCGGCATCGCGGCTGATGTGGATCCAGTCGGTCAGGCCGCCGCCGCGGCTGGTGAGCCGGTCCAGCGCAGCGCATATCGCCACGGCCATCGCGCTCGAGCCTCCGATACCCGCGCCGGCAGGAGCCTCCGAATTGGTCGTCAGCGTGAATCCCTGCTGCGGCTGAAAGAATCGGATCAGGTGCGCCAGCAGCGGCAGCTTGTACTTGCGCGCGCGCACCAGCGCGTCCAGGGAGGCGAACGATTCGCGGTTCTTCTGGTCCCGCGAAATAATGGTGATGCGCGTAGTGTCGTCGGTCTCAATGACGCACGAAGCGTGCCGCGTGACCGCGCAATTAATGGTCACCGCGCCTTCGTGATAAAGGTACAGCGGCCAGATATCCAGCGTCCCGCCCGCCAGGTCAATGCGGGTCGGCGCCCGCGATTCAATTCGCATGAGATTCCTTATCCGCAGACTTCACCGATTGCACAGATTGAAAACTCGAATCCGGACTGGCAGCGAAATAGTCGAAATCTGTGTAATCTGTGGATTCCCTTTCGCGGGAGAATCATAGCAGATGGCATACGGTCGGCGCGTGTTGCAGCATTTTCTACTGGGATTCGAGGGCCCGCGTGTGCCGGAAACACTGCGCCGCTGGTTGCGCGATGGGCTGGCCGGCGTGGCCATTTACAAGCGGAATTGGCAAACCGTGGAGGGGCTGCGCGCGCTGTGCGATGAAATTCGCCAGGCCGCGGGCACCGCGCAGGTGCTGATTGGCATCGACCAGGAAGGCGGCACCAGGTTCAGCCTGCCTGCGCCGTTTACCCAGTGGCCCTCGCCGGAAACGCTGGGGAAGCGCGGCGACGAGCAGGCTGTCGAGCAAATCGGCGAAGCGCTGGCGTTCGAACTGCGCGCGGTGGGCGTGAACCTGAACTTTGCGCCCATGCTGGACGTGCATGTCAACGCGGGCAGCCCGGTGACCAGCGTGCGCAGTTTTGGCGCCGACCCGGTCTTGGTGGGTCGCATGGGCGCCGCGTTCATCCGCGGTTTGTGGCATCGGGGACGCGTGCTGGCCTGCGCCAAACATTATCCCGGCCACGGTGATGTGGACACGGACCCGCACGATGATCTGCCCGTCTCCGAAGCGACCGAGCAAGTGCTTAACGCGCGGGACTTGCCACCCTTCGCCGCTGCCATTGCCGCCGGCGTACCGACCATCATGACCGCCCATGTCCTTCTGAAGAATATCGAGAATGTCCCGACTTCCCTTTCCGAAAGAATGCTGCGCGAAGTCCTGCGTAAGCGCATGGGTTTCAAAGGCGTGGTTTTCGCCGACGATCTGGGCATGGGCGCGATCCGCGCCCGCTACGGCGCGGAAAAGGCCGCAGTGCGAGCACTGGCCGCGGGCAGCGATATCGTCATGCTATGCCATGATGAAACGCTGGCACCGTCCTGCTTGAGTACCGTGCAGCGGGCGCTGGAAAGCTACCAGCTGGATGATTTGGATTTGCGCGCAAGCGATCTGCGTGTCGCCAGCCTGCTCAATGCCGCTGACCACGCCTGGCAATGACTCTTCAAAGCCGCGGGTAGACGCGGGCAAACAAACAGATTGCCGGGGGACAACTATCGGACCTTTATCGGCGTGAATCCGGGTTCGTCTGCGTTTACTTTCTCGCAGCTTAGCGCCCGACGGACTTGGTTTTCTTCTCCGCTTCTACTTTTTCATGGGCCAGCGTGGCATCGAAGCACCGGCGGCAGCGCGCCTCATACATGCCGGTGGCGCCCACGACGATGAGTTCCTCGCTGGCCACCAGCCGCTGCGTGTGCACGGCGGGATTGCCACAACGCACGCAGATCGCCAGCAGCTTGGTGATTTCTTCCGCCAGCGCCAGCAGGCGCGGGATCGGCTCGAAGGGGCGGCCCAGATAATCGGTGTCCAGGCCGGCGACCATCACCCGCTTGCCCATATCGGCAAGCTGGGTGCACGCGTCGAGCAGGGATTCGCCGAGGAACTGCCCTTCGTCAATGCCCACCACTTCGGTGCGCGGCTCGCATTTGGCGATCACCTCGGCGCCGGTCTTCACCAGATCCGAGCGGATTTCCAGGCCGCTGTGCGAGACGATGCCGTTCTTGGCGTAGCGGTCGTCAATCACCGGCTTGAAGATCTGCACCCGCTGCCGCGCAATTTCGGCGCGGCGCAAGCGGCGAATCAATTCCTCGCTCTTGCCCGAAAACATCGGACCCACGATCACTTCAATCCAGCCCATGTTGCCTTTAACGATGTCCACGCGCGCCCCCGGAAGCGGAAATGCAACCGCACATGAGCACAGATTAGCACAGATGAAATCCCAAGACAGGTTCCCATATTGCCGCGCCCGGCGTAGAATCCGGGGAATGGAAGGAAGTGCGATCATGAAAAAACATGGAGCGGTGGTGGCTGCGGCTCTGCTTTTTGCCGCGTCGGTGGTTGCGCAGGAAAAGAAAGTTAAAAGAGATGATGTACCGGCGCCGGTACTCGCCGCTTTTGCCAAGGCTTTCCCCAAGGCGCAGGCCATCGGTTACTCGCAGGAGAAGGAAGATGGCAAGACGCTCTATGAAGTGGAGAGCAAAGAAGGAACTGTTCACCGCGATGTAACGTTTGAACCTGAGGGCAAGCTGGTGGTGGTCGAAGAAGAGGTAGCGGTGAAGGACCTTCCCCAGGCGGTGCGCGCCGCTTTGCAAAAAGAGAAAGGCAAGTGCGTGCTGGCGGAGAAACTCATCCGAGGAACAATCGTGGAGTACGAAATGCACATGAAGGATGGGAAATACCAGGCGGAAGTTCTCACCGATGCCAACGGGAAAGTCTTGAAACGCGAAGCGGCCGGGAAAGACTAGCGCGCGGGATAAGCGGCAGGATTGTAGAAAGGCGCGAAGGCGTTGATCACCGCGGTGCGGAAAGCGTCCTGGCGGGTGATCATGTTGCGCGAGAGCACGCCCCACGCGCCTTGCGCATCGCGAATGCCGCAGCCGCCGGCGTAGGCATCAATCGCCTGCGACAGCTCCACGCCTTCATCCACGACCGTGGCGGCAAGCGATTCGGGCAAAACGATGGCGCCGGATTGGCCGAACGCCCCGCGTCCCTCGCGGTTGCTGACATACGCCCAGTTGTGCAGAAAGACCTGGCGCGCCAGGGCAGTGGTCGCGGGAACCACATCCAACCCGCCTTCCAGGCCGACGAAGTACTCCCAAGGCTCGCCTTTCTTGCGAGCCTGATCCATCAGCGTTTCCGCTCGTTGCCGGGCTCCGGTCATGGTTTCTTCCCGCGAAAGCGGCGTGTGCGTAACCCCGCTTTCCACCTCGACACCCACCACTTCGAATCGCGCGTCGGGATCCAGCAGCGCTCCAAACACACTCACTGCTTCCCACACGGCATTCAGTTTCGGGCGGCGCTGTGTCCCTGCGACAATGTAGATAATCTTCATGAATGCCATGGAACCACAGATGAAATATTCCGGTGAACTCCCTGATCGGCCTCCAGATTTATCCAGGCTTATCTGTTCATCGGTGGTTGCAAAAAGGGTTCAACGTTTTTCTTTCCAGAGCTGCGCCTGGCGCTCCCGCCCGTAGCGCGTCCTGAGAAAATCTTTCAGCGCTTCCACGGTTGGGAACACCTGGTCGGCGCAGGCCAGCATCCAGCCGCTGATGTTTTCCGTGGAAAGCGACGTCACCAGGTATACCGGTATGCCTTTGCGCAGGGCCGCGGTCATCTCCGCCGAAGTCCCGCCGCTGGCGGCCGCCGGGTCATCCCAATAGCAGATCAGGTAGTCGGCCTTATGTTCAATCAGATCTATGTCGTAGGCGATGATTTTGCGCACCACGCGGCGGTAGCGTTCCGTATCCGCGGTTTTCCAGCCGCGAAAGCTGGCCACTTCTTCATCAGACAGATTTTTCTTCTCATCTTCAGCGGGATCATAGACGCGGTGGCCGAGATCTTCGCGAAGAAACGGGGCCAATTTGCGGCGCCACAGCTTTCCGCCGTCACTGACAAATTCGATGGGGCCGCTAAGGTAAGCGAGCATGGGCCATTCCTGAAGCGAGCGAAATGGTAGCAGACGAATGTGGAAAACAGAAATTGGAAAATGTGAATTCCAGGCGCGGCACGATCGCAGTAACTCTTCGGTTCGGAGTTTCTATTTCTGACTAGAATGGAGCGGCCGATGGGAATCGAACCCACACCTGAAGCTTGGCAAGCTTCCGTACTACCACTATACTACGGCCGCTTTGCGGCGCTTGCGGAAGGATGCAAGCACCGTGAACATCTGTTTTATAGCATTTTCGCGACAGCCGCGCAAGCACGAGGGAAGCAAGGTATTGTCTTAGCTTGGCCGCTCAACCCGTCAGGCTAAGACAGTACCTTTCCTTCTTCCCCGTCACGAAAGCTCCGTCACCTTCGCAGATTTCACCACCGGCGATTTTTTCTGCCGTTCGGCGAAGCGGCGGGCCTTATCTTCATCAATATACACGCGCCCGAATTTCTCGCCGTCTTTGTATGTCACGGTGACCATCCAATGGTGGTGTTTGCGGCGCTTGTCTTTTCCGAATTCACTTGGTTTCCGGCGTTTGTTCAAAATTCACCTCTCTCTGAGAGTAGTTTGCAGATTAGACGATGAAATCCTGCTCCGCAAGTATCTTCCTGGTAAGTAACGCCGGGTCTCACGTGGCGAGCGAAGTGGTAACGCGGAAGTCAGCGAGGAATCAAGCCGTCAAGGCCGCGGGCCAGCCCGGCAAATTGCGCGCAACCGCAAAAGCGAGAGTCAACGCCAGCAAAGCCCACACCGCGAAAGCCGGCAAAGGGCGTTCAGCGTCGCCACGGAACAGCAGCAGCGCATGCCGCGCCAGAAGAAACACCGTCAATGGAAGCAGAATCAGCATCAGCGGGTTCAACGCCAGCGCGCGCGTCACTTCGCCGTGCAGCAAGGCATGCATCGCCCGCAACGAACCGCACCCCGGACACAGCCAGCCGGTCACCCACCGGAACGGACACGGCGCAAACCACTCGCCCCGCGCCGGATTCACGAAATAGAGAACGGGCACCGCGGTCACGCCCGCCAGCAGCAGCGCGATAGCTTGCAGGCGACGGGCGAGGTCTGTTTGCAGGCTGGCAAATCGCATTCTTTCTACCTTGCTTTTCCGATGGCCATCAGCAAGAGATACAACACAATGATGGCGAAGCCTATGCCGAGGGAAAGCCACGAAAACAAGTTGGCGTTATCGGAAGCCCGGCGAGCTCCATCGTAATCGCCCAGCGCCATTTTCTTGCTGACTTGCGCGGAAAAAACCCATGCGGTGATCCCCAGGGGCAGGCAACAGCACAAGGTCGAAAGGATGGCCTGGCCCAAGTAGGTGGGGACGGGCGGCGGAGCGGCGGCCACTTTAGCAGGTTCGGCCTTCAGTACTTCACCGCAAAACTGGCAATGTGCGGCATCATCGTGCAGGGCCGTCCCACATTTCCTGCAGTACATTTCCCCTCCCCGTCCCGCAAAACTCACGCGGAACGATGCTGCTTGATGCGAAGTAAGCTGTCAAGCGGCCCGGCGGCAGAACACGGGCGCAAGGGCGAAGCACATCAAAACTGAGGGCTGGAAAAACAACGCCGGTCAACCATTGGAAAACGCTGGAATCTGCTAGACTTGGCGAAATGGACTCGAGAAAGTAATGCAATTGCTGTCTGCCCTGGAGCGGGCCAAGGTTGAATATGTGGTGGTGGGCGGGGTGGCGCTGAACCATGCCATTGCCCGCGCGACGCAGGCCATTGACATTTTCATTCGGCCCAGCGAGGACAATGTTGACCGCCTCAAAGCGGCGCTGCAATCGGTTTGGGACGATCCGGAGATTGATTCGATCAGAGCAGACGAACTGCAAGGGGAGTACCCCGCCATCCTTTACGTCCCACCCGACCAAACTGTGGCGATTGACCTTCTCGCGCGGCTGGGAGAAGCCTTCCGCTTTGACGACATCGCGGCGGAGAACAAGGAGTTTCGCGGAATCAACGTGCGGGTAGCCACTCCACAAATGTTGTATGAAATGAAGAAGGATACGCTGCGGCTGCAAGATAAGGCCGATTCGGCGGAATTGCGCGAACGATTTAATTTGAAAGGGTAGGGTCATGCCGGTTTACAAGTTTCGGACGCTGGATGCCGCGCGGAAAGCTTTGTGGATGAAACCCAATGATCCTCGCCTGCCCGAATTGGTTCGCCGGATCTGGACCATGGCAGACGAATGGACTCTGCGCTACCCACGCCCGGCAGGGGTCAAGAAGTTCCGCAGTCTTGAGGCCGCGCAAGCCGCTCGCGAGGAATGGGAGCGCGAGCGCAGCGCATGGTTGAGCGCGCGCGATTCAGCGAAGGGGTAACGACCTGTTGCACCCGGCACATTACGGGATGGAATGATTCCCCCGCTACTGGTTATACAGCACCCTGATTTGCCCGTCTTCCAGGCGCACGTCGCTGATGTGTGCGGGCAGCCGGAACTTTTCGCGGTTCTCCGGGGAATCGAACAGGCGTTTCACCGCGCTCTCCAGAGTGCTTTGCGGGATGGGCATTGAGCCGAGGTAGCCCGAAGTGGGCTCCATTCGCAGGTAACCGTCCACCACTTTCAGCCCGCCGGTTAAGGTGAGCGACAGATCCTTCCCGTACATATCGAACACGACATAAGCCGTCAGCGTGCTTCCCGCAAGCTGAATCTTCACGTCGCGCACATTCGATTTTGCTTCTTCGATGGTTGGCTGGCCGCTTTCCGTCTGCGCGACCGCCGTTTCCGTTGCCGCGGCATCCGTCTTCAAGGCGAGATTGCTCACCAGCAGTGAGTTCAACTCCGGCTCGTCCAGCTCCAGAGTGTGACTTTCTCCCGCTTCTTCCGCCTGCTGTGCCTGGTGCAGCTTGAGTTGCACGCGTTCGGCGGCCAGCGGGTCGGCGTGGACCTGCGGGGGGGCGGCCTTTTTCATCACCAGTAGAATTGCGATCACCAGGAAAATCAGAACCAGCCACCGGAAGACTTTGTAGAATTTCTTGAAGGATTCCCACAGGCTCATGTGCTCTCTCCAGTCCCTATGTTAACCAACTAACGAAAGATGATGACAGGGTATCTGGAGAAAAAACCGCTCGGAGCGCTGGGCTAGAGTGCCGTAAGCTCCGGCTGGCCACAGTCATCTGCGGTACAAGGCAGAGGTGATTGCTTCCAGCAGGGGAACCGTGTCCTTGAACGCGGTAGCACCATCGCTGCCGCTGTGCGCGAGCATGAACATCAACATTCCATAACCCTCAATATCGCGGCAAAACATGGACATTTCCGGGTCGACTTTCAGGCCCGTCAAGAACCAGCCTTTGTAGTCGCTGATGAGAATGGGTAGATAGCCATGGTCGAGCCGGGTCTGCATGAACTGCATGACGCAGCTTTCATTCTTGCGTGGTACCACTGCAACAGCATACTGGGGAAACCCAGAAAGCCTGCGCAGCACTTGGACAGGCTTGCCGTCCAAAGTCATCTGGTCCACTTTCCACGAGCCAAGGGCCTTGGGAATATTTACGGTGGTGCCGTGCAACGGCAGAGCGATGGCCGTGTCCTGCTGCGGGGCGGCTTGTGCGCGGAAATTGGAGAGGTCAATTTCCCAGCCTTGGTCGTGCAGTCTTGATTGCCAGTACTGCGCCCGCTTTTCGTCCGCAGGGTAGCGCCCGCCCTGGGTGTACCAGATAGACAGCCGGCCCTGCGCGTCCACGTCCCCGCGCTCGCCAGCGCTTTCCATCCACTTCAACGCACGTTGCGGGTCGCGGGGAACAACATCACCCTGATCGAAGATTACGCCGAGGGCGTAGGCGGCGCTGGTGCTTTGCGAAGCGGCTTTCTCCAGCAGTTGGATCCCTGCACCGGCATCCCGGTTTGGGTTGCGCTCGTCGATGAGCGCGAGGCCCTTGTTGGTCACAGATTCGGCGTCACCCGCGGAGATACCCTTGTCATAGAATTGGAGCGCTGCGTCGAATGTCGCGCGGTCAACCATCAAATCGCCCACAATGCGGTTCGCGGCGAACACGCCGGAATCAATTGCCTTCCAGCAGTGTTCGAGGCCCGTTCGGGGATCGGGTTCCGTCCCGATTCCCTGTATGTACGCGTAGCACAGGTAGAACTCTGATTCCTTGATTCCCAGCTCAGCCGCTTGCCGGGCATACCGGAAAAAAGCCGCATCGTTCTGCGCGGAACGCGCTTTGTTGTCGAAATAAAGGGAAGCGACATAGCCAACGCATTCCTTGCCGCATCCGAGCTCGATAGCTCGCTCCACCCAAAAGCGCGAGTGCGGGGTGTTCGTTCCGGCTTGCTTGTCCGCGGCGACAATCAGCATCGCGGCCCGAAGTCTCTGGCTGCTGGCTTCAAACGCGCGCCCCGACTCCCGGATCGTGTTGTATTGCTGCGGAGGTGAAGTCGGCGCTGGTTTCGAAAAACTTCGCTCGAGCAGTTCCACGAAGCGGCGCGCTTGTCCGGGATCGGCATCAAACCCGTTTTCGCCCAAGAGGTAGGAACCCGCGAGGAATAGCTGCGCATCGATATTCCCGTTCCCTGCCGCCCGTTCGTACCACAGGCGTGACTGACCGGTATCAGCGGGAATTAATTCCCCGCGGCGATAGAGTTCGCCCAGCAAGTACTGCGCATAGTGCCAGTTGGCAACTTTGGGATCGGCAGCTTCGGTCAACAGCTTCAGGCCAAATTCCGTGTTCCGCTTGCCATCAATTCCCAGCAGAAACTGCATGCCCGCGTAGGTGAATTCCACGGGAATCCATTTGCCGGTAGTCTTGAATTTCTCCAGAAGGATCCGCATCTCGCGGGCCTTGGGCGACTCAACAGGAACACGGGGGCTTCGCCTGGGCGCTGAGTAACTGGCCTCGCCGCGCCAGGAACTGTAGAAGCTGGGCTGATTGCGCGACTGCTGCAGTTGGTACTGCATCTGCGATCGCATGAAGTTGTACTGGATGTCGCGCATCGCATTAATGTTGTTCTGGATCTGGTTCTGGCGGGCGTACGACGCGATATTGTTCTGCACCATGTTGTAGTAGCGTTGCGCCGGAAGGGAATAAGGGGCCATCGCAAGAAGCGACAGCCCCCAGCCAAACCGGCGAATCGACAACCGAAACATCGTCATGTCCTCATTTACTTGGGCGGTTTTTCTTCCCCTACCTGTTTCTTTAATGCATTCGTTTGCTCCTCATCCGGATTGACCTTTTTCTTGAGTTCGGCAATCTGGTCGTCTTTCGGCCATATCTGGGTGTCGGCAAGCGCCACGATTCGGTTCAGGGGTTCCGGGTCGAGTTTCCGCTTGTCGCGGGCCTCCACCATCCTCTGCATGACCTCGATGAAATCCGTTTTGTTGGGATTCGGAGACCGCAAACCAAGACCAAACCCGAGAAGGGTCCGGTTGTAGTCTTTCTGCACATAGTAGAGGAATCCGTGCAGGAAAAAGACGCGGCTATTCCCTTCTGCATTCTTTACCGCGCCAGCACACTGCCCCAGTTGGATATCGGCGGCACGAAGTGAATCTTTGGTTCCGTACACGATCAGCAGTTCGGCAGTTTTCAAGTCACTTGGGCCACACTTGGGCTTGCCGGCAAATGCAGTCGCTGGCATGAGAAAAGCCGCAGAGAGGCAAGCGGAAAGCCATCTTCCAGTTTTCATGATTTTTTCTTCTCCTTTGATTTCAAGGATTTCCCGTAGTGTTGCGCGCGCCACAAAGACTCGCATAACCAATCGGGGGAAGTCCTAAAGAAACCCCAAAAAAGATGCAAAATGGGGCGCTGGGCAGACCCGCCCCTGCACTGCTGAAACCTGCTGTTTGAAAGAAGGGTTCCAACAAGGAACAAAACCGCTGAAACGGATGGCGGAGCCACGGAATTATTGAGAATTATCAGCTGCGAAACGCGCGGTTGGACGAATTCGACAAAATTCTCAACCCTCGGTAAAATAGAAAGCCATCGGTGGGCCGCTAGCTCAATTGGCAGAGCAGCAGACTCTTAATCTGCGGGTTGGAGGTTCGATTCCTCCGCGGCTCACCATTTAATCTCTTGGAGCGAAGCTTTATCGGACGGGACCCCAGCCTCTCCGAACCCGTTTTTGTTCCCATTTCGAGGTATCCAGACAGTCACAGAGGCCGCCTCCCGTGGGGGCATCCCCGGCATGGGCGCATAAGTTCACCCCGTGGCTGGAAAGAACCGGGCAAGTCAATAGGGTCGTGCTATGTTCTGTTCATGCTCGACTCGAAAGCCAACCGCCGACATGGTCTGTATGCCATGCTGGGAAGTCTCCTGTGGATCGCTAACGCAGTTCTTTCCGGAGATGGTGGAACTCGCGCCGAAGCTATCGTGCGAACGGTGCTCTTGAATCCGGCTCTGTTGCTTCTCATCTTGGGACTGATGGGGTTTCAACAAAGACAGGCCAAGCGTTCAGGCTGGTTGGGCGCAGCGGGATCTGCAATCTGCGTGCTTGGCGCCAGCATCATGCTTCTCGGCAATATCACGGAAATCTGGGTGTACAAATACCTTCACGGGGTTCTGGAGGCGCGCTGGGCGCCGGGCTGGAGGGCGATGGGGGTCGGGTTACTGATGTTGGCCGCGGGATTTATTGCCTTGGGCATTGGCAGCCTCAGGGCGGGAGTGTTCACGGGTTGGAGACGCGCCGCACCGTTGGGTTTCGGTCTTATGTTGGCTCTGGCCGTTGGCGCCTTGACGATGTCCTACTGGTCTGATTCGCGAGCTGGTTACGCAGCCGCCATCAATAGAATTGGCCCGTTTATAACGGTCTGGGGCATAGCGATTGGCTGGGCAGCGTTTGGTTACGCGCTTTGGTCGGAGAAGGTTGGCAGCCCCTTGGGCGAATAGTTGGGAGTTAGCATCAGGGCTGTCGTCCAGTCTTCTGTCACCGCCTCAGGTAGCGAAGCGCAACGCATCCTGACTTGAAGATTTTTGACTCCACGAGTGTTAACTGCAATCTCTCCGTGAGGTTAACGCCTTCCAAAAAGCGTCTCCCTTCTCCTGCCACGACGGGCCCAACGACAACGAGATATTCGTCCACCAGGCCAAGCTGCAGCAGTTGTGAAGGGACATCCACGCCACCGACCAAAATATTCTTGCCCTCTTCTTGTTTGAGTTTGAGTATTTCGTCGCCAAGGTTCGTCCCGACAATTCTCGTATTCCGATCTTCAACGCTGTTTAAGGACCGTGAAAAAACGATTTTCTTAATCGCGACAAATGCGCGCGCGAATTCGTTCGAAGCGGCCGTCATGGACTGGGTTTTTGCGACTTCGGGCCAGAAAGGAACCATCAACTGGTAGGTTTTGCGCCCATAAACGAGCAGGTCGGCCTCCCGCATGACGCGCGTAAAATATGCATGTGTCTCTTCATCAGCAACCTGTTTGGTGTGGTCAACGCAGCCATCCAGGGTCATGTTGATTCCAAAGATTACTTTTCGCATCGGATTCTCCGGACCTCTTCTGATGGCCCAGCGCTGACGAGAGACTGAAGCCCTGGGGCGAAAAATTGCTTTTTGCCTCACCAGCGCGCTGCGTCACTGCCGTTCAGTTGCTTCCGTTGGGTTCACTGTAAAACGGTCGCACTTCAACCGGCGCCCGGCAGGCCATGGCGGCCTTGCGGCCCCACGCCAGCGCATCATCCAGATTGGCGGCCTCCAGCACCCAGAAACCGCCGATGTGCTCCTTGGTCTCCAAGTACGGCCCGTCGGTGATGAGGACCTTCCCATCGCGCTGTACCCGTACCGACTTCGCGCTGCTGGCCGGACGCAGGCCGCCAACGAAAACCCTCGCGCCGGCAGCCACCATCTCCTCGTTGAGCGTGTCAATATCGCGGTGCATCGCTTCATCCTCAAGGGACGAGACATAGTCGTCGGGGTGGTGGATGGCAATCAAATATTGGGCCATGACTCCTCCTAGCGGCGATGCTTTGAGCCAGAAGCACAGCCTCCGGCGCTGCGTCCATTCTGTTCAGTTGCTTCAGTCGGGTGACGGATTGAAAAATATCTCCCGCACCTCGACCTGCCCCCGAGTGGCCGCCACGCCTTTGCGCGCCCAAGCCACTGCCTCGTCCATGTCCGCGCATTCCAAAATCCAAAAACCGCCGATGTGTTCCTTGGTCTCCAGGTACGGCCCGTCGGTGATGAGGACTCTGCCATCGGGCTGCGTTCGCAGCGACTTCGCGGCCCCAAGGCCGCAAGCGAATTTCCGCACGCCGGCAGCTATCATCTCCTTGTTGAGCGCGTGGATCGCGCGGCCTATCGCCTCATCCATTTGAGACGGGTCGAAATCGTCGGGCAGGTAACCAGCAACCAGATATTGCGGCATTGTGTTCTCCTTTTAATGGTGCTCGAACCGGCAGCACAGCCTTGGCATTGGATTGCTCATTTCATAGTCGTCGCGCATAGGCAAAATCTACATTTCAGATGAATTCGTTTTGATTCCTCGGCGCTCAAGCCCCCGCGTCCGCGAAGGAACCTGTCCGCAAAGGACCGTTCGGCTTGTATACGCTGATGATGACGCCCGAGGAGACAGCCTTGCTGCTGACAAGCGCCAGTTCGCGGGGCGGGGTTCCCTCCGAAAAGAAGCGCTTGCCCGTGCCTAACAGAACCGGAAAGACGAGCAGTAAGATCTCATCCGCAAGCTCGAGTTCGAGCAGGACCGGCGTCAGCGTCGAACTACCCCAGACGATCAGGTGCGGCCCGTCCATCGCCTTGATTCGGCGAACGCCCTCAACAATGTTGGGTCCAAGGCCCTCGGCCGGGCCCCATGCAAGACTGTCCGGCCTGTGGGTTGCGACGTATTTCGTCGCCGCGTTGATACTGTCCGCCATTGGACTTTTCGGGGCGTGCGGCCAAAAGCCGCTCCAGATATCGTAGACTCGCCGGCCCAGCAGCAGGTCGAAATCGTCGCCGTGAGCGGCGACGATGGCTTCTCCCCCTTCAGGGTCGTCATGCGGCGCTGCCCACCCGCCGTACGCGAAGCCGCCACTGGTATCTTCCCCTGGCCCGCCCGGTCCCTGAATCACGCCATCCAGTGAGATGTGTTCAATAATTCTGATCTTCCTCATTACTTCTCCTCCCACACGGAGCGCCGCTCAATCTCGGTTGTCGAAAACTCGAAAACATTCCGTCTAACACCTGTTTCCAATTTGTCTCCGCCGGGCCATCTTTGTTCACAATATTAGTCGAACGGCCGGGCCGGAATTCGACAAATCGGCGTGGACATTTTGCTCTTCTCCACTTGAGCTTACAAAGTTTTTGGTTGCAACTGGCACAGGAATTCGGGTTAAGTCCCTGCTGGATGGGTGACTGCAATGACCATCAACAATCGAGTGCTGCCCTGGATCGTGGTGGCCGCATCGATGTCGGTTACCGTGGCGGCTGTGATTTTGATGAACAAACCGCTGGTTCTCGTGTTCCCCAATGCCAATTCCCGCTTGACCTATTTCACTGTCCACAACATCGTTCCCGCCCAAAGCATCAGCAAGGGGGCCGGGGTGAAAGTCGGCATCCTGGATCATCACTTCGGTCTCGACGAGCACAAGGACCTCTATGCGGGTGGGACAAATTTTCTTGCGGAGAGTCGCAAAGATGAGCTGACCCGTATCAGTTCGCACGGCTATTGGCTGGCCCTGACCTTGAAAGAGATTGCCCCCGAAGCGCAAATTCATGGCCTGAACGCAATCAGTAGCGATGAAGGGGAAACGGTCGGTGCGCTGGAACGAGCCATTGACTGAGCCGTCGCCAATCAACTGGACGTGCTCACCTACTCCCAGCCCAAGATCAAAGCGGCTGAGCATCGCCAGCGACTGGATGCTGCCCTCAGTCGCGCGCACGCCGCCAACCTTGTTACCACCTTCATTAATTATGCGCACCCGGGGAACATCTTGCCCGGCCCGCTGGGAAATCCGAGTGATCCTGGATTCGAGTCGGATATCAACATCCTGCACTTCGATTACACCGTGTTGCTGGTCAAGGAGTACCTTGAATTCCAGAAAGAACCCGACCCGCGCAAGCATACGCCGCCGTTTCTTTCCATGTCTTCGACTTCCATTGTGGTTGGGGGAATGGTGGCGCTGATGCGCAGCGTGGATCGTTCGCTCACGCCCGTGCAGTGCAAACGCATCCTGGTCGAAACCAGTCGCGCGATGAACTATCGCGGCCAGGAAGTGCGGCACGTGGCGGACGCAACCGCGGCCCTGGAGCAGGCGCGCAAGGGCTTGCGCTGATGCACGCGACAAATCCCGTGTTTGACTTGAACATGGTTGTCCCTTAGACTCGTGCGTTCTTCACTCCCTTCAATCCATGATTGGCGAAACGATTGCCCATTATCGCGTGGTGGAAAAGCTGGGCGGCGGCGGCATGGGCGTGGTGTACAAAGCCGAAGACACCAAGCTCGGCCGCATGGTCGCTTTGAAATTCCTGCCGGAGGGACTCAGCCAGGATGCGCAAGCCATCGAACGCTTTCTGCGGGAAGCTCGCGCCGCTGCCGGCCTGAATCATCCCAACATCTGCACGGTCCATGAAATCGGCGAGCACCAGGGCCAGCGCTACATCGCTATGGAACTGCTGCGCGGGCGTACGCTGAAGCACCGCGCGGAAGGCGCGCCGCTGAAGATTGAAGATCTGCTGGATATCGCCATTCAGGTGGCCGATGCGCTGGATGCCGCGCACAACGAAGGCATCGTGCACCGCGACATCAAGCCCGCCAATATCTGGATTACGGATCGCAATCAGGCGAAAGTTCTGGACTTTGGCCTGGCCAAGGTGAAAACCGCGCCGGCCGATGCGCTTACCGCGGGACAATCCTACGAGCCTAGCAACCTCACCAGTCCCGGCACTGCGCTGGGAACGGTAGCCTACATGTCCCCCGAGCAGGCGCGCGGCGAAGAGCTGGACGCCCGCACCGATCTTTTCTCTCTGGGTGCCGTTCTGTACGAGATGGCCACAGGGCGGCAGGCGTTTTCCGGCAGCACATCCGCAACCGTTTTCGACGGCATCCTGCACGGCACGCCGCCACCGGTGGCGCGTTTCAATCCCGGCTTGCCGCCGGACCTCGAGCGTATTATCAGCAAAGCGCTGGAAAAAGACCGGCGCTCGCGCTACCAAAGTTCCGCTGAACTACGTGCCGACTTGCAGCGCCTGAAGCAGGATATGGACTCCGGCCGCAGCGCGCGCGCCGGGCAAGGGTCCTCCAAGCAGCTTAGTTCGGTCGCCGTGCTTTATTTCGAAAATCTGAGCGGCGCAAAAGACGATGAATACTTCCGCGATGGCATGACCGAAGACATCATCACCGAGCTTTCCAAGATCAAGCACCTTCACGTTTTTCCCCGCCTGGAAATGCTGGCCTATCGCGATAAACCCTCCAGCCCGGCGCAGGTCGGGCGCGACTTGAGCGCCGCCTATGTGCTGAGCGGCAGCTTACGGCGCGCCGGCAACCGCCTGCGCATCACCGCGCAACTGGTGGAAACGCGAACACGCCATTCGGTCTGGGTGGAACGCTACGACCGCGAAATGGAAGACGTGTTCGAAGTACAGGACGAAATCGCCAGAAAAATCGCGCAGGCCCTGCGCATCACCCTTTCCCCGCAGGAAGAAGCGCAAATCGCCCAGCGCCCCACCGAAGATTTGCAGGCCTACGACTACTTCCTGCGCGGGCGCAATTACCTGCGGCTCGAGAACTTCGATTTCGCCCTGCAAATGTTCGAGCAGGCCATCCAGCGCGACCCCAAGTTTGCCCTGGCGCACGCGGGCATCGGCAACGTGTGCGGATTGATCTACGAATTACGGGAAAAGCAGGACAAGTGGATCGAACGCGGGCTGGCCGCCTGCGAGCGGGCCATGGCGCTCGAACCCGGCCGCGCCGAAGTGCTGGCCGCGCGGGCGCGCATGTATTACGCGCAGCAGAAATATGAAGACTCGGTTGCCTACGCGCGCCTGGCCATCGAACGCAAACCCGATTGCGAAGGCGCCTACAATATTCTTGGACGGGCGTATTTCGCCTCCGATCGTTTCGAAGAGGCCGCGCTGATCGTCGAGCAGGCGCTCGAAGCCAACGGCGACGATTACAACACCTACATTCCGTACCGCGTCAGCCTGGAAAAACTGGGACGCAAGGCTGAAGCCCTGCGCGTCCGCGAACGCCAGACGCGCGCCCTCGAGCGCCAGTTGGAACTGGTGCCCGATGATGTGCGCGCCCGCATCCTGCTTTCGGTGGGCTACGCGCACACCGGCAACCGCGCAGACGCCATGCTCCATCTGCAAAAGGCCGTGCGCCTTCGCCCCGACGACGGCAACACTCTTTACAATGCCACCTGCGTCTACGGCATTCTCGGAATGAAAGCCGAAGCCATCGACACCCTGCGAAAAGCTATCAAAGCCGGCTACGCCAATTTCGATTGGGTCCGCCGCGACCCCGATCTCGCCTGCCTGAAGGACGATCCGGAATTCCTGCAACTGATCCAGCCCA
>CAZCNH010000022.1:0-37861 GCA_964500065.1 uncultured Acidobacteriaceae bacterium
CCGCATACGATAAAGTGCTGCGGCGCAAAGGCCGCACGGTGGCCGAAGCCCTGTTCCAGGAAAATCCGCTGGCCGCATTCGAAGGCCGCCCGTTGCCGTACGTGCCCGAACCGAAGAAAAGCACGCCGGAAGAGCCGCCCAAGAAGAAATTTCTGTTTTTTTGACGCGGAGAGGGAAACCGGAAGATGGAAAAGGGAAAATGGACAAGCATGCCTGCCGCCGCGCACGGTAACTCTTACTTTTCTCCCTTTTCCGTTTTCCAATTTCCCTTTTCCCGGTTTACCTTTGCGCTTGCATTTCCCAAATCATGAAAAAAATCCTGGTGGTAGCCGGAGCCCGGCCCAACTTTGTGAAGATCGCCCCGCTGATGGAGCAGCTTGCGCTGGCCCGGCAGCACGGTGTCGCCGTCGAAACGCTGCTGGTGCATACCGGGCAGCATTACGACGCCAAAATGTCGCATCTGTTTTTCGAGCAGATGGGCATTCCCAAGCCTGACGTGAACCTTGAAGTGGGCTCCGGCTCGCATGGCCAGCAGACCGGCGAAGTGATGATCCGCTTCGAACCTGTCGCGCGCGACTGGAAACCGGATGCCGTGGTGGTGGTGGGCGACGTCAACTCCACCATCGCCTGCGCGCTGGTGGCGGCCAAGCTGGGCGTTCGCGTGGCGCACGTAGAAGCAGGCCTGCGCAGCTTCGACCGCGAAATGCCGGAAGAAATCAACCGCGTGCTGACCGACGCCATCTCCGACTGGCTTTTTGTCAGCGAGCCCAGCGGCGTGGAAAATCTGCGCAACGAAGGCGTTGCCCCTGCCAAGATTCATCTGGTGGGCAACGTGATGATTGATTCGCTGCGCAAGTTTCTGCCGCTGGCGCAACAATCAGGCGCGCTGCGCGACCTGGGCTTGGCCGCGCAAAACTATGCGCTGGTTACGCTGCACCGCCCATCCAACGTGGACGAGCGCGAATCGCTTGAACGCATCCTGCAAGTGCTGGCGGAATTGGGAAGGGAACTACCCGTGTTATTTCCGGTGCATCCACGCACGCGCGAACGCATCGCAAAATTCGGCCTGGGGTCCTACGTGGGCCAGGCGTCCACGCCTGCCGTTTCTGGCGCAGGCAAGACCGACGGTGTTCATTTGTGCGACCCGCTGGGCTACCTCGAGTTTCTGCATTTGCAAAGCGCAGCGAAGGTGGTGCTCACCGATTCCGGCGGCATCCAGGAAGAAACGACCGCGCTGGGCGTGCCCTGCCTGACCCTGAGGGAAAATACCGAGCGGCCCATCACCGTCACGGAAGGAACGAACATCCTGGTCGGCTCGGACCCGGCCGTGATTCTTCGCGAAGCCCGCGCCATCCTCACCGGCAACTCCAAGGCCGGCCGCTGCCCCGCGCTGTGGGACGGCCACGCCGCCCAGCGCATTACCAAGTTACTGTTGACCACGTCATTCCGTCGATGACGAAAGCGGCTGCGTCAAGGCCAGGTTTTGGCCGAAGAATCTCGATATTCAATCTCCCGCAATCCTGTGCAATCGAGGTTCTTCGTCCGCCTTCGGCGGACTCAGAATGACGCGTTTCGCTTGGGGGAAACGATCACGCACCGCGCCGTGAGCCGCCCGCTGAGGAATGCTTGCCAGAAGCCGGGGCAATCTAAAGATTTGCGCTACACAAACATCTCGAGGATTTCTTCGTAGCGTTTGAAGGGCGGGATGAGGTAGGCGCCGGCGAGTTCGGTGCGGGCCCAGGCCAGCATCACACGGGCCAACTGAAAACCTTTTTCGCGCGCGGCGGTTCCGGCGGCTTCCATTTCTTTCAACACCGGTTGCGGGATGACGATGCCGGGCACTTCGTTGTTCAGGCGCAGTGCCTGCTTATAGCTGGTGAGCGGCCAAATGCCGACCATCACCGGAATGGGACACTTGCCGCCGAGTTTCTTAACAAACGCGTGCCAGTGTTCGGGGTCGAACAGCGGCTGGGTCATGGCGAAGTGCGCGCCAGCTTCGATTTTTGCGTGGAAGCGGCGAATTTCTTCATCGAGATTATCCGCCAGCGGATTCACGGCCACGCCGATGGTGTAATTGGTGCCGCCGCCGAGATTTTTTCCCGCCCAATCCGTGCCCTGGTTCAGCCGCTTGAGAATTTTCACCAGGCCAATGGAATCCACTTCGTAGACGCCGCTGGTTTCCGGGTGATCGCCCACCGAAGGCGGGTCGCCGGTGATGGCCAGGGCGTTGCGCACGCCGCCGACCGACCAGCCGGCCAGCAGCATGGCCTGCAAGCCGATGATGTTGGCGTCGCGCGTGGTGATGTGCGGAATCGTCTCGATGCCGCGCGCTTCGATAGCACCCGCCAGCATCAACGCGTCCATGCCTACGCGGGCCAGCGCGCCGCTGTTGATATCGATCAAATGCACTTCGGGGCAGGCCATCACCTTATCCACTTGTTCGTAGATGCGGTCGAGCGCCACGCCCTTGGGCGGATCAATTTCCACTGACACGGTGAACTGCCCGGCCTGAATGCGTTTCCACAGCTTGCTTTCCGGAGCGCGCTGCGCAATCGCCTGCGGCTCAGGCTTGACGGCAGCGGGCGCGGAAACTTGCGCCGGGCGCGCGGGATGCAGTCCTTTTACCGCTTCGGCCATGGCGCGCACGTGTTCGGGAGTGGTGCCGCAGCAGCCGCCCAGAATGCGCACCCCGATGGCCACGGCTTCCTTGGCGAACTGCGCGAAGTACTCCGGCGAGGATTTCGGGTACACGATGCGGTCGCCGGCGCGCTGCGGGAACCCGGCATTGGGCATGGCGGAAATCGGCATTTGGGAGGCCGCGGCCAGTTCCTGCAAAATCGGCAGCAGCGACTGCGGGCCCAGGCTGCAATTGGCGCCGATCATCTGCACGTCTTTGCTCTTCAGCAATTGCCAGGCATCGGCCGCGCGCGTGCCATCGAGCATGCTGCCTTCCTCGGAGAAGGTCATTTCCGCCACGATGGGCATCTGGGAAAACGAGCGGATGGCGTCAATCGCCGCCAGCAGTTCTTCGGTGTCGTAGAAAGTCTCCAGCAGGAAGAAATCCACGCCGCGCTCTTCGAGCGCACCGGCCTGCTCGTGGAAGATGTCGCGCATTTCGTCCACAGGGATGGAGCGCAACTGATGAGTCATGCCCAGCGGGCCGATCGAGCCGGCGATCAGCACGTCGCGATGCGCGGCCTCGCGCGCCTCGCGGGCGATCTTCACGCCGCGGTGGTTCAGCTTCACCACCGAATCGGCCAAGCCCAGCTGCCCCAGGCGGTAACGGTTGCAGCCGAAGGTGTTGGTTTCCAGGATTTGCGCGCCCGCTTCCAGGTAGGAATGGTGCACGCGGAACACGGCTTCGGGCTGCGTGGAATTCAGCTCGTCAAAGCACCGCTGCGCACCGACCAGTTCGTAGAGCAGCGAACCCATGGCCCCATCCCCGATCAGGATGGAGTCGCGCAAACGCCGATTGAAGTCTTCGATCCGCATGGATAGACCAGAGTAACACACGGCCCAACTCTGCTCCGGTTAAGGGCTGCGGGACCGTGTCGAATGGAGAAAGCGAGGCGGTGGAGTGCGGGAGCAAGCTCCTGCGCTGCAGGATACTCGCGGTTGCCAAGGACTTGGGATGGAGATTCTTCGGCCAAAAACGGGCCTCAGAATGACGAGGTAACTTTGCCGCAGCCTGCTACGGGAGCTGAATCTGCAGGCGTGAGGGCTGACCCGGACGCACTTCGATTTTCTGTGCAACGGATTTGCGGCCGCCGTGTTCGGCCCGCATCTTGTACTTGCCGGGCTTGAGAGAGGCGGAACCGAACCAGCCGTTGCCGTCGGATTCCAGGCGGCGCGCGCGGGAAAAGAACCCGCCCTTGAGGAAAATCAACGCGCCATCCACCGGTCGCTTATTGGAATCTTCCACGCGGCCGGCCAACAAGGCGGTTCTGGGATTTTCCATCCAGTCCATGCGAGGAACGCTGGCAGGCTGCGCGAACGCGCCTTTGGCTTGCGCGGCGCCATCGGCGAGAAACGCTACGCGGCTTGCCGATTGCGGCAAACCGGTCCCCGTCGGAGTGGATGCCGCCGCGGTGGGGAACGCGGCGCCCGCGCGCACCGCGGCGTCCGCTGCGCTAGCAGGCGCGGAGCCGCCGGCATTCGCGGCGGGCTGCGCAGCAGGGAACATGCTGGCGTAGGAAAAAAACGATACGCCATCGGCGGAGTGGCGGCCTTCTTTGCGGCGCACGCGCTCGATTTGCGCCAGCGTGTTCGGCTGGGTGTTCACATACGCGCCCACGCCGACGGCCAGTTGCCGGCCGTGCTTGTGTTTTTTCTCCCAGCGGATCCAGCCATCGAACCAGCCGCGCACCACGGGGTCGTGCTCGCGCGCATAGTTCATCGGTACCGCCAGGTCGAGGATGCCTTCCTTCAGCCAGCCGTGCCAATCCTGGAAAATGCGCTGCATGGGCGCGACATCTGCGAAGTCCTTTTCGTTGGTCGGCGGCTTGCCCCAAGGGATCAGCGCCGCGCTGACCTTGATATTGGGGCGGATCATTTTCGCTTCGACGTAAATGCGCCGCACAAGATTGGTGACCTGCTTGCGCCGCCATTCGATCCACGCCTGATCGCTCGGATCGGGTCTGTAATCGGCGGGCTTGCCCGTGGCCGCGCGGAAACGTTCGAGGTTGCGCGCGTTGTAGCCCACCGGAGCGCCGCGCGGGAGGCGCTCGGCGGTTTCCGGATAGCGGATGTAGTCGAAGTGGATCCCGTCCACAGCATAGTTGCGGACGATGTTCAGGTAGATCTCATTCAGGTATTCGGCCGCGGCGGGATGCCCGGGATCGAGAAAATATCCGACCAGGAATTTCGTTTCGCCCGCCGGGGATTCGGTGAGCCAGCGTTCGGGACCCTGCGCCGCCAGGCCGTGTTGATTGAACACATGCCGGGGATCGCGCGGAGGCGTTTCGTCGCGCCACACGGGCATGGCGTTGATCCAGGCGTGAACTTCGATGCCGGCCCGATGCGCGACTTCGATAATGTTGGCGAGCGCGTCGAAATTGGAGTCGTAGGCAGGATCTTCCAGCGGCGGCTCGACGGATTTGCGGTAGAGCGCGTCGCCGCGGCGGCGCACCTGCACAAACAGGGTGTTGACGCCCGCGCGCTTGGCGTCGGCCACCAGTTGATCGGCTTCCTGGGGGGTGCGGATGCCGGCGTGGAAGGCATCCACCCAGAATGCGCGAATTTCGGCAGGGGGTTGCGCAGCCACGGGCGCCGCAAAACCGCAGGCGCACAATGCCAGCGCGCAGAAGGCAGTTGCGCGCAGGATAAAGTTCCGGTACCGCGCGATGAAACTGTTCGTTGACATAAGCCGTCCCACTGCTAGTATAACTGGGCCGCGACCCGCGTGGTGTTTCACAGGGGTGTTGAAACGCACAAGCCAGGCGGGGCATATAAAACCTTGTGGGGGATCAGATGAAAAGACTGCCTGTTGTCTGTGTTCTTTGCTGCCTGCTCTTTGCAGCCTTGGTCATGGCACCGCCCGTTGGGGCGCAAACCGTCACCGGCACCCTGAGCGGGCGCGTGACCGACGCCAGTGGAGCGGTCATTCCCAATGCGAAAATATTGGTCAAGAGCGAGGATACCGGATTCACGCGTGAAGCGACGAGCAACGAAGACGGTTACTTCCTGTTCAGTTTCTTGCCCCTGGGCAAGTATGAAGTGACGGTGACGATGCAGGGCTTTGGCGGCGTGACCAAGAAAGGTGTTCTGATTGAACTGAACAAGAACACCGTGTCGAATTTCGAGTTGAAACCTTCAACGTTACAAACCACCGTGGAAGTCGTCGGTGAGACCCCGCAGATCGAAACCACGGTCGGCGAACTGAAACACTCGCTGGACTCGCGCACCATCACGGCGATTCCCCTGGCGGGGCGGAACATCATTTCGCTCTCAGAGCAGATTCCCGGCTTCCAGAACGTGCAGTGGATTGGCTCGTCGAACAACCCGACGAACTCGACCGGCTCCTACGCGGCCTTCAACGGCACGGGCAGCCGCAACACCACGTTCCAGATTGACGGCGTGAACAACGACGACTCATCGGAGAACCAGAACCGGCAGAGCGTGAACGTGAGTGCCATCAAGGAAGTGCAGGTGCTTACCAACGCCTACTCGGCAGAGTTTGGCCGCGCCGCGGGGGGAGTCTTCCTGGTGCAGACCAAGAGCGGCACCAACCAGTTCCATGGTGATGCCTACGATTTCATCCAAAACGACATCTTCAATGCCAATGGCTATTTTGCAAATCGGGCCGGCTTGAACGCCACGACCGGCGCGCAACTCCAGCCGCGGGCGCGCACTCGCCGCAATCAGTATGGCTGGACGGTGGGCGGGCCGGTATTCAAGGATAAGTTGTTTTTCTTCCACAGCGGCGAACGGGTAACGAACTTTTCCAACTCGACGATCACGCGTTTCAAATTTTTCGATAACGAGCTGACAGCGCGCGCATGCGCTCCGGGCGAAACGAGCCGGCCGGGCCGCGCTGTCGAGCCTTTGGGCAACCTCTGCCTCGATCCGGCCGTTCACCCCAACTTGCAGGCTGACCTCGCCTTTGTGCAGCGCGTGCTGGACCTGTTCCGGAATCCCCTGATTCAAGGCACGGCGCCGAACGATCCTGCCGCCTGTTCGGACATGGTTTTGAGCGGCCGCCCCAACCGGTGCGTCACCTTGAGCGGTTCCAATCGTTTTCCTGATTCCGATTATTCCGGAAAACTGGATTTCAAACCCTGGCAACAAACCGTGCTGGCTTTGCGCTATCAATATAGCCGCCAGATTCGCGAGTCCTTCCGCATCATCACCGGCGATAACTTCGGCACCGCCAACAACCGGCAATACAATATCGGCGCGAACCTGACGCACGTCTACACCAATCGGCAAAGCGGAGAATTTCGCTTCGGTTTCGGCAACCGCACCACACTGCAGGACGTGACCGACGGGAATACGATCCCGGTAATCCGCTTTGCCAGCACCCTGAGCCCCAGCGGTACGGTCATTGGCACCTCGACAAACGTGCCGATCAACCGCCGCCAGCATGATTATCAGTACGTGTATAACCACACCTACGTGATGAACAAGCACACGCTCCGCGCCGGTACGGATTTGCGCTGGCAGATTCTGGACGACCTCTCCGGGGACCGCAGCCGAGGCTTCTGGACATTTAGCACGTTCGACGCCCTGGGCGGCGCATTCGGGGTAGGCGCTGGACCAGCTTGCGGATCCGTGCGCAACCCATTTGTCGTGGGTGATCCGGCGCCCTCCAACTGCGCCACGCTCCCGACGTCGACCGCCGGATTTGCCGGATGGGAGAACCTGCTCCGTGGCCTCGTCACTTCATACCAGCAAGGCTACGGCAATCCCATCGCGCAGAATCGTTTCGGCGAAATCAATCTCTATATTCAAGACGACTGGCGCATTAAGCCCACGCTGACGGTGAACCTGGGCTTCCGTTGGGAAGGTGTGCGGGCCCCGGAGGAGAAGGCGAATCGCTTTAGCTACGGCTACAGCGACGACCTCAATAACTTCGAGCCGCGCGTCGGCTTCGCTTGGACGCCAAATTTCTCCTCCGGTTTCATGCAGAGATTTTTTGGCAAGCCGAACGACTTCGTCATCCGCGGCGGGTACGGCATCTATCACAGCCGCATCTTCCAGTCCGTGTTCTCCCAGAACCAGTTGAGCATCCGCACGCAGCCGCCGAACGGCTTTGCGACCTCGTTCACCCTGGGATCGCTCACCAATCCTTTCTGCAATTTCCAGGTGTCGAACCCCGCGTTTACAGACGCGCCCACTTGTGCGACGCCCTTCACGTTCACGCCGGGAGCGGCCGGATTGGGCACCACGACTGCCGCGGCATGCTCCCTTACAGCGGCTGGTTGCGGACCTGCCGGCCAGGGCGTGCGGGTGAATGGTGGCCAGTTCTTGGGCGCTCTGCTGATCCCAAATCCGGATTTGCAGAATCCCTATTCGCAGCAGTGGAACCTTACCCTGGAACGTAAACTGCCCTGGAACATGGCGCTGCAAGTCGCGTATAACGGCAATCGCGGAATCGGGTTGCCGTTCTTCAATGGCACCAATAACGCGGTCTTTGGCATCACGTCGCCCCTGGCCAGTGTCAACATTGGCGGCACCTTTGTGCCGATCGTATTTGACAGGGTTTGCCAGGATTTCACCGACCCCATTTGCAACAACAACGGCTTGGCGACGGGGTTCAACGTGGCCACCAGCGGGGCTTTGCGCACCTTCTTTGCCCTGGATAGCACCACCGCAACCCTGGCGCAAAAAGGCATCGTCATCGTCAACGGGGTTCCTCACGGGTACATTTCCCTGAACACGACCCGAGTGAATGAACGCCGGCCGGACCCCAACTTCCGCCGCAACATTGACCTGACAAACTTCGCCTGGAGCTACTACCATGCCGTGAATATCAAGCTCACCAAGCGCCTGAGCAATGGCTTGAGCTTCCAGGGCTTCTGGACCATCAGCAAGACGATTGACACGGGTTCGGAAGCGACATTCAGCGGCGTGGATACCAACGCGCCGACGGGACAAATCAATCCTGCCCGCTCCTTGCGCGGGCTTTCCAACTACGATACGCGCCACCGCGTGGTGATTACCTACGCCTACGACCTGCCGTTCTACAAGAACCAGTCGGGTTGGCTGGGTCGCGCACTGGGCGGCTGGGCGGTGAGCGGTACCACCACCATGCAGTCTGGCCAACCGTTCACCATCACCGCGGGCTACGACGTGAACCTCGATGGTGTGGGCAGCGACCGCCCCTTCCTGGTAGATCCTTCGGTAGCGTGGAAGTCATTTGATAATGGCAACTCGCTGGGCCAGCCCTGCCTGACGCCCAACGCCAATCCCTGCCCGGACACGCTTTCGCAACTCGTTGTCTCGCCCACTTCGTTCAATCCGGGGGTTACCGCCCTCACCAATGGCAGCCAGGTCCCGCTTCTGCCGGGTCAGAACGGTGAGGGCACCATGGCGCGCAACATGTTCTTCGGCGACGGCATGATTGTGTTTGACACCGCCTTTGCCAAGCGCATCCGCATCCGCGAATCCATGCAACTCGAATTGCGCATGGAGTGGTACAACCTGTTTAACCATGTGACCTTCGAATTGCCTTCTTCGCGCACCTTGATTGGAGGCACCACGCTGGGCCGCATCACCACTCAGCGCAACCCGGCGAACTTCGTCAACTCCGCCCGCGACAACGGGTCGCGCATGGGACAGTTTGCCCTGCGCTTTACGTTCTAATGGCAGCGGCGAACGGCCGGCAATGAGCCGCTAGCCGCAGCGAAAACAGCGACGGCCCCGGAAGCATCTGCCTCCGGGGCCGTTTTGTTTGTGTAGAGCCGGGAAGGTTTGAGTCCCGGCAGGATTTCTTGTGCGTGATTCAGCAAAGCCAAGGCTGCCGGGACAAAACCCGTCCCGGCTCTACAAAGACGCTGTGTGAGAATGGCGCCAGCCACTCGCCACTCATCACTTGCCCCTGCTCTTAGCGCACCTGCTCGGCCAGGCCGGCGATGGTGCCCATCAAATCATACTTGGTGAGAATTTCGTACGCGCCGTTGCCCATATCCACGAACACCGCGGGGCTATCGTTGCTCAAGATATGCGTGATGCGTCCCAGCGGCGCCTCCGGCGCAATCACCGGCATGGGCTTATCCATCACTTCGCGGATGGTCAGCTTGCGCAGGTCGCGGCCTTGCAGGGCAAGCTCGAGGATGTTGTCTTCGAAGATGGTGCCCACCGGCTGCTTATTCTCGAAGACCGGCAATTGCGATACGTCATGCGACTGCATGGTGCGCAGGGCGTGATGCACGGTCTGGTCCGGGGCGGCCACCACCAGTTCGCGCGCTTTTGCTGATTGCCGCTTCACGCGGATTACGTCCGCGGCCTTTAGCGGCAAGTCGCTATCCACGTAGCCGCGCTGGCGCATCCAATCGTCGTTGTACACGTTGCTCAAGTAGCGCAAGCCAGTATCGGGAATGAACACCACGATGCACGCGTCCGCGGGCAAATCCTTGGCCAGCTTCAGCGCCACGGCGATGACGCTGCCGGTCGAGCCGCCGGCGAAGATGCCTTCCTGGCGCGCCAGCCGCCGGGTCCACACGAAGCTTTCTTCGTCGCTGGCTTTCACGATGTCGTCAATCAGCTTGAAATCGAGCGTGGCGTGCAGGCACTCGCCGCCGATGCCTTGCACCACGTAGGTGCTGCCCTTGGTCTTCACGCCAGTCTTGAACCAGTCGTAGTAAATCGAGCCGATGGGATCCACGCCGATGATTTTGACGTTGGGATTTTTCTCTTTCAGGAAACGCGCGGTGCCGGTCACCGTGCCGCCGGTGCCCAGGCCGACGATGAAATGCGTAATCTTTCCTTCGGTATCTTCCCAGATTTCCGGGCCGGTGGTTTCGTAATGCGCCTGCGGGTTGAAGGGATTCGCGTACTGGTCCGGATAATAGGAATTGGGGATTTCCTTCGCCAGCCGCTCGGCCACCGTGTGATAGTGGCGGGGGTCGCCGGGCTCGACCGCGGTGGGGCACACGATCACTTCCGCTCCCAGGGCCTTCAGCAGATCAATCTTTTCCTTGGATTGCTTGTCGTTGATGGTGAAAATCACCTTATAACCGCGCACCGCGGCGACCAGCGCCAGCCCCATGCCGGTATTGCCGCTGGTGGCTTCGATGATGGTGCCGCCCGGCTTGATCAGGCCTTTCTTCTCGGCTTCGTCCATCATGGCCGTGCCGATGCGGTCTTTCACCGAGCCGCCGGGATTCAGGTAATCGGCTTTTACATAAATTTCCGGCTTCAAACCTTTAGTGATTTTGTTCAGCCGGATCAGAGGCGTTTTGCCGATCGCCTCCAGGATACTGTTGCACTTCATTCCGTTTTCTCCACCGGCTGCATCAGCAGCCGAGCAGCTAGAGTAACAAATACAGTTGCGCGCATCCACCGCGCTCGAAAGCGCCCTGACGCCTCCATGGGCCGAAATGGATTGGAGCCCCGCAGGGGCGGAAGATTCACAGGCCGGGCCGTAAGCCCCGGTACACAGCCGAATTGGGAGGAAAGCCCCAGGGGCGAAAGAGGCCTTCGCAACTTCAGTCAATGCGTGTCATGGGAGCCTTCTTCCGCCCCTTGCGGGGCTGGCGTGAACGGCGACGGATGACCAGGGCTTGCGCCCTGGCCTGAATTCTTTCACCGCTTCGCGGTTTGGCTGGCATCACGTTTGAATCACGGCTTCGCGAGCCAAAATGTCCGTTGCGCATCGCCCACATCCCCCACACACTGCTGCCATGCAAAGCGCGCCGGCTGGCAGCGACACGCGGTTGCGCATCGTTTCCGCGGAAACCGCAGAGCAGCTCGATGTGATCCGTGCCCTCTTCCGGGAATACCAGGCGCACATCGCTGTGGATCTGTGCTTCCAAAGTTTCGAAGAAGAACTGGCCGCCCTGCCGGGAAAATACGCCGCGCCGGCGGGACGCCTGCTGCTCGCCTATTGGGGCAAGGAAGTGGCCGGCTGCGTTGCGCTGCGCAGCCTGGGCGAAGGCGTCTGCGAAATGAAACGGCTTTTTGTGCGGCCGCAATTCCATGGTAAGCAGATCGGCTGGGCGCTGGCGCAACGCATCGTGCAGGAAGGGAAGGCCGGAGGCTACGCGCGCATGCGGCTGGATACGCTGCCCATCATGGGCAAGGCGCAGGCGCTTTACGAAACGCTCGGTTTCCGCGACATAGCGCCGTATTGCGCCAACCCGGTCCCCGGTGTGCGCTACATGGAAAAAATTCTTTAGAGGCCGGTCAACCGATCGGCCGGCACCCTTGTCTTGTCTGCATTCTCCGGGCAGAATGTGCAGCCACCGGAGGCAATTCTATGAACAAGCGAGCGGCGTTGTGCGCGGCTGTGGCGATTCTGGCGGCGCTTCCGCTGTCGGCGCAGCGCAAGCAATTGACCGTGGAGCGCATCTACGGCCAGCCCAGCCTGAGCGGCAGCAACCTGAGCCTGCAATGGAGTCCGGACGGCAAACGGCTCAGCTACCAGCAGCGTGGCGCAGCCCGCGGTACGGCGGCCGACATCTGGGTGATCGACGCGGCCAGCGGCCAGCGCAGCGTGCTGGTGGAAGGCGCGAAAATCACCGCGCTGATTCCGCAGGCCGAGGAGCGCGGCACGGTGGCCACCGGCCTGGGCCGCGCCGCGCGGCAATCGTATCAATGGGCGCCGGACAGTAGCGCGCTGCTCTTTACCGCGCAGGGGAATCTCTATTGGTGGGACCTGAAGACGCAGACCGGCAAGCGCCTGACGTCGAGCGGCCCGCAGAAGCCCGCCGAAGATGCAAAGTTTTCTCCGGATGCGAAATCGGTGAGCTTTGTGCGCGATTACGACCTGTGGACCGTGAGCCTTGCCACCGGCAAGGAGGCGCAGGTCACGCGCGGCGGTACCGAAGAAGTGATGAACGGCGCGCTGGACTGGGTATATCCGGAAGAACTGCGCGCCCGCACCGCGTATTGGTGGTCGCCCGACTCGAAGCAGATTGCCTTCCTGCAAATGGACGAGCGGCCGGTGAAGCGCTTTCCTCTGGTGAATCACCTTTCGTACACCGGCGAGGTGACCTGGGAACGGTACCCGAAGGCCGGGGATCCCAATCCGATCGTTTCGCTGTATGTCGTCTCTGCCGCGGGAGGCGCGCCGAGGCTGCTGGGCACCACCAAGGAGGATGGTTACATCCCGCGGGTGGCCTGGCTGCCCGATAGCCGCCGCATCGCCATGCAGAAACTGAACCGGCTCCAGAACAAGCTGGAACTGTTTTTTGTGGAGGCGGCCACGGGGAAGGCAACCCTGGTGCTGAGCGAGGAAGATAAGGCCTTCGTCAGCGTGGATATTGACCCTATTTTCCTGGACGGCGGCAAGCGCTTCCTGTGGTCCAGCGAGCGCGACGGGTTCCAGCACCTCTACCTGCATGATATGAGCGGAACGCTGATCCGCCAGGTGACGCGCGGCCAATGGGAAATCGGCGCCGTAACCGGCGTCGAAGAAAAATCCGGCGCCGTCTATTTCACCGCTTCGGAAAAAAGCGCGACCGAGCGCCATCTCTACCGCGCATCCATCGAAACCGGCGCCGCGCCGGCGCGCCTCACCCAGGAAGAGGGCACGCATAACATCAGCATGTCTCCCGGCGCGGCGTATTACGTGGACTCGTATTCGAACGCGGTCACTCCTGCGCGACAGGATTTGTACCGCGCCGATGGCGTGCGCGCCTTCGTGATCGGGGAAAACAAAGTCGCGGAACTTG
This sequence comes from uncultured Acidobacteriaceae bacterium, assembly GCA_964500065.1. Classification (GTDB taxonomy): domain Bacteria; phylum Acidobacteriota; class Terriglobia; order Acidiferrales; family UBA7541; genus CAZCNH01. The sequence goes on from CAZCNH010000022.1 coordinate 13,335, forward strand.
CCGAGTACGGGCTGGTGACGCCGGAATTTTCCACCATCTCCGATGGGCGCGGCGGCACGCTCAACACCATGATGATCAAGCCGCCGGACTTTGATCCGGCGAAAAAATATCCGGCCATCATGTACACCTACGGCGGTCCTGGCTCGCAAGTGGTGAACAAATCCTGGGGCGGCGCGCGCGGCTTGTGGCACCAGATGATGGCGCAGAAAGGTTATGTGATCTTCCTCGCCGATAACGGAGGAGCGGCCGGGCGCGGCCACGCCGCGGCCGCGGCCATGTACCGCAATCTGGGTGACGTGGAAGTGGCCGAGCAGGTCACCGCGGCCAACTGGCTCAAGGCGCAGCCGTATATTGATCCCGAACGCGTGGGCATCTGGGGCTGGAGCTACGGCGGCTACATGGCCAGCATGCTGATGACGAAAACCGCCGGTGTTTGGAAGGCAGGTTTTGCCGGCGCCCCGGTGACCGACTGGCGCCAGTACGATTCGATTTACACCGAACGCTACATGAGCACGCCGCAACTGAATCCGGAAGGCTACGCCAAATCCGCGCCCACCGCTTATGCCGCCAACCTGAAAGGCAAGCTGATGATCGCCCACGGCACCGGCGACGACAACGTGCACTTCACCAACACTCTGAAGTTTCAGGAAGAATTCATCCGCGCCGGAAAATACGTGGAAATCGCCTTCTATCCCGGACGCGGGCACGGCGTGGGCGATCCGCCGGCGCAACGCCAGCTATGGACCCGGGTGACGCAGTTCTTCCTCGACAATTTGTGAGATTCCTCCGCCCGGTTCTCCGGGCCGGAGAGGCGATTCCCGGAAGGAGAAAACTTTGCAACGGCAAACCTTTTCCACCAATGCCCCGTGGGAACCTATCGTGGGGTATGCGCGCGCGGTGCGCATCGGGCCGCACATTCATGTCACCGGCACCACCGCCACCGGCGCGGATGGCAAAATCGTGGGCGTGGGCGATTCCTACGCACAGGCGGTGCAGACCCTGCGCAATATCGAATCAGTGCTGAAGCGCGCCGGCGCGGAATTGTCCGACGTGGTGCGCACCCGCATGTACGTGATTGATATTGACCGCGACTGGCAGGCGGTGGGCAAGGCGCACGGTGAATTCTTCGGCAAGATTCTGCCGGCCACCACCATGGTTCAGGTGTGCAAGCTGATTTCGCCGGACATGCTGGTGGAGATCGAAGCCGATGCGTATGTGACCAACCGCGAGTGAAGGAAGGGAAATGGGTATGAGCGGCACCCCTTCTCAAACCCCGTCATCCCGAGGCGCGGGGAGGACTTGGCGCGGCCGCTGCCAAGCCCTGCGACGAAGGACCTCGATGCACATTGCCGGCAAGAAGTCTGCACATCGAGATTCTTCGGGGGCGGTTTGCGCGCCTTCGGCGCACAAGCCAGGCGCACCCTCAGAATGACGGCAGTAGCTGATTGGCGCAGGAGGCGAAGACGCAGGCTGCGGGAAGCAAGTGCCGCCGGCAAAATGAAAAGGAGAAAAGGCCGCAGCCTTTTCCCCTTTTCCATTCATCCTTCTGCCGTTTTTACCAACGCGCGCGGATGCGGTATTTCAGCACGCTGGTTCCATCTTTTTCCACCGGCACTTTGAAATTGGCGGCCCACGCGGCGGTCTTGGTGTGTTTGTGGGTGGATTCCACCATGGTCCAGTCGCCGCCGATGGGTTCGTTCACATCCACCACCACCGCGGTTTCTTTGTGGTTGCGCAGGGTGATTTCGAACTCCATTTCATAGAGCCGCCCGCCGAGGTGCTTGTAGTCGGTTTGCTTGCGCTCGCAGACGATGTCGAACGCGGTGCCGATTTGCAGCGTGAGCGTTTCGTCCTTCGGCGTATGGTCAATGCGGTCTTCGCCGACAAAGAGCACGCCGCCCTTCGAGTCCTGCTGGTACACGCGCACGTTGCCCATGGGCATGGGCATGCCCAGGCCGGATTTTTCGTCGTTCTTGAACTTGTAATACACCTTGACCTTGTCCTTGATGGGCGAACCGGGGCTTTGCTGGTTGTGGTAGTAGAACTCCTGCCCGTCCACGACGAAGACTTTTTCGATCGGCACGCCGGTGCCGGTCAGCAGGCTGATCTGCTTGGTTTCGTTGTTGGCAATGGTGGTGCGCCGGCCGAGCGTGTAAAGGTGGTACTCGGAAAAACTTTCCTGCGCCATTTGCGGCGCGCGGGCCATTTCCATCGCCGCGGCTTTCATGGCCATATCATTCTGAGTGTAACCCTGTTGAATGCGGTGCAGATCGCCCGCCACCAGTTGCAGGCGGGAGTTCTTGTAGGTGGTACCGCTGGTGTTGGTCACGGTGACCCAGCCGTCCAAGTCGGAGAGCTTGTCGTCGCGGCTCACCGTCAGCACGTAATCCGCATTCCAATTGAGATTGCCCGCCAGATAGGACGCTTCCACTTTCTGCTTTGCCGCGCCGCGGTTTTCCAGCATCCACACCAGCGTCGGCCGGCTGTGCAGATTTTCCGGCAGCTCGGGGAACTTGTAATGATCGGCATACATCCCGGTGACAATCTCATTGCCGATCTTCCACACCGGCCCGTTGTTGAAGGCCAGCAGCGTGGCCTTCACTTCGTCATATCTCGTGGTGCCGTTCTCCTGGCGGGCGCGGATCAGGGTGAGTTCGCGGCCCACGTATTTTTGCAGCAGCTTGTTGGGCTCGAGCAGGTCGAACTGGTAATTCTGCTCTAGCACGCCGACGCGGCCCGGCTCGCTCATCGAGCGGAAATGCACCGTGGCCGGATTCACCGTGGCGGCGATATCCATGAAACGCAGATCGAAAATTCCGCTGGGCAGGCTCAACTGGCGCACGTCGCGCACCAGGGCGATATTCGAGTTGTAAATCGTCAGCGCCAGATCCACTTGATCATCCAGCGTGGTGCCGTTGGCGTCAGCGACTTTTGCGGCGGCCACTTTCTCCGCCATAGCCGGGGTCGCCACCATCATCGCGGCCATAACCGAAGCCCAGAACCTTTTGTAAACCGTTGAAAGTAGCATGTTTAGTCGCCTCTCCTTTATTGCCCCTCAGGGATAGAACGGGGTGGCATGAAAACCTTGCAACGGCCAGAACACCCCCAACTGCCCAACAGTGTCCTCATAGACTCTTGACCGCGGCTTCCAGCGTGGCCGTGATTTGTTCAGCCGTGGCTTCCGGAGAAAAGCGGATGGGCTTGCCCACCGTCACCGAAATGGCTCCTCGCGGCGCGATGACGCGCTGGCCTTTCGCTTTCAATTCCCACAGGCCTTTGATGCGCATCGGGATCACCGGCAGGCGCAGATTTGCGGCCAGCAATCCAATGCCGCTGCGGAACGGCGCGATTTGCCCATCCTTGGTGCGCGCGCCTTCGGGAAACACCAGCACGTTGTAGCCTTTGTCGGCCACCTCACCGGCGTATTGAAAACTTTCGCGGAAGCCAGCGCGTTGCGGCAACGGGAACACATGGAAGAGAGGCGTCATCAGCCAGTACGCCACCGGCAGCAGGATGCGCTCCCATAGCGCCCACTCCGGTCTGGGCCGGCGCATCCAGGCCACGCGCTCGCCTTCCATGGCCACGGCCAGGCGGCGCAAGCGGTGTGGCAACGCGGCGAGGACCATCCCCACATCGAAGTAGGTGATGTGGTTGCACACCACCAGCGCCGGGCCCTGCATATCGCGCAGATTTTCCCGCCCAAAGATTCTTGGTCCGGAAAGAATCTGCGTGGCGGGCCAGGCCAGCAGGTAATACGCCGCGGGGCGGATCCAGGTCCAGGGCCAGCGCTGTACCCAGCGGGGGTAATGAAAATCGCCGCGCGCACCCGGGCTCTGCGAATCGTGCAGGAGCTTTTCCAGGTCCGAAACCGTCGTGGCTGCGGTGAATTTCGATTCGTTCAGGTCCACTTGATAGCGGTCTTCCATCGCGCTCATCAGCTCGACGCGCTCCAGCGAACTCAGGCCGGCCAAATCCTGACCCGCTTCGGCCGTCGTGCGCCGGGCGATGCGCGCCACCAATTCCTGCAATGAACCGGCCTGGCTGACCGCGCCCGGCTCTGCACGCGTTGCCGCGGCGCCGCCGAGTTGCGCGCGCGCCGCTTCCAGGATCGCGCTGGTGCGCGGCTTCTGCGTGGAGGTGCGCGGAAAATCCTCTTCGGGCCACACCAGCCACTGGCGGATGTGCTGGTAGGGCGCCAGGGATTCATTCGCGGTTTTGATAGCGGCGGCAGCGTCTGCGGCCGCATCGCGCAGGAGCAGCACCGCGCCGGGCACGGCATTGCCGTCGCGCGGCAGGGGCAGCACCACGCAATCTCTCACGCTGGGCTGGGCGCGCAGCGCCTTTTCCAGATCCTCGGGATAGACGTTCATGCCCTCCGGGGTGATGATGACGTTTTTCTTGCGGCCCTTGAAAAAGAGGTTGCCGTTTTCGTCCAGCGCGCCCAGATCGCCGGTGCGCAGCCAGCCGCCTTCGCCGGTCACCGGCTGCATTTCACCGGCCTGCCAGTAGGCGGTGGCGATGCTATCGCCGCGCACCAGGATTTCGCCGGTCTCGTCGAGCTTCATTTCGCGACCGGGAAGCACCTTGCCGATGGAGCCGCGACCCACGCCGAAGGGATGGTTCACGCTGATGAGCGAAGTCGTTTCCGTCATCCCATAGCCCTGCACCACCACGAAGCTCAGGCGGCGCCAGAATTCTTCGGTGGCCGCATCCAGCGCGGCGCCGCCGCTGACCATGGCCCAGAATTTCCACCCGAATTCGCTGTGAATTTTCCGGAAGCGCCACCAGCGGCGCGTGAATTTCAGGTTCGCCGCGGCCTCCATTTCCCGGCGCAGCGCTGCGAGCCGGCCGCGCGATTCGTATTCGCGCTCGACGCGTTCCTTCAGTGATTCCAGCATGCGCGGCACGGCCACCAGCACCGAAACGCGCTCGCGCCGGATGGTTCGTACCACTTCGCCCGGGCTCAAGGTTTCCTGGAAGAGCACCGTGCCGCGCAGCAACTGCGGCACGAACACGCCCATAAACTGGCCGAACACATGGCTCAGCGGCAGCAGGTTCAGGAAACGGATGGGATGAAAGATGCGCTCGTACTTCATGTACTTGGCGATTTCGGTTTCAAGTGGCGCCAGATTGGCGAGCACGTTGCCGTGGGTGATCACCACGCCCTTGGGGTCGGCGGTGGCGCCGGAAGTGAAGATGATTTCCAGCAGGTCGCCGCGGTCCAGATCGGGGGAAGGGTACGGCGCATTCGAGTATTCCGCCAGGGTCGCGGCAAAATCCTCAAAACGGATGGACGCAGTCTCCGGGAGCTGCGCAACCTGCTCACGCGAGCCCAGCGCAACGCGAGCCTGCACCTGCTGCGCGACGCGGCGGGCGAATTCCGGGGTGGCGATGCGGTCCAGCGGCACAGCCACCGCGCCGCGCAGCGCGCAGCCATAGAACGCGGCCACCCATTCGCCGCAATTCTCCCCCCACAGCACCACCCGGTCGCCCTTCTGCACGCCGCGCTGCTCGAGCGAACGCGCCACTTGCGATGCGGTTTCCGCGATCTGGCGGTAACTCCAGCGCACGGTGCGGTAGCCGCGCCGGTGCACGAAGGCGGTTTCGCGCGGGGCAGCGCGGAAGTTTTCAACGTATTCGGCCAGCGACCGGCGAGTCATGTCCGCAGCAAGCTTGCCACAGGCGGCGGCGCGATGTCAGGCAGGATTGTGACACTTGTGCCAGAGACCCCCTCCAGCAAGCCGCGGCAAAGATCACTTCGTCATTCTGGGGGCCGTTTTTGGCCGAAGAATCTCGATCATAAGTTCTTGGTACACTGAGCAATCGAGATTCTTCGTCGCGCGAATCGCCGCGCTGCGCTGAATCGCAATCGCTCCTCAGAATGACGGGAAGGCGCCATTTTCCGCAGCCAGCTAACGAGGCGCGCTACAGCGAACCGGCATACGGTCTCGCTACTCCGCTCTCACCAATTCCACGCGCAATTTGCCGAAGGGCAATTCGGCTTCAATCAGCACGGGCAGGCGCTGCGGGCCGTGGGCCAGCCATACCCAGAAACGCGCATTGGCCAGCTCTTTCTGGTTTTCCAGCACGCGCACCTCGAGACGCGAGGCGGAATAAGTGCCTGCAGGGACAGTTACCGAACCTTTGGCCAGGATTTCTTTTGCGCGGGCTTCGTAGAGCTTGCTTCCGTCGTAAACGGGATAGGCGGCTTCTTTGGTCTTGGCCCAATCGGTTGCGCGCAGCCCATAGATCAGCGCCAGCGGGTCGCGCGTGCCCGCCGGGACGCGCACCGACGGGCCTTCGGAGGGCAGCGGCTGGCCCGCGGGATTCATGCGGATCACGCGGTCCTGATTCTTGGATTTTTCCCGGATGCGCAGATCGTAGCGCACGCTATGCAACGAAAAGGGATCGGCGTAGGAATCGAACTGGTCATCCAGCGGATAGAAAAAACGCACGGCCTTGATCGTGCTGGCTTTGGCCTGAAAATGCCACACGGCCTGCGATTCGACGCGGGCTTGCGGCTGGACGACCATCTGCAAGGTCGCCGCATCCGCCGGCCCCCAGAGCACCTGATAGCTCAACTTTTCGCCGAAAGGAAAAGGAACGGCCAGCGGCGCGGGCGCCTTTTTTGCCGGGCGGGCCTTGCTGGTTTGCGCGTGGCCCGGCGCGGCGAGCAAACCCACCGCCAGAACCGCACTGGATAGCCGCTGAAGCCGGTTAGTCATCGTCCTTGTTGGAAGCACCCTGGGCCGCTGCTGTTGCATGAGTTGGAGCGCGCGGACGCCCTCATCTGGAAACAAGTCCGGAGCGCGCCTTGTCCATCTTACCCGGACACGCTATAGTTTTGCGCTTCGAGGAGAACCCTTGCGCTACCTAGTGACCGGCGGTGCCGGCTTTATCGGATCCCATATTGTGGATGAGTTGGTGCGGCGCGGGCACGGAGTGGTCGTGCTGGACGACCTTTCCGCCGGCAAGGAAGCGAACTTGGCCGGCGTCGCGGGGAAAATGCAATTCCTGCGCGGCACCATCACCGACCTGGATACCTGCCATAAAGCCGCGCAGGGTTGCGATTATGTGATTCACCTGGCGGCGCGCACCTCGGTGCCGCGCTCGGTGGCCGACCCGCTGGAATCGAACCGCATCAACATTGACGGGACGCTGAACGTGCTGGTGGCCGCGCGCGACGCCAAGGCCAAGCGCATCGTCTTCGCCGCATCTTCATCGGCGTACGGCGAATCGCCCACGCTGCCCAAGGTGGAGACGATGGCCAGCGAACCCATTTCACCCTACGGCGTCACCAAGCTGGCCGGCGAAGTGTACATGAAGGCCTTTGGCCGCTCCTACGGCCTGGAAAACGTTTCGCTGCGCTACTTCAACGTGTTTGGCCCGCGGCAGGATCCCAATTCGCCCTATTCAGGAGTGCTCTCCCGGTTCTGCCTGGCCTTGTTGCGTGGTGAAACGCCGGTGATTTTTGGCGATGGCGAGCAGACCCGCGACTTTACCTACATCGCGAACGTGGTGGACGCCACTCTGCGCGCCGCGGAAGCCCCCGGCGCTTCCGGCCTGGTCTGCAACGTGGGTACCAGCGGCCGGTTCTCGCTGAACTACACGCTGCAATTGCTGGGCGAAATCAGCGGCAAGCCAGCCGCTGCCAAATACGAACCGCCACGCACCGGCGACATCCGCGACTCCCAGGCAGACATTTCGTTGGCGCAGAAAGCCCTGGGCTACGTTCCCTCGGTGGATTTCGAGGAGGGCTTGCGCCGGACGTGGGAGTGGTATAAATCATCTACTTAGGCGACGATGTATTTCCCTTGGGGGAACATCGGGGGCTGTAGGTTCGTCTAAGCGCTTGGGACAGAATGCCGGCAAAGAACCTTATCCGCGGCGGCTTGTCTTTGTTGCTGGGGCTCGCTTTGACGTGTGCCCTGGTGGGCGTGCCCGGAGCTACGCTGCTTACGTCCGGGTCGTCGGAAGATTCAGCGGGCGACTCGGCCCCGGTCGCGAAAGATTTTTCTACGGTTGCCGAATGCGTGCCCGTGGTTTCCGTACTGCCGCTGCCGTGGTTTCAATCCGGCGTGATTAGCGGCCCGCCCCTCCCCAGTTTCCGCATTCTTGAAGGCTCTCCCATAGCGCCTCGTTCTCCGCCGCGCGCGGCGTAGGCCTCTTCCATTTCCCGGCTTCTGTTCCGTTGTCTGTCATTCCCTGTTACTGGTTCCGTTCAAAAAAAAAGGAGAAAAGAAATGAAGAAAGCCGTCGTTTATTTGTTCGCAATCGGCCTGTTGATGAGCACCCCCGCGCTGGCGGCCCTCCAGGGCGCCGGCCAGGGCTCTGCAACAGCAGCCGAGAAAAAAGCCAGTGGCAAGAAGAAGGGCGCGGCCAAGAAGGCGGACGCCGCTGAAAAGAAAGAAGAAAAGAAAGAAGAAAAGAAAGAAGAAAAGAAGGAAGACGCAGCCGCCAAGAAGGAGGCTCCGAAAAAAGCCAAGAAGTCCTAACCAGGATTCTGCGAATCCGGCCGGAGGCGGGATCCCCCGCTTCCGGCTTTTTCTTTTGATTGACAGGGCAATACCCTTCAATTACTTTGCCCATGCTGTATTCTCTTCGTGCACGAATCGGAGGTAGGTATGAGTGGTGTTCCTCGTCATGTCCTTGCCTTCCTGATTTTCTTGTTCTTTGTTGCTGATGGACTGGCGCAAACCCCGGCGCCTTGTCCCGCGCCGCCCCAGCCTTCCGCTCTCCGCGCGCCCAACATCTTCAACGAGCAGCAGGAAATGGATCTTGGCGACGCCATTGCCGAGCAGTTCCAGAAAGAATTCAAAGTGATCGAGCTGGACGAGATGAATGGGTATGTGCAGCGTATCAGCGACCGGCTCGCGCAAAAAATGCCCTGGTCGAAAACCCGTTTCCGCGTCTTTGTTTTCGACCTGCCCATGGTGAACGCCTTCGGCTTTCCCGGAGGGCGCATCTATCTCTCGCGCAAACTCATCGCAGCGGCCCGCAACGAGGATGAAATCGCCGGCGTGATCGCCCACGAGATGGGCCACATCGTCACCAGGCAGGTGGCGGTGGAAATGACCGCCGCTTTCCAGGAAGTGCTGGGCGTTACGTCCGTCGGCGACCGCTCGGACATCCTGGAGAAATACCACCAGCTCATCGAAAACGCCCGCAAGGGAAAAATGAAAAAACGCTCTGATCGAGAAGAGCAGAAAGAACAACTGGAAGCTGATCAGGCCGGGATGTTTGCCGCCGCAGCCACGGGTTATTCCCCGCAGGCTTATGCGGATTTCTGGAACCGTGTTTTCGACGTGAAGGGGAAAACCGGTAGCTGGGTTTCGGATTTCTTCGGGTTCACCAAGCCGGAATCACGCCGCTTGCGCGACATGCTGCGTTTCGTCGCCACCATGCCCGCTGCCTGCGCCAAGACGGCCACCGCCAGCGCCGGTTTTGAAGCATGGAAAGCGAGCGTGGTGGCCTATTCCGGCCTGGGGCGCAAGGAATCGCTGCACAACGTGCTTACGCGGCGTGTGCTCGAGCCTCCGCTGCAAAGTGACCTTAACCATCTGCGGTTCAGTCCCGATGGGAAGTACGCGCTGGCGCAGGATGATTCCAGCATCTTTGTGCTTCGCCGCGAGCCGTTTCAATCCATTTTCAGCATCAATGTGGAAGAAGCGGAGCCTGCGCAATTCACTCCGGATTCCAAATCCATCGTTTTCTTCAACGATAGCCTGCGCGTGGAAAAATGGGACATCGAAGAGCAAGAGCGCACCACCGTCTCCGAGTTGGTTATTCAGAAATCTTGTGTGCAAGCCGCACTTTCGCCCGGCGGCGATTCCCTGGTTTGTATGACCACTGACATGGATCTTCGGATCTACGACGTGGCCACCAGTGCGGAAAAGTTTTCCAAAAAGAATTTCTACACCTTTGATTTCTTCGAGTACTGGATTTTTCAGCTTAACGCGTTGTTGGGGAATGAAGCGCGGCTCTTTCAAATGAACTTTTCGCCGGATGGCAAATACCTGCTGGTTGCCCGGCGCGCCACGAATATCGCCATTGATATGGAATCCAAGGCGCCCATGCAACTGCCCGGCTCCGTGAAGAAACTCCTCGGGCGCTCCTTCACGTTTCTAGGTCCGGATAAGTTGATTGGCGTGGGCGGCTTACGCGGCGAGAAAACCGCCATTGTGAAATTTCCAACCGGCGAGCCGCTGGGCGAGGTCGCCGTGGGCAGCGCCATGCTCCATTCACCTTCGCACGGCGACTACATTCTGCTCCGGCCCATCGCCAAGTACCCCGTAGGGGTGATGAACCTGGCGACCAAGAAGATTTTCATCGCCAGCCACACCACGGCGTTTGATATTTACGACAAGGTCTATCTGAGCGAGCGCAATAACGGTGAATTAGGTCTCTATAACATCGATTCGGACCAGCCCTTGGGCCACGTGCAATTGCCACGCGCGCCCTTTGGCCGCTTGCGCGCCGTGGCCGCGTCCGATGACCTGAACTGGCTGGCCGTTTCACAACGCAGCCGCGGCGCCGTGTGGAACCTGCCCCGGAATCAGCGCATCTTCCATACCCGCGGTTTCCGCGGCGCTTTCTTTGAAGGAAACACTGCGCTCTTTGCGGATTACCCCGAAGACAAGGTAGAAGCACGCGGCATCTCCCGCCTCGATTTGCAGCCGCCGGCCATGAAGCAGGTGCTGGCCCTGGGCAAGCCTCCCGAAAAAGAAACCGAGGATTCCGAGGAAGGCGGCAAGGACAAGAACAAAGAGAAAGAAAAAAAGAACGACAAGAAAAAAGATGACGCCCAGGAAGACGAAGGCCGCACCACGCAATATGGGCCATATCTGCTTACCTTTCGTCCGCTGAAGAAAGGCTCATTCGCTTTCTTTGAAAATGTGCGCATGGATGTGAAAGACGTGCGGACGGGCAATCTTCTGTGGAGCCAAACCTTCGCCAAGGAAGCCCCCGAGGTCCATGTTTTCTCGCAGGGACGCACGATGGTGCTCCTCTGGCCGCTCTCCAGTAGCGCGGCCAAAAATCAGATCAATGAAAATCCGGACCTGAAGCGCCGCTTGGCGGCCATGAAGGAAAAAGAAGGCGATTACCTTCTCGAAGTCCTGGATACCGGTTCAGGAAAATCCAGCGGGCGGTTGCTGATCGAAACCGGCAAAGGCTCGTTCCGGATTTCCAACGCGATTTCCGCGGGCGACCGCGTGGTGGTGGCCGACACGGAAAACCGCATCCTGGTCTATTCCCTCGCCGATGGGGAATTGAAAGCCCGCTTCTTCGGCGCGCATGCCACCGTGAACCGTTTGAATGGCCTGCTGTGCGCTGAAAACGAAACCGGAAAACTCACAGTGTACGAACTTTCCACGCTGCAAAAGCGCGACGAATTCATTTTTTCCAGCCCGGTGAGCTGGGCACAGTTCAGCCCAGATGGCGCCAAGCTGTTGGTTCTGACCGCCAACCAGACCGCGTATGTTCTGGTCCCCAATGCCAACGCGAACCCCACGGGCGCTTCTCGCTAGGAAATCAGGCGGGGTGCAGGCGGGCCGGGAGGTCCGCCAGCGAATCGAGCAGGACATCCGGAGGGTATTCGCCGAGCAGGTGGCTGCCCAGGCCGTAGGTCACTCCACAACACCAAATGCCGGAATTGCGCGCGGTGAGCACGTCAATTTCGGAATCGCCCACCATCATGGCCTGCGCGGGTTCGAGGGAAAAATCCTCAAGAAGCTTGTGGACACCCATCGGGTCGGGCTTCTTGCGCTCGAAAGTGTTGCCGCCGTAAACGTGCCGGAAGTGATGGTCCACGCCCAGACCCTTCAGAATCATTTTGCTGATGCGCTCGGGCTTGTTGGTGAGGATGGCCATGCCGTGGCCCTGCGCCGCCAGCCGATCGAGGCCCTCGCGGACGCCGGGATAGAGCACGGTGTTATCCAGCATGTGGGCCTTGTAGTACTCGAGAAAATAACGCAGGCCTTGTTCGACTTCGGAGCAGGCGGGTTCCGGCAAAGCGGAACCATCCGGGGCAGCGCCCAGCGAACGCTGGATCAGCGTCGGCGCGCCCTGTCCTACAAAACCGAACACCATTTCGTGCGGTAATTCGCGCCGGCCCATGTGGCGGAGCGCGGCGTTCACCGACAGCGCCAAATCGAGCTTCGAATCAATCAGGGTGCCATCCAAATCAAAAAACAATCCGCGCACGCCCGAAAATTTTCCGTTGTCCGGCAATCTGCGCCTCTCCCGGTGCAATTCCATTTTAGCAGATGCCTGCGGCGCAATTATTCTTCCGCCCAGCAGGAAGGGAGGGGAAGCATCTTCGGAAGCTGTGCTACTCTTTTTGTTTTGCGCGGCGCCGGGCGCGCCGGATCAAGGTGACTCATGGCTGAGATTTTTCCATTTGCGGCGTACCGTTACGACACGGCCAAGTGCAAGCTGGAAGACGTGCTGACCCAGCCGTACGACAAGATCACGACCGCGATGCAGGAAGCCTACTATGCAAAACATCCCGCGAATTTGATCGCTGTGGAAAAGGGCCGCACCTCGCCGCAGGATTCGCCAGCCGACAATGTGTACACACGCGCCGCGGCTTCGCTGAAGGACTGGATCGCGCGGCAGGCATTGCTGCGCGAATCCGCGCCGGGGTTGTACGCCTACTTTCAGGACTACCGGGTACCCGGCTCGGAGCAGCGCAAAGCGCGCAAGGGATTCATCGCGCTGGGCCGCGTGGTGGATTATGACGCCGGCGTCGTTCACCGGCATGAGCAAACCCTTGCCGGGCCTCGCGCCGATCGGCTGGAATTGCTGCGCCATACGCGCGCCCACACCGGCCAACTGTTCATGATTTATGCCGACCCGGCGCGCGCCGTAGACGCCATTCTCGAAGAGGTCTCCCGCGGTCCGGCCAGTGCGGAAATGCGCGACGAGTATGACGTACTGCACCGCCTGTGGGCGGTCACCGATCCTGCACGCATCGCCGAAGTTCAGCGCATCATGCGCGACAAGAAACTGGTGATCGCCGATGGCCACCACCGCTACGAAACCGCCCTTACCTACCGCAACGAACAGCGCGCCGCCACCGGCAATTCTTCTCCGGATGCGCCGCACGAACGCGTGATGATGACCTTCATCAATACCCATTCCGAGGGCTTGCTGATCCTGCCGACTCACCGGGTAGTGGCGAACCTCGCCGATTTTGACCCTTCGGGTTTGCGCGCGACGCTGGCGGCCTGGTTTGATGTGACGCGATTTGATGATGCATCGCCGGGGCGCATCGCCAGCTTCCGCAAGGAACTGACGGCGCGAGGGGCAAGCGCCCGCGTCATCGGCCTGTATACCAAGGATGCGCTTACGTTTCTTCGTCTGAAGGCCAGTGCGGATCTGGCCGGCTTGCTGGCGCACGTAGGCGCCGCGCAGCGGCAACTGGACGTCACCCTGCTGCACCGGCTGATTCTGGAAAAGGGAATGGGCATCACCGCCGACGCGGTGAGCAAAGAAAGCCACATCACCTATGAACGCGAAATGGAAAATGCGATTGCCGCGGTGGATTCCGGCAAGGCCCAGGTAAGTTTTCTGCTGAATGCGGTGAGCGTGCAGCAAACCCTGGACATGGCCCTGGGCGGCCAGGTGCTCCCGCAAAAATCAACCGACTTCTACCCTAAGCTGCTCAGCGGACTCACCATCTACCGGCTGGATCCGTAGCGAGTGCAGCCCTTTTCTTCACCCTTCGGATGCCCGGATCGAGGCCGCCGAATGACCGAATTGGAAGCATAGAAAGCAAAAAAAACATGGGGGCGGGCTAAAGCTGGCCCCTGCATCGGAACGCCGTTTACGATTGGGGGCGGAAGTAGAGCACCATGCCGGCGCCCAGCGCGGCGAGAATGAATCCCACGTAGAGCAGCGGGTTCACCGATTGCTTCGGCGGGTGCAGCAGGGCCGAGGTGATCACATTCACCAGCGGCGCGCCGCCAAACACCAGCGGCATTACGTACAGCGGGCTGCCTCCCGAGCGGAAAGAATAGATGATGCACACCGCGCCGATGGCGCCCAGCGCGCCAGCCAGCGTCGCCACCCAGAAACCTGTGCCCTTAGCTCCTTGCATGGTTTCCACAATCGGCTGGCCCTGCTGCATCAGGGCGATCACCGGCACCAGCACGCCGATCAGAAAATAGGCCACCCCCACGCACAGCAAGGCGCGCAGCGGATTCCCCAGCGCCACCTGACCCTTGTGCAGGGCCACGCCATACGTTCCCCACGAAAGCACCGCGCCCACCACGAACAGAATCCACAGCATGGATTTCCTCCCCGTCGCCGAAGTTTGCATATTCAGTTTGTCCGTTCCGCGCTGGAAACTGCGCTACTGCTGCTATGTGCCGCTGATGCTACCCGCCGAAAACAGTACAGCGCGCTCTGCGTGCGCAGGAAAATTCGCCCGGCGGAAATCGCGGGCGTGGCATAGACTTCTTCGCCCAGGTCATTCACCGAGAGAATTTCCCACTCGCGCGCCGCGCTCACCACCGAGACCGTGCCGTTCTGCCCGATCAAATACACCTTGCCATCGGCGCCCACCGGGGAAGCGAAATACTTGTCAATCGCTCCCTTCAGGCGCGCCTGCTTCAGCACGCTGCCCGAGGCCGGATCGAACGATAGCAAAATTCCGCTATCGTTCACCATGAAGAGCGTGCCGCGGTAGAGCAGCGTGGAGGGCACTTGCGGCACCGGCCGTTGATACTTCCACAGGATCGCGTTCGCGGTCTGATCCCCTTGTCCGCCCATGCGGATGGCGAGCAAGCCGTTTTCCGCGGCCATCATGCGGCGGTAGGTTTCCCACTCGCGGGCTTCGATGAATTTGTTGCGGTTCAGGTCGAAGGCCTCGAAAGCCCAGTCGGGCTTCATCATCGGATCCGCCAGGGATTCGCTGCGGGAAATCTTTCCGTCTTTGTCGGCGTCCATCTTGGCCAGGCTTTCGGCAAACGGCGGCACCTGGATTTGCTGGCCGGGCTGGTTCTGAGGAAAGCCCCAGCCATTGATAAAGAGCACGTCGCCATCGGTGCTGGGGATGGATTTCATCTCGCACGCCAGGCCGCGCACCCACCACAGGCGTTCGCCGCTTTCCACCGAATACGCGGAGAGCTGGAACGCTTCCGGCACAATCACCTGGCGCGGGCCTTTTTTCGGCTGGTAGAGAATCGGCGTGGAATAGCCGGAGACTACGTCCGGGCGGTCAACCCTCCAGCGCAGCTTGCCCGAATCCTTTTCCACGGCCACCATGTACGAATCGGTGTCCTGATCCACCGGCAGGATCAGCAGATTGCCGGCGAGAATCGGCGACGCGCCAAATCCCCAGAACACGTTGAAGGGGCCCATCGGGATTTTCCAGCGTTCTTTGCCCTCGGCGGAATAGGAGATGAGGCCGAAATCCTGAAAGAAGGCGTAAACATTCTCACCGTCGGTTACCGGGCTGGGCGACGCAGGATTATTCGGCTTCAAGAAGCGGTCGGTGCGCGGACGCGGCACTTCCCGCTGCCAGAGCACCTTGCCGTCCTTCTGGCTCAGGCAAATCACCAGCAGACGGTTGCCCTCGAAGCCGGTAACGAAAATGCGGTCGCGCGAAAGCACCGGGGAGGAGTGCCCGGCGGGCAGGCTGGTCTTCCACGCGACGTTCTTGCCCGGGCCGAACTCGACCGGCAAGCCCGTGCTGCTGGAAATGCCTGAGCCATTGGGCCCGCGAAACTGCGCCCAATCCTGCGCCGGCGCCAAGCTTGCGTTCAGGCACAAACCTAACGCGGCAGCCACCCCGAAGCTGATTTTCATAGGCAAGGAATATTGAACGCGTTGCGCGATTCGCGCAATGGCTAAATTCGCAGATTCGACAAGCATGCGAGACCGAGATTCTTCGTCCCGCCTACGGCGGGCTCAGAATGACGGAATCAGGCTACAACTAGAACGAAAGACGCAAGCCGAACTGGATTTGCCGCGCCGAAGTAACCGTTGCGCGCGCGCGACCCAGCGTACCCACCGGCGCATCATCGCTGCACGTTCCGTTGGCGCGGAAGGGAAGCTGCCCGGGCGCGCTGCCGCAATTGCCGCCGAAGGCAATCAAGCTCGGTATGCCCAGGTTGGTCCGGTTGAAGAGGTTGAAGGCCTCGACGCGAAACTCCAGATTGCTTTCTCTGCCCCAGGCGGCGAACCCGGTGTCTTTTTTCAAGGAAAAATCAAACGTGCGCAGGTTGGGTCCAATTAGGGCGCCGCGCCCCAGATTGCCGAACGTGCCGGGGTAGGGCAGGGAGAACGCGGCGGGGTCGAACCAGCCATCAGCCAGCCCGCGGACCGCCGATTCCGCGGTAAAGCCCGGGTTGATATTGGGGCGGTCAAAACCCTGGCCGGGCGCGATGGAAGGCGACCACCGCGAGCGCGAGATATTGCTTTGCACGAAGAGCGTCAGCGGAGAACCGCTGCGCAAGGTGCCGATTCCCGCGAATTGCCAGCCATCCAGCAATTTCTTCTGCCAGCCGTCATCCAAGCTGCGGGCAAACGGCACGCGCCACGCAAAGTTGAAAACCCAGTTGTGCTTGGCGTGATAGTCGGCCAGGCCCTTGTTGTAATTCTGGTAGCCCGGCGGTTCGGGAAACGCGGAAACGGTGCCATTGTTGGCATCGGAGAAGAACGTGGAAGCCTGCGTGGTGTCAATGTTGCGCGACCAGGTGTAGGACGACTGAAAGGTGAAGTCGTTCTTCCACTGCTTGCGCACTTCCACCAGCATCGCGTTGTACCAGGAATTGCCGTCGCTGCGTTTTTGCTCGATGGTGCTGAACGCGGCATTGGGCCGCGTCGCGGAAGCCGGATAGCACGGCGTGCCCGGGGCGAATTGCGGCAGCAGGCTGGGAGCGATGCCCGGGAAGCATTGCGCGGCATTGGCCACCGCATCGAGGGGAGCCGGCGTATTCACGTCGGCATTGCGCCACAGGTGCACGCCACGGGAGCCGGCATAGCCCACCATCAGAAACGTCTTGCCCCAGAACTGCTGCTCCACGTTCAGATTCCACATGTGCACGTTGGGGTTCTTGATGTCGAACTGTACCGGGCGAATGGAATTGCCCACGCCCAGGGCGAAATTCGGCTGAGGAAAGGCCGGATTGGCAATGATCACGCGCGGGGTGGCCGGCGGGTTGGTGATGGTGACGATCAGGTGCTGGTGATTGTTGGTATTGAAAAACCAGCCGTAACCGGCGCGGAGCGATGTCTTGCCATCGCCGAAAACGTCCCAGGCCAGCCCGATGCGCGGCGAAAAATTTTTCTTGGTGGGATTTTGATAGAGCTGGCCCACCGTGGGGGCGGGATCGGAAAGATTGGGCAGCGCCGAATCGCGCCCGTAGATATCTACGGGCATGGTGGCGAATTCGTAGCGCAGGCCGATGCTGGCGGTGAGGCGCGGGTGCAGCCGGTAACTATCCTGCACGTACATCCCGAAAAGCGTGAAGCGCCAGTAGCGGTCCAGCGCGCCGTTGGGAGGCAGCCCGAGAAAACGCGCCGGCGTGCCCAGCAGGAAGCTGCGCAGGTTGCTGAAGGTGAAAATCCCGGTGGAAAAGGTGGGATTGAAGAGATTGTCCTGGTAACGCTCGACCAGCAAGCCGTATTTCAACAGGTGTTTGCCGTGAATCTGCGTCAGGCCATATTCCACGCCGTGAATATTCTGGACAAACTGCACATTCACGGAAGATTGCGGGCCAAAGCGGGGGATGCCGCCGATATCAATATCGCCGACCAGGCGGCCGGGAACAAAGGGCGTGAGGGTGGTGCTGGTGTTGGCCTCGACGCGCTGGCCGACGCGGGTGCGGCTGTAGCCGTAACGCAGGGTGTGCAGCAGGTTCGAAGAGAGCACCCCCTGATAATTGGCGGTGAAAAACTGGTTGCGGGAAACAAAGGCGCGCGGGAATTGCGGGAAATCGGTAGGCAGAGCCTGCTCGGCGCCATCGTAGGTGTAGCGGAAAAATATTTGATGGTCGCCGCCGCGAAGATTCTCATCCCAGCGGAACTGGCCAAAGTCCTGGTCAATACCTTGCCGGAACAGGAACGAATAGCTGGCCAGCCCGGTGGGGCATCCGGCAGCATTGCGAATCAGGGCGCCGCTGGCGGGAAACTCGTTCAGGTAGGGCACGACGCTGGCATTGATGGTCACCGGCGCGGCATTGACGCAGGGATTGGCGGCGCTGGGCAGAATCCCCAGCCGCGCGTTCGGATCGGGAACCACGGTGCTGATGGTGCGGCCCAGGCGCTCGCGCAGTCCTTCATAGCCCGCGAAAAAGAAGGAGCGATCCTGTCGCGCGGCGCCGCCGGCGGTCACGCCGAATTGATTGCGCACGAACTCCGGATTATCCGCCGGATCGAAAAAGTTGCGCGCATCGAAATTGTCGTTGCGGAAGTAATGATAAAGCGAGCCATGCAACTGGTTCGAGCCGCTCTTGGTGAGGGTGTTGATTTGCCCGCCCGAATTGCGGCCGAACTCGGCGCTGTAATTATTCACCTCTACCCGGAACTCGCGAATGGTTTCCATGCCCAGCACGGTGCCGGCGGCGCTGCCCGCGGGGCCATTAGTGAAGTCGTTCTGCGGGGTGCCGTCAATGAGATACATGTTGGAGCGCGGATCCTGCCCGTTCACGCTGGTGGCCAGGCCGTGCGCCACGACAGAGCCGCCATCGCGGTGGGGAAAAGCGATCACGCCCGGTTGCAGCAACGCCAAATCCGTGTAGTTGCGGCCATTGAGCGGCAGATTCTGAATCTGCTTATCCGTGACCAGATAACTCAATTCCGGCGAAAGGACATTCACCAGCGGGGCGGTGGATTGCACGTTGACCGCTTGCTCGAGCGGGCCCACTTCGAGTGTGAAGTGCAGCACAGGGGATTCCCCCACGGCCAGCTTGACCGCTTCCTGCAACATGGGACGAAAGCCCGCGTACTCGGCGCGCACGTCATAGGCGCCCACCGGCAGGGAGGGCAATGCGTACCAGCCGTCCTGGCCGGTCAGCGCCGAGCGGCTTACACCAGTTTCCAGGTTTTTGGCGGTCACTTTGGCCCCGGCCAGCGCGGCGGAAGTGCTGTCGTACACATGGCCGCGCAAGGTGACCGTTTGTTGAGCGATTGCAGGAAAGGCAAGCAGGTGCAACGTCAGCGCGCAGGCGCAAAACCACAAACCACGGCGAATGAAATGTGTCATAAGGGCGTCAAATCCTTTGGGTCCCGAGGGCGCAAGCGGCGCAGGCAAGCCAAACCGGGCAGGCTTGACGGCCCGCGCTGCTCCAGCCATAGTAGGGCGCAACTAGCTTGATAGACGCACGACAGCGGGCATTTATTACACGCAGAATGCGGACAGGTGAGGGATGCGCAAAGTCTTGCTGATTGCCGCGGTACTGGGCATTTATCTGCTGCACCAGGACGTTTGGTTTTGGCGCACGGCCACGCCGGTTGTGGCGGGCATCTTCCCTATCGGACTCGCCTACCATGCCGCCTATGCCGGGGCGGTAAGTCTTCTGATGCTGGCCTTGGTGAAATTTGCCTGGCCGGAAAAAGATTCCTGACGCCGGCCTTCCCTGCTAGTCCGGCAATTCCTGCGGCGGTTCGGGCAGGAAGAAACTGGCGATAAATCCCACCAGGTACACCCCAAAACCAACAGCAGCGGCTACCAGAGCAACTTTAGTGGGAGCATAGGCGCGATCGGGCGTCACGGCCAGGGTGGCGGTGACCCAGGCGAACGAGGTGCCGATCAGCCGTCCGCCGATATTCGCGGCAAAGCCTTCCCCCGTGCCGCGCAAGTGCACCGGATAAACGCGCGGCAGGTAGTTCCCCCAAAAACTGAACTGAGCCACGGTGAGCAACCCCGCCAGGAATATGCCCACGTACAAATAGGCGAGACTGGTGGTGGCCGCCCATGCGAATACCAGTGGGATGATGATCAGCCCGGGAGCCTGGAACATGCGAATCAGGCGTTGCCGGCTGACCACAACCACGGCTAGCCAGGCCAAAAGGATGCGTCCTACCAGCCCGCCAATTTCCTGCACCTTGGTGACGTCCGCGGCCACCTTCTGCTCGACCAGGCGCGCTTGCGGCGGTTGCATGCCTTGCGTCATTTCATGCACTTGCGGCAGGCCGGGAATCATTTGCGGGATTTGCTGGATGGCGCCGAACGCCGCTCCGTAGGACATGGCGAACATGATGGTGGTCACGATGGTGACCTTGCGCAATTCCGGAGAGAAAATTGCCGCGATACTGGGACGCTTCAGCGTGCCTTCCTTGCGCTTCTTTTCCCACACCGGCGATTCCGGCAGGAAGGGCCGGATCAAAATCAGGGGGATGGCGGGAATCACGCCGGACATCACCGTATAGCGCCAGGGCGCATGCACATTGAACACGCTGGGATCCAGGCCGAAGGTCAGCGCCGGCAGGTGCGCGGCATTGGCCACGCACAACCCGTTGATGGTGGCCACCAGCAGTCCGCCCAGCGAGGAAAACGCCTGCGTGTAGCCCAATACCTTCTCGCGCCGCCTGGGATCCGGAAAGAGCTCCGCCAGCCAAGCTACGGCCGCCACGAACTCCACGCACACGCCGATGAAAACCAGGCAGCGCAGGAAGAGCAGCATCTGAATCGAAGACGAGAAGCCGGAGGCAAACGCCGCCACCGCATAAAGGAGGATGCTGAACGTCAGGACGCGGCGGCGGCCCAGCCGGTCAGTCAGATAGCCGCCCAGCAGACCGAATACGCCGCCCGCAAAGGCCGGCAGGTAGAACAGGCGTCCAAACCACATCTGAAACTCGGGCGAGCCGGGCGCCGCCCCCACCAGTTCCTGCAGCGCAGGCCGGGCAATCAACGGCAGAACAAGAATCTCGTAAATATCGAAGAGAAACCCGGTGGCGGCGATGATACAGATCAGCCACTGGGTCGGCGTCAGGCGCGGCGCCGGGGCGTCAGAGTGAGTCATGGTCGCAAGGCTCCAAGTCGCGCGAGTGTACCACAGCGGGCGGAACGGTTTTGCCGGGATGGCGCGTCTAAGTCCTTTTAGTAGACGCGGAAGCCGCTGCGATCATTTCACGATTTTGCGATTTCGTGATTTCATGATGCGGCCCGGCGGCGGCCGCAACAAGCAAGGGTCGGCTTTTTTCCCGGACATGAATCACAGAACCATGAAAACGCCAAATCAAGAGCCTCCCCGATGATTCCGGCCCTTTTCATCTTTTGCTACCTGGGCGTGGTGCTGTATATCGGGATCTTCGCCTTTCGCCACAAACCCAAGGGAGAAAATGCCGAGGATTTTTTCCTGGCCAGCCGGCAGTTGGGCCCGCTGGTGTTTCTGCTGTCGCTGTTTGGCACCAACATGACGGCGTTTTCCATCCTGGGCTCGTCCGGGCACGCGTTCAACAACGGCATAGTGACCTTCGGGCTGATGGCCTCGTCTTCCGCGCTGGTGATTCCGCTTACTCTGTTCTTCATCGGCACGCGCATGTGGGCGCTGGGCAAGCAGCACGGATTCATCACCCCGGTGCAGATGTACCGCGACCGCTGGGAGTGCGGGCACATCGGCACGCTGATTTTCGCGGTGCAGGCCGCGTTGCTGGTGCCCTACATCATCATCGGCGTGATCGGCGGCGGCACTACGCTGGAAGTGATCAGCGGCGGCCTGGTCCCTTTCTGGATGGGCGGCGCCCTGGTGGCCCTGGTGGTGATGAGCTACGTATTTTTCGGCGGCATGCGCGGCACGGCCTGGGTCAACAGTTTTCAAACCGTGCTGTTTCTGGCGTTCGGCGCAATTGCGCTGGTAGTGATTGGCCGGGGCATGGGCGGATTTTCCGCGGCCATCCGCGCCATGCAGGAATCACCGGCGTTTGCCCCGCTGCTGACGCGCGAGCGTTTTTCGCCCGCGTTCTTCCTGAGCTACACCTTCATCCCCCTTTCCACGATTGTTTTCCCCCACGTCACCATTTTTTGCCTCACCGCGCGCAAGATGGCGCAGTTCCGCAAGACGGTGATTCTCTACCCGCTGTGCATTCTGGCCATCTGGCTGCCCAGCGTTTTCCTGGGTGTGGTGGCCAACTACAGCGCGGCCAACATCCCCGCGATTCAGTCGAAGATTGAAGCGCGCCGCGCGCTGGCCACGCAGGGCGCACAACTCGCGCCCGAAGAGCGCGAACAGCTGCGCCGCAAGACCGGGGCCGACGATGTGATCCTGATCCTGCTCGACCACTACGCTCCAGTGTGGCTGGCGGGACTGCTGGGCGCGGGCATCATGGCCGCGGTGATGGCCAGCGATTCGCAGATCCTGGCGCTTTCGACCATGTTCACCGAGGATGTCTTCGCTTATTACGGCCACAAGGAGCGCTTCGGCGAAGCGGCGCAGGTCCACACCGGGCGATTATTCGTGATCCTGCTGACCGTCGCGGCCTATGTGATTGCCTTGCGCGCGCCCGCCAGCATTTTCGAACTGGCCGTGCAATACGCTTTCACCGGATTTTCTGCGATGATTCCGCTGCTGATTGCCGCGCTGTTCTGGCGCGGCAGCACCAAGTGGGGCGCGCTGGCCAGCACCGTGTGGGTGGTCATTGCTGTGGCCGGGATTGCCGTCATTCAAGCGGTCGTTCCCGCGCCGCCGCCCGGAGCAGGAACAGCGGTGTGGACGGTTGGCGGGACCAGCGTGATTACCCGCTCCTTCGGTGGCACAGCGGTTCTCGGGCTGATGCCGGTGGTGCCGGTCACGGTGATTTCCGCGCTGCTGATGATTGTGGTTTCGCTGGTCACGCCCAAGCCCGCCTCACAGACGCTGGCGCGGTATTTTCCCCGGTGACCTTTTTCCGTTCTCCATGCGTCTAATCGTACTATCGGCCACGAAAAGCCCATTTGTGAGCCGCTTTCCGAGCCGGTACGTGGTAGACTTAGCGAAGCTCAGGCACGATGGAGATTTCTTCAGGACACAGGGGGCTTGGATGAAGCGTATTTCCACGATTTTCGCCGTTCTTGCCGTTGCCGCGGGGGTGGCTGCGAGTTTTGGCCTGGCGGCGCGCGCAGCGGAGAAAAATGTGCCCGCATGGCCGGGCTGGCGCGGCGGCCCCACGGCCCCGGCCGTTTCCACCGAGACCGGATTTCCGGACACCTGGAGCGCCACGCAGAACGTCGCCTGGAAGACGCCCATTCCCGGCCGCGGCCATTCCTCGCCGGTGATCTGGGATAGACGCGTGTTTCTCACAACTTCGGTCCCCGGCGAAGAGGTGAAAGACATGCAGCCCGAGGTGCTGAAGGATTTTGGCGAGAGCGCAAAGCATCCGCAGAGCGCCGACGGCAACCGCAAATACGACTTCAAAGTCATCTGCCTGGACCGCGACAGCGGAAAAATTCTCTGGGAGCAGACCGCATTCTCCGGCTTCCCGTACGATTTCCGCCATTCGTTCAATACCTACGCCTCGCCGACTCCGGCAACTGACGGCAAGTACGTTTATGCCTACTTCGGCACGGAAGGGATTTACGCCTACGACTTCAGCGGGAAGCAAATCTGGAAGGCTGCTCTCGGCAAGTTTGGTACAGCCGGTGTAGGTGTCGGCACTTCTCCGGTGCTCTACAAGGGAAAAATCTTTGTCCAGGTGGATTTCGACGACGAGCGCAAGGAGCCCCAGGGCTCCTTCGTCGTTGCCCTTGATTCGCAAACCGGCAAGGAAGTCTGGCATATGCCGCGCAAAGCGGGCTTGACCTGGTCGGTACCGGTGATTGTGGAAACCGGACAGCGCAGCGAATTGGTGACCATGGCTACCGAGCGCATCATCGCCTACGACCCGGAAACCGGCAAGGAACTGTGGAACAGCAAGGGCCTGGCCAGCAATGCGGTGAATACGCCGCTGCAAGGTCATGGCATGGTTTTTGTGTATACCGGTTTCCCGGACCGGCGCATCTACGCTATCCGCACTGGCGGGTCGGGCGACGTCAGCGGGACCAACATCGTGTGGACGGCAGACCGCTACACCGCCTACGTTCCGTCCGGCATTCTCTACGGTGATCTGGCATACTTCATCACCGGACGCGGCATCATGACCGCGCTCGACGCCAGGACCGGCGAAGTGAAGTACTCCAACGGGCGCGTTCCGGTGCCGGCCACGTTCACCGCATCCCCCATCGGCTACGACAACAAGCTCGTGCTCTTCAGCGAAGATGGAGACGCATTCGTCATCAAAGCGGGAGAAAAATACGAAGTGCTGCGCACCAATTCGCTGGGCGAGCCGATCTACTCGACGCCCGCCATGGCCGCGGGCAAACTGTTCATCCGCAGCGAAAAGCACTTGTGGTGCATCAGCGGCAAAAAGTCCTAGCCCGCATTTCTCACCCAAAGAATGGCGGCGTAGCAGGCCGTTGTAGAGCCGGGACGGGTTTTGTCCCGGCAGCCTTGGTTTTGCTGGATGGCGCTCAGAAGACTTGCCGGGACAAAACCCG
Organism: uncultured Acidobacteriaceae bacterium; assembly: GCA_964500065.1. Lineage (GTDB taxonomy): Bacteria > Acidobacteriota > Terriglobia > Acidiferrales > UBA7541 > CAZCNH01. Next base: position 37,795 of record CAZCNH010000022.1, read on the forward strand.
TCCCGGCTCTACAACGGCTGTTTGTCACGGCTGCAAATCAGGTCCGAATGTAGTCAGAAACTCGATG
>CAZCNH010000022.1:37961-47804 GCA_964500065.1 uncultured Acidobacteriaceae bacterium
AACGGCTGTTTGTCACGGCTGCAAATCAGGTCCGAATGTAGTCAGAAACTCGATGAAGTCCGCGGCTTCCACCATGTCGCGCGCGCGGTAGCGAATGGTGTGGGAATCCACGCGCTCGATCACCCGCAAGAACGAAGCCGCTTCCGCCTGCGTGTAGTTCTTGAAGCTCACCTCCACGGTGACCGGCCCGGAAACCACGTACGGCTTGAAGTCGCTCAAGCGCCCCAGGGCAGCTTTCACTTTCTTGCCGATGAGCTCGTACGAAGCCTGTGGCGTCAGCGTGTTAGCCGAATGGAAGCCCAGCGCTTTTTTTGTTTCCGCGCCTTCGATCGGCCCCACCAGCGAACGGACCTCTTCGATAGCGGCGTCGTCGCCGGACATCATGACGATGGGCACTTTGAAATGCCCGGCAATCGCGGCGCTCCATGCGCCTTCGGTAACCTCCTTGCCGTTCAGCGCCACCCGCGTGAGCCGCGCGCTGGAAAAGGTGTGCGCGCGCACGCCGCGCGGGTTGCTGGTGGAAGCGTGATAGCCGATGAACATCGCCGCGTCGAACGTTTCGTCAATCCCCGCCATCATATGCAGGCGCCGGGGCCAGGAGCGGATGATGCGCACATCCGCTGGAAATAACTCGATCAGCAGGTTTTCGCCGTTTCCGTGCGAATCGGAGACCAGGATTTCCGTCGCGCCCGCTTCCTTGGCCGCGTTGATGGCAGCCAGCGTTTCCCGCGTCATGAATTCGCGGTAGCGCGCGTACTCGAAACCGGCAGGTCCGAGCTGGTCGTTGGTCACCGTACCCACCACGCCTTCCATATCCACGGAGATGTAAACCTTCAGCTTTTTCGCCGGCTGGGCGCTTGCCGTGCAAGCGGCCGCGATTAGAAATGCGAGTGCCAGTTTGCGCATGGTTGCTCCTCAGGCAGGATTTGCCGCGGTGATTGTACTGTAGCCCGGGTCTTCAGCCCCGGGGCTTTTCTTCTGGGAGAGAGCCACCGCTCCGCCTCTGAAGAGGCGGGCACAGAAGCTCTATGGCGCGATGCGGAACGCGGCCATTTCGCGGGCGTTGCGCACCAGCAGTATCCCGCCGGCGATTGCCGGGTGGTTCCACGTTTTCCCCTCGATGGCGGGCGAGCGGGTAATTTCCTGATGGCTATCGGGCGAGGCTTTCAGCAGCACCAGTTCGCCGGCTTCGCTCAGCACGATGATGTGCTCGCCGGCCAGAATGGCCTGGCCGTAGCCGTAGCGGCCGCCTTTCCATTTGCGTTCGCCGCTGCGGGTGTCAATGCAGGCGAAGATGCCTTCATCAAACCCGTAGAGAAAACCATCGCGCAACACGGAACTGTTGAAGCGGTTTTTCAGGTTTTTGTTTTCCCACACGGGCCGCGCGGTGAGTCCCTTGTCGTTCGCGGAAATTTCCAGCAGCACGGAACCATGGTCGTATCCGGCGGAAACGAACACCTGCGTGGGACTGATTACCACCGGTTGCGCGCTGTTGATTCCCTGCATGGTCACCCACGGGTAGTCCCACAGGAGTTTTCCATCTTCGGGGCGGAGTGAGATGATGCGCGACCCGGTGGCCAGTACAATCTGGCGCACTCCGGCAAGAGTCAGCAGCATCGGCGAGGTGTATCCCGCCTGGTCATCCTGCGAAACCCACAGGATCGCGCCGGTTTTCCTGTCGTAGGCAACCACGGATTTCCCGTTGCGCCCGCCGGGCGTAACGATCACTTTGTCGTCCACGATCAGCGGGGAATTGGCCATGCCCCAGATGACGTTGTTTGCGCCGGCCTCGGCCAGAATATTTTTCGACCACACTTTTTTTCCGGTCGCCGCATCCAGCACGTGAAAATCTCCAGCCGCGCCGAGCGCGTACAGCAGGCCCTCGTGCCACACCGGGGTCGCGCGCGGCCCATCGCCGCCCAGTTGCTCGCTGAAGCGCTCGGTCCATCCGTAGGTCCACGCCTCGCGGCCGGTTTGCACGTCGTAGGCCACCACCACTTCCTTATCCCGCCGCTGCTCGATGGTATAGGCGATGCCGTTGGCGATTGTGAACGACGCGTATCCGCCGCCAACCGGTTGCTTCCACAGAGGCTTCAAGCCGTCGGCAGGCCACGCCGTCAAGATCGCGCCCTCGCGATACACTCCATCGCGGCCTGCGCCCCGAAAATCACTCCACGGCGGGCGCGGCGGAGGCGGAAGCGCGACTGGAACGGCAACGGGAACCGCCGCGCCGCCTTTTGCAGGTGTAGCGGTTGCAGCCATGTCCGGCGGCGGAGTTTCCGCCACAGGCGCCGGTGCAGCCGGGGGAATCACGACCGGAGCGGCCCCTTGCATGGCCGCGCGATGTTTTTCCAGGGCTTCTTCATCCTGCGCGTGGCTGCGCAGGCTGAAAATCGGAATGATTCCTGCGCCCGACAATTCCATATGCAGGATCCCCAGCTTGACCAGCCAGATCAGGGAGAGAATCGTGAAGACGCCCGCCAGAGCCAGCCGCCCCACCGTGCGCGCCAGTTTTCCGAAAAAACCCGTCCCGGAAGGGAAGCGGCGAAACAAGGAAATGAACACTCCGATCGGGGGCACAATCAGCGACAACAGTATGGCTTGCCAGCGGCGCATCGTTATTCTCCAGTCAGAAAGCGCGGGGCTGGCCACGGCGGCCAGCCCCACAAATGACTACGCACAAAGAGAAGGAAATGATACACCCCCGCGCGATTTCCTCGTCACATGGTCCCCTCATCAGCCGATGGCCCGTAGATCGAAGGCACCGCCACGTTGTTCATGCGCAGGTACACGCCCAGTTGCGCGCGATGGTGAATCAGGTGATTCATCACGAAAGAGCGCAAGATCACGATCTTGGGCATGGTCATCAAGGTCTGCCCGCCGCGCAGCAGCGACCACGGTCTCATGAAGGCCTCGTCACTGGTGCTCTCGAGCGCCTTGCGGGCCTCAGCCACCCGGGCATCGAAGTCGGCCAGCAGCTTGGTGCGCGTGGTCATCGTTTCCGCTTGCATTGGCGGTTGCCCCGGCGGGGCAATGTCAATCGAATCCTGCGTCAACGTCATCACCGCCCACAGGGGAACTTCGGCGACGTGGCCTGCCAAGCGGCCCATGGTCATGGATTTCTCGTGTGGCTTGAAGTCCGGCTTTCCTTCCGGCACGCGCTCGAGGGTCTTCCGTGCTCCCGCCATTTCCTGATCAAATTCGGGCAACAGCATGTCCTTGATAGCCATCTGGGTTCCTCCAAAGATAGATTTGCGGCTGGTAGAGTGCGGGAAGGCACCATCTTAACTCAATTCACTCCGCTCGCCCATATGCAAATCAGGGCGTCCGGGTCATTCTGAGGGGCGACTGCTTCGCGCCGGGGACGCGAATCACGCGAAGAATCTTAGCAGGACGGCACCAGCGCGGGAGATCAAGGAACGCCATGAAATTCGCGGTCACGCGGCGGGCTGTGATATTTTCCCTGCATCGGAGGTAGCCAAATGATGCGGTTGCGGATTGCATTTCTTGCTGTGGTTGCGGCGGGCTTGCTGTGGAGCGCCGCGGCGCGCGCGCAGGCGGGCACTGGCGCGTGGGTGATTACCGGCGCACAGATCGCCGACGGAACAGGCAAACCCCTGCGCAAGGCCAATGTCCGCGTGCAAGGCGACAAGATTACCGCCGTCGGCAACTTCAAGCCGAAGAAAAACGAGACGATCATCCACGGCGATGGCCTGGTGCTGGCCCCCGGCTTCATTGATACTCACAACCATTCTGACCGCGGCGTGCAGGAAGAACCGGAAGCCGCCAGCCAGGTGTCGCAGGGACTGACCACGCTGCTGGTCGGGCAGGATGGGGGCTCGGTGTGGCCCACCGGCGAATATCTGGAAGCGCGGCGCAAATCTCCGCCGGCAGTGAATGTTCTCACCATGGTGGGCCACGCCACCGTGCGCCGCATGGTGATGGGCGATGACTTTCGCCGGGCCGCCACGCCGGAGGAAATCACCAAAATGGCTGCGCTGGTCGAGCAAGCGGTGAAAGAAGGCGCGTTGGGGCTCTCCAGCGGACTCGAATACGAAGTGGGCAGCTACAGCACCACCGACGAAGTGGTGGCGCTGGCGCAGGCGGCGAAGAAAGCCGGCGGCCGGCTGTACATCTCGCACATCCGCGACGAAGCCGACAAAGTGATGGACGCCATGCGCGAAGCCATCGCCATCGGAGAGCGCAGCAAAATGGCTGCGCAGATCACGCACATCAAGCTGGGCACCGTCGGCGTGTGGGGCAAGGCCGGCGAAGCGGTGAAAATGATCGAAGAGGCGCGCAAGCGCGGCGTGGACGTGACCGCCGATTGCTATCCCTACACCGCCTGGCATTCCAATCTGAAGGTGCTGGTTCCCAACAAGCAATGGAAAGATCCCGCCAGCATCCAGCGCGCGCTGGACGACGTGGGCGGCGGAAAGAATATCTCCATCACCCACCTGCCGATGTTCCCGCAGTACGTCGGAAAAACCATTGCCGATATTGCGGCTGCGGAAAACATGAGCGAAGTCGCCGTGTACGCGAAGATTGTGGATGACGACCGCGCCGGCATCATCGGCCACACCATGACCGACGAGGACGTGCGCACGTTCTACCAGCAGCCTTGGACCATGGTTTCCAGCGACGGCGCCATCGGCGGCAAACACCCGCGCGGCGCGGGGACCTTTCCTCGCGTGCTAGGCCGCTTCGTGCGCGAAAAGAAGTGGCTCACCCTGGAAGAAGCGGTGCGCAAGATGACTTCGCTGCCCGCCTGGCGGCTGGGGCTCAAGGATCGCGGGATCATCAAGAAAGGCATGAAGGCCGACTTGGTGCTTTTCCATCCGGATACGGTGATCGACAACTCCACTTTTGCCGACCCGTTCAAACTGTCTACCGGCATCGAAAAAGTGTACGTGAACGGCCAGATGGTCTGGGGCGCGGGCCGCGCCACCGGCGCTCGCGCCGGTCGCGTGCTTTCCCGATAAGCGGGCAGGGGAATCGGCCTGCCCGTTCGCCGATTGGCTGAAGTCCGGGGTGGTTTGTTCTAGTGGTCGAATTTTTCCGCCCAGCGGATTCGCCCGGTCATCTGCATGACCGCAAACAGCGTGACAATCGAACCGATGGTGATCGCCAGCCCTGTGTATCCTTTGAAAAAGAAAGCGTAGGAGAACAGCACCAGGTACACAAACTGCGTGATGCCTGCTTCCACCGCGGCGAAGCGCAGCCCGACCACCAGCCGCAGGTAACTGATCACCAGGAAAATCGAAACGGCCGAACAAATCACAAAAGCGGTATGGATCGAAACGTGATCCACCAGATACGCCAGCAGCAGGTGGAACGCAAAGAACGCCGCGGCCAGGAAGAAATAATTCATCGGGTGCATTTCAATATTCCGCAGCGTGGTGATGATGAACATCAGGAAGAAAAAGAAAAAAAGCGAAACCGGGGCAAAAAAGCTGATTTGCCCGGCGAGCGGGCCCGGTTGCAATTTTTCCGGCATCAACATGCCCAGGCCGGCCCCGGAAAGCAAGTTGGCATACTGCCACTTCAGTTCCCAGCCCGCGGGCGTCTCGCGCTTTTGCTGCGGCGAAATGGTCCCTTGCGGGAAATCAATGGCGCGAAAGTCGGTCATCATGTTCAACTCGAAGTCGCGCACTTCCTGGACGCCATTCGCGCCGAATTGATAGGTCCAGCGGTCCAATCCTTGCGAGCGATAGCCCGTGCGCAGTTTCGCCGTTTTTCCCGCCGCCACCCGGGCGGTTCCTTCGATCGCACTATCCAGGATTTTGAACTGCAGCGCCACGCCATCCGCGGTAAAGGTCACATCGTCATAGAGGGCGTCTTTCGTTGGAAATGGAAGACGAAAGGTAACATCCTGCGATGCGCTGCTGTTGTTTTCAAATGTAAAGTCGCCGGCAAACTTTACCTGGTAGGTGCTGTACCACAGCAAGCCCTTCTGGCGGTGCTCCAGCGCCAGGTCCACGTTCACGCGGCTTTGCACCAGCGGCAGGGATGTGGGAATCTTGTCCTGAAGGATGTCGGTGATTTCTTTCTTGTTCTCCACGCGCTTTTCCTGGCGTTCTTCCATGCGGACATAGGTGGCGACGGGAGGGGTCTGCACTTGTGCCGAGCCCCACAAGGATTGCACCTGGCCCCGCAGCGCGTTATCCGCGGAATAGGTGCGGGCCAGGATTGTGCCGCCCAGGACCGACCACGCCACGCACGTGCACACAAAAATAAAAATAATGGCGGCAATTCGTTTCACCATTGGATTTCTCTCTTTCTTGAGGGGCTGCTTGTAAGCCTACGACTTATTTCGCGGGGTGGCGGCGCGCCACGGTGTCTCTCCGGCCGCAGATCCATAAACTTTACAGCATAAAGTATAGAAGCAAACCTCGCCCGGCAATATGCCTGCCATTCCATAAACCTCAGCTTTCGCTGGGAGCGGGGCGCAGGGCGGCGCGGCGCGGCTGCCCGGCGCGCACCTGCTGCAGCGGGGGAATCATCTCCGCCAAAACTTCCAGGTAGGATTCCAGCGCGTGGCGGCCCTTCACCGTCAGCTTATAGGTGGTCTTCGGTTTGCGGTCTTCGAATTTCTTGGTGCAAGCCACGTAACCGGCTTCTTCCAGTTTGCGGGCTTGCACGCTCAAGTTGCCGTCGGTAGTTTGCAGCAACTCGCGCAGTTCGGTGAAGGTAAGCGCTTCATGGTCCACCAACGCGCACACGATGCCCAGGCGCAGCCGTTCATGGATCAGTTGGTCGAGTTCGGCGGGCGACGGCGCAGGATTCTTTTTGTTCTTCATGGCAACTCCTTCGAGCCCTTCGCGGCTCGCAAAACCAAAGGCCGGATAGACCGGTGAGGGCTGTTTTTCGCCGACTACCCTTCGTGTCTCCAGGCGATGTAGGCGCCGAACGCAAAATGCAGCGCGCCAAACCCCAGGCCCAGCAGCGGCAAACCCAAACTAGCCGGGGCAGCCACGGCCGCACCGGCCAGCGCCAGAAAGCAAATCCCCATCCAGCGCACCGGCGACACGGAAACCGCGCCCGCGGCCATCACCGCCGCGCCGTAGCAACCCAACCAGACTTCCGCCAGCGCGTCCGGCCGCCCGTGCTGGATCACGGAAAACGAAAGGATTGCGCCCAGCACCATTGCGGAAATGTAGCCCCACATGGCCTTGCGCAGCACCGGCGACCAGAATGTCTGCCCGGTGCGCCGCGCCTTCTGCTTCATGGTGGCCGCGCCAATCACGAACGAAACCACCAGCAGCAGCCCCCAGATCCCCAGCGCTTCCCAGTGAATGGGCGTTGCCTCCCACGGAGCGCCGGTGACCCAGTAGTTCGCCGACGTGGCGCCCAGAGCGAGCGCGCCGATGGCCATCAAGCCTTTTCCGGGCACGATGCTCAAATGCCCCGCAGCCGCCAGGGTGCGGCGGATGTATTGCAGGTCGTCGTGAGCGGTGCGGGGTGAAGCGCGCCCGGCGGATGACTCGTCCATGGACGCTTTCAGGATGCCTTGCGGGGCCGCAAATGTCAAGCACTTTACATAGTAAAGTAAAGAGAGAAGCGCCCCCGGTGTCCGGCACGGACGGGTGACGGGCATGCCTATTGCTTGCTTGCGGGGCCCTTGCCGGGGTCATCCCAGCGGTAATCCTCGTCCAGCAATTCCCGGATGATGTCGTCGATGATTTGCCGCTGCTGTTCTGGAAGCTGCTGCACCAGCTGGTTTCGCCGGTTCACGTGATCGACCGTTGATCCCATCAGGGCATACCAACTGAGCAGGCCGCCGCCGAAGATGCTGGCCATGCGGCCCCAGTAGGGCGCGTGAAGCGTTCCTCGAGGCCCCAGCGTGATCACTGCCATGCGAGAGGCACAACGGCCCATCGCCCCGGCAATCAGCATACTGGCCAACATCCCCCCTATAACGCTTCCCACCGACTGCACCGCGCCCAACTGCAGCCCTTCTTGAACCGGTGGGGGCAATTCGCTGTAGGCTTCCTGGGCACGGTTCCTGTTCTCTTGATTCGGAGGGTACTTCCGGGCCAGCGCGCTCATGGTGCGCAAATCGCGGCCGGCATCTTTGGCGTACTGCGGCGTAAACTGGAACATCCCTTTGTAAAGCCGCGTGGGATAGAAAATGAATCCCTCCACGAATCCCCCGCCGAAGCAACGGCAGTAAGGACAGTGTCCTACAGAAGCAAAGTGGTGAAGTGGACACGGCATTGTAGTGTCACCTCTATATTTAGTAAACGAGCAGGCCGAGTCTACACGGAACGTTCCGTCCCCGCCAGTTCGCCGGTAGTGGGTCAGTTTGGAGGCGGGAAGCAAGGCTCTTGTCGGAGCTAAAACCTCCCACCCCCTATTTCAAACTGACCCACTACCAGTTCGGCGGGGCAGGTGCCCCGCCGCGTTCCTTCTTCTATAATGAGGGTTTGCCATCAGCACCGGAGGAGCAATGTCCAACAGCCTGGGCGACTTTCAAAATTTCCGCAAAAATTTGAACGAAGAAATCCTCAATTGCGGCCATCTGGGGATCAAACGGTTTTTCGCGCTGGACCATCAGGCCTACGAGCCGGGCGCGCTCAACACCAAGACCAAAGAACTGCTGGGGCTGGTGGCCTCGCTGGTGCTGCGCTGCGACGATTGCATCACCTATCACGTGGTGCGCTGCGGAGAGGAAGGCTGGAAGAGGGAAGAAATCATCGACGCGATGAACGTGGCGCTGATCGTGGGCGGCTCGATCACCATCCCCCACGTGCGCCGCGCTTTCGCCCGCATGCGCGAAATCGATGGGTTGAAGCCGCAGGCCAAAGGAGATTGACAAAAGGAAAACGACCGAAGAGTCTCGCTATCCCGCGCCCGCATGGCGGGCAATCGGGATTCTTCGGCCAACGCCGGCCCTCAGCATGACGAGGTTCGTTATAGAGCACGATCGCGCGCTCAGGCCGCAAGCTACCGCTGCGGGTAATGCCGGCTGATTCAGGGAATTTCCGGGCCTTCGATCGCGTCGTCCACAAAAATAATCCCGACAATCGCTGTGCCATCCGGGCCCGGCTCGCAGTGCACCACGTGTCCGCCGAGCCGCATTTCCGCCGAGTAGGGGTCGTGTCCGGGCGTGGAGATCACCACTTGCAAGGGTGATTGGATTTGCGGGGAATGATGCAGCTGCAGGGAAGCGCCGCTCAGGGAGAGGTCGTGGATGATGGTGGGCTCCTGGAACGGCTTGCCATCCTGTGTTTCTCCGCTGACGACCGCATCCAGGTAGGTGTCGCGGCGCTGACCCGCGCGCGAATTGCGCAGGGTAAATTCCGCTTTTTTCCCGCCGAGCTTGACCACCATGCCCTCGGCGGCCATCCACACATTTTCAAATTCGCGGCGCGCTTCCACCAGGCGCGCATCCAGAATGGAATCTTTCGAGTCGGGGTCGTGGTGAAAAAGCGCCAGGTTCCTGACGCCCACTTCCTTGGCGATATTCACGCCTTCGCGCCAGCTGGAATGACCCCAGCCTTTGCGCGGCCCGGCGAGTTGCTGCGGCGTGTACTGCGCATCGTTCACAAAAACATCCGCGCCCGCGGCCAGCTCGCGCAAATTCTTGTCATAAACCGGATCGCCCGGCTCGTTATCGGTGGCATACACCACCACCCCCGCGGCGGTCTCGAAGCGGAAGCCCAGGCAGCCCTGCGGATGGTTCAGCCAGCGCGCTGTGACCCGCGTGCCGCGAATGGTGAGCGAATCATCGCCGTTCACTTCGGTGTAATTGCGCGTGGCCTTCATCGCGCTCACGTCCACCGGGAAATACGGCGTGGCCATCTGCGCTTCGAGCACGCGCTTCAGGGTGTGCTGGCCCAG
>CAZCNH010000023.1:0-47607 GCA_964500065.1 uncultured Acidobacteriaceae bacterium
GATAGGCGTGAATGTACCCCTGAATTTCCGCACGCCAGTAGCGGGCCCAATTTGCGGCTTGTGCAGGCAACGTCACGTAACTCCAGTTCCCAAATCGCACGGACAGCAAAAGTTGCTCGCCGAAAACACCAAGGTTCCGAAAGTGGATCACGCTGGCATCCGTCCAACCCTGGAGTTTTTTCATGGTGTCGACGCGGTCCATCCACGTCTCGGGGTAAGCAATCATTTCGCGACCGGACAGGAACTCGCGCATCTCGGGCCGCGCCAGTAACCACTGCTGCATGAGCATTTCCTGACGCGCGGTCCAAGGCAGGTCTCCGTACTGGTTGTGAGCGCCCTCGGACAGAATGAGGTGAACTTCCTTCAATCCGTTCAGGACAGGGAAGCCATCGGCCACGACGGTTGTGTCGTCATCCTGCTTGAAGAACTTGGTGCACGTGAACAAGAGGTTGTGGAACGCCTCCAGAAACTTTGAGCGGCTGTCGGCGGATCGCAGGTCGGGAACAGCTTTGCCCTCGAGGCGCAATCCGTAGTGATGATCGTACTCATAGGCCCGGCGCACGACGGAAAGACGGTGCTGCTCGTCTTGGACATAGCCCCACAAAAGGCTATTGATGGGGCGCAAAGACCCGATTTCCAAGCGCGCCAAAGGATCCACTGCTATCGCCGTGCGCCTGTTTTGGAAACGGAGACTGATGGCATTAAGGCTCTGCACCAAGGCCCCTTCTTCGTGAAAGTACGACCAGATGAGTTCGAGGAAACACGGGTGGGTGAGTTTATGTTGTAGGATGCCAAAGCAGTTGTCCGCAAGCGCAGCATCCTCGGGTTTGATCGGCACGTCCTTGAGCCGCCGGCGTATCATCGCCAGGTACGGCAGCGTATGAACGGCCTTTCCGCCGACGATGTCTTTTGGTAACGCCTGCTCAACATAGTTGCTCCAAAGGGATTCAATCTCGCCAGTTCTCAATCCGCGTTCAAACCGCGGGCCTTCCTCGGTCAAGTCCACTGCTGAAAAAGTCCCGGGATCAGTTTTGACGCCGCACCGCACCATCAGGAAAACCTCGGTGGCGACCTTGAGCAAGTTGTAAGCATCCACGCCGGGAAATGGCGCCACGCGTCGACTCGCCAAGTGTTGCAGCCCCTTTGATTCGTCTGGCGTGAGCTTCTTCGCTTTTGCACCCTCGCACATCACGAGGTCCATGAACCCTTCGTAGCTCTTGTAGCTGATTGCTTCGCTGCTGTTGCGAATGGCCACCCACAGGCCTTGGTCCGTGGTTAGCGGTTTTTCCGATCGCCGCAGAGAAACAGGTCGAGTCTCCGTGGGCGAAGTTGGTCTTACGGCTACGGTTACTGCCACTGTAGCCAAGCCGGAGGGGCCGACCCCACCGCCGGGCACAACAACGACTCTGGCTTGGAACTGGCCCGGGTCTAATCCCGTTGTGTCCCAGGTGGCCACCCAAGGTGTGGTCCTATCCGCAAGAGGGTAAAAGGTCAGCGGGCCTCGTCGTATCTGCCATTGATACTCGGTTCCAGGTTGCAGAAGGATTGGTTCAGCCACAAGAGCGACCAATTGCCCTTCGTTAACTGCCACAGGATCAGCCTTGAGCGACGCGGGAGTTATGGCCGCGAGTTCTAATTCAACAGACTGGTCTGCACCTGGAAGTAACTCGACGACCTCCTCACTCCCCGCAAGCTTCAGGTCCTTCGGGTTCCAGGCCACGGCTCGGTAGGTACCCGCCTCTATTCCCTTTGTTTCGTATACCCCAGCGGCGTTGGTTTTACCCTTGATGAGGTCGCCAGTTCTGGCAATCACCCAGACCTCAGCATCGGGAATAGGCACTTTTGCGCCGCCCCCCGCCACTGGCCTTTTGTCCAGAACCTTCACGCTAATTTTTTGAGCCATTTCAGCCTCCTAATTGTCTGAGGAATCGACGGACCCCAGGGTCCTTCGCAGGGCCCAGTGTGTAAGCAGGCCGGCCAGCAAACTACTTTCCTGCGCCGGCGTAATTTCTCCCGCTGCTCGTGCCTGGCCGATCACCGCAAAAACCAATGAGGGCGGCGCCGCCTTCATTGCCGCGGGCGATTCGCCCCACGCGCGGTAGTACGCTCTCAGCTGCTCGGGCTGACGTTCAACGGTGTGTAGCACGTCGCCAAGAGTGCGGCCCCGCAAGCGTGTTGGCCGGTGGTTCACCAACAGAGAAACAAGTGCCGGCATGGCAGTTTCGAGGTTCTCCAGCATGGCTCGGCGTTGATCGTCCAAACCTTTCAGCGGGTAGAACGACTCCCACAGCCGCGCCAAGGCTTGCCACTGAGGATGCGGATACAGCGCACCGCCAAGCGCCGCCGAGAGCTTCAAGCGGATCCAGGGAGCGGGATGCGGATCGTCGAAATCGATCCGGAAGACAAAAGGCCGGGGCAGGCTTACAACCGCCATCAGGCCTGTTGTCGCGGAGATGCCGAGGCGCGCAACCGACCAGAAGTCCGCGACAATTTCGCTGATCCACCGCTCGTACAACTGCCAGGCAACTTGCAGTTCGCCGACGCCACGCTGCATGCCTTGCAGCACCGGTCGCAGAGAATTCACCAAATCCAGCAAAGCTGCGCCCTGATGGCCAATTTCATGGATCAACGAACTGCCTATTCCACTCCCGATCATGCGCTCGCGGGGCACACGGATCACCGCCACAGGATTTTCAGCACCACCGGCCAGCCGTGTGCGCGCGCGTCGGATGGCGGCGCCGTGCCCGCGATCGAGGTAGCAAATCACCGGCGGGGGCATGAAATAGCCGCCCGGTACAGCCAACGCGTCGGCCGCAAGAGTGTCCAGCCCCGCGAGCCACACGCCCGTTTCGTGCTCGCTGCGCTGCGTCAATACGTCTGCGAAAATATCAAACTGAGTCAGCACGCTGTTGAACCTCAATCGCAGAAACGTGAACCGCTCTTGCATTTGCTCTGGCGTCGCCAATCGCCCCAACGGGCCCGTGACCCAATCCATGTAGCGTCGAACCCGAATGCGCAATTCCCGGCGTCCCTTGTATAAAAGGCCCTCAATGGCTCGCTGCGCTTCGGACGAAACGGACGCGGCTGGAACCATTGTTTCGTGGAGCGCAAAGGGTTTCACACGGTCCAGTCGAGTAAGCAACGCGCGCGCTTCTTGCGCTAACATCCAGGCAGCGCTGGAACCACCGAGCATTGCCGCCTACGCTCCGAGCACAACGATCGCGCGCCCCCGGCGAAACCAGCGCCCTGTGCGGCCGGGTAGCCCTGCGGGCGAAGCACCGGCTGCGGCCGCTCCACCGTGAAGCAAGCCTGGCGCATGTCGCTTCGCTGCGGCCACGGCAGCGACCCGCGCGACCGTAGGTGGAGGGGCGCTCGGCGGGGCAGAAGCCGCCTTGGCTGCGGCCGCCCCGGCAAAGCGCACGAAGTTGCGCGCCACTTCGAATTCGGCGTCCTCTTCGCTGAGCCCTTCGAGCTCCAGACCAAAGGCTCGGCCGGCGGCCGAAGACAGCTTCCCGCCAATGGCCGCGCCTAATGGTCCGCCGAAAAAACCGCCAGCAGCCCTCCCCACCATCGGCAATGCGTGTCTCGCCGCCTTGCGCAAAACTCCGCCGAGAGCCCGTCCCACTGGAGACTTCATGAACTTTCCCGCCTTCTTGATGAGCTTACCCAGGAACTGATCCAATTCCCCCTCATCGGAGACAGTCAGCAGTTCGCTAGCGAGTTCCATCTCCTCAACTTCGCTGAATGGGCTTTCGGCTTCCGTGTCGCCAGCCTCGCCCTCTTCCGCGAATTCAAAATCGCCCTCGTACCCATTGGCTTCGGTGTCGTACTCGAGTTGCGTGCGATCAATGTCGTGCATCTGTGCCTCCTCGGAGCACTGGTTGAGTCCCTCGATTTAGCGCGAGCGGCTAGTCAAGCTCAGAGCAATTTCTGTTCCAGGCTAAGTCCTTCGAAACTTGGGCTTGGGGCGAAACCTGCTTCGGATTTCGGTGGTATGGATGCAAATCCGCGAAGAAGTGTTCGCTCCTATTGGAGCCATTCCTGTGCACGTGAATCGAAGCATCGGGGTCAAACTGAGGTTGCACTTCGGACAAATTGATTTGAAGCGGCGGTCGACCTGACAGATTGTCGTAGAGACCTTACACTTGGCGCATCTCAGATGGCACTGTTCGGCGAGTGCACCGTTCGGTCGTGCTTGGAACAAAGGAGGAGTTTCCAACGCGAAAGCTGGCGCTGCGCGAATTAGAGCGGCACCTCGCAGCGATCAACCATCCGCGTTACCGAGCTCGGCCATGCTGTACGTTTGTGGAGTTCGCTGAACGTTGGCAAGCCACTAGCCTGCGGGGGGTCGGACACTCCGGGCAACATGCAGTGGTTAACCACCGAACAGTGGAAGGCGAAGTCGAAGTGGGAACGCAAAAGCTGCAAAGCATAATCCTGTGTAGTGCCTCTTCAATGCGACCACCGCGGGTCCTTCAAAAAACAAGGGATATGGTTACCAGCGGCGGAGTTGCTACAAGGTCAGACGTCGTCACACGTCTGTCGTCGCCACAATGATTGGCGCTAGCTCGGAACTGGCACTCAAAAGGCGGATTGTTTGCCGTCATAAAAACGTAATACTCGTGAGTGAAAAATGACGCAAAATGGCGAAAGCGAAACGAAAATCATTACGTTTCCCGCTTTCCCAGTTTTGCTTGTAATCCGCTGATTCGCTTCGGTTAGCGCCAGCTCCGGCAAGACTTGGAAAATCAATTACGGCGGCTGTTAACCGAAGGGTTGCTGGTTCGAATCCAGCTCGGGGAGCCACTTCTTCCTGACACCTGCACGGTAATTGAGAAATGCTCCTGGCTCAGCTGTAGAGACCTACGAACAGTTTTCCGTCGTCGAATGGCAGGAACCATCAATGTGAGAGTCCCAGGGGGGGCCACTCCAAAACCTCCGGAACTACGGCGAAGTGGGCGCAGGTGGACGCGTAGCTTTTTTATGAAGACCTGTCGGCACCGGGCCGCGCCGCGGGCGCGAGTTGGCGTGGGTATGCGATAGATGCCCGTCGCTGGGCGAAAACCCAGTTTATTAGGGCAGGCTCGGTGTAAGCCCACATGAAGACGTTGTGGCCGACCCCGGGATATTCTGTGTTCAGCGGGCGCCCGCCAGCTTCCAGGATCGCATGGATCATGCGACGGGACGTAGCCACCGGCTCGATTTCGTCTGCATCGCCGTGAAAATTCCAGATGGGCACGTCTCGCACGGTAGCTGCGGTATCGAAATCAGGGAGGCCACAGACGGGGACCGCCGCGGCAAAAAAAGCCGGACGTTGGGCGATCATGTGCCAGGTGCCCGCTCCACCCATCGAATGTCCGGTCACATAGATCCGCGCGGCATCAATGGGGAGCTCCGCGACGAGCTTGTCGATGATTTCAAAGGCCTGCCGCACCCCGCTGCCCAGGCCGGGGCAGAGCTTTGGGCGCTTCCCTTGTTCGAGAATCACACACGGCCAGTTCACGTTGCTCTGCGGCGCCACCACAAACGCCGGAAACTTCTGCTGATTCTCCGGCAGCACCCAGGTGAGCGCGCCAAAAACGTTGGCTCCTTCGAGTTGCTTTTGATTGTCGGCGCCGCTCCCGGCGGCCCCATGCAGGAAAACGATGAGCGGATATCTTTTTCGGTTCGCTGGAATGCGGGGCTTGAACAGCCGGTACGGCATCACCTCGCCCAGCGAGGATATGTGTGTAAAAGCTGCAAACTCGGCGGCCAGAGCGGCGGCCCGCTTCTTAAGTGTTTCGATTGGGGCAGTGCGCTGGGCCGATTGCGGCGGATAGGGGAGGAGAGCCGGTGTCGGCGTCTGGGGAGCTTCCTGCGCCGCCATCGAATGAAGAAAGAAGAAGGTCAAAACCGCGAAAAGGAGTCCATACAAGCGAGGTCCTGCATCTTGAGTTGGCATGTTTCTTCTCAGTGCTGCCGTTGCGGTTTGGCAAGGGCTGGTTTCATGCTCCTGCTGTTTCAGACACCGCACAGCGGGAAAAGTTTCGCTCTTCCTCGGACTCATGGGGGCCCTTGTGGCCGTCCTAGTAAGATAATAGTTAGTTGACTTCAGACTATCTGCAGGGGTAGTGTGGTGCCCTTCCATCGCGGGCTTTGCGGAGGGACCATGCCTGATTCGGAACCACCAAAAGTTGAGGACTCACCCCGACGCCGCGCCGAGGACTATGCCGAAATCAAAGCTCACTGGGAAGCAAGAGTTTACGCCCTGATTCACGGTGATGGCACCCGCCGCCGGCATACCCAGGATTCCCCGATCTATCCCGAAGTGTGGGAAAAGTATTTCAGGCGTTACGAGGAAGGCTCGCGCGCCGTGGACCTGCTGCTCAATCCACACCGGGAAAGCTCGCCGCGGGAATTGTGGCTGGCGTTGCAAGAATGCGAAGCGCGAGCCAGGAAAGAGAAGTGGGTTCGCCCTGCACTCACGGGAGTTTTCCCTGTCCACCGGGCCGGCAAGCGCTCGATGGTCTTTCACGAATCGCATGCGGTAGCGCGGCTCTGGCTGGACGAGTTGATCTGGATTGGCCTGCCGCTCACCAAGTGGTGGTGGGAGTATGTGTGGACACCGGCCACGCGCATGCGGCTGGAAAAACACTTTGGGCTCGTCCGCATCGGACCCGATGAAAGGCTGGTGGGCGCGCTCGCCAGGGAAATCGCCAAACCGGACCCAACGGGATTCCCAGAAGACTTGTTGTGGCTGGTCCAGTTGCTGGGGTGGTATTGCTGGTTGCACGGGCCGCAACGGGAACAGGAAGTTCTGCTTGGCCCTTCCCGCAAGAAGCCAGCGCAGAAACCATCGCGATTCGATCTGGCAGGCGACGAAAGCGCGGGCATCGGGCCGGATGCCGCAGAATTGGCGCGGCTGGCCTTGCAGTTTCTCGCGGGGATGCCCCTTGATCCCTGGGCTTACGCCCCCGCGGCGAAGCGATCGCCCCGCTTTCTCTGGGCGGTCACGCTGAACCGCACCGTGACCGCTTCCATCTGGGAATCTGTCCCCGCCGTGAAGGCCGACGCGGTGCAGCGCCTGTTCCAAACCGATTGCAGCAAACTGGCCTGGGCAATTATTGATAACGGAATTGACGCAAGCCACCCGGCGCTCCAGGACCGCGACCAGCCGGAGCTGGGGCCGCAGGCCACCTTGAAACAGATTCTGCAAAGGTCCCGCGTCGCGGCCACGTACGACTTCACCCGCCTGCGCACCATGCTCGACGACGAAACCAGCGTGGATGCCTCCGCCGATGCCGATGACTGGCCTCGCGAAGCCCGCTTGCGCCTGCAGGACAAGAAACAGAAGGCCAACGACCTGAAGGAAGCCTTGAAAAACGGGCGCTCGCTGAATTGGGTCGAGTTGGAACCGCTTCTGCGTGTCGAGCACGAAGAAGAGTACGCGGTGGGCGGCGAGCATGGCACGCATGTCGCCGGGATTCTCGCCGCAGACCATCGCGCTTCAGACAGGACGATCGCGGATGAAGAAGATCACGACTTGCAGGGCATGTGCCCCAATATCCGCTTGTACGATTTGCGCGTGCTCGATAAGAGCGGTAACGGCTCCGAGTATGCCGTGATGGCCGCCATGCAGTTTGTGCGCTACCTGAACTCCAACAAGGACCGCCCAGCCATCCACGGGGTGAACTTGAGTCTTTCCATCCCGCACCGCGTGGATAGCTTTGCGTGCGGGCGGACGCCGGTGTGCGACGAGTGCGAACGGCTGGTGGGCAGCGGCGTTGTGGTGGTTGCGGCCGCCGGGAACCGCGGCTACACGGGAAAACTCGCGCAAGTCTACGGCTTGGCGGATTATCAGGCCATCAGCATCACCGATCCGGGGAACGCGGAAAGCGTCATCACCGTGGGGGCCACCCACCGCTCGCGCCCGCACACCTACGGCGTTTCCTACTTTTCCAGCCGCGGTCCCACCGGAGATGGGCGCAGCAAGCCGGATCTGCTGGCGCCCGGAGAAAAGATCAAGTCTATCGTTCCTAATAAATTGAGTAAGACGATGGATGGAACCAGCATGGCCGCTCCGCACGTAAGCGGCGCCGCCGCGCTGCTGATGGCCCGCCACGCCGAACTGGCCGGCCAGCCCGCAAAAATCAAGCAGATTCTGTGCCGCACCGCCACCGATCTGGGACGCGAACGCTATTTTCAAGGCGCGGGAATGGTGGACATCCTGCGCGCCATGCAGTCGGTGTAGAGGAGGCCGCATGTTTTTTACTCTGGAGGCGCTGGAAGCCAAGCACGGCGATTGCCTGATCCTGCACTACGGAAAGCCGGATGACCCGCGCTTTGCGGTGATTGACGGCGGACCGCCCACCGTCTACGAAAACCGCCTGCAGCCGCGGCTGGCGGAGATCCGCAAAAAGTGGCAGGACCAAAAGGGACAACTGGTGATTGACCTGCTCATGGTCAGCCACATTGACCAGGATCACGTGTACGGCGTGACTCGTTTTGCCAAAGACTTAGGGAAGCAAAAAAACGACGGGAAGATTCCGTACTGCAACATCCTGACGCTCTGGCACAACAGCTTTGACGATCTGACCGGCAATGATCCGGATGGCCTGATGCAAGCCATGGTGACAAGAATCGCCGCCGCCTCCGGAAGCGCGGAAGCCAGCATCGCCGGCATCGAAGACCCGGTGACGCGCATGCTGGCCAGCGTGGGCGAAGCTCGCGAACTGCGCGACATGGCTGAGCGCCTGGCCATCCCCGTCAACACGGGCTTTCAGCACCTGGTGATGGCGCCCAAATCCGGCGGCGTGAAGAAAAAGTGGGGAGACGGCCTGAGCCTGACCGTCGTGGGTCCCAATAAAGAGCGCCTGGCTAAACTCCAGGAGAAATGGGACAAGGAGCTGAAGAAGCTCAAGAAAAACAAGCCCAAAACCGCGGAGTTGGACGCGCTCGCCGCTGAATATGCCGACAAAACTGAAGAAAATCTCTCCAGCATCGTGGTGCTGGCCGAAGCGGAAGGCAAGCGCATCCTGCTCACCGGCGACGGCCGCGGCGATTTCGTCCTCGATGGCCTGGAAGCCGCCGGCCTGATGAATAGCGCGGGACAGTGCCCGGTGGATATTCTCAAAATGCCCCATCACGGCAGCATCCGCGATGTGGAACTGGATTTCTTCGAAAAAATCCCGGCGCGGCACTATGTGATTTCCGCCGACGGTAACTACGGCAATCCGGATAACGAAACTCTCGAATTGCTCTTTCAGGCGCGGCCCGGCGCCGATTACAAAGTCCACATGACCAACAAAACCGGCATCAAGGGCCTGGGACCGCGCATTCAGAAACTGCTCAAAAAACACCAAGTGGAAGACAAGTTCGTTTTTCGCGACGAGAACAACCCCTCGTTGAAAGTGGATTTACTTGATCCGGTGAAGTACTAGCAGGCTGCGGAAGGAGTCACTTCGTCATTCTGAGGCCCGGTTCTGGCCGAAGAATCTCGATCACAAGCCCTCGGCGACATTGAACATCGAGATTCTTCGTCCGCCTCCGGCGGTCTCAGAATGACGGAGAAGCGACTCGTTCCGCAGCCTGCTAGCTCCGGCCGGAAACCCAACTGCGAAACGGTAACAAACGTATATAGCGAAGGAGGACGATTTCCATGCCGCTCTCAGAGAAAAAACCTGAAAAAGGTATTGGCCTTGCCCTGTCGGGTGGAGGTTTTCGCGCCACTTTGTTCCATGTGGGATCGCTGTGGCGACTCTGCCAGCTGGGTTATTTCGACAAGTTCGACCGAATCTCCAGCATTTCCGGGGGCTCGATCACGGCAGGCAAGCTGGCAGTCGAATGGGAAAGCCTGCGCCAGGCGGGTTTCAGCGAGCCATCCTATATAGACAAGGTTGTGAAACCTCTGCGCGACTTCTGCAGCCGCAACGTGGACGGCCCGGCCATCGGCGAAGGGGCCTTGCTGCCCTGGAAAAGTATCAGCGACGCGGTCGAAGAGGAGTATCGCAAACACCTTTTTGGCGAGACCAAGCTATCGGAGATTCCCGCGCCCGAAGGCCAGAAGCCGCGCTTTGTTTTCAATGCCACCAACTTTGCCACCGGCGCCGCTTTCCGTTTTTCTCGCCCGTATGCCGCGGACTACCGCATCGGAAAACTCACTAATCCGCAGTTTCGCGTTTCGCTGGCCGTCACCGCCTCCAGCGCGTTCCCGCCGATGCTTTCGCCGGTGGTGATCAAGAAGCCCGGCACATTCGAAGACATGGAAGGCGCAGACCTGTTCAACCAGCCGGAGTTCCACCAGCGGCTGTTCCTTACAGACGGCGGCGTGTACGACAACATGGGGCTGGAGACCGTGTGGAACCGCTACGATACCGTGCTGGTCAGTGATGCCGGGGCCCCGCTTGACGCCACCGCCGACCCCGGCACCGCCTGGCACGAGCAAGCCATGCGCGCGCTCAACGTCACCACCAGCCAGGCGCGAGCCTTGCGCAAGCGCGCTCTGCTGGAAGACTTCAGGGCCCAAAAACGGGCGGGCTCCTACTGGGGCATCACCACCGATATCCAGGAATATCAACTCGCGGACGCCTTGCCCTGCAAACCCGAGCGCCGCGAACAGTTGGCCGCGATGCGCACTCGCTTGAACCACTTCAGCGAACAGGAGCAATGCGACCTGATCAACTGGGGCTACGCCCTGTGCGACGCCGCCATGCGCAAGTATGTGATTTCCACCGCCGTTCCTGCGCCGCAATGGCCTTACCCGGCGTACCGCCTCGACCGCCCGTAATGGTTCGGCAAACATTTTTGACTTCTTGCTGAGGGGAGAATTCACATGCAGGTGTACCTGATCCCCACAGACGGCGAGCGTTTCTTGATTGTGAAGAAGCGCGTCACCAACTCCTGGTGGGGAGGCAAGGACGAAGGGAAGCAAACGATTGTCAACCAGGCGGGGCAGTACGCCGCGGTCGGCGGGCAAGTCAATCAAAATGAGACCGCAACCGATGCCGCATTTCGCGAATTCGGGGAAGTAGGCGGAAAAAGGATAGGTTTCAATGATGGAACCAAGGTGGTGCTGGACGCCAGCAAGGAGAAGTACCCTTTTCAGGCGTTGACGGTTCTGATGAAGCCGGTGGAATTGGAAACACTGCTTGCGAAGGTCAGCGAGAACGTGAAACCGAACATGTCGGGCAAAGCCCCTTCCGGCATGAAGGTCATGGACTTGGAATGGCAGGAAGCGCTGCTCGTCAAAAAGGCTTCGCTTGGCGATTTTCTGGGAAAGTACCAGCCGTTCAAAGGGCAGGACTATGTTCAGAAGAACGCGAAGCCTTACAGCCAGGCTCTTGACTGGTATGCGCGAATCGCCAAAGCGCTGCAAGCAGGCTAGGATTCAGTCTTTTTCCTGACCACGGCGAACCTGATTCCACCTGCCTGATCTTCACTTTCCTCATAGTCTACTTTCTCCATTATTTGACGCTGAGCCGCATTTCTCACCACACGCCGAATCGCAACAGGTGGCACAAGGTGCACAGCGACTTCTGGCCACATGACTGGAGCGTCTCTGCTGTTCTTCATGAATGAAAGGCTTCCAATGAGAAAAAGCGTTCAATAAGAAGGACTCTCCCCAAAGAGGAGTACTTCGGTGCCAACGAAGAGCCACCCAGCGGCTCTGGGCCATTGGACCGTCATGATTTATATGGCCGCAGACAACGATCTGATCGGCGCGGCATGGACGGATCTGGAAGAGATGGTCAGGGGACTTAGCCAGGCGGACAATCTTTCCGGCATTCAAGTTGTGGCGATGGTTGATTTCCCTTCGGAAACCGAAACTCCGACCGTCATCTATGACCTGACTCCCGAAAAAGAGGTTATAGATGACATGCCGAATATTCCCGCGGATGATCCGGGGCCGCTGGGTAATTTTCTCTCCTGGTGCGTCGAGAACCGGCCCGCCGAGCATTACGGCCTGGTGGTGTGGGGCCATGGCGACGGTGTGGACTGGACCTACCGCACGCAAGAACTGGCATCCATCGCTAAAGTGGATAAAGGCATCGCCATTGACTCCAACTTCCTGTTTCTGCCTATCCGGAAACTGCGGAAAGCCCTCGAGGGGTTTCGCTCGAAGGCGCAAAAGAAGCTGGATTTTGTCGGATTCGACGCCTGCATGATGGGGATGCTGGAGATCAACCAGGAGGTCTGTGAAGCGGCGGAATTTGTGGTGTCTTCGCCAACCGTGATGCCCGAAGATGGCTGGCCCTACGACGAGATTTTCAGACAACTGGGGAACAGCCCGCAGACTGCGCCGAAAAAACTCGCCGATCTCGTGGTAAGCGCGGTGGCGCAATACTACCAGGAGGATGGCAAGCATCCGCCTCCCTACTCCACCGCGTTCGACCTCAGCGCTTCCCCGGCGATGGCGGACGCCATAAAAACGCTGGCGGAGAGTCTGCGCGGCATAACCGACAAACCGGCCATCACGCAGGCACGAGATCGCGCCGCGGTCTATCGCATTCCCGAATACATTGATATTCAAGCCTTCTGCTGCGAAGTCGAAAAGGAATTGCCCGCGACAGAAGCCGCACGGGCGGCCCATGGCGTGCGGAGAGTGCTCCGGGAACAAGGCTACCTATCCTCGCCAGTGAGCGCTTCGGGTCCATCGGAGACGCTCCCAACCGGGCCGGCCATCTTTTTTCCGACCAAGAAAGGGCTCTCCTTCCAATGGCGCCGGGGGAACGAAGAAATAACAATGACGTTCAATTGGGAGGCTTACTCGCGACTGTCTTTTTGCAAGAAGACCAAATGGGACCTGTTCCTGAATGGTTTCGTAGAGAAAGGAGAGGTGATTCATGGAATCAGCCTGCCCCAAGAATCGAAAGGAGAGAAAACAATGGCTAAAGGCAGCGACAAGCTGAACGAAATGATCAAGAGACTGCGTGAGTTGAGAAAGGAACTCACCAAGTTCCCGCCCGACAGCACAAAGTTCCCGCCCGACAGCGCGAAATTCCAGCAACTGAAAGAACAAATTGCCGAACTGATGAAACAGATTGACCGGTTCGTGCGGAACGAAATCAAGGAAGCCGCGAAGAAGCGGAAAAAGAACGGTTAGCCCCGCCCGTAAATGCTGAAGGCTGCCCAGTAATAGGGGTGGGCCGCGTTCCCCTGTCCTTTCACGGAATGGACAGCGCGGCGCAATGAGGCGGAAACTGAACTCCCTTTGACGAGTTCCCCGTAAAAAGCATCCATGAGAGATGTGGTCGTATTCGAATCCACGCGCCAGCCCGCTGCGATCACATTTCGCGCGCCACGGGCGAGAAACGCGCGGACCAGGCTCCGGTGGTCGGCCAGGCCGTTTTCCGCCTCGCCGGTGGAACAGGCCGCAAGCACCACCAGCCTGGAGGAAAGCCTTCCCTGCTTCAGGATTTCGCTTGTTTCGACCGTGCGATCGGAAAGCACCAGAAAACCAGACCGGCTATCCCACACGGCATGCCCTGCAAAGTGGAAGATCGCTTGGCCGGGCAGCCGGGCAAGAACCGTTCGTGCACTGGCCTGCGTGCCAACCAGGCTGAACGGGTTGGAAAAGTGGGCGGCGACATGCTGTGCTTCTTCGAGAGCTCCGTTCAGAGGCGGGAGACCGCCAGAGACCTGCGCGTCCCCGCGCGGATCCGCAACGATGAGAATCTTGCTCTGCGCGCTGTACGTATCCGCCGGATCTTCTGAAGGGGACTCGCCCGCCGGCAATAGCGCAACATCGAACAGATCCCAGGCACTCTGGCCGCGCGAGTCGGTTATCGCCTGCCAGGGGATATGAACGAACGCCTGATCTGCATCAACAAGGAGCTTTCGATTCGTGCGGCCCTCGCTGCCCAGCGGCGCAAAGAACCAGCGAAAAAGCGCCGATCCATCGTCGCGGATTTGTTCGAGGCTGGATGCCGGGTCCGCGCACAGCTTGGCAAACCGGCGGCCTACCTGGATAACCCGGCCGGCGTCTTCTTCCAGCACATGAAAGCGCGTTGTTCCCTGGCCGGAAACCCAGACGCCTACTTGTTTGCCGAGCAGGACCACGGTCAGCGTTGTTTCGCGTATTTCCTCCCGGGGACCGGCGAGGATGGCCTTGACGGCGGGTCCCGCGAGCGGTTTTGCTTGCGCAGGCGGGCTCGGTTCCAATTTGCCCGGCGCGGGCCTTGCGTGCAGGCGGCGGCAATTCTTCCAGACCGTCAGCCCTTCTTCGCTGCGGCCCTTTTTCAGGCTGATCAATTCCACCAGGGAGCGGCAGACCCCCAGCAATTCATCTTCATTCCTGAGGCGTGTCTCCTCGTTCTCCAAAGTCCCAATGCGCGACCAGGCGATCCGCAAAGCCTCCCAGTACGATGTTTCCGCCTGTTCGATCTTCCCGGACGCGTGATAGAAGCCGGCCAGCGTGCTGTGCACGTCGAACGCGATCCAATCGTTGCTGAGTTCCGCCAGCAGCGGTTGAGCATCTTCCAGCCGCCGGATTGCCGCCGCGTAGTTTCCGCCATCTCCTTCCAGCTTCGCCTGGGAAAGTTCCAGGGGCACCGTAAGAGCCCTGCTCATTTCGGCGGGGAGCGCAGCATAGGCTCGATAGGCCAGGGCTAATGAGTTGGTTGCTTCTGGAATTGCGCCGATGCGGCGGGCGGCAGTGGCCAGCCGGTAATAGGCGGGCACTAACAGGGCCGTTTCTTTCGTTTGCGTGACCATGGCCACGTTTTCGAGGGCGAACTCGTAGGCCAAATGCCGCCAGTTGCTGTATTCAGCCAGTTCGCGAAGTCCAACGTAAAACTCCAATCCACTCACCGGAGCCACCGGCTGCTCCCAATAGCGCTGCAAGCCTTCCCGGTAGGTTGCCCAGGCTCTGCTATCTCCCCTACCGTACGTTGCGGAAAACGCCAGCGCCAGAAGTTGCAGCGAACCATAACCGCTATTCTTCGCAAGGCTCGCTCCGGCCTGGACCAGACTTTCGGCCTCGCCCGCTTCGCCGACCATCGCGTAGCAACTGGCAAGCTCCAACAAGGCCTCGCTTTTGAGCCAGACGTAGCGGTCTCTGCTTTCCTCGAACAGTGGCCGCGGATCCAGCCGCACGCAATCCGAGCCACGGAGAAGCCGCCGGAGGGCGAGGGTGTGTTCGCGCCGGGCCCGCAACAACCCGGCCTTGTTCTTCATTCTTGAAAAAAGCAGCTCGGCTTCGCGCGCCTGGGAAACCGCCCCGGCGAAATCAGCCCGGGCATTCGATTCAATTGCGTCTTGGAGCGCTGCTGCTGCCCTGGAAAAGGCAGGAACATCTGCATCCTTGAGTAATTCCTGCAACCAGGAGTCGCCGTGTCGTCGCTCGAGCGCTCGCGCGAGTTCTTCGAGAGCGAGCCTTTCGGCCGAAACCGCGCGGTCCGCGCGCGATTGGGGAGCATTCCCGCCGGCAACAAGCCATTTCTGAAGGGCTACGGTCTGCAGGGTTTCATCAAGGAAGTCGGCAGCTTCGGGGGCAAGAGGTTCCAGCGATCTTCGTTTCAGATATGCGGCGGCTTGTAGAGCATCTGCCACGGGCGGTTCCCTCGCGCCACCCGTCTTGCCTTTGATTTTTTCGATGCGCGAGAGCAAAGCGCGGGCCTCGGTGGCCCAGGCCTCTTCACCGGGAATCCGCAAAAAAGCTTGCAGGTCAATCACGGCCTGTTCATAGAGGAAGAAACGCTCGCAGGCCACAGCCCGATTGAAGAGCGCGACCGGATCGCCGGGCTTCTTCTGCAGGGTTTCTCCGAGCAATTCGATGGCTTTGCCGTAGTCCACGGCGCGGTCGGGATTGGCTTCCGCGCGCTGGAAGTAGGCGGAGGCCAAATCTATGAGCAGGTCGGGCGAGGCGTTTCCGTAGTCGCGGGCCTGTTCGAAGACCTTGATGGCCTCGTCATACCTCCAATTGAGCAGTTCCGCGCGGCCGCGGGCGGCAAGCCACGCGGGGTCGTTCGGTGATGCGGCGAGTTTTTTCGAGATGATAGCTTCGGCTTCCGTAAGGGGCACCGGGCGATCCATCGTCGAGCCGGCAGGCCCGCGCTGGAGGCGGATGGGCGCGGGCTGCGCGCCGGCGATACGCAGCTCCATGGGACGACGCTCAGTGTAGGCGCGCGCCAGCAACTGGCTGACGTCATCCGGCCCGCGCTCGCGCGTCATCCGCCAAGCCACCCCCACGCCGAGGGTGGCCACCAGGACCGCAGCGGCGGCCAGGACCCAGCCCAGCCTCGCCGAACGCGCCCGGGGCATCGCGGAAGCGGGCGGTTCGCCTGCTGCGCTCGTTGCGCTCAATCGCGCAGCCAGTTGCCTCTGCCAACCGGGCTGCCCGGAACTCATGGCCGCAATCACTTGCTTCTCTTCTGAAGACATTTCGTCCTGGAAACTTTCGGCTGCGGCACGCAGAACTGCGCCGCAATGGCGGCAGGTGGCCGCGTGCTCGAGCAGGGCCTCTGCCTCCGCGCTGGTGAGCGTGCCGCCGGCAAGCTCGCGCAAACGTTCTTCAGCAGGGCAGGCAGATCCAGCTTCAGAGTTGTGAACCCTTGGCAATGGCTTCAGATCCTGCGCGGCGGCGCCCAGTAAATTCCACTGGCTCCGGCACGTTTCGCACGAAGCCACATGTCCGGCTTCAGCGTGGCGGGCGCCCTCGCTGGCCGTCAATTGCCCTTTGCGGTCTTGCCACAGGGAGGCAAGCTGCTCAGGGCTCAAATGTTTCCTATCTACCAAACACGTCTCCTATCTATAACGATTCTGCATCCGGAATGCCTTCGGGTCCCGGCCCGCCCCGTTTGACCAACAGCGCCAGTTGCAAATGGCGGATCAGTCGTAAGATTACGCTTTCCACTCCTTTGGTCGTCAACCCCAGCGCGGGGAGGGAAGCAATCTGTTGCGCCGTCAGGCCCTGCCGGTAGTAGAGCCAGAAAATCATGCGGTCGCGCCGGCCATCGTTGCCCGGCGCAACTTGCGCCAGGCAGGTTTCGATCTCGCGCAGCAGGATGACGCGCTCCACCTGGCTGGGACGCTTCTCCGTCACGGCGTCCGCCGAATCCAGCGATTCCGCAACCTTGCCCGCACCGCGTTTCCCGCTGTACAGCGCTTTGAAATGATCCTGTGTGTGGTTCGCCGTGAGGACCTTCAGGTAACCGCAGAATGAATCCGGATGCTCGGGGTGAAAATCGCGCAGCAGGCGGCGGCCCTGGGCGCACAGCTTCAGGTAAATTTCCTGCACCAAGTCGTCCGCGACTTGCGTGGAATATTCGCCCCACTGCCGGCAGACGCGCAGGGCGGTGGCGGCAATCACCGGATGGAATCGGCAAATGAACTCTTCCCAGATGCGCGGGTCGTCGGAATCCGCGCAGAGGCGAACCAGAGCCGGCGTCGGCATGGAAGGGAGATTCATCCCCGGGCCGGTTCATTTTACCGCAATCTAACTGAAACTTTATCTCTGGGCTGTGTGGTCCGATGTTCGCACGGAGCGGAAGGCCCGGGCCGCGCTAGCCGAGGCGCTTTTCAATCGCTTCGACAATCGTGCGCACCACTTTCACGCGGGCATAGTACTTGTCGTTGCCTTCCACCGCCGTCCAGGGAGCGTACGTGGTGCTGGTCTGCTGCAACATGTCTTCGACCGCGGCGGTGTACTGCGGCCACTTGGCGCGGTTGCGCCAGTCCTCATCGGTGAGCTTGTAGCTTCGGTACGGATCCGTCTCGCGGCTGCGGAAACGGCGCAACTGCTCTTCCTTGGTGATATGGATCCAGAATTTGCAAATCACCATGCCAAAGGAGTGCTGGTGCTCTTCCCATTCGTTAATTTCGCGGTAGGCACGGCGCCATTCATCTTCGTTGCAGAATCCTTCCACCCGTTCGACCAGAACCCGCCCGTAGTGACTGCGGTCGAAAATCGCCAGGTGTCCGGCGCGCGGCACGTTACTCCAGAATCGCCACAGATAATGGTGCGTCTTTTGCTCGCCTTTGGGCGCCGCGTAGGTGGAGACCGTGAACCCGCGGGGGTCCAGCATTTCGGCAATGCGCTTGATCGCGCCGCCTTTCCCCGCGGCGTCCCATCCTTCGAAAATGCACCACACCGGCACCTTGCGCCGGAAGATGGCAAACCCCAGCTCCCGCAACCGCACCTGCACGGCGCCTAATTGCTCGTCGTATTGCTTCCGCGAAAGCTTCTTGGACATGTCCAGTCTATTGAGCATGGCCGGCCTCCTGCTTGCGGGCGCCCTTGCGAGGAGCGCGCGCCTCCCGCTCCGTGCGCGCCTTTTCCTCGCGAGCCAGTTCAGCGTCGCTCGTTTTACGCGATTCCCGCGCGCTCTTGGTGGCGGCGGCCGCGGCAGTGGAGCGGCTGACGGCCTCCGGCTGGCGCTTGCGCCGCGCGAGCACCTGCTCGATGCGGCCCACAATAGTCTCGAACACTTTCACCCGGGCCCAGCGTCCGTCGTCGGCTTCGATCAGCGTCCACGGGGCGTACGGGGTGCTGGTGCGCGCCACCATTTCCTCCACGGCTTCCACCCAGCGCTCGTATTGCTTGTGGTGCCGCTCGTATTCTTTGGTCACCTTCCAGCTCAACAGCGGATCGCGGCGCGTTTCGCGAAAACGCTTCTTCTGTTCCTTCTTGCTGATGTGCATCCAGAATTTGATGAGCACCTGGCCATCGTCATCCAGCCAGCGCTCGAACTGGTTGATTTGCTCGAAGGCGCCGCGCCAGATCTTCTTTTTCACCAGCTTGTCGCAGCGTTCCACCAGCACGCGGCCGTACCAGGAATGATCGAACACCGCCATTTCTCCGTCGTTCGGAAGTTTCGTCTGGTAGCGCCACAAGAAATGATGGCGTTGCTCGAGTGGAGTGGGTGCCGAGCCGTAATATACGCGAAACAGGCGCGGGTCCAGACGCTCGACCAGTCTCTTGATCACGCGGCCTTTGCCGGCGCAGTCCCACCCTTCCAGGCACACGATCACGGGAAGCTCCGCTTGCTGGGCTTCGTACTGCAAGCGACGCAAACGCTCCTGCAATTCGTCGATCTTGGTCTGGTATGCGGTACGGGAGAGCTTCTTCTTCAGATCCAGTGTTTCCAGCATGGAGCCTCCGGCGGGCATCTCGGCAGGGTAAGGCTTCCCCCTTTGTACCACATTTGCGGCTGAACTATGCAGCCGCGTGATTCCGCGTACGCCCGCTTGCGGCACCTAGGGGTGCACGGCGTGGTGCATGAATTGCGGCGGCTTGCGGACGCGGGTGGCTTGTTCAAACGCGTACGCCAGCTTGATGAGTGTGGGTTCGCTCCACGCGCCGGCAAAGAAAGAAATCCCGATGGGCAAGCCTTGCACGTATCCGGCGGGCACCGTGATATGCGCATAGGTGGCGATGGCCGGCGGGGTGGAGCTGCCGCCGAGGAAATGGTCGCCGTTCACCAGGTCAATCGTCCACGGCGCGGAATCGGTGGGCGCCACGAAGGCATCCAGGCGATGCTTCTTCAGCAGATCGTCATAGGTCTTGCGGAATTTTCCGCATTTCTTCTGCGCATCCAGGTAGCCCTTGCTGGTCAGCGGCCCTTTTTCCTGCGCTTGCAGGAAAAGTTCCTGGCCGAAGTACGGCATTTCGCGGTCGCGATTTTCTTCGTTGAACTTGATCACGTCAGCCAGCGTTTTCACCCGCGCCCCGGGGCCCAGCGTGGCCAGATACGCATTCAGGTCCGCTTTCAATTCGTAGAGAAGAATTTCCAGTTCGGCGGCGCCGACCGCGGGATCGTTGGGCAAGTCCACCGGATCAACCAGCTCCGCTCCCAGTTTTTTCAATTCCGCGAGCGCGCCTTCCATGACTTTGTCCACGGCGGGGTGAAAGCCGAAGTATTTTCGGGTCACGCCCAGGCGCGCGCCCTTCAAACCGTTGGCATCGAGAAACTTTGTATAGTCCGGCTGCGATTTTCCTGCGCTGGCTGCGGTGGCGGCATCGCGGGAATCCGCGCCGGCAATCGCGCTCAGTACGATCGCGGCGTCAGTCAAGGTGCGGCACATAGGCCCGGCGGAATCCTGTGTGTGGGAAATGGGAATGATGCCCGCGCGGCTCACCAGCCCTACCGTGGGCTTAATTCCCGCGAGCCCATTCATATTGGAAGGCGAAACGATGGAGCCGTCTGTTTCGGTGCCGATGGACACCGCGCCGAGGCTCGCTGCGGTGGCGGCTCCCGAACCGCTGCTTGATCCGCTGGTCGAACGATCAAGTGAATAGGGATTGCGACATTGCCCGCCGCGCGCGCTCCATCCGCTCGAAGACTTCGTCGAGCGGATATTCGCCCACTCGCTCAAGTTGGTTTTTGCCAGCAGCACTGCGCCCGCTTCGCGCAACTTGCGCGCCACGGTGGAATCCTGCGCGGGTATTGAACCTTCCAGCGCGAGCGAGCCGGCGGTCGTGGTCATCTTGTCGTGCGTATCGAGGTTATCTTTAATAAGCACGGGGATGCCGTGCAACGGCCCGCGCGTTTTTCCCGCTTTGCGTTCGCGGTCGAGTTCATCGGCGATGGCCAGCGCGTCCGGATTCGTTTCGAGGATGGCGCGCAGCGTCGGCCCTTGCCGGTCTACTTGTTCGATGCGCTGTAAGTACGCCTCGCAAATTTTGCGCGAGGTCCATTGCCCGCCCTGCATCCCTTTTTGCAAATCGGCGATGGTGGCTTCTTCCAGTTCAAACGCCGGCACGGAAGACGCCATCTGCGACAGCGGCGTTTCCGCCCCTTTGTTCTCTATGGCATGCGCCGCATTCGGCGCAATCGCCAATGCTGCTGCTCCGCCCAATGTTCTCTGCACAAATTCTCTGCGTCGCATGTTGGTTCCTGTGGCGGCGGCCTTCAGGCCGGCGCTGTGAACTCCAAAACTATAAAAAACGCCGACGCGACAACGGTCACCTCGGCAGCACGCCCACACGCACGGCGCTGGGCATGCTGCGTGAGCGGTGGATGCGCTGCGTGGTCTTCTGAAAATCGGCTTCGGTGGCTTCGAAGATGTTCATGAATTTTCCAGGGTTGATGTCGGTCCACGGAAACCAGGTGGAATGCACCTGCACCATGATGCGATGGCCGCGCTTGAAAGTGTGCAGGGTATCGAGCATATCGAATTCCACTTTCGTGGCCTTGCCGGGAACAAAAGGCTCAGGCTTTTCCAGTGAGTTGCGGAACTTCCCGCGCATCACTTCGCCGCGCACCAGTTGCTGGTACCCGCCCAGCGCGTTGGAGCTATCGGTGGTATTGCCGTCCTTATCCGGAAAGCGATCGGGATAAACATCAATCAATTTCACAAAGAAATCCTGATCGGTGCCCATAGTAGAAGCAAACAGGCTGGCCCAGACCGAGCCGGCGATGGTGACGTCTTCTTCGAGCGGGTCGGTTTGATACACCAGCACGTCGGGACGGCGCGCGGCGTGGCGCTGGTCGTCGCTCATATAGCGCTGCGGCATGCCGGGCGCCGGCTGCGGCGTGAGCGGCACCGGTTTCCTCGGGTCGCTCGAGTATTCATCGAAGGCTTCGGCATCGCTCGCCGGCGGTTCAAAGGAAAGCTTTCCATTCGCTTGAAAATAGAGGGCTCTGCTTTGCACGCCTGCGGGCGGCCAGGCATCGAACCTGCGCCATTGGTTGGCACCGGTTTCAAAAACGTAGGCTTCCGGCAGATTCATCGTGCCTTTGTCTTTCAGGTAGAAATTGAAAAACGGCAATTCGATATTTTCGCGATAGAACTTCGCGGTGGGGGCGTCGAAGCGCGCATCGCCCAGAACGCCGCCATCTTCATTGCCGGAACGCGACCAGCCGCCGTGCACCCATGGACCCATCACCAGAATGTTGGTGCCGCCGGGGCTGAGTTTTTCCGTGTGGCGATAAACCTCAAGCGCGCCAATCAGGTTTTCCGCGTCGAACCAGCCACCCACGGTCATCACCGCGGGCTTGATGTTTTTCAGATGCGGGCGGATGTTGCGCGATTGCCAGAACGCGGTCTTGGCGTCGTTCTTCATCATTTCGTTCCAGAAACCGCGCGTGCCCTTGAAGTATTTCTCGTTGGCGTTGCGCACCGGGCCCAGGCGCATGTAGAACTCGTAGCCATCGTTGGTGCCGAAATCAATGGACTCGCAGGGATAGACAGTGGTGGGCTTGGTAAATTCGCAGCCGCTGCCGGCAAACCAGCGGAAGGCATGCGCCAGCAGGAACGCGCCGTTGTGATGCCAGTCATCGGACGAAAACCAGTCGGCCACCGGGGCCTGCGGTGAAACGGCTTTCAGCGCGGGATGCGCGTCAATCATCCCGGCCGCCACGTAGAAGCCGGGATAGGAAATTCCCCACATGCCCACGCGGCCATTGTTGTGCGGCAGGTTTTTCACCAGCCAGTCAATGGTGTCGTAGGTGTCCGTGCTTTCGTCAATGTCTTTCGCGCCGCTCTTCACATCCTTGTGTGGACGCATGTGATCGAACAGGCCTTCGCTCATCCAGCGCCCGCGCACGTCCTGGCGCACCACGATGTAGCCTTCTTTCATCAGCAGCAGCGTGCTGCCGCTGGCGTCCATGTATTGATCGGAGCCGTACGGAGCAAGCGAGTACGGGGTACGCTGCAGCAGGATGGGGTATTTGTGGGCTGGAGACGCGTCCTTGGGCATGTAAATCGCGGTGAAGAGCCGTACGCCGTCGCGCATGGTGAGGTAGCGCTCGCTCTTGGTGTAATGCTCGCGGATGTAGTCGAGCCCGCGTTCCGCCTGCGGGCTGGTGTCCAGCGTGACGGTGGCGCGCTGCGGCCGCTGCGGCTGCGCCAGCAGCGAGCAAGCCCCCAGCAAGACCGGAATCATGGCGAGAAACGATGAGCGGCGAAAATGGCTGAACATTCTGGGTTCTCCTGAGAAAGGGATTCTATTCAACTCGGGGCGATGGCACTACTTTTTTCCAGGCGGAGCCAGGCGCTTCAACTCCTCATCAAAATTCAAAACCACGTGATACTCAGAGTTACGCTGATTGCTGGCCTTCACCACCAGAAAGTGCTGGCCATCCGGAAACACATCGTAATTGGCTTCGCGCCGGGCCAATTCGGAGATGATGGAATCGAAAAGCGGATGGGGGGCGGAAAGAGAAAAGGTGGGGCTGGTGCTAACGTCCACTTTCATGATTTTTTTCTGCGAACGGAAGAACAGTTCGCGGCCGTTGGGGCTCCACACCGGGCTATCGGCGCCGCCTGTAGAAACCTGCCACTTGCCCCCGGGACCGGGAAACGCCGTGATGTAGACCTCCAATTGTCCGCTTTCATCCGAGCTGTAGGCCACCCATTTGCCGTCGGGAGAAAACCGGCCGTCGAATTCGTTGGCGGGCGTTTGCAAAAACGGCCGCGGCTTGCGTTCGCCCTCCAGCGGCAGCACCCAGATATCCCCTTTGCCGAGGGGCCCATAATCGGTGAAGAGCAGAAACTTGTTTTCGCGGGAAATGGAACTAGCATGGGTGTGATACCCGCCCTTCCACAGCGTTTCTTCCGCGCCGCTGCCATCGGCGTTTTTCCAGAATAAGATGCGGCCTTCAGTCAGCTGCGAACTGTAAGCGACTTTCCTGCCGTCGCCGGACCAGACGGGCGATTCGTCCTCTCCGTCCCTGAAGGTGAGCCGGGAAAGCGCACCGCGCTCCAGGGAATATGCCCAAATATCTGTGTTGGCTCCACCCAGGCGACCGGCAAGCCCTTTGCCATCGGGTGAGAGACGCACCGCGGTATATGCGCGCGGGGGCGCGCCGATGGCGGTTTCGTTGCCCTTGCGGTCCACGCGCACCAGCGTTGCCAGATCCTCGGTGGCCACGCCGCTCGGCAAATACACCAGTGTCCCTTCGCGGGAAGCGCTGAAATAGGCGATGCCGTCGGACGACATCCGCACCCCGGAAACGATTTGAACGATTTCGCCGGTAATTTCCTGGCGATCGGCATCGAAGGGAACAGCAAAAAGCCCTCCGTTTCGCGCAAAGAGAATGTGCCCGCTGGAAACGTAGACGGGGTTGGTACCGTCCACGAGTTCCTTGGCTTCTCCGGTTTCCAGAAAGACGGAAGTTACCTTCGCCGAGTCGAAGCCGCCGGTATTTCTCCTCTGTTGCGCGCACAAGACATGTTTGCCGTCGGGCAGCACATGCGGCCATCGCTGCATTACGTCCGGGTTGCTCGAGATTTCCTGAGGAGTTCCACCGCGTGCGGATACCTTCCACAAGCCGCCGGTAAAATCCGGGCTGTAAACGATGGTGTCGTCGGGTCCCCAGGAGGCGCCCCATGTGGCGCGCACGTCCGCCAGTACTTCCGGCATCCCACCATTCACGCGAACTTTTTTCAATTTACCTGGAGTGAAGTAGCCCACCCACTGCCCATCCCAGGAGAAGAACGGAACCGAGCCGGCTTCCTCCGGTAATTCTTTAGGCGCGCCTTCATCAAGCGGCCGAACCATCAGCCGCCAACCGACTCCGCTGATGCTCGAGCCGCCATAAACCACTTGCGCGCCGTCCGGCGAGATGGCAATCACCGGGTTAGGGCCGAAAAAAGTCTGGCCGCTGGGAAGCATTACGCTGAAACGGCGCGTCGGGGCCGTGCGCGGCGCCTGGCGCCAGAGCTTAACCAACGCCACGCCGGTAACCAGCAACAACGCCGCAGAAACGGCCCAGGGAATCCAGGCGGCTTTTGCCGGCGCGACTGCGGAAGGTGTCTGCGTTGCTGCCTGCGGCTCTGTGCTGGCTTTTTCCAAGGCAAAGCGCGCTTCGCCGATGGCTTGCAACCGCTGCCGCGCGTCTTTCATCAGGCAGCGTTGCAGCAACTCGCGGATGCGCTGCGGTGTGGAAGCGGGCAGCTTCTTCCAATCGGGATCTTCCTTGATCACATTGGCCAGAGTAATGGACACATCTTCGCCCGCGAATGCGCGCGATCCCGTAAACATTTCATACAGCACCACGCCGAACGACCAGATGTCGGCGCGGCGGTCGGCCGATTTGCCTCGTGCCTGCTCCGGCGACATGTACGCCGCCGTACCCAGGATGAATCCGGCTTTGGTGGCGGCCACGCTCAGCGTGGGCGACGCCGACATATCCTGCGCTACCGGGTCTTCGGCCAACGCCTTGGCCAAGCCAAAATCCAAAATCTTTGCCTGGCCGGCGTTGGTGAGCTTGATGTTGGCGGGTTTCAGGTCGCGGTGGATGATGCCTTTTTCGTGTGCGTACTCCAGCGCTTCGGCGATTTGCTTGGCGATAGGCAGCGCTTCTTCCCAAGGGATTGCGCCTTGCGCGATGCGCTCGGCCAGTGTTGGCCCTTCCACCAATTCCATCGCCAGCGCGCGCATCGGGGCGCCGCTTGCTGCGCCCGCCTGTTCTTCCAGTCCATATATCGCGGCGATGTTCGGATGATTCAAGGACGCCAACAACTGCGCTTCCCGCTGGAAGCGCGCCATGCGCTGCTCATCTTCGGCAAATGCTGCAGGCAGAACTTTCAGCGCGACATCGCGACCCAGTTTGGTGTCCGTGGCGCGATACACCTCGCCCATTCCGCCTTCCCCCAGCTTGGCGGTAACGCGATAATGCGCGATGGTTTGCCCGACCATGAATTGGGGAGCCCTGAGGGTCGCCATGTTAGGCGGCGCAGGTGGCCAAGTCAACGCGCCTCGTCGCACGTGTCCCTTTCGCTCAACTGCCTGGCGCCGGTCGGTCTTTCTTATGGCAGATTCGGAATGAGTTATTGCACGATTAGGGTTATGGTGGCGGAAGAAGTCGTGGTTCCGCCGGTTCCCGTAACGGTGACGGTATAGGTTCCGGGATTCGTCCCGGGGGAAGGTGGGGGCACGGTTCCGCCTCCACTGCCACCGCCGCAGGCAGCCGCAACACCGGCCAGAACGGCAACGCAGGCCAGGTAGCAGGCAGTGCGAAGGGCTCGGCGCCGGCGCGAAACGAGGCCGGCAACAAACAGCAGCAGCGCGGTCAGCACCCAGCAAAACACCACAAGCGGCGTAGGTGGTTGCCAGCGCAGGAAAGGCGGGAGCGCGGAGCCGGGCGCCGTGGTGCGAATGCTGAGTTGCGTCGTAGCGGGCGTGGCATTGGGCGTCACCGTGGCGGGCGTGAAGGTGCAGGAGGAAAGATTGGGCAGCCCGCTGCACGCAAACGTAATCGCGCTGGAGAAGGAACCGCCTTGCGGGGTCACGGTGATGGTGTAAGCGCCGCTCTGCCCGCGCGCCACGGTGGCGGTGGCGGGATTGGGGGAAAGCGCAAAGCTGGCGCTGCTGTTGCTCACCACCAGGTTGAAGACCGACGGACCGAATTGCGTGTTGCTGAATCCCCCGATCATGAAGAAATAGGTTGTGCCCGCGGTCACAGCAAGACCGGAAATGCGCGAAGGCCCGCCGGGAATGCCCGCGCCGTCGTCATCGCAACCGACGTTGAGGAAGGAACCCGGGCTGCCGCTCCAGATGGAGAGAACGGAGTCGAATCCGGTTCCACTTGTGTCGGCGGTGATGGTGGCGTTGGAAGCGGGGGTGAAGCGGTACCAGATGGTCCTGAAATTTCCCGCCGTGACCGCCGCCGTGCAGGACAAGGGGGGAGTGGGATCGGTTGGCTCCTGGCTGGCCAGCGTGGTGTTCTGCGCGTCGGAGAAAGAGGTCCCGACGGCGGTGATGGCGTTGGCAAAGTTATCGTTCGGCGGCGCGCTGCCCACCTGGAAGAAGGCCGCGCCGGAAGCCCCGCCGCCCGGAGCAGGGTTGACAGCTTTCACTTGAACAATTTTGGGCGTGGCCACGTCGGTGCCCGGAATAGGAACGGTGATTTGGGTCGGCGACACCAGAATTGCCCCGGCGGTGCGCGAGTTCCCTCCCCACGAAACTTCGGTGATCGGAGCGCCGCCCACCGTCCCCAGGAAATTTCCCCCGTTGACAGTGAGCGTGAAGCCCTGGCCATCCGCAGGGTGCAGCGTGGGTGAGATCGAGGAAAGGCTGGGCGCTACATTGGTGACGGCAAACAGCACGGCATTGCTTGTGTTCGGCGCATGCACCGGATCATTCACCGTAACTGGCCGAAAAGCAGCCGAAGCAAGTTCTGCCGTGGGAACTTGCGCGGTCAGTTCTCCGGAGTTCACAAACGTCGTGGCCAGTGGCTTGCCGTTCCACTGCACGATCGAGCTGGAGCTGAAGCCCAGGCCGTTGACGGTGAGCGTCAGTCCCGAACTTCCCGCTGCGGCGGAATTGGGAGAAATTGTGACTACATTGAATGTGGGAACAAAATTGTCCAACAGGACATCCCACATCCCGCGGCCGTGCGTGGAAGCTCGCAGGGTGCGGCGAAAACGATGCAGTTTCAGGCCGAGAACAGCGACATTGGGGAATCCGCTGCCGAGAGGGCTCCAAGTAGCGCCGTCGTCGCTGCTTCCGAACACGCCCACATCCGTACCGATGTAAAGAGCTCCAGCAATATCCGGATCCACCACGATGTCGTTCACCGGGGTGTTTGGCAATGCCCCAGCACCGATGCCGCTGATATCCACCCAACTTGCTCCGCCGTCGGTGGTTTTGAAGATATGGCCTTTGTTATCGCCGAATCCCGAGAAACCCGAAAAGGAGGCGTACGCAGTGTCGCCCGTCGTGCTGCGCGGGTCCACCGCGATTGCGGTGACCAGGCGATTCGGCAGGCTGGCGGTGGTCACATTGGACCAGGTCGCGAGCGTGCCCGCGCCGGCGTTCATGGTTTTCTGGATCTTCCCGTCGCTAGTGCCTGCGTAAACCACCTCGGAGTTTGCGGGAGCGACCGCAATTGTCCGAATGCTTGCTCCCCCCGAGACAACCGGGCAACCGGAGGCACTGGCGGTGCCGGTGAGGTCGCCGGATATCGCACGCCAATTCCCCGCGCCATCTACCGTCTGCCACACCCGGCAGGTGCCAAAGTAGAGGCGATTCGGCGAATTCAGATCGATAACCAGGGGAGGAATAAAAGCGCCGCGTTCGGTGCCGCTGCTGGGAAGTCCGTTTGTTCCCAGAACAAAAGTGGAACCACCATCGTCGGTGCGGGAGATGCGAATCCGCTGACACGCCATGTAGGCGGTCAGCGGGAATACCGGATCAATGGCCGTGAAGCCGCCGTCGCCGCATGCGCCGAGCAGCGTCCATACGATGTTGCCGGAATACTTCAGCGTTCCGTTGTCCTGAGTGCCGCCGTAGGTGATATTGAGGTTGGAGGGATGAATGGAAAGTCCCGGATAAAACTGAAGCATGCCCAGATTTTGATTCAGGTTTGTCCACACTGGCTTGGCTGCGGAATTGGGGAGATCGGCGCGCCAAACACCGCCGTCGCCCCCTAGCACGAGGCGCGCGCCGGTGGCGGTAGGCACGATGTCCATGGATTGAATGTCCACGTGAAGTTGCAGGCCGGTGGAACCCGGTTCCGCCCCGGTCGCACCTGCCCAGGTCGCTCCACCGTCGGTGGTCCACGCCAGAAATTGACTCACCGCGGAACCGCCCGCATAGACAACATTGGGGTTTGCGGGATGCACGCGAATCACGTGGTCATACCAGCATTGCGGAGAGCAGTAGGCCGGTACGCCGCCGGTGCCCACGGGCAGCGCATTCCAGGTGGCCCCGCCATCGGTTGTTTTCAGGAAAGCGAGCAATCCGCCGCTGGCCATGGAAGAGATGCCCGCATACAAAATGTTCGAAACCTGCGAAGCGCTCTGGCTGGGAGCCATCGCAATCTCGATTCGCCCGATGCCGGAAGGGGGGACGCTGGAGGGGATGGTTTGCCGAGCCCACGTCAGCCCGCCATCCACGGATTTGTAAATCCCGTTGTCGGCATCGTTGACAGTGCCGTCTGTCCCGAGCGCGGCATACACGATCAATCCATTCGCGGCTGGCGAAGGATCAAACAGGACTTCGGTTCCCGCTGCGCCCGGCAAAACCTCGCTCCAGTTTGCACCGCCGTTTGCCGAACGATAGATTCCGGAGGAACATCCCCCATCGGTGGTCTGGAGAAGGGTAACCGCCGCGAGCAACACGCCGGGATTTCCAGGTTGCATGGCAAGGGATCCGATCCGCGCGCCGCCTCCGGGCGAAAAACCGGAGCTGAAGGGGCCGACAAACGATGCGGGCGCGCCAGTTGCGCAGGAAGGGTGTGGAGTAACGCTGCCCGCCGCGGCTCCTAACTGCACCCAGGAACCGCCCCCATCGGTGGACTTCAATATCCCCGCGCCGTAATAACTGCTGCCACTATTCGTGGCCTCACCGGTGCCAACATAGATCACCTGGCAAGGTCCAGTGGCGCCGCAACTCCCTGCGCTTTTGTCAATCACGATGGAGCCGGTTGCCAGGGAAGGTGCGTTATCAGTCAGGGGCGCCCAGTTGGCTCCTCCATCAGTGGTTTTCCATATCCCTCCCTGTGCGCCACCGATATAGATGATGTCGGGATTGGTTGGGTCAATGGCCACCGCAGCAGTGCGCCCAGCCCAACCGCCGCCTAGTGGGTCCAGCGTGTCGGCGGGCTTTGGTCCGATGAAAGCCCACGTGTTGGTGATCGGCGAAGGTACGCCGGCAAGGGATGGGGCGGAGCGCAGCCGTTGCTCTTTTTCCATCTCCCGGAGTCGTTCCAGCGCCTTTGACCGCGCCCCGCCGGGGATGAACGGGAAGGGGTAAGCGCGTTGCTCATAAAACCACAGTTCCCTAGCGCGAATGTCCTCCGCTTCGCCTGCTTCTTCATCCTCGCCGGTTGCCGGGCTGGCGAGTTCAGCGGCTTTTCGCGGGGAAGGAGGCGTCACCTTGGCCGCCTTGCCGGCAGACGGATGAACTGTCTCCTTCTTAGAACTAGTTTTCTTCTGGGCTGAAACGGGAACCGCAAGGAAGAGAATGGCGATGATCCATCCTGTTAAAGACCACACAACCGCGCGTTTCGCACACATCGACTCACCCCACCTAGAAATGCAATCAGAAATGGCGGCGCGGCTTCTCCAGTACGCACTACGCAGAACTATGGAACAAGATTACCTAATATTGGACGTAATCCAAATCAGGAAGGGCAGGCGCCGGATTCTGCTGCCATGAGACTGAGCGATGGCAACAGGTTTAATCAAAAGGCGGGGGTTGTTGCCTATCCCTAAGCAGTATGGGGATTGAGCTTGTCCGGATGAATGCTCAGCTGTTTGGTGGCGCGTTCGAGCAGCTTGGCGTCCACTTGTTTTTCGCGGAACAGCTCGCCCAGCGTGGCGAAGGCGATATGCCGCGCGTCTACTTCGAAGAAATCGCGCAGCGCAGCGCGCGATTCGCTGCGGCCGAAGCCGTCGGTGCCGAGGCAGGCGATGCGCCGTGGCATCCACTGCGCCACCATGGCCGGCAGCGTCTTCAAATAGTCGCTGGCGGCCACGAACACGCCGGGCGCGTCCTTCAACGCTGACGATACATAGGGCACACGCTGCTTTTCCGTGGGATGCAGCATGTTCCAGCGTTCCGCTTCGATGGCGTCACGGTACAGCTCCTTGTAGCTGGTCACGCTCCACACGTCGGCGGCCACGCCGAATTTTTCCGCCAGAATCTCCTGCGCCTTGAGCGCTTCGCGCAGAATCGTGCCGCTGCCGAAAAGTTGCGCGCGCAGCTTCGATTTTTTCTCCGCGGCGCGGAATTTGTAGAGGCCGCGCAAAATGCCTTCGCGCGCCCCTTCCGGCATCGGCGGCATGGCGTAGGGCTCGTTCATCACCGTGATGTAGTAGAAGATGTTTTCGCCGTTCTTGTACATGCGGCGGATGCCGTCTTCGATAATCACCGCCAGCTCAAACGCGAATGCCGGGTCGTACGCGCGCAAGTTCGGCACCGGCAGCGCCAGCACGTGGCTGTTGCCGTCCTGGTGCTGCAGGCCTTCCCCGGCCAGCGTCGTGCGTCCGGCGGTGCCGCCCAGCAGGAAGCCGCGGCATTGCATATCGGCGGCGGCCCATACCAGATCGCCAATGCGCTGGAAGCCGAACATCGAGTAGTAGATGAAGAACGGGATCATGTTGATGCCATGCGTCGAGTACGCCGTGCCCGCGGCGATGAACGACGACATCGAACCCGCTTCGGTAATTCCTTCTTCCAGAATCTGCCCGTTCTGCGCTTCCTTGTAATACAGAAGCATCTTGCTATCCACCGGCTCGTAGAGCTGGCCGCTGCTGGCATAAATGCCCACTTCGCGGAACAGCGATTCCATGCCGAAGGTGCGGGCTTCGTCCGGCACGATGGGCACCACCAGCTTGCCGATTTCCTTGTGCTTCAGCAGCTTGGCCAGCATGCGCACCACGGCCATGGTGGTGGAGACTTCGCGCCCGTCGGTGCCGGCCAGGAATTCG
The DNA here is from genome assembly GCA_964500065.1 of uncultured Acidobacteriaceae bacterium. GTDB lineage: Bacteria > Acidobacteriota > Terriglobia > Acidiferrales > UBA7541 > CAZCNH01. Next base: position 31,300 of record CAZCNH010000023.1, read on the forward strand.
TCGAAGGCGTTGCCCAGTTCCGCGGCCATCGGCTCGGCGCGCACCAGGCGCTTCGGAACGTAGCCCCCCAGGGCCATGCGGTGCGACCGCAAGTATTGGATCTCGGGGCTATCGTCCGGCGGACGGTAAAACGGCGTATCCTGGATATCTTCTTCCCGCACGGGCACCGCAAACCGCTCGCGGAAGCGCTTCAACTCTTCATCGTTCAGTTTTTTCTGCTGGTGGGTGATGTTCTTGCCTTCGCCGCTTTCTCCCAGCCCGTAACCCTTGATGGTTCGTGCGAGAATCACGGTGGGCTGGCCTTGGTGCTCCCACGCCGCTTTGTAGGCCGCGTAGACTTTCTTCGGATCGTGACCGCCCAGCCGCAAGTGGACGAGTTGATCATCGGAAAGATGCTCGACCATTTTCAGCAGCCGCGGATCATGGCCAACGAATCTCTGCCGGAAATAGGCGCCGGACTCGCTGATGAACCGCTGGTATTCGCCGTCCACAATTTCGCCCATGCGCGCAGCCAGCAGGCCCTCGGTGTCCGCGGCAAACAGCGGATCCCAATCGCTGCCCCAGATCACTTTGATGACGTTCCAACCCGCGCCGCGGAACGCCGCTTCCAGTTCCTGAATAATTTTTCCGTTGCCGCGCACAGGACCGTCCAGGCGCTGCAAGTTGCAGTTCACTACGAAGATCAGGTTGTCCAGTTTTTCACGCGAAGCCAGGGTGATGGCGCCCAGGGCTTCCGGCTCGTCGGTTTCTCCGTCGCCCAGGAACGCCCACACTTTGGCGTCGGTGCGTGGCTTCAGCCCGCGGTTTTCCAGGTAACGGTTGAAGCGCGCCTGATAAATGGCCATGATCGGGCCCAGGCCCATGGAAACGGTGGGAAATTCCCAGAAGTCCGGCATCAGCCACGGATGCGGGTAGGAGGAAAGCCCCCCGCCGGGCGCAAGTTCGCGGCGGAAATTTTCCATTTGCTGCACGCTCAAGCGTCCCAGCAGGAACGCTCGGGCATACACGCCGGGGGCGGCGTGGCCCTGAATGTAAACAATGTCTCCTTCAAAATCCTTGGTGCGCGCGCGGAAGAAGTGGTTGTAGCCCACTTCATATAAGGTTGCGGCGGAAGCGTAGGTGGAAATGTGCCCACCAATGCCGGACTCGATGCGGTTGGCGCGCACCACCATGGCCATGGCATTCCAGCGGATCAGGCTTTTTACGCGGCGCTCGATGGCCTGGTCGCCTGGGTACGGCGCCTGTTCTTCGACGGAAATGGTATTGACGTAAGGCGTGTTGGCAGTGAACGGGACATCGACGCCGGTACGCGCGGCGCGGTCCTGCAACCGCGAGAGTATCTCCGCGGCTTTGGCGGGACCGCCATCGGCCAGCACGGAGTCCAGCGACTCCTGCCATTCCTGCATTTCCTGTGGATCCCAGGAAGGAATCCGCAGCTTCAAATCCTCACTCATGTTTGCTTCCCCTGAGGCGCTCCCCGACAATCGGAGATGGGCGGCCCATGTCGCCCTGCGATCCTGCCCTAACCCTACAAGGTTACCCGCCTATGGCAGCGATTACAACGTGGCTAGCCCGCAGGTTGGATTGCCGCGTGCTTGCGCCCGCCGGGTTGAGATAGAATCGGCGCACAACTTGACCGGATTGGCTGTTATGCCGAGGTATCTATGGCCCTGATTCAGTTCACGCGCAATCATAGCGATCATTCCACCGACAAAGGCTACCAGTTCGAATTCTTCTGCGACCGCTGCCACAACGGGTTCCGCACGGAGTTCCGCCCATCGGTGACTGGCTTCGCCACCAGCGCGTTGCGCGCCGCCGGAGGATTTTTCGGCGGATTGCTGGGACAGGCGGGCTCGAGCGCCTACGAAATCGAACGCGCGGTGGCCGGACCGGCCCACGACAAAGCCATGCGCGACGCCGTGGAAGAGGCCAAGCCCAACTTCCGGCAATGTCCGCGCTGCTCGCGCTGGGTGTGCCAGGCCACGTGCTGGAACAAGGGCCGCTCGCTGTGCTTCGATTGCGCGCCCGACGTACAGACCGAACTGGCCTCCGCGCAAGTACATGCCACCGTGGACCAGATCAAAGCCAAGCTGCAGCAGACCGACATGACCGGCGGCATCAACATCACCGCGGAAGCCGTGGCCCGCTGCCCGCATTGCAACGCGCTGACGCAAAATGCCAAATTCTGCCCGGAATGCGGCAAGCCTTTGCGTCCCAAAGATGCTTGCCCAAAATGTGGCGTGAAAGTACAGGCCGGCAGCAAGTTTTGCCCCGAGTGCGGCGAAAAGATGGGCTGACCCGCAAAGGCCGCGCAAACAGATGCGCGGCTAATCCGCGCGCGGCCCCGCGTTTCTGGTTTCGCGAATCGCATAGAGGTGCGATTGCGTGCGCACAAAGAGGGTGTTCTGCGCAATCGCCGGCGTGGCAAAGCAGGTTTCGCCCATGCGGTTGGTGGCCAGCAATTCGTATTTCGACCCGGCACGAATCACATACACGTCGCCATCTTCACTAGCAAAATAAACTTTGTCACCTGCGGCCACCGGGGAAGCGCTGAAGGAGGCCGGCGCGATGCGTTGCCGGTAAATCTCTACGCCTGTGGCCGCCTGGTAGGAAACCACCACGCCGTTATCCTGCAGCACATAAAGCTGTCCGCCATGAACCAGAGGGGTAGGAGTGTACGGGGATCCGCGCTCCGTGCTCCAGGCCAATCCTTTGCCTTTCGTTATTTCACCCGCAGCGTCGGCGCGAATGGCGTAAATGGGATTCCCGTTGCCGGGATAGCCTCCGGTGACAATCACCAGATCTCCCGCGCCCACCGGTGTGGGCACCTGTACCTGGGTTTCCCGCGCAAGTTTCCAGAGTTCCTTCCCGGTGGCCGGGTCCAAGCCGCGAATCTCTAGCGGTGAATTGGCCACCAGCACATCCCGCGCTCCGGCAGGGACCACCGTCGGAGACGCCCACGACGGCCGCCCGCGGCTCGCGGTGCGCCACACTTCTTTTCCCGTTTCAAGGTTGTAGGCCGCAAAGAAAGAATCCTTGTGGCGGTCGTTCTGCACAATCACCAGATTCTTGTAAATGACCGGCGAACTCGCCGGGCCCCACTGGTAAGAGGGATCATCCAGTAAACCGGTATCCAGCAGGCCCAGGTCGGCCTTCCATTTCAGTTTGCCTTCCACCGTGTAGCAGAAAAGCCCTTCACTGCCCAGCAGCGCAACGATGAATCTGCCATCCGTGGCCGGCGTGGCTGAAGCGTGGCTGGCCTTCACATGGCGCTTGATGCGCGGCACCCCGGCGTGCGCGGCCTGTTCCCAGATGATTTTTCCCGTGGCGCGGTCGAGCGCGAAGAGTTTCCACGTGTGCGTCACCATGTCGGACGCGGCGTCAATTCCGGGCATGCCCAGCTTGAGCGCCGGCGTCCCTTCGGAGGCGATGGCCGTAACCACAAAAACGCGGGTGCCCCAGACAACCGGGCTGGCATGCGCCAGACCGGGGATTGCCGTCTTCCAGGCGATATTGTCGGATTTCGCGATGTCCCACTGTACCGGCGCGGTTTCGGCTGCCACGCCGGCAGCGGCATTGCCACGAAACGACGGCCAGTTCTGCGCGAAAGCAGGAACGGCGATAAGCGTCGCCACAATCAAAGAGAGTTTCTTCATCTGATCCTCACTGTGCGAAGGTACTGCAAAAAGGTTAGACGCACGAAGACGCAGGAAACGTGCCGCGGGAGGCCATGCCGGAGACTGCTGGCTGGAACTTGCAGCGCGGGTCTACTTCAGGTCGAGTGCGACCAGTTGCTTGCGGTCACGTATATATAAGGTTGAGCCCACAAGAGTTGGAGCGGTCCACGCCGTGCGCTCCAGCACTTGCGCTTTGGAAACAATGGTTGCGCCCTGCGCATTGACCGTGAGCAGTGCCAGGTTGCCGTCTTCATCGAGCGCAATCAGCTTGCTATCGGCAAACAGGTAGGAAGCGCGCGCCAGTCCGCGATTGCGCCACAGGATCTGGCCGGTCTTGATATCCACGGCGGTGAGCGGGGCCGGGCCAAAGTCACCGCTCGAGCCATACACCACGTCTCCGATGCGGATGGCGTTGCCGAAGTGGATGCGCATCAGGCGGCTAAACCATAGTTCTTCGGTTTCGAACTTGCCGGCATTGCGCTTCAAGCGAATGGCGCGGCTGCCGCTATCGTAAGCCGCGGAAATGAAAATCACGTTGTCATCGCCCCAGATCGGCGTGCTGACGTTCAACCCAAATTCCGTTTTTACGGGATGGCGCCACAGCAAATCTCCGTTGTTGGGGTCCAGGCCGACAAGTTCTTCGAACATCACCGCCACGAGTTGGTCTTGCCCCTCGAAGCGAATCAGAACCGGCGAAGAACTGGAATTCTTGAAACTGTGTTTCTTCCAGGCAACGGCTCCGTCGCTGCGGTTAAAGGCAACCACCGCGGCGTCGGGCCCGCCGGCCAGGACGATCACCGTATCTTTGTAAGCGATGGGGCTGCAATTGAACCCCTGCGGGCGGTAATAGGCGTTGAATTCCTTCAGCAGGTCGTGGCTCCACAGCTTCCTTCCGCTTTTGCGATCGATGCCGTGGATCACGCCCGTGGCGCTTACCGTAAAGAGCAGATCTCCATCCACCAGGGGTTCGGAATGCGGGCCCGGCCCGAAGCTGGGATCGGCGCGGGGATCAAATTTTGTGTCGTAGGCAAACTCCCAAATGGTCTTGCCTGTCGCGGAAGCAATCGCGGTCACCACATCCTGCTCGCCGCGGTGAAACATGGTGTACAGCACGCCATCTTTTTCAGAAATGGCCGAGTAACCTTCGCCCAGTTCGCGGCTCCACAACTTCTTCGGGCCATCGTCGGGCCATTTGGCTGCGAGACCTTTAGCGTCGGATTTGAAGTTCCGTCCCGGTCCGCCCCATTGCGGCCAATCACTGGGGGCTGCGTTCACGCTGCAGGCCAAACACAAAGTCACCAGAATTTTTTTCATTTCTTGCTCCCTGTCCCCGGGCGCAGGCGCGCCGTGTCGCAATAGCCATCAAGGGTTGCTCGTCGGCTTTTCAAAGAACGATCGGTCCACGGGTTTATCCACTTCCGCCTCCCGAATGGCATAGGAAGACGCAGCGAGAGGTTGCCCGTTGAATACGGCGCTGACTTGCCGCGCATAGGTCAAACCGCCAGTGGGTTGAAAATCAGCGAATTCCATTTGCAGGTTGCCGTACTTCCCGCCGGGACCGCGGGTGACCTGCGCAATGCTGAGCAGTTTGCCGCTGGCAGGCTCGATCCCCACGGTCAACCGCACTCCCTGGGCTTCCACCTGAACCCATTCCACAGCAGTCGCGCCAACTTTTCCCGTGCCGGCGCTGGCCGTGCGGAAACCGGAATCCTTGCGCGCGCGCAGAAGAAAGAACGGGTCTTGCAGGAAAGCTCTCTCCAGAATCTGGCGCGCGTTTGCCGGCGTTGAGCGAACTTCGGGGCGATTATCGCGGCCGGTGAATTGAACAAAACCATCATTGCCGGAAAATGCGGTGACCACCCTTCCGAACGGGCGAACTTGCACCTGGCGCAGCCCGTCCGGATAGGAGCGGATGATTTCCGTCGTGGTCTCAAATTCTGTGTTGTCGCGGCCCCTGACTTTTTGCGTGCGCATTTCCCGGAAGGAACTGGCGCGGTCAACCACTTGAGGTCCGCCCATCGCCGTCACCGCTTTTTCCAGCAGGTCGCGTCCGCGCGAGGCCTCCTGGGCTGTGGCTTTCCACGGTGTGTGGGCGGGTTCGATGTAGTCCTTCGGCGATTCCTTGAAAGCTCTTACGCAATCGTCCGAGCCGAAGACATAAATGCGACCTTCATGCATGGCCCACAAGTCGGGATTGGCGCCCGTCGGCGCGCCCATCCGCTGGCAATATTCTCCGACTTCGTATTTCACCGGATCCTTTTCGAAGGCGGCTTTGTTCTCTTCGCTGGCGAAGATGTATTTGTACTTTCCGCGCACCACTGCGAAGTTTTCTTTGCCCTGTACTTCCTTGCCGTCCACCAGCATCACTACGTCCAGCCCTTCGACGGGAATCACCGGACCGCCGGGGGCTTGCTGGGCAGAGTTGACGGCGTACGGCTGAAAGGCCGCAAAGATCACCAACAGAAGAATTCCCTGGCGTACGGATTTGATCATTCTCCTACTCCTTTGATTTTCGCCGGGGCCGCTCTTTTCCTCTCCCGGAACCAACCTCGGCAACAGGGGAGCGGTAAAGCCAGCCAACTGCGGCTACTTCTTGTGCTGCGCCACGTAATCCTTCACAAACTTCTGGTAGTGCGGGGCGATCTCCACCGCCTTCTCCGCTTCCTTCAGCGCGTCTTCGAAGGTCCAGCCGTCGCGCAGGATGCGCCGGATCATGAAGAACGCTCCGCCTCGAATATTCACCGCACAATGAATCAGCATCGGGCGGTTGGCTGGGTCGTCGGTAAGCTTCAGGAATTCATCGGCTTGCTCGAATTTCGGATCGCGGTAAACCACGGGGATATTGAAGTAGCGCAGACCCAATTGTTTTGCGGCAGCTTCCTCTGCTTCACCCATCTGGTTTTCTGCAGGCAAGCGCAGGTTGATCACAGCCTTGAAACCCTTGTCCTTGAATTCCTTCAGCATTTCCAGCGGAGGCTGGCCGCCGGTATGGAAGTCCCGGGTGACCGGGTTGAAATGGGCTTTGAACATTTCTGCCGCGGACATGTGATCCATGTTTTGCGCCGGACGCTTGGCGGGCTGCCCGCACTGGGCAATGGCCAAACCTGCGGCAGACAAAACGAGCACGAGTGACAGGATTGCGTTCTTCAACGTTTCTTCTCCTTTTGCATGGAAACATCGAAGGTTGCACGGCGAAAACCGTCTGCTACCGGCGACAAGTTCAGAACGGGGAACGTCAGCTTCCGCGCCCATTCCTGCCAATGGGGCGTCATGCGCGGGTCGTCGCTGAACACGATTTGGCAACTCTCGCGCCCGCAACCGAAATTCTGATATCCGGGCGCGGTAACGAGGAAATGAATATGCGCGGGGATCCAAGCCTGATCGCCCGGCCGTTTGGGCAGCGGGAGGGGATAGCCTCCGGGACGCACGGTGCGAAATTCGTACGTGCCGTCCGCGCCTGTGCGGAGATGACCGAAGATTCGGGAGTTGGGCTCATCCATGCGCCTTCTGGTGGCATCACTTTTGGCGTAAAGGCCCCCTGCGTCCGTTTGAAAAACCGCAACCAGCGCGCCTTGTACCGGGCGGCCCTGCTCGTCGCGCACTGTGCCAGAAATTACCACCGGCTCTCCCGGCTCACCCAGTGGGACCAGCGTGTCGATCGCCACGGTGGAGTGCTTTCGAACCACTTCGCGCAAGCGCATGCTCTCTTCGCGCGTCAGGTCATTGGGTGAGGCCAGCAGCATGTGCAGTTCGCGAACCGCCGTGGCGTTCCTGGGTTCCGCTTTCACGCGAGCTTCGGCCTGGTGAATCGCGGACTGAGTGACCTTCGCGGGCGCGAAAGCCGCCGAAGGAAACCAGGCCAGCGCATAGACAATTCCGTATCGCATGGCAGCTACTCGAATCATTCAGTTCCCCTACTCTGCGCGGAGCGCGATCATCGGATCAATACAGGACGCCCGGCGCGCCGGCACGAAACAAGCCAGCGCGGCGCAGGCAAGCAGCACCAGGGCGACGCCCGCAAACGTGACCGGGTCGCGGGCCTCAATGCGGAACAGCAAATCCTTCAGCATTCCGCTCATGGCGTAGGCGCCGGCAACGCCCAGCACCACTCCCAGGACCACCATTGCCAGGCCTTCGCGCATCACCATGGTGAGCACGCCGCTGCGGCTGGCGCCCATGGCCATGCGGATGCCGATTTCGCGCGTGCGTTGATTCACCCACAGCGCCATGACCCCGGCGATGCCCGTGGCCGTAATAGCCAGCGCCAGCAGGGAGAACATACCCATCAGCATCGAAGTGAGCCGGGGATTGGCCAGCGATTCACTGCGCGCGGCCTCGAGTGTCTGAAACGATTCCACCGGCTGATGCGGATCAATCTCACGCACGGCACGGCGCACGCGCTCCACCATGCGCAGCGGATTGCCGGTGGTGCGGATCAGAATGCGGTTTGCGAACGGTACCTGCTCATGGGCTTGATAGACGGCTGCATATTCGTCTTTGTCCAGGCCGGTTTCGCGTACATCGCCCACAACCCCCACAATCTCCGCCCACACCGGACCCTGCGGCCCGGGATTGCCGATGGAAATGCGCTGGCCCAGCACTTCTTGATTTGGGAAGAACTTTCTTGCGAAGGCTTGATTTACCACAACGACTTGCGGGGATTCGGCCGTATCGTAGCGTTCAAATATCCGTCCTGTGATCAGCGGGACGCCGATTGTCTTCAGATAACCGGAAGAGGCGATCCGGGTATCGGCGGTATTCGGAAGGCTGCCTTGCTGAGCAGGCCGGCTCTGAATCTGGAACGGGACACTCCCCGGCGTCAGGCCGGCCAGCATGGGGTATTCACTGGCCGCCGCGTAGGCCACGATCTCCGGGTCGCCCGCGAGCTTCTCGAACAGGGCATGCCAGAAATTGCGGAAATCCGCCGGCTGCGAATATTTTGAAAAATTGAAGCTGATGCGCGCGCTCAGCACATTTTCCGGGTCGTAGCCTCCGGGCATGCTCTGCAGGCGCAGAAAACTCTGCGTCATCAATCCCGCGCCGATCAGCAGGACAAAGGAAAGCGCTACCTGCGCCACAATCAAGGCTGCGCGCAGCCGTCCACGCCTGCCGCCGGTGGCTCGTCCGCCGTCGCGCAGGGAAGAGAAAACATCCTGCGCGGAACTCATGGCGGGGAGCGAACCGAACACCAGCCCGGTAAGCACCGAAACCGCAAGGGTAAACAGCAGGACAGAAAGGCTGACGCTGATTTCCGTGGCCCGTGGCGTGAACCGCGCGGCAAAACTGGTGAGCAGGTTGGTCGCGGATCCCGCCAGAACCAGTCCGAAGCCGCCGCCGAGCAGGGAGAGCAGGACGCTTTCGGTGAGCAACTGGCGCATCAGGCGCACGCGGCTCGCTCCCAGCGCCGCGCGCACGCCCAGTTCGCGTTCGCGGCGCAGCACGCGGGAGAGCATCAGGTTGGCCACGTTGGCGCAGGCGATCAGCAGCACCAGGCCTGCCGTACCCAGCAGGATCAGAAAGGTCTGCCTGGCATTCTGCGTCAGTTCATCTTTCATCGAGGTTACACGCGCGGTGAAACTCGATTCTTTCGGATAGTTCTCCGGATACTGGCCAGAAAAGCCCGCGGCGATGGTGGAAAGATCGGCCAGCGCCTGCGCCTCGGTTACATCAGGTTTCATCCGGGCAAACATCTGGGTCATGCGCGCGCTGCGGTTTTCGCGCGTCTGCTGCGACGAGCGGAAGGGACAGTGCGACACCGGCATGAACACGTCATTGTCGTTGGGATAAGCCGGAAGGGGCGGAAGCACTCCAATCACTGTATGCGGCCGGTTGTTCATTTGAAATTTCCGGCCAACGATGTTTGGGTCGCCGTGAAACTCTTTTTCCCAGAACTTGTTGCTCAACAACAGCACGCCTTCGCCCTGGCCTTTGTCGTCATCCTCCCGGGTGAAGTCGCGGCCCAGAACCGGCTGTACCCCCATGGTCTGAAAATAAGAGTAGGAGACGACGCCGGTCTGCACGCGCCGAGGTTCTTCACCGATCAGGATGAACGACATCGAATGATATTCGGCAATCGCATCCAGTGTCCGGTTCTGCTCGCGGTAGTCGTTCAATTCTTTTTCGGAAAAACCGATATTCATCGAGTTCAGCTTGGGCGCGGCCTGGCGCACACGAATCAGTTGCGGTCCCTGGCCGTACGGCAGCGGTTTGAGTAAGACGCTGTAAACCACGCTGAATATGGCGCTGTTTACGCCAATGCCCAGGCCCAGCGTAAGCGCCGCGGCCAGCGTAAACGCTTTGTTGCTGCCCATCATGCGCAGCGCGTACCCGGCATCCTGCTTCAGCATTTCCCAGTGTTCGCGCGGCGCCGTGGTGAACACGCCCAGCAGGGTTTCCCACCACAGCCGGAAGATTCCCACGCGCCCCTGCCGCTCAGCTTCCGCGCTTTGTGCCGCGAATACCTCTTCCATCTCCCCGCCGAAGTCGGAGCGGAAGTCGAATGGAAAGAGTTTCAGAAGAGTCTGAAAAACTCTCTTTCCCAACAGTTTTTTGGGCGCGGCCATAGAATTCGTCCTCTCCGCAACTTACGCAGCCTCACGGAACGGCGGGAGCCGCTCGGTGTGGCAGCGCAACTGGCTTTCCCTCTAGCGAGCCTCAAACTGCGGCTCTACAAGTTCTCTTGGCGACGGTCATCGTGCTCCGGCGCGCCGCCTTCCACGGGCCGGATTACGCCGTCTCCGGCCGCAAGTTTTTTGTTCGGGCCATGGAAACCATTTCCTGCAGGCGAGCGGTTTCCGCCCGCGCGACGCGCTCGCCGAACTCGGTCAGGCGGTAATAGCGGCGACGCTCGTCATCGAGCGCCGCGGCCGGCCGCCGGGCCGATTCCACGATCATTTCGCCCTGCAACAAACGCTTGATGATGCCGTACAGCGTGCCCGCGCTCAGCCGGACTCGCCCGCCGGTGAGTGAAGCAACCTCTTTCAAGATGGCGTAGCCGTGCTTTTCTCCGTCGGCCAGAGCCACTAGCACATGGAACATGGCCGGTGTCAGCGGCAGAAGCGGCTCCGTCTCTCGTTTCCGAAGTACCATGCCAAGCCTCCCTTGGATCCAGCGCCCCGGTACTCGCTCTACCGCGGGCCACTATAGCGCACAACGATATACCGTTCGACGTAAGAACGCAACCTTTTGTTAGCAGAAAAAACAGGACCGGGGCGGCGGCCGCCCATGCCCCCGCTTGCCGGCCCTGCAACAAGATTTTGGGGCGGCGCGATTGCTTCTATGCGGAAAGTGCAATAAGCTTCGCCTTCAATTTTCTGGCGCCTGTTCGCGCAATTCAGTTTGATCGAGGGATGGGAAATGGCCGAAGTTCCCCTGCAAGACGATCCCCGCGCTCCAGTGAAGCGCATGGCGACGTTTGTGGTTCTGGCCGGCTACGCCGTGGCCGCGCTGCTGTGGGCGGGCAATGCTTCGGGCCAGTTCTCGACCCCGGAGATGCTGGGGCAGTTCGCGCGCTGGGTGGCGATTGCCGGGCTGATCGGTTATTGCTGGGCCAAACGTTCGCTCACGGCCTGGATCCTGATCAGCATGATCGTGGGCGCGGAAATCGGCCATGACTGGCCGGAGGCCAGCCAGAACGCCCGCGTGTTCAGCCTGATTTTTCTGCGCCTGATCAAGACCATCATCGCCCCGCTGATTTTTGGCACGCTGGTGGTGGGCATTGCCGGGCATCCTGATTTGCGCAAAGTCGGACGGCTGGGCATCCGCTCGCTGATTTATTTCGAAGTGGTCACTACCGTCGCGCTTTTCATCGGCTTGGCAGCCATCAACATCAGCAAGGCCGGCGAAGGGATTCAGCAAACCGCCACCACCGCCGTGGATGTCCCCACCGTGCCCAAGCAATCCGGGCGCGACGTGATCATCAGCGTCTTCCCGGAAAATATCGCCAAAGCTATTGCGGAAGGGCACGTGCTGCAAGTGGTGGTCTTCAGCATTATTTTTGCTATCGGCTTGGCGCAAGTGCCCGAGCCCAAGCGCATCCCGATGCTGGCCTTCTGCGAAAGCCTTGCGGAGACCATGTTCAAGTTCACCAATCTGGTGATGCTGTTTGCGCCGGTGGGGGTGGGCGCGGCCATCGCGTTCGCTGTGGGACACATGGGCCTGGGCATTCTGGTGAACCTCTTCAAACTGCTCGCTACGTTGTATGTGGCGCTGCTGGTGTTCATGCTGTTCGTGCTGCTGCCCATCGCCCTGGTCGCCAGGGTGCCGATCCGCCGCTTTATTCAGGTGATCGCCGAGCCGGTTTCGATTGCCTTCGCCACCACCAGCTCGGAAGCGGCGCTGCCGCGGGCCATGGAAGCGATGGAAAAATTAGGCGTGCCGCGGCCCATTGTCGCGTTTGTACTGCCCACCGGGTACAGTTTCAATCTGGATGGCTCGACGCTGTACCTTTCGTTGGCCACCGTGTTTGTGGCGCAAGCGGCGAACATTCCGCTCACTCTCGGCCAGCAGTTGATGATCTGCCTGACGCTGATGCTCACCAGCAAGGGCGTGGCCGGCGTGCCGCGCGCCACGCTGGTGATCCTGCTCGGCACCGCCGCGCAATTCCATCTGCCCGAATGGCCCATCTTCATCATCCTGGGTATCGACGAGTTGATGGATATGGCCCGTACTTCCACCAACGTCATCGGCAATTGCCTCGCTACTGTGGTTATGGCCCGCTGGGAAGGCGAATTGAAGGAACCGGCCGAAGCCGCGTAGCTTGCGGAGCATCTGCCGCCCGTCATCCTGAGCGGGCCTTTGCGAAAGATCTCAATCCCCAAATCCGCCTTTTGGCCGGCGTCGGCAGGACGGCGCTGCCGTGCATTCTTCATGCGGGAATGGCAGCTAAATTGCCCCACTCTTCCCAAGGGAGCGCCCGGCTTTCGGCGCATTTCCCGGCAGGAGGTCCGATGAAAGCCCAGGCCCTGATTCGTCAATTTCTCGAACTTTACACGGCGCGCGAGCCGCTCACCGAACGCATTTGTTCCTGTGGCGACGCCAACCATGTTCGGATTCAGCTCTTCCGCCTGGAAGGCCGGCCGGTGCTGGCGATTGTTCCGGAAGCCGTGGAATTGACCCCGGCGCAATTTGCGGATGCGGCGGGAGTCCATCGCGTTCGGCCGCTTTCTGACGCCGAAATGGATGAAATCTTCCTGGAAACCGAGCTGGGCTGTACCAGTTTGCTGGAAAACCCGTTCGGCGGCGACGTGTATTTCGACGAAAGCCTTGTGCTTTACTCGCAACTGGTGGTTTGCCCCAGAATGTTCGGCGGGCGCGAAGGCGAATGCTACCGCATTCGAACCCAAGCCTTGCTGGACGGTGCGCGACCGATGGTCCTGCGCATGGCCCAATCGGTGGGAGTAAACGACTCCTGGGCGGTCTGATCGTCAGGCAATCCTGCGGGTGAACCGGCGCAGCGGGTCGCGCGCGGATGGGCTTTTTCGCCCACCCATAATCCCTAACCCTCTGGTTTTGCAAAAGATACAATCCATTCCTGATGGCATCGCATGTGCCCTGTTCTTCTGCGGATGCGTCTACCCGCCCATCGCGCCCTGGTCTCCGGAAACCGTCTGACCGCTTTGGGCGCGCTCGCCGCTGGATGCCGCTTCTTCAGTGGCTACCCCATCACCCCTTCGAGTGAAATCTACCAGACCATGATGGAAGAGTTGCCCCTGCGCAATGGATTAGCGCTGGCGGCTCCGGATGAAATCACCGCGCTTGCGTATTGCGTGGGCGCGTCGCTCGCCGGCCACAAATCAATGACCGCGACCTCCGGTCCCGGCTTCTGCCTGATGATTGAAACCGTCCAGTACGCGTTGATGACCGAAACTCCGCTGGTGATTGCCCTGGTGCAGCGGCTGGGCCCGAGCACGGGCGGGGCCACGCAGGGCGCGCAGGGCGACGTCCTGCTGGCCGAGTTCTGCACTTCCGGCGGCTTCACCCTTCCCATGTTTGCCCCAGCCACCGCGGCTGAATGCTACGAGCTGACGCAATGGGCGTTTCACTGGTCGGAAAAGCTGCGCGTGCCCGCGATCCTGCTTTCCGACAAAGAAACCGGCATGACTCAGGAATCGGTGGATCTCGCCGGTCTTCCGGCGGTCGCGGCGGCCACGCGCGCGCCGCATGATTCCGCGCGACCGTTTGCCACCTATGCCTGCGAGTGCGCGGAGCAACCGCCGTTGTTCGCGCCGGTGGGCGGCGAGCAACGCATCGTGGCCACCGGCTCGATGCACGATGCGCAGGGCCGCTTGCGGAAAAATACGCCGGAAGCGCTGGCGATTCTTGCGCGCCTGCATCAGAAGATCGCCGCGCACGAGGCGGAAATGACCCGGGCGCGGTTTGTCCCCTCGCCGGAAGCGCGCACGCTGGTGATCAGCTACGGCGTTTCCGCGCGCGCCGCGGAACAGGCGTGCTTGGCCTTGAGCCGCGAAGGTCTCCCGGTTTCCTTCCTGCAATTGCAAACGTTGTTCCCGGTTCCCCGGCGCGCCCTGCAGGAGGCGCTGGGGAAACATGAAACCGTTCTCGTGGTGGAGGAAAACTCCAGCGGGCTTTATGCGGGGGTGATCGAACCGCTGCTGAACGGGCGCAAGCTGGTGCGCGTCAACCGGGTAGGCGCGATGATTCCGCCGCGCGAAATTATCGCGCGGGTGAAGGAGGCCGCGTGAGTGGCAACGAATATCTCGCGGCCAATGTCCCGGCGCCGTATTGCAAGGGCTGCGGGCACAACGCGGTGCTGCACGCGCTCGAGCGCGCGCTGGAAGCGCTGAAGGTATCCCCGGCGGATTTGGCGATTGTCACCGATATCGGTTGCGTGGGCCTGGCGGATTCGCAGTTCGCCACGCCGCATACCGTGCACACCACGCACGGCCGTTCCACCGCGTTTGCCACCGGACTGGGCCTGGCCGATTCCGTGCTGGGCGCCAACCGCCTGAAGCCGGTGGTGATGATCGGCGACGGCGGCGCGATGATCGGCGTGAGCCACTTGATTCACGCCGCGCTGCTCAACGTGGATGTGACCGTCCTGGTACACAACAACTTTTTGTTTGGAATGACCGGAGGACAGAATTCCGCGTTCACCCCGCTGGATTTTGTGACCGCGACCACCAAGGGCGGCAACGCCGTAGCCCCGCTCGACCTGGCGCGGCTGCTGATTGCCAGCCGCGCATCTTTCGTCGCGCGCAAAATCGCCACCGATGCAGACTTGCCTTCGCTCATCGCGCAAGCCATCGCCCATCCCGGCTTTGCCGTGGTGGAAATTCTGGAGCTATGCACCGCCTACGGAACCCGCTGGAACCAGCTGACCGGAGCGCAACTCCGCAAAATCGCCGCCGATGCGGGATACGAGTTGGGCGTGCTGCACAATCAGCCGCGCGGCGTTTTCCGCGATTCGTTCCTGGCTTCTGCCGGAAAAAAACAGCGCCCGGCGACGGAAACTCGCGCGCCGCAATTTTCCGCGGATCTCGCCGAGCCGGCGCGCCTGATTCTGGCGGGCACCGCAGGCGAACACGTGCAATCCGCCGCGTCCACGCTGGCTCTGGCCGCGATTTCCTGCGGGCTGCACGCCACGCAGAAAAACGACAACCCGGTCACCCAGGGCACGGGCTTCTCTGTGTCGGAGTTGATCCTCAGCCCCGAGCCGATTTTGTTTACGGGCATTGAATCGCCGGACGCGATCCTGGTGTGCTCGCAGGATGGCGCGCAAGAGCTCGCGCGCAACGGCGTTTTCCGCGGGTTGACCGAGGAAACCTTCATCCTCGCCGATGAAGGCGTTACGCTTCCCGAAAGCGATGCGATTGTGCAGCGCTATCCCTTCCGCGCTCCCGCCGGCGGCAAGAACGCCGCCGCGCTGGCCGTTCTGCAATGGCTTGAAATGACCGGCACCCTCCCCCGCGATGCCTTTTTCTCCGCCCTCGAACAGAAGCAACCCGCCGCTGCCGAATCTCTCCGCACCGCCTTCCTCAAACTGACGTAGATTTGCACCATTGAGTCTTCTTGTGGAGATGGTGCTAATCTTCAACCACTATCCCCACTTGTAACAATTCATTGAACTTCACCCACTTGTGGCCGGGTCGCCCGCGCACGTCAGCTCTGATTCGGAGGAGTGCGACTGCAGCCTTAGAAGAGAGTTTTACCTTTGCAATGTCTCCCGGAAACAGTTCCAGATCCCGCAAACCATCGGGGATTTCCTTCACCTCTTTCCAGGATAGTTTGAGAACCAGACGGATTGGCGAGTAAACATCCTCTGGGGGACAAATCAACGTCAGCGAAGGTTTATCTCCGGTTTGCTCCCACGCCATCACCGCGCATTTTAGCGGGTGTGCCGGAGCCGGACCCGATCTTCGCGGCAAGAGTTCCTGAGCGGAAGGAGATTGAGACTGGGCAAATCCGATCAAGGGCATCGCAAGCAGAAGAATCGCTAACATCTGTCTTTGTAACCGCGGCACCGGAGTCGGCATTGTTGTACTCCTTTTTGCTAAAGAACCATGCCGAAGGGTGGCAATTGGAAAGATTTGTTTCCGGCCTGACCGCTTGGGAACGGGTTGCGGCGCCCACAAGCAACCGCAACCCGTCTTTGTCCAGCCTAATGAACCCC